>NZ_SMTE01000098.1 GCF_004357765.1 Pseudomonas putida | reverse complement strand
GTTTCGCGCGTCCGTGCCCGGCAAATGCCGTGCAAGGCATCTGAAACCAGACGGGCTCGCGCTCTTTGGTCTTGATCTGTTCCCGCAGGTCCTCCCTTCAGAGCGTTCTGCTCGCCACTTCCATAAAACCCGATTGCGCCGTCCGCCTCACAAATGAGGCGTTCACGTTATGTGAGCCGGCGATTTTTCAAAAACCAAGCTGGATTGAACAATGCCAACCATCAATCAACTGGTTCGCAAGCCCCGCGTCTCGGAAAAGCTGAAGAGCAAGAGCCCGGCACTTGAGAACTGCCCGCAGCGTCGCGGCGTGTGCACCCGCGTGTACACCACGACGCCGAAGAAGCCGAACTCGGCACTGCGTAAGGTCGCCAAGGTGCGCCTGACCAACGGTTTCGAAGTCATTTCGTACATCGGCGGTGAAGGCCACAACCTGCAAGAACACAGCGTCGTGCTGATCCGCGGCGGCCGTGTGAAGGACTTGCCGGGTGTGCGTTACCACATCGTGCGCGGCTCCCTTGACCTGCAAGGCGTCAAGGACCGTAAGCAAGCGCGTTCGAAGTACGGCGCGAAGCGTCCGAAGGCGGCCTAAGTCGTCAGTGGGATCGCGCCGCTTTTGCGGTCACGGTCTTGTCATGAGCAGGCGGAT
>NZ_SMTE01000097.1 GCF_004357765.1 Pseudomonas putida | reverse complement strand
TTAATTTATTTTATTATAATTGTAAAAAAAAGAAGAAATAAAAGATGAAATAAAGAAGAGGAGATTAATTATATATTAATTATATATATTTAATATTTAATTGGATTTATAATTTTTTTTATTTCTTTTTGTGTTAATAATTAGAATGAAAAAAAAGGGAATATTAATGTATTTGGAAAAAAATGATTGATTTTTATTAAGAGATTTGTTAAAGTTTTGAATTATAGAGTATTTATTATTGGTGTTATGGAAAGATATGTTTTTAGATTTTGTATTTTAAATTTTTTTTTTTAAGTTTTTTTTTTATCTAAAATTTATTTGAATTTAATATTCTTTTTAATTATTCTAAAAAATATTAATTATATTTCTTTAAAATCTTTTTTTTCTTTTTCATATTCTATTCTATATTATAATATAAAAAACTAAAAAAAATAACAAAAAATTAAAAAAATAATATACAAACAATATTTTTAATTATTATCAATAAAAATAATAAAATATATTTTCTAAAAATAAATTAAATTATTAATAAAATACCTCTTATTACTTAAACAAATATAATACTATCCCAAACTTCTACTATTTCTATACATTTTCTTTCCTCATTTTCCTTTTTTTTTTCCTCCTCTTTTTTCAAACTTTCTTTT
>NZ_SMTE01000096.1 GCF_004357765.1 Pseudomonas putida | reverse complement strand
CCGATGAAGTCCTTGAGCGTGTCCAGATCCTTGTAGTCGATCTGCTCGACGCCGGCCACGGTGAAGCGGCAGAACTTCTTGCGCTTGAACAACGGGTTTTGCTGCTGGAAGCGCTTCTTGTTCTTCGCGTCGCGCTGCTTCTTGTTCATGAATGCCATGATTCAATCCTTTACGAATACGTTACATCCGGAGATGTGAAAGACCAGTGCCTTACTGCTGCGGTGCTTGCGAGCCAGGAATCCCACGCAATCCAGGACGGTGCCCGGAGCGATGCGATCTAGAACGGAAGCCATCTTGCCGGCTGCCAGTGCCTCCATCGAGAACTCGATCTGCCGCACTGTCTGCGCTTCTACCGCCTGCCCGCTGTATGCCAGCAGACAATTGACGATCGGCACGCCGGCTGGGGTGTATCGCATCACCTCGCGCTCGACCAGAGTGGCGACGAGCTGCAGGCGGTTGATGGCGTTGTCCCCGAGGGTTTCGTTCATGCTGGTGATGCGCGATCAGGCTTGCGCAGCACCGCGCGGCATCAGGCGGCCTGTTCGGTCTGAGCGGCGGCCTTCTTGGCCTCTTCGCGTGCGACTTCCTTCATCATCGGCGACGGTGCCGTTTCAGCCTTTTTGGTCTGAACGATGAGGTGACGCAGTACGGCGTCGTTGAACT
>NZ_SMTE01000095.1 GCF_004357765.1 Pseudomonas putida | reverse complement strand
TAATTTATAATATATATACTTAAAAAATACATAAAAAAATAAATAATTTATTATTATTAAACAATAATATTTAATTTATCAAATACATCATTATTATATACTCTTTTATATATATAACACAACCCAATTTTTATTTTTTTTTTTCAATTTTTAATCTCCTATCCCTTTTTTAATTTTAAAATCAAAATATCTAATCTAAATAATCCAAAAATTCACTCTTACTCTTAACAATAATATATATTATATATATAAATCCTAATTATAAAAATAAACAAACTTCTCCCAAAAAAAAAATAAATAAAAAAATTTAATAAAATCATAATTTCAATTCAATTATATAAATACATAAAAAAAAAAAATATATAATAATAAAAATAAAAATTATTAATAAAAATTCATTCAAAAATAAATTCTTAATTAATAATAATAATAATATAAAAAATTTTATTTAAAAAAAAATATCTATTATAATAAATTATATCTATATAAATATAATCTATTATAATAAATATTCTCTTCTAAATAAAATCTTTTATATTACTATTACTATTAATTAAAAATTCATTTTTAAATAAATTTCTATCAATAATTCCTACTTCTATTATTATATATTCTTTTTTTCTATGTATCTATATAATCAAATTAAAATTACGATTCTATCAAATCTTTT
>NZ_SMTE01000094.1 GCF_004357765.1 Pseudomonas putida | reverse complement strand
AAAAAAAAAACATTAATTAATCAAAAATCCAACTAATCACCTCATCAATATTATAAATATACAATTACAAATAATCCAACCAAAATAATAAAAATTAAACCTAACACAATTCCAAATAAAAAAACTTCAATCATTTTTATTTATTCAAAAAATAAAAAAAAAAATAATATCTATCCTTAACCATTAATCTATATTAATCATAAATCTCAACACCCAAAAATTATAAATTAACACAATAAAAAACTATAAAATATCTTATTCCAAAATTAACTATTCCTCTCAAAATTACAAATCAAATAAATCATATTTTACTCAAACCAATAAATAAAAATAAAATTATAATTAAAACCACTAATAAAAAACCAAAATAACTAATTATAATAAACATATAAAAACTAAATGAAATATATTATTTTTATACATCTATTTATAAAACACTTCCCTAAATTTCCATTTTTAAAAAAAAAAAAAAAATAAAAAAAAATACTACTTAAAAAATACAATTAAAAATTAAAAATTCATCAATAAATTATTACAAACAAATAAAAAAAAAAATAAAATAACATAATTTAAAAATAAATTCATCATCTATAACATCTACTCATCCTATAATTCCAAATCAACAAACTTATTAATCAACTCATAAATTAAATAAACTAATCTAATAATA
>NZ_SMTE01000093.1 GCF_004357765.1 Pseudomonas putida | reverse complement strand
ATTTTTATTCTATTTCATTTCACTTTATCAAACACTCTATATATATATATATATTAACCATAAATTTTTTTATCCACTATTAAAATCTTTAAAACTATATATAAAATTAATTTTATATACAATTTTAAAAACTTTAATAATAAATAAAAAAATCACTGTCAAAAAAATTACAAAAAAAAACCATTAAACAACTAAAAAAAACCCAAACCCACTTAAAAAAAATCAAAACAAAAACAAATCATTTTCAAATAAATAACTATTCTAAAATCAAACAAAAAAACTTAAATTTAATTAATTCAATTTATACAACTTTGAAACAATTAAAAAATTACAAAAACAAAACCATTCATTTTAAACAACAAAAAATAATTAATCAAATCCAACAACAAATTTTACAACAAACCTTACAAAAAACTCTAAAAACTCTAAAAAATTACTTAAACAACAAATTACATTTACATACTATCAATACTAATATTAACATATTTAAAACAATAAAAAAAAAAATAACTAATTAATCTTTCTATTATAAAATAAAATATAAACATTATTTTTTTCTTCTAAAAAAATAAAATTAAAAAATTTTCATAATAACCATTCATACAAATAAAATTAATAAAATTATCCATAAACACATTAAACAATATAATACAAAAATAAAAATTATAAATTTTATAAAAAT
>NZ_SMTE01000092.1 GCF_004357765.1 Pseudomonas putida | reverse complement strand
ATATCATAAATTTTGAAAAGAATTAAAATTTTGGATTTGATATGGAATGATTTAGTATTTTTTTATTGATTTTTATTTAATTAAAATATTTTTTATATATATTTTTTTTTATATTTAGAATTGTATTTTTTGATATATAATTTTTGATAAAGAGATTATTTATGATATTTAATAATTTTTTTTTATATGTGTTGTAATTAGAAGAAATTATTTGGTTTTTTTTTATTTGAAATAGGGATTTATATTTATAAATATATGAGTTTTTTTTATTTGTATAATTGATAAAATTATAGGGTAAAAGATTGTATTTATATTGTTTTTTAATTTTTTTTTTTAAAATTTATATAATTATATGCTTTTGTTTTTGTTTTTTATAATAAGTGATGTCTAAGTTTTTATGAAATTAAGTTATTGTGTTTCGTTAATTGTTTTATTAAGTATATTTTTTAATTATTTTAATTAATTTAGTTTTATGTTTAAATAATTAAATTGATTTAGAAATTAATTTAAAATTAAATTAATTTTAAAAAATTAATTTTGAATTGAATTAGTTTTTAATTAATTTTAAATTAATTTTAAATCGGTTTTAAAAACGAATCTGATCTTCAAAATACATTTTTTTATAAAAAATAAATATTTTATCTTAATAATTTACTAAATCAACCATATTTAAAATACAATAAATTTAAT
>NZ_SMTE01000091.1 GCF_004357765.1 Pseudomonas putida | reverse complement strand
TATCAAATAATACATAATACAATATAATCAAAACAAACAATTATAAATATATATATATATACCTACAAAACAAATAAAAATCATCAACAAACTCTCTCTAATCACTTTTCCACCTAATTTTTATTCTAAAATAACAAACTAATTAAAAATCCTTTATTTTTTTTCAACCTAATCACTCTTTTAATTTTAAAAAAAATATCTTTATCAATATACTCTTTCTTTTACACATTTATCACTACCCAAAAATATAATAAAAAATAACTATATAATTAAAACTCATAACAAAAATAAATAATCCATTCACCAAAAAAACTTTTCCCATATCAAACACTAATATCTTTTTAACATACAATTAAATAAAATAATCATTCAAATAAAAAAAATAAAAACTCATTACTTTTTATTTCCCTATTATAATTAAAATCACCAAACTCTATCCCTTTATTAATTAAACCCAACTAAATTTTTTTATTCCGAACCAAAAATTCACAAACAAAAATTCTAACCAAATCCTATAAAAAAATAAAATATTTTTAAAATTCTTCATCAATACAACATACTACTTTTTCCATTCATTCCTTTATAGATCAATCATAATTTTACAAACTCTACCAATAATATAAACAAACCAATTACTTCATAAAAATATATAAAAAATAAAATCACTCTTAAAAACCAAATACTCTACCATT
>NZ_SMTE01000090.1 GCF_004357765.1 Pseudomonas putida | reverse complement strand
GACGTAATTCCGGCGTGGTGAGCATAGGCCCGCGCTGTCGGCACATCAGGCATGAAGTCGGTAATGCCAATCCAACCTCCGTCACGAAGGCAGCGATCAGCCTCTGCCACCACTCGCGTGATGTGCTCCCGATCAACCAGATACAGGCAGAACCCGAACAGTATGAAATCGAGAGACTGATCTGGAAAATCGAGCTTGTCGGCAGTGCCAACGCGAAACTCGAGCTCGGGGAATAAGCGCAGCCCTTCTGCAGTCGCATCAGCCGAAGGATCGATACCAACGCCGTGACATCCTGTCGCCTTACAAATGGCGGCAAGATTCACGCCGGAGGAGCTCCCCACCTCCAGAACCCGGTCACCTTGCCCTATATATTTGGTGTATAGAGCTGCTGCGGTACTAAGCGTATCCGCAGAACGGCCATTCGAATAAAATGTGTGGTTACGTTGAAAATAGCGATCGCCTTCACCGCCTGAGAGAAATATCTCGCGCTGCTTCGCCACTGCCATGGACTCTCCTGGGTGCCCCCGCGCTCAAAACATATCGTTGTTCTATAGCATTCGATATGTGCTTGAAGCATTGATGGTACACAACTGGGACGTGGTGCCGCGCCTGAATTCGTAAGCGCCGGGGAAGGACAACCCGCAGCGAGACTCAATCGCCGCATTTGCTACGCGGCGCTTGTGGAATGACCGCT
>NZ_SMTE01000089.1 GCF_004357765.1 Pseudomonas putida | reverse complement strand
TTTTTTTTCATTAATTCCATTTTCAATAAAAAAAATTACACATATTAAATAAATCAAAAAAGATAAAATTCCTCTACAAACCATTCAAACAAAAATCAATTATTATTACTATACAATTCAAACTATTTATAAAATTTTAAAAATCAAAATTTAAATATTTTCTAAATAAAAAAAAATATATTATTCTTTATCTTAAATATACTATATTTTATCTTAAATATACTATATTTTTTTTTAAAAAACAAAAAATAAAAAATTACTCAATTTTTATTTCTCCAAAATAATCAATTTTATAAAATTGAATCAACTAAAAAATAAAATAAATCATTTCATATTAATAATATTACTATACTTAATATACAACTCATTAATTTTTTAAAACAATTCCAATTTAACAAATTTATAAACCAATTCATCATATAAATAAATTAAAAAAAAACTAATAACCAACACATCACTTCAAATTATCTAAATCTAAAAAACTAATCAAAACAAAAAAAAATATAAAAAAAAATATATTATAACAACTAAACTATTATAAAACATAAAAAAACAAAAATCTTATTTAATTATAAAACAATAAAAATATACAAATAAATAAAAAAATAAAAAAAAAAAAAAAAAAAAAAATCAATAATATAAAATTCTAATATATAAAAATCTATAAATTATCTCATAAAAAATAATATAATAAAGC
>NZ_SMTE01000009.1 GCF_004357765.1 Pseudomonas putida | reverse complement strand
TGCTCCTGCATCCGGCCCTCCGCTTCGCTACGGGTCCCCTCGCTACGGCGCCTTCCGGGCCCGCGCGGCCTACGACTTGCTACGCAAGTCTACATCTCGCGCCTTCGGCTACGCCGAAGGGTGCTGCGCACCTGGCCCTACAGACGCCTACGCTCGGCCTCCTGACGTCGCAAAGTTAGCGGCGGCGCCGCCACTGGCGTTATCTTCGAAAGACAGATCGCGAGATCCGCAACAACACAAAACGAAGGTAGAGGGAAAAGCGAGAGCGCAGCGATTCGCCTGCCGTTGCTCTGGCTTTTGATCTTGCTTTTGATCTACCCGCAAGCCGCCGGAGCGAGGGGACCCCGAAGCGCAGCGTAGGGGCCGTATGTGGGAGCAAGCGGTTTTGTGCAACTTTTTCCAAGAAAAAAGTTGCCCGCCGTAAAGGCGGAAGGGGCCAGTAGCGCCGCTACATCCCTCGGATCAACCACCCAATCACAGAGCCCAAACCCGCCCCCCACAAAGAACGAAAAAACTTGCCAATCTTCAGGAACGTTTTCCAATCCCGTATAACCAATAGGTCTTATCCCCCTCCCCAGCTTTAACCGGTACAAGGGGCAAGGACCAGAGTTCCAAGGAGTGGAAACCATGAGCGTCACGCTCAAATGCCTAGAATGCGATGCAGCCGACATCGTCAAACCAGATCGGCCGCACAAAAAGTCCATCGTCACCTGCCGCGCCTGCGGCGCAATCGCCGTCTATGCCGACGTGCTGGAAGCCACCGGCCAACGCCTGATGGCCGAACTCCAGCGCAAGCTCGCATCCCTCAGCGGAACTTGAGCTTGGCCACCCGGCTCAACGCCCAGCCCGCGAATACATAGAACGCGTCCAGGTAGAACAGACCCTCGTAGTTAGGCAAGGATTGCCCCTGCGCCAGCACCTCCGGCGTCGGTGGGAACAGGGCGTAGATGCCGTTGGGCAGTACCGCCAGTGCAAGCAACAGCAAGTAGGTGATCGTACGCAGCAGGGTCGAGCGGACAATCGAGCGGTCGGCCCACTTCAGACCGAAGTAAGCGATGACACCGGCGACAGGCAATACCCAGAAATGCGTCGGGATACCGATGAACATTTCAGCCACGATACTTCTGGTTTCCACTCGGAGACCTCCGCAAAAAGAGCTGGATTATCACGAGTGAGGCAGGCGAATGCAAAACTTGCCCCCATGGCGGTTCCGGACGCCCACGGGGCGCTCATCACGGATGCAGCCTCTCTCACGATCGCCGGCGCGTTTCAGTCAAGACATTCCCGCGCCGCCATGCGCAACTTGTTGGAGGACAAGAAGCTGCCTTTGTAGAAGGTCGCCCGGCTACCCTCGTGATACGCCACGACCTCCAGCACCTCATCGGAGGTGACCGAACTCGGTGCGGTGATGCGATAGCCGTGGGAAATTGACTTTTGCGTGGTCTGCGGGGCCAGCGCTTGCCATTTCGGCATTACGCAGGCAGCGTAAGCCTCTGGCGTCTTGTGCGTGATCTTACTGCCGGTCGGCTTTCCAGGCGTCGCACAGCCCGCAATGACGGCTATCAGAGTCGAGCAACTGAGAATACGAAATATAGGCATTTGAAATTGATCCATTTGAGCTGATGGATTCTATCAACTGCGGCAAAATCGCACTAACCCACCAAGGTAGAACGGTTCGGTCCAGTCGCGCTCAAGCACGGCTATTGAGCCCGATTCGACTGAGCACATAGAGCAGATATGCCGCCTGGCTTGTGAGAACAGCTGGCTCGACAGCTTCGCTGCGCTGTCTGTCGAGGGCGCCCCGCAAGCCCTCTGCTATGGCGCGACAAGCCGGATTGAAGTCGCCTCGCGCTTCATAAATACCGCATTCAGGGCAGTTGACCGAGCGGCCGGAGGGTCCCGTTCTTAGAAGCAACGCTTCGTTTCCACAAATGAAGCAGTCCATTGAGCCTCCTTCCAAGCACGTGGTTCGTTAACTAGGCATAGTCGACACCTGAGGCGCTTTCCAGCGCCCAGGCCGAACGTCACTGTGTCCTGCACCACCACGACTGCGCGTACAGCACGCCGTCGATTTCTTCCATGCCGGTAATGTTCATTCCACATTGGGCCATGCCCGTGACCCGCGCATCGAGCAGCCGCGGAATGATGTCAGGTCCGGGCGCAGGATTGTGTACCCAGGCCTGGGTAGCGATTCGGCCAAGTGCCTGGCTGTGATGGTCGCCGATATGAACATCCGCCCTCAGCGGCTGTATCTGGCCCAGATGCCCAGAGGGGATCGCCACACCTTTCACGCGGCGGCGGACAAGAAGGAAAAACATAGCGCACCATCGACACTGTATATAGATACAGCATTTCAGCACCCTATAGCGACAAAATCCACTACCACGCAGCGGACTATGCTTACTTTTTCTGGTGCGGGGACAGTGCGATGTGCGGGCGGCTGACGCAATACCGCGGTATCCATGATTTCGTCGAAACCCTGAGCATGCCCGACGCCTGGCGCAACCACGTCGGCGACGGACAGCTGGACAGGTTCAACGTGGCGCCGAGCACCCCCGTGGCGGTGCTGCGGGTCGATGACGCGGGCTTGCGGGCGGATATGGTGAAATGGGGGTGGCGCCCGCACTGGGCGACCGATCGTCCACCGCCAATCAATGCCCGAGTCGAGAAGGTCGCCCATGGTGCGTTTTTCCGGGCGATCTGGCCGCAACGGGCGATCACGCCGGTGGACGGCTGGTACGAATGGGTCGATGAAGGCGGCCCGAAAAAACAGCCCTATTACATCCGGCGCCGGGACGGTCGCCCTGCCCTGTGCGCCAGCATCGGCCAGTTTGCTGGAAACCAGCATGATGGCTTTGTGATCATCACTGCCGACGCGCTGGGAGGGATGGTCGATGTGCATGATCGGCGGCCGGTTGTTTTGTCAGCCGCGCTTGCCCGGGACTGGCTGTCCCCGCAAACGGCGAATGCACATGCAGAGCAACTGGCACTCAACCTGGGAGAACCGCCTGAAGCCTTCGCGTGGCATCGGGTTGGCATGGCCGTGGGCAATGTGAGGAACGAAGGGCCGCAGTTGATCGTACCGGTATGAGTCCGGACCATTGGCCAGGAAGTTTCCCGCATATCAGGTACGGCCTGCGAGCCTGCTCAAGCGCTTGCTCAGTCCAATGCAAATGTTCGGCAGCATGAGGATGACGAACATCCCCCAAAGCCCGACCTGCTCGGTGCAGTACAGCACCACGCCCAGGACGGTAATGACCAAAGTGGCCAGCCCAGGCAAAGTCACTATGCGCTGCTTGCTGCTCACACCCACTCCCCTCTATCGCAAGTCAATTTCACCATCTGCCTGCGAGGTAGAACGCGCCACCGGTGAAGCCGGTGACGAACAGCCCGCGCAACACATCCGTCAGAGTGCCATCGCCCACCAGGTAGGCCTCGATCTTGGCAGCCAGGAAAAATACCGCGAAGAACAGCGCGACCCCCATGATGCGTCGCTGCAATCTGAACCTGGCCTGGTCACTTCCGATCCACACTATCTCAACTCCTTTGAACGACGATCGCCCTGCCCCAAGAATGCCGTGCCAAGCAGATGCCGGCGCCAACGGCACGACGCTGAGCAGTTTGGCATTGGGGGCACGTAGAATACGGCTATGTTCACATCATGTCTGCAGCAATCGAGGAGCGCCTCATGAGCATCCGCAGCCTGGCGAAAAATCTTCCAGCAGATCCGAGCCGTGAAGGCTGGGTGCTCGGTTGGGGCGTGTTGCGAGACCGTCATCCCTGGCATTTCGTCGACGTCTACGCCGACCATAAGACCGCGAAAGCCGAGGCCGAGCGCCGTGGTGAAGGTTACGTGGTGGAGTACGGTTCGCACCGCCTGGGGTCGAATCAGTTCATCTGTGGGGTGGCACCACCTGAAGGCTGAATGCTTGCCCCCCTGCAACTGCCACCTCACCTATGCGACAATAGCCTCAATGTTCGGCCTCAACCCCCGCATTTATCGCCCAACAGCTCGGGCATAGCGTGCAGATGCTCTCATCGACTCATGCGCGCTGGACGAACTCGTCCAACGACTGGCAGGTGCTAGCTCAGCGCCAGATTGGTCCGAAATGGGTCCGCAGCTGCGACGAAGCCACGTAAGTTATTGATAGGTAAGCTCCTTGATCTCCACCGCCAACATCACCATGCAGTTCGGCTCCAAGCCGCTGTTCGAAAACGTCTCGGTCAAATTCAACAACGGCAACCGCTATGGCCTGATCGGTGCCAACGGCTGCGGCAAATCCACCTTCATGAAGATTCTCGGTGGCGACCTGGAGCCGTCCGGTGGCCAGGTCATGCTCGAGCCGAACACCCGCCTGGGTAAACTGCGCCAGGACCAGTTCGCCTACGAAGAATTCAGCGTCATCGACACGGTGATCATGGGCCACGGCCAGCTGTGGCAGGTCAAGGCCGAGCGCGACCGCATCTACTCGCTGCCGGAAATGACCGAAGAAGACGGCATGGCCGTCGCCGAGCTGGAAACCGAATTCGCCGAGATGGACGGCTATACCGCCGAATCCCGCGCCGGCGAACTGCTGCTGGGCCTGGGTATTCCGCTGGAACAGCATTTCGGCCCGATGAGCGAAGTCGCACCAGGCTGGAAACTGCGCGTGTTGCTGGCTCAGGCCCTGTTCTCGGATCCGGACGTACTGCTGCTCGACGAACCGACCAACCACCTGGACATCAACACCATTCGCTGGCTGGAAACCATCCTCACCGCGCGTAACAGCACCATGGTGATCATTTCCCACGACCGGCACTTCCTCAACAGTGTCTGCACCCACATGGCCGACCTGGACTATGGCGAGTTGCGGGTATTCCCAGGCAACTACGACGAGTACATGACCGCAGCTACCCAGGCGCGCGAGCAATTGCTGTCGGACAACGCCAAGAAGAAAGCGCAGATCGCCGAGCTGCAGACCTTCGTCAGCCGCTTCTCGGCCAACGCCTCCAAAGCCAAGCAGGCGACGTCGCGCGCCAAGCAGATCGACAAGATCCAGCTGGCCGAAGTCAAGCCGTCGAGCCGCGTGAGTCCGTTCATCCGCTTCGAGCAGACCAAGAAGCTGCACCGCCAGGCGGTCACCGTCGAGAAGATGGCCAAGGCCTTCGACGACAAGGTGCTGTTCAAGGACTTCAGCTTCACCATCGAAGCCGGCGAACGGGTGGCGATCATCGGCCCCAACGGCATCGGCAAGACCACCCTGCTGCGCACGCTGGTCGGCGAGCTGACCCCTGACAAGGGTGAAGTGAAGTGGACCGACAGTGCCGAAGTGGGCTACTACGCCCAGGACCACGCCCACGACTTCGAGGACGACGTGACCCTGTTCGACTGGATGGGCCAATGGACCAGCGGCGAACAGGTGATCCGCGGCACGCTCGGACGCATGCTGTTCTCCAACGATGAGATCCTCAAGTCGGTGAAGGTGATTTCCGGCGGTGAGCAAGGCCGCATGCTGTTCGGCAAGCTGATCCTGCAGAAACCGAACGTGCTGGTGATGGACGAGCCGACCAACCACCTGGACATGGAGTCGATCGAGGCGCTGAACCTGGCGCTGGAGAACTACCCAGGCACGCTGCTGTTCGTCAGCCACGACCGCGAGTTCGTGTCGTCGTTGGCTACCCGCATCATCGAGCTGACGGCCGATGGCGTGGTGGACTTCAGCGGTACCTACGACGATTACCTGCGTAGTCAGGGCGTGGTGGTCTAAGCCATCGACAGAGGACTGGGCACCTTCTGGTGCCTGGTCCGCCCTCCAGCAGGTGGGGCTACCGGTCGAATAATTCGTTAGCCTGCTTTCATTTATCCTTCGCAACAGCCATGATGGGGTCACGCCCAACCGCCCGCCCGCGAACGAGCCCATGACTGCGCAAGAACCTGCCCCCAGCAACACCTTCGGCATCACCCTGCAGATCCTCTCGATCGTCTTCTACACCTTCATTGCATTTCTCTGCATCGGCCTGCCGATCGCTGTGCTGCCCAGCTATGTTCATGACCAGTTGGGCTTCGGCGCGATCGTCGCCGGGCTGACCATCGGCCTGCAATACCTGGCCACGCTGACCAGCCGCCCCTTCGCCGGACGCGTGGCCGACACGCTCGGCGGCAAGCGCGCGATCAGCTATGGACTGCTGGGCATCGCTGGCTGCGGTGTGTTGACGCTGCTGTCGGCCTGGACCGTGTCCAGCCCACTGCTCAGCCTCGTGCTGCTGCTGATCGGGCGTGTGCTGCTCGGCGTGGCTCAAGGCCTGATCGGCGTCGCCACGCTGAGCTGGGGCATCAACCAGGTCGGCGCCGAGCACACGGCTCGGGTGATTTCCTGGAACGGCATCGCCTCTTACGGCGCCATCGCCATCGGTGCCCCCGTGGGGGTGTTGGCAGTGGAGTACTTGAGCTTTGCCGTGCTCGGGCCGGCGTTGCTGGTGATGGCAGTACTGGCGTTGTTGGTGCTGCGTAGACGGGAGGACGTGGTGATCACCCGGGGCGAGCGCTTGCCGTTCTGGTCGGCCTTCGGTCGCGTGGCACCTTGCGGGCTGGGCCTGACCCTGGCCTCCATCGGCTACGGCACGCTGACCACCTTCGTCACCCTCTACTACCTGCAACGTGGCTGGCAGGGGGCGGCGTTGTGCCTGAGCGCATTCGGCGTGTGCTTCATCATCTCGCGACTGTTGTTCGTCAACGCGGTCAACCGTTTCGGTGGCTACAACGTGGCTATCGCCTGCATGGCTACCGAGGTAGTCGGTCTGAGCCTGCTGTGGTTGGCTCCGGCGCCCGCCTGGGCGCTGGTAGGCGCGGGTTTGACCGGTTTCGGTCTGTCGCTGGTGTACCCGGCGCTAGGGGTGGAAGCGATCAAGCAGGTCCCCGCCAGCAGTCGGGGGGCGGGTCTGGGCGCCTATGCCGTGTTCTTCGACATGGCGTTGGCGATCGCCGGTCCGGTGATGGGGGCAGTGGCCGTGCACCTGGGCTATGCCTCGATCTTCGGGGTCGCTGCCCTGCTGTCGCTGGCCGGCGTTGGGCTCTGCCTGCTACTTGCCCGCCGCCGCTGAGCGCTCAGCCATCGCCGGCGCGCCTAGGGTTTGGCTGAAGAACGCTGCGGTGTCCTGCTGCAAGGTATGATGGATATGCCGACGGTCGACGCCCTCGGCGTCCTTGCACAGAGCCGGCATGCGCGCTTGTTGCTCGGCATCGCAGCGGGCCATGAACACGAAGTGCCCGGCTCCTGCTAACAAGCGATAGTCCGGTGTGATCGGCAGCTTTCGCGCCAACGCCTCGGCGTTGCGATCCACCGCCACCAACTGGTCGCGATCTCCGCTGTAGATCAATGCCGGGACCTGCACCCCGGCCAAGGCCTGTCGGCCGAACAGCAGGCTCAATGGCGCCATCAACATCACCGCCCCTACCCGAGGGTCGGCCTGCGGGGCCAGCTCGTTGCGGTCGGCAATCAGGACCCCGTGAGTCTTGCAGGCATCGTGGTCCTCCGGTCGTTCCAGGCAATACCGGCGCAGACGCTCGAGGTCGGGCTGGGCACCGGACAGAATCAGTGCCGTTTCGCCACCAGCGGAATAGCCGATCACCCCGACCTTGCCAGCGGACAGGTGGGGGCCGAGCACCGTATCGTCACGCGCAGCGCTGATCGCCGCGCTGATCTGCAAGGGACGTCCATAGAGGTTGCTCAAGGTCCCCAGGCGGCTGGGATCGCGGGCATTGTCGCCGGGATGGACCACGGCCACCACGACGAACCCAGCACGCGCCAGCGAGGTCGCCAGGTAGTGCAAGGCCAGCGGGCTACCGGTGTTGCCATGAGACAGCACCAGCAGGGGAAATTGCCCCATCGCAACCGGCGCTTCCTCGGCTACCTGCAGCCGGTAACCGTCGATGCGTTGCTCGTGGGTGCGGCCGTTGGCTGGATAGAACGCCAACGCCTGCATGGGCCGAGCGTCGACCGGGTCGGTCAGGGTCATGTGATGCAGGCCGGCCACCAAGGGCGTTGCCTGGACGTGGCCGAGCAGGCCGCAGAGCATCAGTGCCAGCAAAGGACGGGGGATGTTCATCGGCTGCTGTCGCCGCGAGAAGGAATCGGCCCAGCATAAGCCGGGCTCAGGCGCAGAAGGATGAAAACTGGATGAAAGGACAGGGACGCGTGCAGCGCCCTGTCCAAGCGCTCATCAGGCCGCGGCGAACAGTTCGTTGGCGATCTGCGCCTGGGCGTCGTCGATAGCCTTGCTGCGCTGTTCCGGGCCGTAGGCCAGGCCATGGGCGCGAACCACTTCGAGGTCGGTGATACCGATGAAGCCGAGGAACACCTTGAGGAAGTCTTCATGGCCGACACCGGTCGGCTGGCCTGCGTGCAGGCCACCGGCGGTCGAGACGAGCACCACCTTCTTGTCCCCGCACAGACCTTCGGGACCGGCTTCGGTGTAACGGAAGGTCTTGCCGGCAACGGCGACGCGATCGATCCAGGCCTTGAGCTGAGTCGGCACGCTGAAGTTGTACATCGGCGCACCGATCACCACGGCGTCGGCGGCGAGGAACTCTTCCAGGGTTTCGGCGCTGAGCTTGGCCTCGAAGGCCTGGGCGGCATCACGCACGTCTTCCGGAGTGCCGGCAGCTACCAACGTGGCGGCAGAGAAGTGAGCGATGGCATCGGCGGCCAGGTCGCGGTAAACCACTTCGACGCTGGGGTCTGCGGCTTTCCAGGCCTCGACCACTTCACGGCTGAGCTGGCGAGAGGCGGAATTGTCGCCGAGGATGCTCGAATCGATATGCAACAGTTTCATGGGGCTCTCCTGTGAGTGAAGACCGCGGCGGTGGCGATCACGATGGAGAGAATCCTAACCAACCGGCTAATAGCTGAAAAGACCGTAAAAATGCGTTAGTTTGTCCCACGTATAGGACAGTGGACAAAAAATGTGCAAGACCTTAATGACTTATTCTATTTTGCCCGCGTCGTGGAAGCCGGTGGTTTCGCCGCCGCCGGGCGCCAGCTCGGCATCCCCAAATCGCGGCTGTCCCGGCGCATCGCCGAGCTCGAGGAACGCCTGGGTACCCGCTTGCTGCAACGCACCACGCGCCAACTGAAGCTCACCGCAGTGGGTGAACGCTACCTGCACCACTGTCAGGCCATGCTGATGGAGGCCGAAGCCGCCGACGAGGTAGTGGCCAGCATGAGCAGCGAACCGCGGGGGCGCTTGCGGGTATCGTGCCCCGTAGCGCTGGCACATGCCTTTTTGCCCGAGGTGATCAGCCGCTTTCTGGAACAGTACCCGTTGGTGCAACTGGACATGGTCCTGCTCAACCGCCGCGTCGACCTGATTTCCGAAGGTATCGACGTCGCACTACGAGTGCGCAATCTTGGCGAGGAAGATCCGACTCTGGTCACCCGACGCCTGCGTCAGGCGCAAATGCAACTGGTGGCCGCACCGGGTTTCGCCGACCATATCCGAGACCCGGCCGAACTGGCGTCGCTGCCGGTGTTGGGTGCTGTCGAGGCCGATCGCCTTGTGCATCTGCGACTGCTCGGCCCCCAAGGCCGCCAGCAGGAAATCGCCCTGGAACCGCGTCTGGCCATCGATGATTTCGTCGTACGCAACGCCGCTGTGCGCGCCGGCTTGGGCTTTACGGCCCTGCCAAGCATGTTCTGTGAAGAAGAGCTCGAGCGCGGCGAGCTGGTACGTTTGCTCCCGGAATGGTCGCTGCCGGGCGGCTACCTGCAGGCGGTATATCCGCACCGGCGTGGCTTGTTGCCCGCGGTGCGGGCCTGGATCGACCACCTGGCGGCTTCGTTCGAGGCCTGTGCAGAGCGCTATGTCTGAACTGCTGTAGTCAGCCGAAGCTGCCGAACAGTTGCTGCCACGGCAGCCGCCCGCCAAGCCACAGGAAATCCAGCCAGAACACCTGGTGTGCCAGGACGATGCCCCAGAACACCAGCTGGTAGGAGAGCTTGCGGGTCTTGTGCCGGAACAGCTGCTGGGCCACCAGCGCACCCGGCCAACCGCCGAGCAGTTCGCTGGCGTGCAGGATCTTTTCCGGCGTGCGCCAGGCCTGGCTGCGTGCCTGGTGCTTGTCCTGCCAGTACAGCAACACGGTCACCAGGCTCGCCAATGGATACACTGCCAACGACACCCAGCCCTGCCCCGACAGGCCCATGCGCGTTGCGCCCAGCAAGGGCAGCAGGCACAGCGCGACCAACACCAGCAGTTTCAGGCGCGCATTGCGCACGCCCTCTTCGCGCCCACTGGCGCGCCGCCGAGGCGCTTGTTCGCGAGCCATGGTCAGCCGTTCGCCGTTGACCAATCGACCCAGCCGAACTGCCAGGTGGCCAGGATCAACAAACCGAAGACGATGCGGTACCAGGCGAACGCGGCATAGCTATGGTTGGCGATGAACTTCAGCAGGGCCCGCACGGCGATCATGGCGAAGATGAACGAGGTCACGAAGCCCACGGCGAATACCGGCAAATCGCTGGGTTGGAACAGGTCGCGGTACTTGTAGCCCGAATACACCGCTGCACCGACCATGGTGGGCATGGCCAGGAAGAACGAGAACTCCGTGGCAGCCTTGCGCGACAGACCGAAGAGCAAGCCGCCGATGATGGTCGACCCCGAGCGCGAAGTGCCAGGAATCATTGCCACGCATTGCACGAAGCCGATCTTCAGGGCGTGACTCCAACGCATCTCATCGACATGATCGACCTCGATGCGGTGCTCGCGCCGCTCCGCCCAGAGCATGATGAAACCGCCCACAACCAGGGCCAAAGCCACGGTAATGGGGTTGAACAGGTATTCGTGGATCAGGTCGGCGAACAGCACTCCCAGTACCACTGCCGGCATGAACGCCAGCAGCAGGTTAGCGGTGAAGCGGCGCGCAGTCGGCTGGCTGGTCAGACCGAAGACTACATCGAGGATCTTGCGGCGGAATTCCCAGACCACCGCGAGAATCGCTCCGAGCTGGATGATGATGTTGAAGGCCATGGCCCGCTCGCCACCGAAGCCGATCAGATCGGCGACGATGATCTGGTGACCGGTGCTTGAAATGGGCAGGAATTCCGTCAGTCCTTCGACCACGCCCAAGATGATTGCCTGAAAGGCACTCCAAAAATCCATCCACTCCCCCGTTGGAGCGCTGCCTTCATGGGCAGGCCCCTCGTTCTTGATTTACTTGTATGCCACGCATGGCCCTGCGGTTTTTACAGCGACAGGTGGGACAAATGCCAGCAGAAAAGTTCATCCCACCTAAAGGTTTCATCTGACGCGGCCGAGATCCTATCAGAGCGCCTCTGCCAAGGCTTGTCGCGGTAAAGCATAGCGCTCACTGATGGCAGTTAGCCATTGGTCGAGTGTGGCACGACGCCCGGACATGCTTGGATAGACCTGAATAAAAAGAACAATCAGGGAGTAATGATGATGAAGGCATTGAGGTCGATGTCGATCAGCCGCCGCTTGTGGCTGATTCTGCTGGTGGCGGTGGTGATGGTGGTGGCTCTGGGGCTGTTGATGTTGCGCCAGATCCATGGCGATCTCTACCAGGCCAAGGCCGAGAAAACCCGCCATGTGGTACAGACCGCCGCCGGCGTGCTGGCCTACTACCAGGGATTGGAAGCGGCCGGCAGCTTGAGCCGTGAGGCCGCCCAGAGCCAGGCACTGCAGGCCGTGCGGGGGCTGCGTTATGACAAGGACGACTACTTCTGGATCAACGATCTGGGGCCGAAGATGATCATGCATCCGGCCAACCCCAAACTCGATGGCAAGGACCTGTCGGCCATCCGTGACCCCGACGGCTTCGCCGTGTTCAACGAGATGGTCGCTCTCGCCCGCAGCCAGGGCGAAGGTCCGGTGAACTACCGCTGGCCCAAGCCCGGAGCCGCCGACCCGGTCGCCAAGACCTCGTACATCCAGCTGTTCAAGCCCTGGGGCTGGATCATTGGCTCGGGGGTCTACGTCGACGACGTCCAGGCTGAATTCAATCGCCAGCTGCGCGACAGTCTACTGCTGGGGCTGGGTATCGTCCTGCTGATGGCACTGGTGGTCATGATGATCGCCCGCAGCATCGCCCAGCCGTTGCAGCAGGCCGTACAAGCCATGGGCAACATCGCCAGTGGCGAAAGCGACCTGACCCGACGCCTGGATACCCATGGCCGGGACGAGCTCAGCCACCTCGGCGAGCATTTCAATCAGTTCAACGGCAAGCTTCAGGGCGTGGTCGGCCAGTTGCAGCGCACCGCCCATGCCCTCGCCCAATCCGCAGGTCAAGTGGGCGACAACGCCGGCGCTACCCGAGCGCACAGCAGTCAGCAGTCGCTGCAGATGGATCAGGTTGCCACGGCCGTCAACGAAGTCACCTACGCCGTACAGGACGTGGCCAAGACCGCCGAACAAGCCGCTGGGGAAATGCACGCCGCGCAGCAACAAGTGGAACATGGCCAGCAGGCGATCCACGGCAGCCTGCAGCAGATCGATCGACTGTCGGCCACCATCGAGCAAGCCGTACAGGTCATCCGCGATTTGGCCGGGCATAGCACGCGCATTGGCGGCGTACTGGAGGTCATTCGCTCCATCGCCGAGCAGACCAACCTGCTGGCGCTCAACGCCGCTATCGAAGCGGCACGTGCCGGCGATCAGGGCCGCGGCTTTGCCGTGGTCGCCGACGAAGTTCGCCTGCTGGCCCAGCGCACCGCCCAATCGACCGCCGAAATCCACACCATGATCGAGCACCTGCAAGGGCAGTCCGATGCGGCGGTACGGGCCATCGACACCAGCAGCGAGGCCTCGCGCCAGACCGTCGAACAGGCCCGCGAGGCGGGTTCCAGTCTGGATGCCATCAGCCAGGCGCTGCACAATCTGACCGCACTCAACGCGTCGATCGCCAGTGCCACCTTGCAGCAGTCCCATGTGGTCGAGGAAATCAACCGCAATGTGCTCGACACGGCCGGGCTGTCGCAGCAGACCGCCGATGCCGCACGACACTCCAGTGAGGCCGGGACCGCCCTGGCACAATTGAGCGAACAACTGGAACAATTGCTCAGGCAGTTCCGCGTGTAATGCCAGCGGCCGGCAGGTTACAATCACGCCCTTTTCCCTACCGAAGGAGCGCTGATGTCCGGCCTCGAACTGATCGCCGCCGTGCTCGGCGTGAGCGCCGTCTGGCTGACGGTCAAACAGAACGCCTGGTGCTGGCCGATCGGCCTGGTCATGGTGCTGATCTATGGCTGGCTGTTCTTCGAGGTGAAGCTGTATTCGGGCATGTTGCTGCAACTGGCATATGCCGTGCTGACGCTTTACGGCTGGTGGCAGTGGAAACGTCCGGATCGGGTCGAGGACGCGCGCCGAGTCTCGCGCCTGGGTAGGTCGACCTTGCTCGCCGGGCTCGCCGCAGGCGTGCTGATGAGCCTGGCGCTGGGCGCTGGCATGGCGAACTGGACCGACGCTGCGCTGCCCTGGCTGGATGCGACCCTGACCGGCTTCAGCCTGGTGGCGCAGTTGTGGATGGCGCAGAAGCGCCTGCAATGCTGGCCGCTGTGGGTGGTGGTGGATGTGGCGTATGTTGGCCAGTACCTGCACCAAGGCATGTATTTCACCGCCGGTTTTTTCGCCGTGCTCACTGTGATCGCCGTACGCGGCTGGCTGGAATGGCGCCGTGATCCGGCGTTGGCCCAGGTGGCGCCATGAAGGTCGTCGTACTATGCGGACCGGAATCCAGCGGCAAGAGCTGGCTCAGCGGCCTGATTCAGGCGCGATTCGGCGGAGTGGTGGTGTCCGAGTACGTGCGACATTTCATCGACCACGAGTGCCGAGACACCTGTTATGCCGATATCCCGGTCATTGCCCAGGGGCAATTGGCCTGGGAAGATCAGGCTCGTCGGCAAGCCCCGGAATTGCTGATCCTCGATACCCACCTGCTGAGCAACATGCTCTGGAGCCGCGCCCTGTTCGACGACTGCCCGGCCTGGCTCGAGCAGGCGCTGCTCGCGCGGCGCTACGACCTGCACCTGTTGCTCAGCCCCGAGGGCGTCGACTGGGTCGCCGATGGCCAGCGCAGCCAGCCGGAGCTGCGCGACCGCCTGGCGTTCTTCGACGACTCCCTCGCCTGGCTGGAAGAACATCGACAACCCCTGCAGGTCATCGGCGGTGACTGGTCAGCCCGTGAAAGCGCCGCGCTCAATGCAGTGCAGCAGTTGCTGGAGAAAAACGGCCCCATCCGCTCACTGGGTGTTAATTCGGCGTAACACCACCCCGGGGCCTTTCCCCCGTATTTGCGGGCTTTGCTCCAGTTTCGGGGGCAGTGAAAAATTCGTGAAACACCCTTACCCAACATCGCTCAGACAACGTACTAGCTGGGCCAAGCCGTGATTCTCCGAATAACTTGTGTCAGCCTTGAAACAGCCAGCTCCCTACCCGCCCTAGCAATTGTGGCTAACCCACTGAATTTCCTACCTTAACGAAAACCGGCACACCTTCTGCTCTAGTTCGTGGCAATGCTGAACGGAACCAGCGCTCTGAAGAAGGAATTGCCATCGTGGGGAATATCGAAAAAGGCTTCTACAGCCTGTTGCTGATCGGATGCACAATCGCGGCCAGTCTGAGTCAGACGGCCCAGGCGGACAACGGCATCATCGTCATCACCCGCGATGTGCAGACTCGCAATGCCACGCGCCCGCCCCTCGCTCCCGACCCCTACCCGACCACTGCCAACGCCAACCCCTCCGCGCAGGTACTTCGGCAAACCAACGAGCTGAGCGACGGCGACTTCGCCAGCATCAGCAGCGGTGCCGGCATCTCCGCGATGGTGACCCAGCAGACCAACAACATCAACGCACAAGTCGGTAACCCGCAACAGTTGCCGAATATGGCAGGTGGTCGCGCCAGCGGTGGCGGCAACGGCATCTCCAACATGGTCAACTCCAGCGTCCAACGTGGCATGGGCGCCTTGAACATCCTCACCGGAGGCAAGTGACATGAGGCACTCGCTGCTGATCACGGCCCTGTTCTGCAGTACTTCGGCCCTTGCCCAGTCGCCGGTGGTGGATACCGCCATCATCGACAGCTCCGCCAGCCGCTACGAGGGCAACATGGCGGTCAACCAGGCTGCCGGCGACCAGCAGCAACAGGCCAACGCCCGCGCCTTCGCCGTCGGCCCCCGGGCCAGCGCCAACTACCAGATCCGCCAGAACCTCGACACCCTGGCCGATCCCGCCCGCGATACCCGTGCGCAGATCAACGGCGATGCCTTCAGCCATGGCAGTGGTGCCCTGGGCGTAAACCAGAGTGCCGGGGCCAACACCCAGCAAGCCAATGCGCTGCGCATCAGCATCGGCACGCAGCCACAAAGTCTCGACGACAGCGTCCTTCTGCAGCAGAACGTGGCGCTGGTCAACAACTCCGATGCACCTGGATCCGTACCCGGCTATCGCCAGGTCACCACCAGCGACCGGGCCTTCACCGGTAGCCGTGGGGTCATCCAGGTGAATCAGAGCGCCGGGGTAGGAAATCGAACTGCCAATACCCTGAGCGTCCGGGTCGCGGACTGACCCAAACAGGTAAAGACAGCACTTAACCTAAAACAACGTACGGAGAATCACCATGAAACCCTCGATGGCACTCAAGCCTCTGGTTTTCGCAATTGCTGCGGTCATGGCTGTTGCTGTACAAGCTGGGCAAAGCAGTCACAACAACGGCCATAACAACGGTCACAATAATGGCCACAACAACGGCCATAACGGTGGTCACAACGGCAACGACGATCCAACCGTGATCTACATCTCGGCGACCGCCAATGCCATGGACGCCCAGAGCAGCACAGACAATAAGATCCTCAACGAAGGCACCCTCAATGGCGCTGAAATGAGCAACTCGGCCACCGGCACCAGCGGCAACGTGGGGGTCAACGTGGCGGCAGGCTCCGGCAACCAGCAGGACAACGCCGCCGCCATCGCCAACGCCGCAGCCGAATCGAGCCTGGACAACAGCTTCGTCTTCGGCACCGCCACTGCAACCGCCCAGGTCAACCAGTACAGCAACAACAACAAGGTGAACAATTACGGCAGCCAAGCGGCTGCAGTGATGAGCGGATCGGGTAACAGCGGCAGCGGCAACATGGGCATCAACATCGCTGGCGGCGACCTGAACCAGCAGAAAAACACCATGGCCATCGCCAACGCCGGTGCTGACATCGGCAACGCGGTAGCGACCGCCTCGGCCACCCAGACCGGTCCAGGCCTGGTCGTGAACAACCGTGCTGACCGTACCTATCGAGTGGATACGCTGACCTACACCACTCGGGCCACCGGTTCCACCGCCCGCGCCAACGCCTCGAACCTGGTGTCCGACAGCACCTCGTCGTGGGCCAAGAACGCCAGTGGCTCGAGCAGCCACAATGCAAGTGGCAGCGCAAGCTGGGGCGCCTCGGGCTCGAAGAGCTCGGAATCCAATTCGTCCCACAACGCTTCGCTGGATGTGACGTTCAACGCAGCCGCCAACACATCGACCACCCGCACCTGGGATTATGGCCGTCATGAGCGCAGTGAAAGCGAAACGTTCGATGGATCCCTGGATGCATCGCTCAACGCCACCGTGGATGCCTCGCACAGTTCGAGCCATGACTCGTCGTTCGAGAAGGCCTACGATTCGTCCTATGACAAATCGTCCAGTTCGAGCTACGAAAAATCCAAGGATGGAAGCTCCGAGTCCCACCAGAACGTAGCCCAGAGCTACAGCGAGAGCAGCTCCTACGACCTGAGCAACACCGTGTCGTTCCAGGTTCTGACTCCGACCGGCTGGGCCAACCCTGTGACCAACATCGCAACCCTGAGCGGTTCGGTCAATGGCGGCAGTGGCAACCTCGGTGTCAACGTGGCAGCGGGCGTGGGCAACCAGCAAAGCAACTCGCTGGCCATTTCCAACGTCTCGTTCTAACCAGCGCGTAACAGAGGCCCCCTTCGGGGGGCCTTTGCCACGACCGTATCAGAGGCGTTCGACATGCGCATTTTGGCCCTGGCATGTTTGCTGTGTGTGGCAAGTATTAGCGAAGCGGCGCAGATGCCGCTTTCCGTGCTTCCTGGCGGCGCTGTGATTTACAAGCCGATCCAGAGTATCCGCGAACGCAAGTTCGCCGACCTGGTGCAACAGAAAACCGATTTCAGCTGCGGCGCAGCCGCGCTCGCGACCATCCTGCGCCAGGCCTACTGGCTGGATGTCGACGAAAAACAGATCATCGAAGGCATGCTGGCCCATGCCGACCCAGAACTGGTGAGGGTCCAGGGCTTTTCCATGCTGGACATGAAACGCTATGTCGAAAGCCTGGGCATGCGCGCCCGGGGCTATCGGGTGGCAGCGGACACCCTGACCAGCGTGCGCATTCCGGTAGTCGTCCTGATGGACATCCGCGGCTACAAACATTTCGTGGTCATGCAGAAGGTCGACAAGGGCTGGGTGTACATCGGCGATCCGGTATTGGGCCACAAACGCTATAAAGTCGACGATTTCCTCAAAGGCTGGAACGGCATCATCTTCGCCGTGATCGGCCAAGGCTACGACAAGGGCAACGCCCTGCTCGATCCGCCCTTGCCACTGACCGCGAAAGGCCGCATCAACAATTTCACCCCGGTACAGGACGCGGAGTTGATGGACTTCGGCTTCATCCAAAGCGACTTCTTCTAATCGACTCTTATAACAAAAGAGCACGAAGCTCGGGGAGCATCCCATGAAGATTCCAACCTGGCTCACCCTGGCCTGCCTCGCGGCGAGCCTGCACACCCAGGCGCAGACGTTTGCGCCCATCGAACTCAAGGACCATGAACTGGCCAATCTGCGCGGGCGCTTCGTCATGCCCGGGCGCATCATCAGCTTCGGCGTCGTCATGTCCAGCACCTGGCAGAACGCCAAAGGCGAGGTGATTGGCGTCAGTTCGACGATGCAGATCCAGCAGAACACCATCAAACCGCAATTCTATGTCTCGACCATCGACGAAAAATCCACCACCAGCGGCCAGTCGAGCCAAGCCGGCACCATCAGCGCCGGAACCGGCACCGTGACCGGCGGCGCCGGGCTGGGCACCACCCAGGGCGTGACCCAGGTCGTGCGCGCCGCCGGGGACAACAACGCCGCCAACAACGACGTCGCCATCAACGTCACCAAGGCCAGCCAAGCCGGCAGTACGGCTTCGACGACGCCCAAGGGCCAGTTGCTGACCGCCGGCTCGACGATCTCCGCCAGTAATGGCGCAGGCTCGATGAGCGTTTCGTCCACCAGCAGTGGTGTACAGATGAACATCGTCGCCAGCAACAACCAGGGCGCAACCCTGCAGCGCCTGGCCCAGGGCGGCCTGTTGCAGAACGCCACCCTGCTCGGCACTGGCAACCAGGTGAAGAACTTCACCTCGCTCAACGTGGTGCTACGCGACAACGTGTCGACCGCCGGCGCGGTGAGCGGCAACCTGGATCAGCTTAAAGGCCTTCGCACCCTCGGATACTGATCTACGCTTCGTCTCATCAAATGCAGTCGGAAGGGACGGTTAACCATGCACCGATCTTTGACGTTAAAAGCTGTCGTTTGTTTGACGGCCCTGGCACCGGTCAACCTGCTGTACGCAGCGACCGATCCGCAGGTCGAAGCCCTTAAACAGGAACTGATGGCGCTCAAAGCGCGCTACGAAGCACAACAGAATGCACTGATGGTGCTGGAGCAGCGCCTGCGCCAAGTCGAAGAAGCGCCCCCTGCCCCAGCGCCAAGGCGCCTGACCAAATCCCCGGCGGAAACGGTCAGGGGCGGCCAGACCGTCGCCGCCGGCGCGCCGGGTACCACCGGCAGCTCCTATGGCCAGTCGCTCAAGGACGACTCCGAGCCCGCGCAGAGCGTATCCAACCTCTACGACGAGGCCAGCGGCTTCTTCGGCGGCGGCAAGTTCAGTGTCGAGACCGGACTGACCTACACTCACTACGATACCCGCGCCCTGGTGCTCAACGGCTTCCTGGCGCTGGACTCGATCTTCCTCGGCAACATCAACCTCGACCGGATCAAGGCCGACAACTGGACACTGGACCTCACGGCCCGCTACAACCTCGACCAACGTTGGCAGTTCGATATCAACGTACCGGTGGTCTACCGCGAATCGACCTACTCGTCCGGGGGCGCCGGGGGCGCCGGCCCCGTCACCTCCGATGCCACGGTCACCCGAGACCCGACCATCGGCGACGTCAATGTCGGCGTTGCCTACAAATTCCTCGATGAATCGGAAAGCTTGCCGGACGCCGTGGTCACCCTGCGGGTGAAAGCGCCAACCGGCAAGGATCCGTACGGCATCAAGCTGATCAACGACCCCACCAACGACAACCTCTCGGTGCCGGAAGACCTGCCCACTGGCAACGGCGTCTGGTCGATCACGCCTGGGCTGTCGCTGGTCAAGACCTTCGACCCCGCCGTGCTGTTCGGCAGCCTGTCCTACACCTACAACATGGAGGACTCGTTCAGCGACATCAGCCCCACGGTCAACACCAAGGTGCCGGGTGACGTGAAGCTCGGCGACTCCTGGCAGATCGGCGCCGGTATCGCCTTTGCCCTGAACGAGAAGATGAGCATGTCGTTCTCGGTATCGGACCAGTTCGCCAGCAAGAGCAAGATCAAGCCCGATGGCGGTGACTGGCAATCGGTGCCCAACAGTGACTACAACGCCGCCAACTTCAACATCGGCATGACCTTCGCCGCTACGGACAACCTGACCATCGTCCCCAACCTGTCCATCGGCTTGACCGACGACTCGCCGGACTTCTCCTTCAGCCTGAAATTCCCCTACTACTTCTGACCTGACCTGGGCGCGCGATGCGCCCACCGTCGGCCTCCCCGCCTTATCTCGCCTGGCCTGTTATCATCAAGCACAGATGTATGACGGTTTGATGGCAAATAAGGAATGCTCGTGAACGACCTGTTCGGCCCCTCCCGTACCCGCTTCGCCAGCCTGGCGACCTTGGTACTGGTCATCCCCTTGGGTGCACGTGCACTGCTGGGTTGGTCCGATCCATTCGGATACCTCTCGGACCTCGCCGTAGGCAGCTTGTTGCTGTTGCTGCTGCATCGACGGGCATGGTGGCTGGCCTTACCGCTGTTGCTCGCTTGGGGCGCCCTGTGGATTGCCTCGGCTGAGTTGGTCAGTGCCGTCGGCAGACTACCAACCTACGCCGACCTGGGTTACCTGTCCGACGCGCAGTTCATGGAAAACTCCACGGGCGGCGGCCTGGCCCATCCCTGGTTGCCCTGGCTGCTGGGGGCGGGTCTGGTGGGCTGGCTGGTGAGCGTCTGGCGCAGTCGTGGCCAACCGAGAGCCCGCGTCCCAAGCAAGGCCTGGGCTTTGGTCGCAGGACTGTTCACAGCCCATTGGTCCGGTCAGCATCTGGCTCCCTCCGACGCCGATCAGTGGCGCCAATACAATCTGTTGCACCAAGCGATGTCAGCTGCGGTGGGTGATCTGCAGCAGCGCACGCAGGGCTGGATAGCCCCGCAGAACCGGCTCGCGCCCCTGCCGAGCAGCGGCCTGACCCACTCCGACCTCAACGGCCACAAGCTGCTCGAAGCGCCGGGCAAGGCGCGCAATCTGCTGATCATAACCCTCGAGGGTATTCCAGGAGCGTACCTGCGCCCCAACCGCGAGGCGCTGCCCAGCCACTACGTCAGTGACTTGATGCCCAAGCTCAGTCGTTGGGCAGAGCGCGGCATGAACATCCCGGACTACGTCGTGCACACCCACCAGACCATTCGTGGTTTGTACACGATGCTGTGCGGCGACTACGACAAGCTCGCCAATGGCACGCCAAAAGGGACCGAGATGCTGACCCAGGGCCGACGCAACCAGGCATGCCTGCCGTCGCAACTGCGCCAGGCCGGCTTCAGCACTCACTTCCTGCAGGGTGCCGGCCTACGCTTCATGGCCAAGGATCGGATCATGCCGCATATCGGCTTCGATCAGGTGCATGGCCAGGAATGGTTCGGCAACCCCAACTACGTCGAGTTCCCCTGGGGCAAGGACGACCGCGCGTTTTTCGAAGGCGCCCTGACCTACATCGGCGATCTGCGCAAGCAGGACAAGCCCTGGATGCTGACGTTGCTGACCGTGGGCACCCACCAGCCCTATTCCGCGCCAGAAGCGTACCTGCAGCGCAATGACGATCCCAAACAGGCGGCAGTGGCCTATCTTGACGATGCCGTCGATGGCTTTCTCGCCAGTCTCGAGCGCCAGGGCGTGCTCAAGGACACGCTGGTGGTAGTCACCTCCGACGAGTCCCACGGCATCGACGGGGTGCGCCTGGCATCGTCATGGGGCTTCAACCTGACCCTGGCGCCCGAGCAGGCCGCGCTTCCCCGCATCAAACGTGGTACCTACGGCCATATCGACTTGACCACATCGCTGCTCGACTACTTCGCGCTGCCGATTCCCGCCGACTTGGGCGGCCGCTCGTTGTACCGCGAGTATGACAACGGGCGCGAGATGATCGCGTTCACCAATGGCATGCTGCGCTATCACAATGGCCGTGGCGTATTCACCGAATGCGACTTCCAGCAGCGTTGCCGCACCTATGCCAGCGAGGGCTTCATCGCTGACAAGGCCAAATACCTCGGCCCCGGCCGTGCCGGTACCGGGCAGCAGATCAGCGAGCTCGCTGCGGTCCTCGATCAATCGCTGCTCAAGACGCCACTGAACCTGCGTTATCAGTTTGGCGGCCCGGCCCGCATCGAACTGCAACAACGCGTTCACGACGACTGGACCGACAACCTGATCGGCGCTCAATACCTGGAAATGCCTGAAGGCTCGCATACCCGGGTGCGCATCAAGGTCCGTTCGCTCGATAGCCGCCATGAGGCGCGTATCCAGCTCAAGGCCAAGGAGTACGAACAAGATGTCTCGGTCGGGCTACCCGGCGAGATGCGCGTCAGTGCCGACACCCCTCTGGAGATGGAGTTCGGTTTCGACAACCCTACCGCGCGCAAGGCGTTTTCCTTCCACCTCCTGGGCTATGGGGGTGGCGCAGTCGAGATTACCGATTTCAGTGTCATCACCGCGCTGCCGGGCGAAGAGGAGCCGCCAACCGAAAGCGTCGACACGGAAGCTGAACAGGCCAGTTGAGGCGAACGCCAGTCGCTGCGGCCTCAACGTATCTGATGCTTGTGCAACAGCCGGTAGAACGTCGGCCGGGAAACACCCAGGACCTTGGCGGCAATGCTCAGATTGTCGCTGTGCCGGTTGAGCACGTCGCACAAGGCCTGACGCTCGGCCCGGTGCTTGTAGTCTTCCAGCGTTCCCAGGGGTTGCTCTTCGGCGTCGATGGTATGCAGTCCAAGGTCCTGGGCCTCGATCTGTCGTCCCTCAGCCAGCACCAGGCCGCGACGCACACGGTTGGCCAACTCACGCACGTTGCCCGGCCATGAGTGACGCCCCATGGCGGCCAAGGCACTATCGCTGAACGAACGTGGCCGGCGCCCGGTTTCCAGGCTGTAGAAGTGGGAAAAATGGTTGGCCAACATCGACAGGTCGCCATGTCGGTCGCGCAACGGCGCGGTCACCACTTGCAGCACGTTGAGCCGATAGTACAGATCTTCGCGAAAACGCCCTTGCTCGATCGCTTTCTCCAAATCGACATGGGTCGCCGCCAATACACGCACATCTACGGGGATTGGCTGGCTCCCGCCGACACGTTCGATGTGCTTTTCCTGCAGAAAACGCAGCAGGTTCGCTTGCAGTTCCAGCGGGAGGTCGCCAATCTCGTCGAGAAACAGCGTTCCGCCGTTCGCCGCCTCGATTCGCCCCACCTTGCGCTGGTGCGCGCCGGTGAAGGCGCCCTTCTCGTGACCGAACAGCTCGGACTGAATCAGATGCTCGGGTATTGCGCCGCAATTGATCGCGATGAACGGCTGCTCGTGGCGCAATGATTGACGATGCAGGGTGCGCGCCACCAGTTCCTTGCCGGTGCCGCTTTCCCCGCGGATGAGCACTGGAGACTCGGTCGGCGCCAACTTGCCAAGCAGCTTGCGCAGTTCCCGGATCGGCCGGCTCTCCCCCAGCAGTTCGTGTTCCGGCTCATCCACCCTGACCGTGCCCTTGCCGCGCAGACGCGCCATACCGAAGGCGCGGCCCAGAGTCACCTGCACGCGCGATACATCGAAGGGCAAGGTATGAAAGTCGAAGAACCATTCGCAGACGAAGTCTCCGAC
Source organism: Pseudomonas putida (assembly GCF_004357765.1). Taxonomy (GTDB): domain Bacteria; phylum Pseudomonadota; class Gammaproteobacteria; order Pseudomonadales; family Pseudomonadaceae; genus Aquipseudomonas; species Aquipseudomonas putida_U. Next base: position 276,347 of record NZ_SMTE01000009.1, on the reverse strand, counting down.
ATTCTGGATACGCAGTTCCTCGGCGCTGAGCACGGCGATCCATTCGGTGTTGCTACGCTTGATCATGTCCTTGACGGCGTCTGGGTGGCGCAGGTGCGAAGCCTGCAAGCGCAGCAGGCCGACATCGCAGGGATACTCCAGCGCGTGGTCGAGGGAACAGCTGTGCACATCCCATCCGGCGCTACGCAAACCGGGGAGAAGGCGGTGGCAGTCGTCGCACGGGTCGACGATGAGCAGGCGACGAGGGGCTGCGGTTTCGTGCATGACCGTTCCTTGGCGCCAAATTATGGTTTTGTGCGAGAAAACAGTAAGTTGCGACGCCCGAATTAACAGTAGCAACGAAGTTGACGCTTCCCACTACCGTTTGTCTACTAAATGCTGCCACACCAACGGCACCCGGGAATTTCATCGGTTTAATGGCGTCACAGACGGCGGCGGACAACAAACTTCATAACCGCACGAAAAAATTTACAACTGCCGTGTGACTTGGACACCTACTTGGAGCATCAGTACGAATAACCCCGCGCTGCGCATCGCGATAACTGTAGCGAGCCAGAAATCCCGCGGACTAACATTTCGATGTTTGGGACCATAGAGAGACCGAACCATGAACGCCCCGCTCCGTGTCAACGAAGCACTGCTGATCGCCGACCACGCCTTCGAACCCTTCCAGTGTGTAGCCTGGGATGCCCCCAACGGCACTGGAGAGCTGAGCCTGGCAGTGATCGACCGGACCAGCACGCGTATCGGCAGCAAGCAAGTTTCCTCGCGCATCTATTCCGACCCCGCGCAGTGGGCCTGCCTGATCGAAGAAGTACGCGCCGAACTGTGCGAAAAAGGCTACGACCTGCAACCTTGGTCGATGCCAAAGTAATATCGCCGGTTGCCTGCAAGTGCGTGCCTGCCACGCACTTGGGGAACTTTCCCCACTCCCCCATTATTGGGGATGGACACTTTCCTTATTGCGGCATAGTGTCGCGCCCCTTCTTAATTGTTCTTTAACGCCAATTGTTCGAGGTGCTGGTAATCGGCCAGCAACTGTTCGGCCAACTGCCGCGCCCGCCCCAGACGTACAGGGGCTAGTTCCATGTCGATCAGCACCGTGTCACAGGGCATGGGGGCTAGGGCTTGCCAGCGCTGCAAGCGACCATCGGTGAACACCAGGCATCGCTGGGCTTCGTGGGGGTGCGCCTTGCGCCGCGTCAGTAACCAGTCGCGTGCTTGCTTCAGTGCCTCCAGCAATGGCGTGCCACCACCGGCACCCAGGGCACGCAACCAGGGCTGCAACGCCGCCGACGCCTTCAATCCGTGTCGCTGCCAGCGTGGCGCACCGCCACTGGCGGTGAGCAGGGCCAGCCGAGCGCGCTGGCGATACGCTTGATCGAACAGCTCCGCCAGCACGCCTTTGGTGGTGGCCAGCGCCTGATGGCGACGGGTCGAGGCCGACGCATCGACGATCACCAGCCACACTACCGGCGCCTGGCTGCGGCGCTGCTGCCAACACAGGTCCTGGCGCTGACGGGGACGACCTTTGAGCAACGTCGGCAACCAGGCCACGCGACCACTGGACGAGGGCTGCGCATGGCCGCCGCGGGGGCCTGTCAGTTTCCCGGCGCTGCCCCTGGCATCCGCCGCCTGCGGCTGCTGGCGGATGCTCAGGGCTTTTTTGCCCAGTTCGGTACCTCACGCCGAGGGCCGGTGGAGACGGGCTGTGCCGGTAGCGCTCCCCAATCCCCCTGCCCGCCTTGCCCGGCAGTGCTCTGCCCGGCAGCGCTGAATGACCCAGCCGGCGGATTGGACTGGCTCTCGGGGGGCGTGCCCCGCCGCCGATGGCGCAGAGCGAACTCGGCCACCGCCTCGACATCCTCTTCGGCGATGCATTCCCCGCCACGCCAGGCGCAGTGCGCGCGGGCCGCACGCAGCCAGACCAGGTCAGCCCGCAAGCCATCGACGCCCGCCGCGAAACAGCGCTCGGTGATCCAGGCCAGCGCCTGGTCATCGAGAGCGATAGCCGCCAGACGTTGCCGAGCGCTGTGGCAGCGTGCGCGCAAGCTCGCCTGCGCCCCGGCCCACTCTTGGCTGAACGCTTCAGGATCGGTATCGAAAGCCAGGCGCCGGCGAATGATCTGCTGCCGGGCAGCCGGCTCGGGCAGGCCGTCGAGCAGGACGTTCAAGCCAAAGCGATCGAGCAATTGCGGGCGCAGCTCGCCTTCCTCGGGGTTCATGGTGCCGATCAATACGAAACGGGCGCTGTGCCGATGGGAAATGCCGTCGCGCTCGATGCGGTTGGTGCCGCTGGCAGCCACGTCGAGCAACAGATCCACCAAGGTGTCCGGCAGCAGATTGACCTCGTCGACGTACAACACGCCGCCGTCGGCCTGGGCCAGTACACCAGGCGAGAACTGCGCCCTGCCCTGACCCAACGCGGCATCCAGGTCCAGCGTGCCGACCAGGCGTTCTTCGCTGGCCCCCAGCGGCAGGGTCACGAAAGGGCCCTCGCCGAGCAGATCGGCTAGCCCCCTGGCCAGGGTGCTCTTGGCCATCCCACGGGGTCCTTCGATCAGCACGCCACCGATCTTCGGATCGATCGCGGTCAGACACAGGGCCAGTTTCAGGTCGTCGGCACCCACCACGGCTGCCAATGGAAATTGCACGGGTTCACTCATTTCAAGCCTGTTCCTCGCCATCGAGCAGTTGCGCCTCGAGGGCCTCGCGGTAATCACCGGGCTGCTCCCACAGACCTCGTTGCTGGGCTTCCAGCAGGCGTTCGGTCAGGTCACGCAGCGCTTCGGGGTTGTGTTGGCGCATGAAGTCGCGGGTCGCTGGGTCGAGTACATAGGCATCGGCCAGCGACTGATAGTGATGATCATCGATCAGGTGCGTGGTGGCATCGAAAGCGAACAGGTTGTCGACAGTCGCCGCCATCTCGAACGCGCCCTTGTAGCCATGACGCTTGGCGCCGTCGATCCACTTGGGGTTGAGTGCACGGGCGCGAATCACCCGGTTCAATTCTTCCTTCAGGGTACGCACCCGTGGCCGGTCGACCTGGCTGTGATCGCCGTGATAGCTGGCCACCGTCGCCTGGGACAGGGTTTCCGAGGCCGCCAGCATGCCGCCCTGGAACTGGTAATAGTCGTTGGAATCGAGCAGGTCGTGCTCATGGTTGTCCTGGTTGTGCAGCACTGCCTGGACTTGGCCCAGACGCGAGGCGAACTGTGCGCGGGCGGGAGTACCATCGTCCTGGCCGCCATAAGCGTAGCCACCGTGGTTGAGGTAGACCTCGGCCAGGTCTTCGCGGCTGTGCCACAGACGGCCATCGATGGCGTTCTGCACACCTGCGCCATAGGCACCCGGCTTGGCGCCGAACACTCGCCAACCGGCCTGGCGCGCGGCTTGCTCGGCGTCGACGCCTTGTGCCTGCAAGGCCTTGCGCTCGGCACGGACGCGTGCGGCAAGGGGGTTGAGGTCGTCCGGCTCGTCGAGTGCGGCGACGGCCTGCACCGCCGCATCGAACAGCCGTATCAGGTTGCCGAAGGCATCCCGGAAAAAGCCCGAGACGCGCAGTGTCACATCCACCCGCGGGCGGTCCAGCAGGCTCAACGGCAGTATCTCGAAATCATCGACGCGCTGCCCTGCGCTGGCCCAAACCGGGCGCACGCCCATCAAGGCCATGGCCTGGGCGATGTCGTCACCGCCGGTGCGCATGGTCGCCGTGCCCCACACCGACAGGCCCAGCTGGCGCAGGTGGTCGCCATGGTCCTGGAGGTGGCGCTCGAGAATCAGGCTGGCCGAGGCGAAGCCAAGGCGCCAGGCAGTGGTGGTCGGCAGGTTACGCACGTCGACGGTATAGAAGTTGCGACCGGTGGGCAGCACATCCAGGCGCCCACGGCTGGGCGCCCCACTGGGGCCGGCCGGAACGAAACGACCGGCCAGGGCAGCGAGCAGGCCATCACGCTCGGCATTGCCGCAGGCATCGAGGTTGGGTGCAACTTCCTCGCACAGCGCCTGGATTACCCTGTGCACCCCCTGCCAGGAGGTATCCTGCGGTAACTGCAATCGACCGTCGAGCGCCTGTTCGATCACCTGCAAAGCGAATAGCTCCAGGCGTTCGCGGGTGTCCCCGCAGGTGCGCCAGGCGCTGTCGTCAACCACCTTCAACAGCGCCGGACGCGGCCCTGTCCATGGCTGACCGAGGTCACAGTCGAGCGGGTCGAAGCCCAGTGCCAGAGCCTTGGCCAAGACCCGCGGCAGGCTGGCATTGCCATCCTTGCCATCGCCACGTTCGACGCGCAGCAGCGCCAACAGCGTGTCACGGCGCAACCGTCCCTGCGGCGACTGGCCAAAGACGTGCAGGCCATCGCGGATCTGCGATTCCTTGAGGTCGCACAGATAGGTATCCAGCCGAGGCAGCCACACTGCGGCATCGTCCAGCTGACCTTCGAGCTGCAGTTCGCGATCGATATGGTTGGCCTTGACCAGTTCGAGAATCTCGCGCTGCAACTCGCGGGCCCGGCGCGGGTCCAGCAGTTGCGCCTCGTAGTACTCGTCGGCGAGCCGTTCGAGATGACGCAGCGGCCCGTAGGTCTCGGCGCGGGTCAGCGGCGGCATCAGGTGGTCGATGATCACCGCCTGGGTACGGCGCTTGGCCTGGGCACCCTCGCCCGGGTCATTGACGATGAACGGATAGACGTTGGGCAACGGCCCGAGCAGTGCGTCCGGCCAGCACTGTGCCGACAGTCCCACGCCCTTGCCGGGCAGCCATTCGAGGTTGCCGTGCTTGCCGACATGGATCACTGCATCGGCGGCGTAGACGTGGCGCAACCAGAAGTGAAACGCCAGGTAGGCGTGGGGCGGCACCAGGTCAGGATCGTGATAGACCGCACTGGGATCGACCTGGTAACCCCGTGCTGGCTGAATACCGACGAAGGTCTGACCAAAGCGCAGGCCGGCCACCATCAATCGCCCGCTGCGGTACATAGGGTCCTGTTCAGGTGGCCCCCAGCGCTCCAGCACGGCTTGGCGGTTGGCTTCGGGCAAGCGGGCGAAAATGGCCTGGTAGTCGGCCAGGGCCAGGCTCTGGGCGCAGGGGCGCAGGTCCAGGTGATCGAGATCGTTGGTCACCCCACCGAGCAAGGCATGGATCAGGCCGGTGCCGCTGTCGGGCAGGTCGCCTACCGGGTAACCTTCGTCACGCAAGGCTACGAGTATGTTGAGAGCGGCTGCGGGGGTGTCCAGGCCGACACCATTGCCGATCCGGCCATCACGGGTCGGGTAGTTGGCGAGCACCAGGGCCACCCGCTTTTGCCCGTTGGGCAGGCGGGCCAGGGCCACCCAGCGCCGCGCCAGCTCGGCGACGAAGTCCATGCGCTCAGGGTGAGCACGGTAGCAAACGACATCGGCCTGGCTGCGCTCGCTGCGCCAGGCCAGGTCCTTGAAGCTGACCGGCCGGGTGATGATCCGCCCGTCCAGCTCCGGCAGGACGATATGCATGGCCAGATCGCGCGCGCCAAGTCCCTGCTCGCTGGCCTCCCACGCCGGCTGATTGTCCTGGGCGCAAATGGCCTGCAGCACCGGGATGTCTCGGCGCAACGGCCGCAGGTTGGGACGTTGCGGGCTCGACAGGGCAAAACCCGTGGTGTTGATCACCACTTCGGCCCCCACCTCCTCCAGCCACTGCTCAAGCTGCTCCAGGCAGGCGCTTTCCTTGAGGCTGGCCAGGGCCACCGGCAGCGGATTGAGCCCCGCCGCCTGCAAGCGCTGGCAGAACACGTCGATGAAGCCGGTGTTGGCAGCTTGCAGGTGTGAGCGGTAGAACAGCAGCGCTGCAACGGGTTGCTGCGGATGCCACTGGCTGTACCAATGCTCCAGGGTCGCGCTGCCTTTGGCCGGATGGTAAACGGCCGTACGCGGCAGTGCCTGAGGTTCTGACCAGGGATACTGCCTGCCCAGCCACAGGCTGGCCATGCAGTTGAACAAATTGAGCGCATTGGCTTTGCCGCCCTGGCGCAGATAGTGCCAGAGGCGCTCGGCCTGGGCCGGGTCGACCGTGCCCAGCGCGGTGAGCTCCGGGTCCGGACGATCGTCGCCAGGCACCAGGATCAGTTGCACGCCTTGGGCCGCCAGCTCGACCAGTTGCTCGACCCCATAGCGCCAGTAACCGACGCCGCCATGCAGCGACACCAGGATCACCTTGGCGTGACGCAGCACCTGGTCGATGTAGAGGTCGACCGAGGCGTGGTTCTGCACCTGCATGGGATTGGCCAGGCGCAGTGTCGGAAAGTCGTCGGGCAATTGCTCGGCGGTGTCGGCGAGCAACGCCAGGTGCGAATCGCCGCTGCAGAGGATCACCAGCTCGGCGGGAGTCTGGCCAAGGTCGGCAATGCTGTCATCCGGCACGAAGCCGCCGGGCTGGGTCCGCAGCAGGTGCATCGATCAGGCGCCCAGGGCCTGGCGCAGGCGCCCTTCCAGGTGAGCGGCGTCGAGGTCCTGGCCAATCAGCACCAGTCGGGTGATGCGCGGTTCGTCGGCACGCCAGGCACGATCGAAGTGCTTGTCGAAGCGCGTCCCCACGCCCTGCACCAGCAGACGCATCGGCTTGCCCGGAATGGCCGCGAAGCCTTTGGCACGTAGGATACCGAACTCGACCACGAGCTGAGTCAGGGCGTCGAGCAGCAGGCTCTCGTCGGCCTCGGGCAGGTCGATCGAAATGGAGTCGAAGGCATCGTGGTCGTGATCGTCGTGGTCGTCGCCGTCATGATGGCTGTCGTGGTGGGTACGTCGGCCATCGATATGCGCTTCGGCCTCGGCCCCCACGCCCAGCAATACCTCCAGCGGCAAGCGGCCACTGGCGGCCTCGATCACCTTGACTGCCGGCGGCAACTCTTGCGCCACCTCGGCACGGACTTTGGCCAGACCCTGTGCATCGATCAGGTCGGCCTTGTTCAGCACCACCAGGTCGGCGCTGGCCAGTTGGTCGGCGAACAGTTCGTGCAGCGGCGACTCGTGATCGAGGTTAGGGTCGAGCTTGCGCTGAGCATCGACCTGATCCGGGTAGGCGGCAAAGGTGCCGGCGGCCACGGCCGGGCTGTCGACCACGGTGATGACGGCATCGACGGTGCAGGCGTTGCGGATTTCCGGCCACTGGAACGCTTGAACCAGCGGTTTGGGCAGCGCCAGGCCGCTGGTTTCGATGAGAATGTGGTCGAGGTCGCCACGGCGGGCCACCAACTCGCGCATCACCGGGAAGAATTCCTCCTGCACGGTGCAGCACAGGCAGCCGTTGGCCAACTCGTAGACCCGGCCGCTGGCTTCTTCTTCGGTGCAGCCGATGCTGCATTGCTTGAGAATCTCCCCATCGATGCCCAGTTCGCCGAATTCGTTGACGATGACCGCGATACGACGGCCTTGGGCATTGTCGAGCATGTGGCGCAGCAAGGTGGTCTTGCCCGAGCCGAGGAACCCGGTGACGATGGTGACGGGGAGTTTGGCCAGTGTTTTCATGTCGCGTTGCCCTTGGCAGGTTGGCGCGGGCATGCGGGACGACAGCCCCGGGGCCAGGTCGGCTGGGCTCGTTCGCCACCGGATCACCCCGCCCGGTTGAAAGTCGAAATCGCCTCGAGGCAGGTCTCCTGGCTTGCACCGGTCGGCCCCGTGATCCAGGGCTTGCGGACGACGCCTTCCCGCGCCGTCGCGCAGTGGCTGTGTCGATCCAAAGGATGCTTACAGTTGCGGGGGCAGCCGCGGCTTGTACCGCGTTCCCATCTTAGCTTCGGCATGGCCGAAGAACCTCGAAGCGGCAAGGCTACGCGGGGGGTGGCTGGGGGTCAACCGATGACGGGGGAAATTGTGCCGGGTCGTGGTTGACGCCACTGCGGCCCCGTGCTCTTCTTATGCCCTGCGTTCAGGTGCCCCTACGGGGGTGAAACGGGAAACCGGTGCGTCGCAGGCCCTCGACACATGTCGAACAGGCCCGACCATTCCGGTGCTGCCCCCGCAACGGTAGACGAGTGAAGGGTCTTGACCACTGTGCCACGCAGTTCGGCATGGGAAGGTGACCCCATCAGGAGCCACGCTCCTCCTCGTAAGCCCGGAGACCGGCCTGGCGTTCATGTACACCCCGCGGAGGGCGGGCGCTGTCGCATTCCCCTTTCCTGGGGCCCAAGGCGCTGATGCGTCCGGGGCGGCCGCGCCTGTTGCCTGAGATAAATGCAGAGGAATGCGTCATGCCCGTCACCACTCTCAAACACAGCGTCGCCACCCCCAGCTCCCTCAGCCAGCGCCTCGTCGTCGCTGTCGGCGCCAGCCTGCTGGGCCTGTGCCTGGTCTACTTCGCAGGCTTCTCGCACATCGAAGCGGTGCACAACGCCGCCCACGACACGCGTCACAGCGCCGCCTTCCCCTGCCACTGAGCCCGCCCGCATGATCAAGCGCATCGCCCGCACCGCCGGGTTCAGCGGCCTGCTCGCCGCTCTTTTGCTGACCCTGCTGCAAAGCTTCTGGGTCGCTCCCTTGATTCTCCAGGCCGAAACCTATGAGAACGCCGGTCCAGTGACCGAGCACCACGAGCATGACCACGAAGCGTCGGCCGCCCACAGCCACGACAGCGAGGCCTGGTCACCCGAAGACGGTTGGCAGCGCATCGTTGCCACCACCGGCGGCAACTTGGTGGTAGCCGTCGGCTTCGCCCTGATCCTTGTCGCACTGTACAGCTTGCGTGAACCCAATCGCGCGCTCTCGGGCGCCTGGTGGGGGCTGGCCGGCTTCGCCGTGTTCTGCCTGGCGCCGACCCTGGGCCTGCCACCGGAACTACCCGGGACTGCCGCCGCTGACCTCGGCCAGCGCCAGGCCTGGTGGATCGGCACCGCCGCCGCCACTGCCGTGGGCCTGGGCTTGCTGGTGTTCGGTCAGCACTGGCTGCTCAAGGCGCTCGGTGCAGCGCTGCTGGTACTGCCCCATATCATCGGCGCGCCCCAACCTGAACATCATTCCAGCTTGGCGCCAGCGGACCTGGAAACCCAGTTCAAGATCGCCTCCTGGCTGACCAATGCCGTGTTCTGGCTGGCTCTGGGCCTGCTCAGTGCTTGGCTCTATCGTCGCGCCAACCCGGCCTGATGACGGCGCTGTACATCGGCCTCGGTTGCCGCCGAGGCTGTCCGCTGGAAACCCTCGAAAGCGCGCTGCGACAAGCGTTGCAGGACCATGGCTTGGCGCCTTCGGCGATATGTGGCATCGCTACCGTGACGTCCAGGGCCAACGAGCCTGCACTGGTGCAACTCGCCGAGCGCCATGGCCTGCAGCTGCAGCATTTCGACGCCCCTGCGCTCGAGCGCTTCGAGGCGCAGCTCAGCCACCGCTCGGCCGTCGCCCACCTCCACACTGGCTGTTGGGGCGTAGCCGAAAGCGCGGCCTTGGCCCTGGCCTGGCAGGTCGAAGGCCAGGCCAGCCTGGTACTCACCCGCCAGGTCCACGGCCCGGCTACCCTGGCCATGGCGCGTGGTCGATAATCGCCTCACCCATCGTTCAAGGATCCACCATGACTGTTTACTTCATTGGCGCAGGCCCAGGCGACCCCGAACTCATCACGGTCAAGGGACAACGCCTGATCCGCCAATGCCCGGTGGTCATCTACGCGGGGTCGCTGGTGCCTGCGGCCGTGCTCGAAGGGCACCAGGCCGAAACCCTGATCAATAGCGCCGAACTGCACCTGGAGCAAATCATCGCGGCGATCCGCGCAGCCCACGACAAGGGCCAGGATGTCGCCCGGGTGCACAGTGGCGATCCAAGCCTGTACGGCGCCATCGGCGAACAGATCCGCCACCTGCGCGAACTGGGAATCGACTACCAGATCATCCCTGGGGTCACTGCCGTCGCTGCCAGCGCAGCATTGCTCGGCTGCGAGCTGACCCTGCCTGAAGTGGCGCAGACGGTGATTCTGACCCGTTACGGCGACACCTCGCCGATGCCAGCCGGTGAGCAACTGGCCGACCTGGCGCGTCACCGCACCACGCTGGCCATCCACCTGGGCATCAAGAACCTCAGGCGGATCGTCGCCGATCTGCTGCCGCACTATGGCGGCGACTGCCCGATCGCCGTCATCCATCGTGCCACGTGGCCGGATCAGGACTGGGTCCGCGGTCGCCTCGACGACATCGTCGAGCAGGTGGCCGCCAAGGGTTTTAGGCGTACCGCGCTGATTCTGGTGGGTCAGGTGCTGGGCGATGCCGCCTTCGCCGACTCGGCCCTTTATCGCGCCGGGCACGCGCATCTGTACCGGCCCCGTGACTAAAGATTGCCAAGCGTCTACAGGCCAGAGCAGACTCCAGCTTCCCGCCCATGCCACGGAGTTCTACCATGCTGGAGCTGCGCCCCAACTGCGAATGCTGTGATACCGACCTGCCCGGCGATAGCCCCGACGCCATGATCTGCTCGTTCGAATGCACGTTCTGTCGTCGCTGCGCCGAGCAGAGGTTGCAAGGCCAATGCCCCAATTGCGCGGGACAACTGGTCGCCCGGCCAAGCCGAGTGGGCCTGGCCTTGCGTAACAACCCCGCCTCCTCCACGCGCGTATCCAAACCCCACGGTTCGTGCCTCTGAAACCCCTGTAAAGATGTCTTGCCCCTGTGCTGCAAGGGGTTAAGCATTCCCTCGTCCTTTGTAGGGCTTTTCAACAGAGTATGGTGTGAATTTCCACAGTTCTATACTCGCCATTACTAAGGAGGAGGAATGTCCGTATCTTGCGCGCTGCCGGCCATCGTCTGCAGGCCTCTTCCCGCTACGCGGGAGAAACGGACCACATTCCGACAGGAGTTTTCTACATGACTACAGTACTGATCGTCGACGATCACCCTATTGTTCGCCTTTCCCTACGCATCATTCTGGAGCGTGATCGCTTTCAGGTTGTAGGAGAAATCGATGACGGGAAAGAAGTCGCCCAAGCCGTACGTGACCTTCAACCGGATGTCGTCATCCTCGACATCGGCCTCCCTGGACTCGATGGCATGGAGGTGATCAAACGCCTGCAGAAGCTCGAGCCGCAACCGAAGATCATGGTCCTCACCGGCCAGGCTGGAGATCTGTATGTCAGGCGCTGCCTGGACGCCGGCATCGCCGCATTCCTGACCAAGGATGAAGACCTCGACGCCGTGGTGTTCGCCTTGAAAGCACTGGTCAAAGGCTACTCCACCTTTCCCCAGATGTCGGTCAACAGCAGCACGCTGGAAAGCGAAGCCTACCGTCTGGGCAGTTTGTCCAACCGAGAAATGGAAGTCTTGCGTCGCCTTGCCCGCGGCGAGAGCAACAAGTTCATCGGCCAGCAGATGAACCTCAGCGCCAAGACCATCAGCACCTACCGCGGCCGGATCATGGAGAAGCTGCGCACCGAATCGCTCGTGGAAATGGTCGATCTGGCCAAGCGCAACCAGGTGAACTGAACGGGCGATGTGATGAGAATCGTCCTCTGCTGTCTTTTCCTGTTGCTGGGCTGCTTGTCCACCGACGCCTTCGCGCAGGCCGCTGGCGAACAGCGTCACTTGCTGGCGCGCTCGGTCAGTGCTGCACCGCCGTTGAAGCTCGCTGCCCAGGATCGCCAGTGGTTGCAACGGCGCAAAGTGTTGCGCCTGGGCAGTTCACGCCCTGACTATCCTCCCTTCGAGATAAATGCCAGTCTCCACGACTATGAAGGCCTCAGTGCCGATTATGCCGGGTTGATTGCCGAGCAACTGGGGGTCAGCATCGAGGTACGGCGATTCGACAGCCGGCATGAGGCAATCGCCGCGCTGCGTGACGGACGCATCGACATACTGGGGAGCTCCAACGCATTCGAGGCCGCCGATGCCCAACTGGCCTTGAGCCAACCCTACGCCGACGACCTGCCGGTCATCGTCACCCGCGAAGGTCGTAGCCTGGAGCATAACCACGCCCTCGACGGCCTGCGCCTGGCCATGGTCGACCACTACCTGCCCGCAGCGCAGGTCCGGGCACTCTACCCCAACGCCCAACTGAGCCTGTATCGCTCCACGCTCACGGGCATGGCAGCCGTCGAACTGGGGGAAGCCGACGCCTATCTGGGAGATGCAATCAGCACCGACCACCTGATCGGCAAAAGCTATCAGGGGTCCCTGAAGATCGACCATTTCTGCCAGGCACCAGCGGCTGCGTTCGCCTTTGCCCTGGCCCACGACAACACGCGCTTGCATCGTCTGGTCGACGACGCCCTGGCCAGGATCAGCGAAAGCGAGCGAATGAACATCCTGAGACGCTGGAGCAGCGGCAACACCAGCCTGCTCCTCGATCGTCACCCTGCGGCGTTGACCGAGCAGGAGCGTAGCTGGATCGCCGCTCACCCCAGCGTCACTGTACTGGTCAACAGTGCCCTGGCGCCCCTGACCTTCAACGATACCCAGCAGCATGCCACCGGCATCACCCTCGACCTGCTCAAGCAGATAACCCTGCGTACCGGTCTGCACTTCGACGTCGTCGAGCACGACTCTGTGCAGAAGATGGTCGATCTGGTAGCCCGCGGCCAGGCACAGATGATCGGCGCCCTGGGCTATGGCGCGGAGCGCGCCACCAAACTGCGCTATACCCGCCCCTACCTGGTCAGCCCGAGGGTGCTGGTGACGCGTTCCCAAGGCGTTTCGGCCGCCCAGGCCAAGTCGTTGGACGGCAAGCGTGTAGCCTTGCTACGCGGTTCACCGCAGCGCGCACAGCTACAGCGCCAGTACCCAGGCGTCGAGCTTGTTGAGGTGGACAATCCGCTCGGTCTGATGGAAGCCGTGGCCAACGGCGACGCCGATGTGGCCATGAGCAACCACATCAACGCCAGCTATTACATCAATCACGTATTCAAAGGCACCCTGCAGATCGCCGCCATGCTCGGCGACGACCCCGCTGTAGCGGCGTTCGCCGTAGCTCCGAACCAGCCACAGCTGCAGGCGATTCTGGACAAGGTGCTGCTGAGCATTCCGCCGGATGAGTTAGACCAACTGATCAACCGCTGGCGGACCAGTACCCTGGTCAGTGACAGCCCTTGGCGCAACTACCGCACCCTGGCCTTGCAGGTGCTGATCCTCTCGGCGCTGCTGCTGGCGGGTGTGGTGTTCTGGAACAGCTACCTGCGCAAACTCATCCACCAGCGCACCGAGGCCCAGCAAGCACTGCAGACTCAGCTGGGGCTGAGCCGGGGCCTCCTGGAGCAATTACGCCAGGCCAAGGATGACGCGGTGCGGGCCAGCCAGACCAAGAGCACCTTCCTGGCCACCATGAGCCACGAAATTCGAACGCCGATGAATGCCGTCATCGGCTTGCTGGAGCTGGCCCTGGAAGACAGCCAGGCCGGGCGCTGCGACGTCGAGACCCTACGCACCGCGCACGACTCGGCGATCGGCCTGCTTGAACTGATCGGCGACATCCTCGACATCTCGCGCATCGAATCCGGACATATGACCCTGCAACCGGTCGCGGTCGACTTGGTCGGCCTGGTGCACGCCTGCTTGCGGGTCTTCGAGGGCAACGCGCACCTGAAAGGGTTGCAGCTGAACAGCGAAGTACCCGAAGGGCCGTGCTGGGTGCAAGCTGACCCGCTTCGCCTCAAGCAGGTGCTCTCCAACCTTTTGAGCAATGCGATCAAATTCACCGACCGCGGCGAGGTCAAGGTCAGCCTGCGGCTCACATCGCAACCCGAGCACATCGGCGTGAGCCTGGTGGTGCGTGACACCGGTATCGGCATCGCCGCGCCCGACCAGGACCGCCTGTTCAGCGCCTTCGCCCAGGCCCAAGGTCCGCGGGCGCAGCAGGGCGCCGGGCTGGGTCTGGTGATCAGCCGCACCCTGGCCGAACTGATGGGGGGCGAACTCAATCTGCAAAGTGTCGAAGGCGTCGGCACCCGGGTCGAGGTGCTGGTGAACCTACCGCGCAGCGCGCCCGTCGAAGTGTCCGAGCCTGTCCACTGCGCGCCACAGGCGACCGAAGGGGCGTTGGATATCCTGGTGGTCGACGACTTTCCGGCGAACCTGATGCTGCTGGACAAACAGCTTTCCAGTCTCGGCCACCGTGTCACCTTGGCTGAAAACGGCGAGCAGGCGCTGGCCCTGTGGCAGTCGACGCCATTCGAACTGATCCTGACCGATTGCAGCATGCCGGTCATGGATGGCCACGCCCTGACCCGCGCCATCCGCAATACCGAGCAGGCCCGGGGATCAGTGCCCTGCCGGATCATCGGCATCACGGCCAATGCCCAGGCCGAGGAGCGCGAACGTTGCCTGGAAAGCGGCATGGACGATTGCCTGTTCAAGCCCATCGGCCTGCAGACCCTCAGGCAGCATGTGGCAGGCGCCACGCCGAAGCACTCACCGGTCAGCTACTTCAACCTGGATGAGCTGCGCCACCTGACCCAGGACGACGAGCAATTGACCCGTCGCTTGCTGGAGCAACTGGCCAAGAGCGCCGGCGAAGACCTCGCCGCCCTGCAGGCCCTGGACGAAGACAGCAACGACGCAGCACTTCGCGCCCTGGCCCACCGCATCAAGGGAGGAGCGAAGATGCTCAAGGTCCGACGCATCGTCAGCGTATGTGAGGCTATCGAGCAGGCTCAGGCCGGTGGTGAGCCGACTGCCGAGCTGCGCCGGCAACTCCATGCCGGCCTGCAGACCCTTTGCCGCGAACTCGACGAACAGCTCAATGCAATTGCAGCGTCGAAGTGATTTCGCCGATCGCATCGACCACGTGCCGGGAGCCTTGCTGGATCTCCATGATCACCGTGCCCGCTTCGTTGGCCAGCGCCACGCCACGACCGGTACGTGACAGGCTCGACTGCATGCTGGCCACTGCGGTCAACGAAAGATCGTGGTTCTGGCGCACCACATCGACGATTTCCAGCGTCGCTTTGCTGGTCCGCGCGGCCAGACTGCGCACCTCATCGGCCACCACCGCGAAGCCGCGTCCATGCTCGCCGGCCCGCGCTGCTTCGATAGCTGCGTTGAGGGCCAGCAGATTGGTCTGGTCGGCAATGCCGCGGATGGTCAGGACGATCTGACCAATCACATCCGACTGCTTGCTCACCGCATCGATGCTGCGGGCGGCATCGTTGAGCTCCTGAGAAATCTGCTCGATCACTTCTACCGTCTGCTGAACCACTTCGGTCCCTTTGCGCGCGCAGGCGTCGGTCTGCACCGAACTGGCGTGGGCAGCCTCGGCGGCGGTTTGCTGGGTGGTGACCTGGGCGGTGATGTCGCTGGCGAACTTCACCACCTTGTAGAGCCGACCCTTGTTGTCGAAGATCGGGTTGTACGACGCCTCAAGGTAGACCGTCTGCCCGTATTTATTGACCCGTTCGAAGCGGTGCGAGTGGTATTCGCCCCGGTTCAGCGATGCCCAGAATTCGCGATAGGCCGCAGACTCGCGCTCGTGGGGCTGGCAGAACAGACCATGATGACGACCGACCACCTCCTCATGGCTGTAGCCCATGGTCGCCAGGAAGTTTTCGTTGGCCTTGATCACCCGGCCTTCGGGTGTGAATTCGATCACCGCCATCGATCGGCCGATGGCCTTGAGCAGGCTTTCGCTCTCGTGCTCCTCGATCACCCTGCAGGTAATGTCCGAGGCTACCTTGATCACACTGGTGACCTCGCGCTGAGCATTGAACACCGGCATGTAGCTAGCCTCCAGCCACACCTCTCGCCCAGCCTTGTCCAGGCGCTCGAAGGTGCCACTGATCGCCTTGCCCTCGCCCAGTTCACGCCATAGCTGTTGGTATTCGGCACTGTTGGCATAGGCCGGGGCGCAGAACATCCGATGATGCTGACCGCGCAGTTCGTCGGCGCTGTAGCCCAAGGTCTGGCAGAAGCGTTGGTTCGCTTCGAGGATGGTGCCGTCGGGGGCGAATTCGATCATCGCCATCGAGCGGCTGATGGCCGCCAATTTGGCCTCAAGGCCCGCCAGTGCCTCCCTGCTGCGCTGGATTTCAATCAGGTCTGCCTTGTGATGGAAATCGAACATGACGCCAGGCTCCTCCTCATGAGATGCCCTCAGCATAGATTGCCTGCGCACAAGTGCCAGCATAATGCTATTGCTAAGCAATTACTCCGTTGTGACTACCGTTTCCGATGGCTTCAGGAGCTTTCCCTGACCATCAGTTCGAAGCCCAGATCCTGTTGCTCGGCCGCCACCAGCTTGCCATCGAGCAAGGCCAGCAGTGCTTGAGCGGCACGCTTGCCAACCGCCGCCCGAGGGGTCCGAATCGAGGTCAGCCGCGGGACCATGTGCGCCGAGGCTGGCAGGTCGTTGAAGCCGACCATCGCTACCTGCCCCGGCACGTCGATGCCCTGGCGCAATGCCTGGAGTACCGCCCCCTGGGCCAGATCGTCGTTGCAGAAGAAGATCCCATCGACCTCTGGCGCTTGCGCCAACAACTGGCTGAACAGTTCGCCACCCAGAGCGATGGAAGACGGCTGGGGCGCGAGCAACTCACGTTCGCCCCCTTGCAGACCGGCCTCGACCAACGCCTGGCGGAAACCTTCGGCGCGCTGCATCACCCGCGGGTCGAGTTGCGCAGCAATGAACGCCAGCTGCTTGCAACCCCGCGCTATCAGGTGCTGGGCTGCCGCCCGTCCGGCCAGCTCCTGGGAAAAGCCCACCGAGAACACCCCCTCGCCACCGAGCTCCATCATGTGCACGCATGGCACGCCACTGGCAGCGAGCATCTGACGGGAAGCCTCGCTGCGCTCGAAGCCGGTGAGCAGGATGCCGCATGGCTGATAGGCCAAGTAGTTGCGGATGAGGTTTTCTTCCTCGGTCACGTCGTAGTGGTAGTTACCGATCAGCACTTCCAAGCCACGCGGACGCATGACCTCGTGAATCGCCTCGAGGGTGTCGATGAACAACTGGTTGGACAGCGATGGGATGAGCACCACCACCGATTGGCTGCGCGCCGACGCCAGTGCTCGCGCGGCAGGGTTGGCCACGTAACCGAGGCTTGCTGCGGCCGCCACGACCTTTTCCACCAATGCTGGCGCAACGGTGCTGACCCCGCGCAGCGCGCGCGAGGCGGTGATCGGAGAAACCCCTGAGAGCCTGGCGACTTCTGCCAGGGTGGGACGGCCGGTGGTGCGGGAACCTGTACGAGACATGATTGTTGTAATTTTACTACTTGCAAAGAGACGGGAACGGCCACTAAGGTAGCGCTGTCTCAGGACGCAGGCAATGTAATCTTTGGTCGCGACGGTAGCGACCGAGCGCCTGGCGTCCATACTGCGTAAGGACAAGACCAACAACACCGGGAAGACAGTCAGGCGTTTCTATCAAGACAGCGCTGTCTCGCCCCGCAGGAGGTTTCAATGAATGCTCCACTGTCCGCCATCGTGGTGATGGGCGTGGCCGGTTGCGGTAAAAGCTGCATCGGCGCCGCCATCGCCAAGTCAAGTGGCGGCCGCCTGATCGAAGGCGATGCGTTTCACCCTGCCGCCAATATCGCCAAGATGAGCGCCGGTATCCCCCTCGACGATGACGACCGTGCCGGCTGGCTGGTGCGTCTGGGTCAGGAACTGCACGATGTCGCGGCCACCGGCGTACGCCCTATCCTCACCTGCTCGGCACTCAAGCGTCGCTACCGCGATACGCTACGCGCCAGCATGCCCGGCGTGGGTTTCGTGTTCCTCGAACTGACACCGGCCGATGCCGAACGACGGGTACTCGCGCGTCCAGGGCATTTCATGCCGGCCAGCCTGATCGACAGCCAGTTCGCCGCACTCGAACCGCCCCATGGCGAGCCGCTGACCCTGGCACTCGATGCCACCCGCCCGATCGAAGACCTGGCCGAGGCGGTAGACACCTGGCTAAAGCCTTGCGGTGAACGGGAACTGGCGCGAACTGCCTGATTTCGGTGGTTTTTTCCGCTCACCAAAGACAGCGCTACCTTGCCACCGCAATGCGGTGACCCTTCAAACCACGCTACGCCAAAAACAACGATAAGACCGAGGCATAACCACCATGTTCGGACTGGCTACTGATACCTACCTGTTGCTCGACGCTCTGGTTACCATCGTCGGGCTGATTCTGCTGATCACCCATTTCAAGGTTCACCCCTTCGTCGCCCTGACCTTGGCAGCGGGCTTTCTCGGCCTGACCTCGGGCATGCCCGTGGCCAAGGTCATGAAGTCGTTCCAGGACGGCTTTGGCGGGGTGCTCGGCTTCGTCGGCATCGTCCTGGCGCTGGGCACCATGCTGGGCAAGCTGATGGCCGACTCCGGGGGCGCGGACCAGATCGCGCAAACGCTGATCCGCGCCTTCGGCAAGAAGAACGTGCACTGGGCCATGATGTTCGCGGCCTTCCTGGTCGGCATTCCGCTGTTCTTCGAGATCGGCTTCGTGCTGCTGGTGCCGTTGGTATTCATCGTCGCCCGGCGCTCCGGGGTTTCGCTGATCAAGATCGGCATTCCACTGCTGGCGGGTCTCTCCGTGGTCCACGGCCTGGTCCCGCCGCACCCGGGTCCACTGCTGGCCATCGGGATCTTCCATGCCGACATCGGCCGGACCATTTTCTATGGCCTGCTGGTCGCCCTGCCGACAGCGATCATCGCCGGTCCGCTGTTCGGCAACTTCATCGCCCGCTACATCCCTGGTAGTCCGTCCCAGGAGCTGATGGACCAGATCGCCAAAGAGTCCGACCGAGGCAACCTGCCAAGCTTCACCATCACCCTGGTCACCGTGCTGCTGCCGGTGGTGCTGATGCTGCTCAAGACCTTCGCCGACGTGGTACTGCCCGCCGAGCACGTGATACGCCAGTGGATGGACCTGATCGGCCACCCCATCACCGCCCTGCTCGCGGCCTTGCTACTGGCCTTCTACACCTTCGGTTCGGCACGCGGTTTCACCCGCCAGCAAATCATGAAGATGCTCGACCAGAGCCTGGCACCGACCGCCGCCATCGTCCTGATCGTCGGTGCAGGCGGTGGTTTCAAGCAGATGCTGGTGGACACCGGGGTCGGCAACGTGATCGGGCAGATGGCGGTGCAAGCGCAGATTTCGCCGATTCTGCTGGCCTGGCTGGTGGCCGCCGTCATTCGTATCGCCACCGGTTCGGCGACCGTGGCCACCATTACCGGGGCCGGTATCGTCGCGCCGGTGATCGACCTGGTGCCGGGGGTCAACCGTGAACTGCTGGTACTGGCCACCGGAGCCGGTTCGCTGATCCTGTCGCACGTCAACGACGCCGGCTTCTGGCTGGTAAAGCAATACTTCAACATGACCGTCGCCGAGACGTTCAAGACCTGGAGCATGATGGAAACCATCCTCTCGGTGGTCGGCATCATCTTCATCATGCTGCTGTCACTGGTGGTCTGACCGTTGATCGGGGTGATGGCACCCTGGCTGCTCGGGTAGGGCCCAACTGAGGACCTACCCCTGCAAAGGAGCCTGCCCCATGAATCGATCGACCTTGGTACTTGCCGCCCTGCTCGCCACACCCATGGCCTGGGCGGTCGGCACTGGACCCACCTACCCCGACGATCCGCACAACCCGGCGCCCCAGCCGGGCGTCGACAGCACCCTCAATCCGATCGAGAAGCCGATGCCGCGCGACACCGATCCGCGCCTGCAAGGCAGCGAGCCGCAAGACCCACCCGCTCGACAGAATGACAACCGTGACCTGCCAGGAATGGACGGCACTGGCTCGGAGGGCGCAGGGGGCCAAGGTGGCGACGGCGGCAGCGGTAAACCCTGAAGCCCGTACCGCCCATTCCGCCGACATCGCTGGCAGCGCCGGCAACCCCTACCATTGCCGCTTGTCCGGCCGGATGAGGCCGAGTTTCTCTATCCGGTAGCGCAGCATATCGCGTGACAGCCCGAGCATCCGTGCCGACTTGGTGACATTCCAGTCGGTACGGTCGAGGGTCCGGCATACCAGGTCGCGCTCCATGTCCGGTAGGCTGGTGCCGGGTTCCGGCTCTTGCCGTGGCGCTTCGAACGGTATCGGCGCTGGCGAGGTCAGCGGCTCGTCGATCAATGTCAGGCACAGGTTGAGCTGGTGCGCCTGGATCACCTCATGGGGCGCCAGTAACACCGTCTGCTCCAGCATATTGCGCAATTCCCGCACATTCCCCGGCCAGCTGTAACTGAGCATCAGTGATTCGGCCTCTGCGCTGAAACGCAGGTTGGGCTTGCCGTAGCGGCGCCCGTGGTGAGCCAGGAAGTGCCGTGCCAGCAACAGAATATCCTGGCCACGGGCGTACAGCCTGGGGACCTTGAGGGCAATGATGCGCAGGCGGAAGAACAGATCACGGCGGAACTTGCCCTGCTGCACCATCTGCTCCAGGTTGCAGTTGGTGGCGCTGATCACCCGCAGGTCGACCTTGCGTTCCTTCACTGCGCCGATCCGGCGAATGCTGCGATCCTCGAGCAACTTCAGCAGTTTGGCCTGCAGCAAGAGGTCCATCTCGCCGATCTCGTCCAGGAACAGCGTACCGCCATCGGCGGCCTCGACCAGACCGACGCGGCGGTCCTTGGCATCGGTGAAGGCACCTTTCTCATGGCCGAACAGCTCGGCTTCCAGCAAGTTGGCCGGGATCGAGGCGCAATTGAATTCGATGAACGGGCCCTTGCTGCGCGAGCCGTCGAAATGCAGGGCGCGGGCCACCAGTTCCTTGCCGGTACCGGTCTCGCCTTCGATCAGTACCGGCGGCAGGTCATCGCTGGCCATGCGCCGCTCGGCGTCGAGCACCTGGCGCAAGGTGTGCTTGAGCCCGAGCATCGCCGGCGACTCGCCGATCAATGCCTGCAGCCCCGATTTCTGTGCCTCGCGCTCCTGATAGAACGACAGGGTGCGCTCCATTCGCTCGGTCGCCAGGGCTTTGTCCAGGGTCAGCTTGAGCTCGGCCAGCACCACCGGCTTGGTCAGGTAGTGGAACGCCCCCTCTTTCATCGCCTGTACGGCATCTTCGACGTTGCCGTAGCCGGTCATCATGATCACTTTGAGGTCCGGGGACTGAGCCACGAGCGTACGTAACAAGTCATGCCCGCTCATGCCAGGCAATGAATTGTCGGTCAGCACCGCATCGGGTTGCATCCGTTTGACTTGCTCCAATGCCAGTTCGGCGCTGTGGCACACGGTGACCTCGAAGCCTTTGAGTCCGAGGTAGGTCTGAATGTTTTCGGCGAGGATTTCATCATCCTCCACTACCAGGATGCTGTGCTCCATGGTCCCCTCCCGCTGCGATGTTGAAAATGAGGCTGACGCGGGTTCCTTCCTCCTGGCGGCTGCTCAGGCTGACCGAGCCGCCAAAACGTTCCATGATGCGCTTGACCAGTGCCAAACCGACCCCCAGGCCGCCTTGCTTGGTCGTGTAAAACGGCTTGAATACCAAACGCTCCTGCTGCTGCGTCATGCCCTTGCCGGTATCGGTAAGCAGCAATTGCGCACGCTGCCCCTCGAGCACGCTGACTTCGGCGCACAGGGTGCCGCCGTTGGGCATCGCTTCGATGGCATTGGAAAACAGGCTGTTGAGGATTTGCGTGAGCTGCAATGGCTGACTGGCGACCCATTGCACCACAGGGCCCTGGAAACGGAACTGCACACCGTTGCGCTCGATCTGCTGGACAAACGCCAGGTGAGTATCCTCGACCGCCGCCACCAGATCCACGGCCTCGGCTTCGTCGCTGGCCGGGCGCAGCGACACCAGCAGGTCGCGCACCCAGCGCGACATCCGGTCGACCTGGCTGATGATGTCGACGATATTCTTCTGCGCCTGGGGGGTCGCGATTTCCTGCGCCAGTTCGGCGCTGGAGCGGATGTTGGCCAACGGATTGCGCAGGCTATGGGCGACCGCCGAGGACATCTCGCCAAGGGCCACATAGGTTTCGCTGGCCACCAGGCGATCCTGCTGATGGCTCAGCAGTTGGGCGGCGCGGCGCACGATCCAGAACAGGCCGAAGTAGATCAGCACCCCGCCGACCAGGGTCGAGGCCCAGATCAGTACATAGCCGCGCTGGATCCGGCGTATCAGGTCCTGGGGCTCCTTGTAGATCTCGACCATTGCCAACACCTGCTCGCCTTGGCTGTCGAACAGCGGGATGTAGTTCTCGATGAACAGGTATTGGGGGGCGCGCTGGAATTTCTGCTCTTCGCGGTCCTCGTCAGCCTTGTGGTAGCTGGCCGACACGGCCTTGCGCGAATGAAATGCGTGTTCGAGGTCGCCATCGCTCTCGATACGCTTGCCGACCAACTGCGGATTGGTCGACCAGATAATGGTGCGGTCGCGGGCATACGCGTTAGCCAAGAGGGTGTCAGGCAGATGAGCGACGTGGTCGAGGAATTCGGAACGGGTGGCTTCGGCGAGCGCCGGGGTGAATTGCAAATGCTGCTGATCCAGGCGCGGATCGAGCAACTCCCCCATGGTCGTGCCCGGCGGCAGTTGCGAGTGACGCACTTCGGCCTGGGCGATGGCCTGAATGAATTGGGCCGTCAGCATGGCATCGCGCTGGACGCTGTCGCGTACCACGAATCGGGTCGAGACGTAGCCCAGGCCGACTGCCACAGCAGTGATGATCAACAGGCTGATCAGCGAAAACCAGCGCAGCAAATTGAATTGGCTGACCGGCGTTGCCGGACTGCTGGCAGGTGATGCCGCTGTGGGAACAGGGTCTTCCAGCATCTGCATCGGTTGGATTC
Organism: Pseudomonas putida; assembly: GCF_004357765.1. GTDB lineage: Bacteria > Pseudomonadota > Gammaproteobacteria > Pseudomonadales > Pseudomonadaceae > Aquipseudomonas > Aquipseudomonas putida_U. The sequence goes on along the minus strand of NZ_SMTE01000009.1, from coordinate 253,690 downwards.
CACTGAACGATTGCGTTCTGAAAGCGCCCTGTGTAGACCGCTACCCAAGGTAGCGTTTTGATGGCGCCTCGCCGTGGCAGCCACGCTGCCGAATACGTTGCTTTAGGTACAGCAAAAAGTCAGCCAGCTTTTATCTAAAACATTAAATCTATATAAAACAATAGCTTACAGACAACTCAGAATCCACATCCGAGAATGATTCCCCACTTTTGGGTAACTTTCACCCAATCGACCAGTTTTATTTTAAAATCAAATAGTTATAGATATATCTAGATGTAGATTGTCATGGCTTCACCAGCTTGAAGTTCAGCCAGACCCGGGTCCCACGGCCCTCACGGCTGCTGAGCCGCACCGAGCCGGCGAAGCGCTCCATTATCCGTCGCACCAACACCAGCCCTACACCCAAGCCCCCTTGCTTGGTGGTGAAAAACGGCCTGAACGCCAGGCGCGACTGGTGCTCGGTCATGCCTATGCCCGTATCCGACAGGCACAACGTGATGCTGCGCCGATCATGGCGCACCACCTCCACCCGCAGGCGACCGCCCTGCTCCATCGCTTCTAGCGCGTTGTCTATCACGCTGTGGAATATCTGCGCGAGCAACGCCGGATGCCCCAGGACCTGCACCGAAGGGAGCGGCTGCAAATCAAGCGTCACGCCACTGCGCGCCAGGGGTACGGCGAAGGCCTGCAGGCTTTCTTGCAGGGCCCTGGCCAGGTCCACCGCCACAGCCTCATCGTTGAGCGGGCGCAACGACTGCAACAGTTGGCGGATCCAGTGGGACATGCGGTCCACCTGGCTGATGATGTCGTTGACATTGCGCTGGGCCGGTCCGTCATCGAACGCTTGGGCCAACTCGGCACTGGAGCGGATGCTGGCCAGTGGGTTACGCAGGCTGTGCGCCACTGCCGACGACACTTCGCCCAACGCCACATAGGTCTCGTTGCTGATCAGACGCTTCTGCTGCACCGCCATGACCCGCGCAGCACGGCGCATGATGCCGTACAGGCCGACATAGACCAGACCGGCCCCTACGGCGATGGCCAACCAGATCAGGATCAACCCATGCTCGATGCGCACGATCAGATCGTGGGGCTCCTTGTAGATCTCGACCATGGCGGTCACCTGCTCGCCATTGGCGTCGAATAGCGGAATGTAGTTCTCGATGAACAACTGCTCGGGCGGCGTGACGAACTTCTGCTCGCTACGTGCCTGCTCGAAATTGTGATAGCTGGCCGAGACGCGCATCTTGTACTCGAACGCCCGCTCCAGATCGTCGTCGCCCTGGATCAGCTTGCCCACCAGCGCCGGGTTACTCGACCAGATCACCGTACGGTCCGGTGCGTAGATGTTGGCCAGCAGCATGTCCGGCAAGTGGGCGATGTGATCGAGAAACTCGCCTCGTGCCCTGCGCCGGGCATCGGGATCGACATCCGGCAAGGCCGCCTGGTCGGTACGCGGATCGAGCAGTTCGCCCATGGTACGGACATTGGGGATGGACACGTGGCGGACTTCGGCATCGGCGATCGCAGTGATGAACTGGGCGGTGAGCAGTGCATCGCGCTCGACGCTTTCATCGATGATGAAACGGCTGGAAATCAGCCCCAGTCCGGCAGCCACAGAGACGATGATGGCCAAGCTCACCCAGGCGTACCAGCGCAGCAGGTTGAATGCCTTGGGCCCGCCGGAGGCCTCAGTCGCGGTAGGCATGACGAGCAGTTCGGAAGGGGGAACGATGGCCATGGCAAACTCCACTGCTGGGCACCTGTGAAAGGTTATAGCCCAGAGTTGGGGGGATCGAAGGGGATAATCTGCATGGGGTCCACGTTCACCCCCCCTAGAGCGGAGAATCCGCCGCCAGCCCCTGCAGCTTGCGATATTCGCGCAGAACTGCCGGTACGTAACGACGGGTTTCGGCGAATGGCGGCACCGCGCCACGGCGCAGTACCGCCTCGGGACCGGCATTGTAGGCCGCGACCGCCAGGGTGATGTCATTATCGAACAGCCTCAGCATGCGCTTGAGGTAGCGCGCGCCGCCCTTGATGTTGTCTTCCGGGTCGAGGCGGTCCTCGACTCCCATTTCCCGCGCGGTGTCCGGCATCAATTGCATCAGCCCCACCGCCCCAGCGGCCGAGCGAGCCCGGGGGTTATAGCCAGACTCCGCCTTGATCAACGCGTGCAACAGCGCCTGGGGCACATCGTGAATCCGTGCCGCGGCGGCCACCACGTCGGCATAGGGACGCCCGGTGATCAACTGGGCGTCGCTCGGTCCGGCTTGGGCGATCGGCTCGCTGATCACCCGTTCATAGTGGCGTCCTGGTCGATGGACGTTGGTCAGTACGTAGCCGCCCTTGGCATCGATGGAAATGTACACATCAGCCTGGGCGATCGTCGCCGCTAGCCACAGTGAAAGCAGGATCAATCCACGCATGTCGCTCGCCTCCCCGCCTTGCCCCCGTTTTGGGGGAAATGCCCCGCGAATCAGGGCGTTTTTGCCTAAGACGCAAGCTGCGTGCCGCTTGCCATGGCGCATGGCGCAAGGCCCCGAGGCAGACGTGCACGGCTGTTGCATGGGACCTGCACGGCATGTCCCAGCAGCGGAGGATTTCACCATGCAACGCCGGCCCAACCCCCAACGTGGCTTCACCCTGCTTGAACTTCTGGTGGTACTGGTGGTGCTCGGTCTATTGGCCGGCATCGTCGCGCCCAAGTACTTCAGCCAGCTCGGCCGCTCGGAAGCCAAGGTGGCGCGAGCGCAGATCGAAGGCTTGAGCAAGGCCCTGGATCTCTATCGGCTGGAAGTCGGTCATTACCCCAACAGCGAACAAGGCCTGCAGGCCCTGGTGGTCGCCCCCAGCGGCGAGGCGCGCTGGTCGGGCCCCTACCTGCAGAAGGCAGTTCCCCAGGATCCCTGGGGCCGGCCTTACATCTACCGCCAGCCGGGCGAGAACGGCGGCGAATATGACCTGCTGTCGATGGGCAAGGACGGCCAGCCCGGCGGCGATGGCGAAAACGCCGAAATCACCAGTTGGCAATGAGGGGGTGGCCCATGCGCTATCACCTGAAGGCTCTGGGCAGCCAGGGCGTGGTGCAGTTGCAGGTCGAGGCCGACGACATCGAACAAGCCCGGCGCAAAGCCAGCGAGCAAGGCCTGCGGGTGGTAAGCATCCGCGGCCAGGGCCGCACCTTGGGTAGCATGACCTGGCGTCGCGAGGCAGCGTTCGACCTGGTGCTGTTCAGCCAGGAACTGACTACCTTGCTCAATGCTGGCCTGCCACTGATCGACGCCCTCGAGAGCCTGGCGGAAAAAGCCCCAGGCGCAGGTGCGCGCAGGGTGCTCGAAGCCCTGGTTCGTCAGCTCTACGAAGGCCGTTCGCTGTCCCAGGCGCTGAGCCAGCAACCGCGGGTGTTTCCTACGCTGTACGTGGCACTGGTGCAGTCCAGTGAACGGACCGGAGCGTTGGGCGATGCGTTGTCCCGCTACATCGGTTATCGCCAGCGCCTGGACCTGGTCCGACAGAAGCTGGTGGGCGCCTCGGTCTACCCTTTGCTGCTGTTGCTGGTCGGTGGGGGCGTGGTGCTGTTCCTGCTGGGCTATGTGGTGCCTCGCTTCAGCCTGGTGTTCGAAGGCATGGGCAGTGAACTGCCCTGGCTGTCGCGCATGCTGATGCAGATCGGCTTGTTCCTGCACGCCCAGCAGGCGCCCTTGGCGTTGGGTGCCGTCGGTGGCATCGTGACCCTGGTGCTGCTACGTCGCCATCCGCGGGTGCGCCGCTGGTTCGCACGCCAGACGCGGCGCATACCGGCGCTGCATCAACGGTTGATGATGTACGAACTGGCGCGATTCTACCGCTCGCTGGGCATCTTGCTGCAAGGCGGTATACCGATCCTGACCGCCATGGGCATGGCCCGCGGGCTGCTGGGCAGCGCCTCGGCGCAGGGCCTGGAGCAGGCCAGTCAGCGGGTGGGCGAAGGTCTACCGCTGTCCGATGCCCTGGAAGCGGCCAAGCTGGTGACACCGGTATCGCTGCGCCTGCTGCGGGCCGGGGAGCAGTCTGGCAACCTCGGCGAGATGCTCGAGCGCTGTGCGGACTTTCACGACCAGGAGATCGGACGCTGGGTCGAGTGGTTCGTGAAGCTGTTCGAACCTCTGCTGATGACCTTCATCGGGCTGCTGATCGGGCTGATCGTGATCTTGATGTACATGCCGATCTTCGAACTGGCATCGAGCATTCACTGACGCGCCGGGGCTGGTTCAATAATCGAATCGGTCCACCGCACGCCGCCGCTCGTTGTCATCGCGGCGGTCATAACTGGCGGTGGTCTGGATGTTGACGTGATGGGCCAGCTTTTGCGCGATGGCCAGGTCGTGCTCTTCGATCACCCGGGTGATGAACGCCCGGCGGAAGTCATGGGGCATGATCTTTACCCCCACCTGCGCCCCACGCTGGCGGGCGATGTAGTAGATGGCATGCTTGGTGATGCGCGCGCGGGTAATATGGTTGCCCCGGCGAATGCGGTTGAACAGGAACGTATCGTCACGGACCCCTTCGGGCAGCCTTTCGCGGCGCAGGTCCAGCCAAGCCTGCAGCTTCTCGAACGCCCAGGCTGGCGCGTACTTGATCAACTGCCGGTTGCCCTTGCCCAGCACCTGGATGCTCCGCGCCTCGAAGTCGACATCGTCCAGGTCGATGTCGACCGACTCCGACTTGCGCATGCCGGTGCCATACAGCAAGGCGATGATCGCTGCATCGCGCACACCCTGGGGCCGAGGATCGGCAGCGCACAATTCCATCAGCTCGCGGATCAGGCTGCGGCGCAGGTTGCGCCCCGGCGGCAAGCGGCTGCCCGTGTCAGGCTTGACCTCGCGAATGCGCAACAACCGCTCATGATCGATCAGGCCCTGGCGCCAGGCTTCGTTCATCACGCCGCGTACGGCATTGACATACAGCGACGAGCTGTTGGGGGCGTAACCATCAGCCCTCAGCGCCGCAACCAGGCCGATGACATGGCCAGGGTCAAGGCGGTGCCACGGCACGTCGGCAATATCCTGATCGACGAAACCGAGCCGATCGGCGGCATCCTGGAGCACATAGCGCATGGTCTGTTGACTGGACGGAGCCAGGCGGGCCAGGTATTGCAACAGCGGGTTCTGGGAAAGCTCGGACAAAACGTGGATCCTGTAGCGCGAAAGCGAGTCAAGCCGCGCCCCGGCAACATCGAGGCGACAACCAAACGGCAGGTCAGGACGACCCGGAAACAGTGCCATCACCTTGATATTCAATAGGTTGGAGAATGGCACAGGGGGTGATAGTACCCTATTGGCGCCTTGTTGATGTGCGATCGAACGATGCTCAGCGTTGTGGTCCCGCTCAGCGCCGTCACACCGATGCAGTGCCATTGGTCTGATAGTGTCCCACCCGCCGCTCAGCCACCCTCCTTCCGGAAAACGTTTGCGATGGGCGCCGACGGCGGCTGCGCCAGAACGCCACAGGTGACCGGTTTCAAGTATTTGCGAAGTTTTCCTGTTCGCCAGGCCTGCGCGACCTTTTCCGGTGCTATGGTTACATACCCGGTGGCCGCAGCCTGGGCTACCCTCACGCTGTCCAGGAAAGGACAAGGAGGCTGGCATGAACAAGATGACGTTCCCTAACGCCTGCCAGGTGATGCGTTGGCATTTTCACCCGCTTGGGTTCGAAGCCAGCATGGATGCCCCCCGCAGCATGGTCGCCCGGCTATTCGACCGAGCTACCGGCGAAACCCTGCTGGCAATCGCCGGAATCCCGTGCACGGCAGTGATGCCCGCCGCCGATGTCGAGCGCATCATCGAGGCGGTCGAAGCGGAAATGGATGCCTTCATACCCAGGCTGATGCTCAAGGATGCCGTTTAGGCGGGCACCTCGACATCCTGTGCCAGGGCCTGCAACCGCGCCATGAACTGCTCGGCCGGCACCGGCTGACCGAGCAGGTAGCCCTGCAGCGAATCACAGCCCAGCCCGGTCAGGAATGCCTGCTGGCCGTCGGTTTCCACACCTTCGGCGACGATCCGCAACCCCAGGGCCTGCCCCAGCGCCACGATCGCCGAGACGATAGCGGCGTCGTCGCCATCCTGCTCGAGGTCGCGCACGAACCCTCGGTCGATCTTCAGTTCATTGGCCGGCAGCCGCTTGAGGTACATCAGGCTCGAATAGCCGGTTCCGAAATCGTCGATCGACAGGTCCACCCCCATGTCGGACAGACGCTGTAGCACCAGCAAGCTGGCATCGGCATCGTGCATCGCCGTGGTTTCGGTGATTTCCAGGGTCAAGCGGTTGGCCGGCAGCCCATTGTCCCGCAGTGCCTGGGCCACACTGTCGACCAGGCCGCCATGACAGAATTGCAATGCCGACAGATTCACCGCCATGCGCCAGTGTTGATACCCCTGGTCGAGCCACTGCCGCATTTGTCGACAGGCTTCGCCCAGCACCCACTCGCCGATGGGGATGATCAGCCCGGTTTTCTCCGCCATAGCGATGAAACGATCCGGCAGCATCAGTCCATGTTGCGGGTGTTGCCAGCGTAACAGTGCTTCGGCGCCAATCGGCTGGCAACCCTGGGCGGCAAACTTGGGTTGGTAGTGCAAGCGGAACTGCCCCTGCTCCAGGGCCATGCGCAGGTCCTGAAGCAACTGCAGCTGCTGGCGGGCATCGCTGTTCATCGAGGCGTCGAAGAAGCGGTAGCCGTTCTTGCCGGCGCTCTTGGCGTGATACATGGCGGCATCGGCGTTGCGCAGCAGTTCGTGCTGGTCCAGGCCATTACCTGGATACAGGACGATGCCCAGGCTCGCGGTAACCTGCAGGTCGTGGCCGGCCACTTCGAACGCCCGTGACACCAGGTTGACCTGCTTGACCGCCACGTCCATGGCGTCATTCGGCTCCTGCAAGTCGACCAGCAGCACGAACTCATCGCCGCCGATGCGTGCCAATGTGTCCTGGCTGTGCAGATGCCCACGCAGCCTGGTGGCCACGGCCTTGAGCAACAGGTCTCCGACATGGTGACCAAAGGCGTCGTTGACAGGCTTGAAGCCATCCAGGTCGATGAACATCAACGCAAAGCAACCGCCCTGCTCCGCAACCTTGGCGATGGCCTGATCGATCCGGTCGGCCAGCAGGGTGCGGTTAGGCAATCCGGTCAGGGTGTCGTGCAGGGCCAACTGGGTCAGCTCCTGGTTGGCCAGGGCCAGTGAACGCGCCAGGGCGGCTGTGCGCGCCTCCAGACGGGCGTCCAGCACCGAAGTCAGCAAGGCCACCGCCAGCACCGCCAGGGTCGTGATCAGCACCAGGTAGACCAAGCCATCGCCTTTGAGACCGTTGGCCAGCGCCCCGCAGTAACTGCCTTCGCTGAAGTTGGCCGCCGCCATGCCGGTGAAGTGCATACCGACGATGGCGATCCCCATGAGCACCGCCGCCAACCCTCGGACCTGTCTGACGTAGGGCGTATGCCGGCGCAGACGGAAAGCGATCCACAGGGCGGCCGCCGACGCACCGACAGCGATGACCAGGGACATGCCGAACAACGTCGGGTCGTAGTCGATGCCCGGTGACATGCGCAGCGCCGCCATGCCGGTGTAGTGCATGCAACTGATACCGCCCCCCATGATCAGCGCACCGAAGCTCAACGCCTGCCACGGCAAGCTGGGCTGACTGACCATCCATAACGCGAAGCCCGCCGAAAGCACGGCGATCAGCAGCGAAAACGCGGTCAGCCCGATGTCATAGCCAAGCTCCACGGGCAGGCTGAAGGCCAGCATGCCGATGAAATGCATCGACCAGATGCCGAAGCCCATGGCCAGCGCCCCACCCCCCATCCACAGGTACACCGCCCGTCCTTTGGCGGTGGTCAGGCGGCCGGTGAGGTCGAGGGCGGTGTAAGAGGCAAGAATGGCCACGCAGAGAGAAATCAACACCAGCGCGGAAGAATAGCTACCGATCAGCATTTGCAGTTCCAGCGACGGGCACGGGAGGCACCCGGACAAGGCTGCAGATTGTACTCAAGCGCTGGCCAAACGCCACGAGGTTTTCGCGAATGGGAATGGGTCCAGTCTGTAGCCCTGCCGCCCCTCCCCGCTCACTCTCTGGCTTCGGCGAACGCCTGTTCGGCCTGCCACCCACCGCCCAATGCGGCGATCAGCTGGACGCTGGCCACCAGCCGCCCTTCCAGCAACGACAGCACGCTGCGTTCGTTGCTCAAGGCGGTTGCCTGCACGTTGACCACGTCCAGATAACCGATCAGTCCAGCCTTGTACTGGTTCTCGGTCAGACGCAGCGACTCGCGGGCAGCCTCCAGCGCCTCCTGGCGCACGACAGCCTCATCGCCATACACCTTCAACTGCACCAAGTAGTTTTCAACTTCCTTGAAGCCATCGAGCACTGTCTGCCGGTACTGCGCTACGGTCTGGTCATAGGCGGCGACCGTGCGGTCGACTTCAGCGCTGCGCTTGCCTGCGTCGAACAAGGTCAGGGCCAACTGCGGCCCCACCGACCAATAGCGGTTCGGCAACTCGATCCAGTTACTGAAGCTGCTGCTCGAGTACCCCCCGCTCATGCTCAACGACAGGTCGGGGAAGTACGCCGCCCGCGACACGCCGATCTGTGCGTTGGCCGCCATGACGTTACGCTCGGCTGCAGCGATGTCGGGGCGACGCTCGAGCAGTTGCGACGGCAACGCCAGCGGAATATCCGGCAACGCCGGGATCGACTTGCTGTCGGCCAGCGCGAAATTGGCCGGCGCCTTGCCGAGCAAAACGGCGATGGCATTCTCGAATTGCGCACGCTGCCAGGCCAGGTCGATCAGGTCGGCCTGGGTGCTCTTGAGCTGAGTGCGCGCCTGGGCCACCGCATCGGGGCCGGAGACGCCGGCACGATATTGGTTCTCGGTCATGCGCAGCGAACGCTGGTAGGCGGCGACGGTAGCCTCGAGCAAGCGTTTCTGCTCATCGATCACCCTCAGTTGCAGATAATTCTGCACCAGCTCCGACTGCTGACTCAGGCGAATCGCGGCCAGATCGGCCAGGCTGGCCTCGGCGCTGGCCTTGTCGGCGTTGAGCGTTTCACGCAGTTTGCCCCACAGGTCGATCTCCCAACTGACACCAAGCTGAGCATTGTAGGTATTGCGAATGCCGCTGCTGTTGTTCGACAGACTCGAGCTCGAACTGCCGGTGCCTTGTGCTGAACGGTTCTTGCTGGTGGTCAGGTCCAACGTGGGAAACAGCGAGGCACGACTGCTGCGCACCAACGCCTGGGCCTGGCGATACTGGGCCTCGGACTGGGCCACCGTCTGGTTACTGCGATTGAGTTCCTCGACCAGAGCATTGAGCCCCGGATCGCCGTAAACCTCCCACCAGGCGCCACGGGCGATGGCATCGGAAGGGCTGGCCTGGGTCCAGCCTTCGGCTTGCTTGAACTGCGCAGGTGTGTCCATCTCCGGACGATGGTAATCCGGGCTGAGGGTACAGGCGCTGAGCATGGCCACGCACAGCCCGGCGCCGATCAGGTGCGAACCGCGCCCGCGGGTCAGCAACTGCAGGGCACGGTGGAGAGGAGCTTGGGCAAAGGTCATAGCGGGGTTTCCAGGGCGGCGTCGGTGCGCACGCCGCGCCAACGATTGAAACGGTGACGCAGGCGGTCGAGGTACAGGTACACCACCGGCGTCGTATAAAGGGTCAGGACCTGGCTGAAGACCAGGCCACCGATGATGGTCAGGCCCAGGGGCTGGCGCATCTCCGCGCCCTCGGCGCGACTGAGCAACAGCGGCAAGGCGCCGAGGATGGCCGCCAGGGTAGTCATCAAGATCGGTCGCAAACGCAACAGGCAGGCGCGGCGGATCGACTCTTCAGGGGTGAGTCCCTGATGCCGCTCAAGTTGCAGCGCCAGGTCGATCATCAGGATCGCGTTCTTCTTCACCACGCCGATCAACAGGAACAGCCCCAGCAGGGAAATCAAGCTGAACTCGCCCCCGGTCAGGTACAACGCCAGCAAGGCCCCGACCCCTGCCGAAGGCAAAGTCGACAGGATGGTCAACGGGTGGATGTAGCTTTCGTAGAGAATGCCCAGCACCAGGTACACCAGCACCAGCGCGCCAAGGATCATGAAAGGCTGGCCCTGCTGGGTCTTGGCGAATGCGTCGGCGGTCCCGCCCAGGCGAGCGATCACCGATTCGGGCAAGCCGAGCTTGGCCACCGCCCGCTCGAGCGCAGCCATCGCCTGGTCGGTGCTATAGCCTTCGGCGATATCGAAGTTGATGTCCTGGGAGGCGAACTGGTTCTCGTGGCTGACCCGATCGTCGGCGAGGGTGTTTTCGTAATGGGCAATGGTCGACAGCGGCACCCGTGCACCTTCGCTGGTGATCACCTGCACCTGCTCCAGGGTACTGGGATCCCAGGCGTATTTCGGATTGATCTCCAGCACCACCTGGTACTGGTTGAGGCTGTCGTAGATGGTCGAGATCTGCCGCTGACTGTAGGCGTTGTTGAGCACCGTGGTGACCATGTCCATGTCGATGCCCAGCCGCTTGGCCTGGTCGCGGTCGACCACCAGGGTCACCTGCTGCGTCCCGCCGCCGTCGCGGGCATCGACCGAGGTCAGTTCGGGCAAGGTACGCACCAGGGCCGTGACCTTCGGGAACCATTCGCGCAAGGCGCTGAGATCGTCGCTCTGCAAGGTATAGACATACTGCGATGAACTCTGATCGCGGCCTCCGCCGCCCAGCTGCAGGTCCTGGTCGGCCATCAGATACAAGCGGCCGCCCGGCACCTTGGGCAGTTCACGGCGCAGGCGGTCGATGACCTTCTGCGCAGAGATCTTGCGTTCGGCAATCGGTTTCAGACGCACCAGGACCATGGCATTGTTGGTGCCGCTGTTGCCTCCGATGAAGCCGGCAACACTCTGCACAGCCGGATCGGCCAGCAAGGCGCGCCGGTAGATTTCCATCTTCGGCTGCATCACGGTGAACGACAGGCCATCGTCGCCGCGGATGAAACCCATCAATTGCCCGGTATCCTGCTGCGGCATCAACGTCTTGGGGATCACCACGTACAACGCGATGTTGACGCCGATGGTCAGCAACAGGCTGAACAGCGTCAGGCGTTTATGGCGCAAGGCCCAGCCCAGGCTGCGGTCATAGGCGTTGACCAGGCGCTGATGCTGCCTTTCGCTCCATCGCTGCAAGCGGTTCTGTTCGGCCTGCTGCGGCTTCAGCCAGCGTGCGCAGAGCATGGGCGTGAGGGTCAGCGACACCACAAGGGAAACGATGATCGCCGCCGCCAGGGTGATCGAGAACTCCTGGAACAGGTTGCGCACGATGCCGCCCATGAACAGGATCGAGACGAACACCGCCACCAGCGAGACGTTCATCGACAGCAAGGTGAAACCGACTTCCTTGGCGCCGAGAAATGCCGCCCGCATCGGCGGTTGGCCATCTTCGATGTGCCGCGAGATGTTCTCCAGCACCACGATGGCGTCGTCCACCACCAGGCCGGTGGCCAGGATCAATGCCATCAGCGACAGGTTGTTGAGCGAGAACCCGCACAGGTACATCACCGCAAAAGTGCCGACCAGCGACACCGGCACCGCCAGACTCGGGATCAGTGAAGCGCGCAGACTGCCGAGGAACAGGTAGACCACCAGGATCACCAGCACCACGGCGATCATCAGGGTGTGCTCGGCTTCTTTCAGGGTGGCCTTGATCACCGGCGAGCGGTCCATCGCCACATCGAGTTTGACACTGGCCGGCAGCAGTGACTGCAACGCCGGCAATTGCGCCTTGATCTGGTCGACGGTCTCGATGATGTTGGCGCCGGTCTGCCGGTTTATCACCAGCAGCACCGCGCTCTGGTCATTGAAAAAGCCGCTGTTGTAGCGGTTTTCGACGCCATCGGTGATGCTCGCCACATCGGACAGGCGCAAGATCGTGCCGTTCTCCTGGCGGATCACCACCGGCTCGTAGTCCTTGGCCTTCTCCAATTGATCGTTGGCACGCACCTGCCAATTGCGCTGGCCGTCCTCGACGAACCCCATCGGACGGCGCTGGTTGGCGTTGGCGACTGCGGTACGCACGTCATCGAGAGCAATTCCGTACTGGTTGAGCAACTGCGGCTCCACCGCCACACGCACTGCCGGCAACGAGCTACCGCCAATCTGCACTTCCCCTACCCCACTGACCTGGGCCAGGCTCTGGGACAGGATGGTATCGGCCAGGTCGTAGAGCTGGCCTTTCTGCAGCACGTCCGAAGTCAGCGACAACACCATGATCGGCGCCTGAGACGGGTCGATCTTCTTGTAGGTGGGCATGCTGCGCATGCCGCTGGGCAGCAGGTTGCGTGTGGCATTGATCGCCGCCTGCACTTCCCGGGCCGCGCCGTCGACGTCGCGGCCGATCTCGAAGCCGATGATGACCCGGGTGGAGCCCTGGCTGGAGTTGCTGGTGAGCGTGGTGACGCCGGCGATACTGCCGAGTTTGCGCTCCAGCGGCGTAGCCACGGTGGCGGCCATGACCTCTGGACTGGCCCCGGAAAGATTGGCCTGGACCACGATCACCGGGAAGTCCATCTGCGGTAGCGGCGCCACCGGCAGCAAGCCAAAGCTCACCCCGCCCAACAACATGATCGCCAGGCTCAGCAGCATGGTCGCCACCGGTCGGCGGATGAAGGGTCCGGACAGGTTCATGCCTGGGCCTGCTGACGATCGCTGGCCGGACGCCAGCGGCGGGCCAGGCGGTCGAAGTACAGGTAGATGACCGGGGTGGTGAACAGCGTCAGCACCTGGCTCACCAGCAGGCCGCCGACCATCACCAGACCCAGTGGCTGGCGCAGCTCGGCACCGGAGCCGGTGGCGAGCATCAGCGGCACCGCACCGAACAGCGCCGCCAGGGTGGTCATCAGGATCGGCCGGAAGCGCAACAGTGCCGCCTGATAAATCGCATCGGCCGGCGCCATGCCCTCGTTGCGCTCGGCCTCGAGGGCGAAGTCGATCATCATGATCGCGTTCTTCTTGACGATGCCGATCAACAGGATGATGCCGATGATGGCGATCATGCCCAGGTCGTTACCGCTGAGGATCAGCGCCAGCAAGGCGCCCACCGCTGCCGACGGCAGGGTCGAGAGGATGGTCACCGGGTGGATGTAGCTCTCGTAGAGCACGCCGAGCACGATGTACATGGTCACCACCGCCGCCAGAATCAGCAGCAAGGTGCTCGACAGCGAAGCCTGAAACGCCTCTGCCGCTCCCTGGAAGCGCGTCTGGACGCCGATCGGCATGCCGATCTCCTGCTGCACCTGCTCGATCACCTTCACCGCCTCCCCGAGAGAGGCACCGTGGGCCAGGTTGAACGACAGCGTCACGGCCGGGAACTGGCCGATATGCGAAATGGCCAGCTGCGCCTGGCGCTGCTCGATGCGCGCCAAGGCCGAGAGGCGCACCTGGCCGCCGTCGCTGGCCTTGACATGGATCGACTCCAGCGCCTGCGGGCCGATGCTGCCGGCGTTCTGCGACTGCAGTACCACTCGGTACTGACTGGCCTGGGTATAGATGGTCGAGATCTGCCGTTGACCGAACGCGTCGTACAGGGCGTTGGTGATCTGCGAAACGTCGATGCCCAGGCGGCTGGCCATGTCCCGATCGATCACCAGATAGACCTGCAGGCCCTGGTCCTGCAGATCGCTCGCCACGTCCTGCAGTTCAGGGCGCTGCTGCAACGCCTCGACCAATTTTGCGCTCCACTGGGCCAGCAGGTCGGCGTCGGGCGACGACAGGCTGAACTGGTACTGGGTCCGGCTGACCCGGTCCTCGATGCTCAGGTCCTGCACCGGCTGCATGAACAGCCGGATGCCGACCAGCTTGTCCAGCTGCGGCTGTAGACGGCTGATGACTTCACTGGCGGTGACATCGCGGTCACCATGGGGTTTGAGGTTGATCAGCAGTCGACCGCTGTTGAGGGTGGCGTTGTCGCCGTCGACACCAATGTAAGAGGACAGACTCTGCACTGCCGGATCCTGCAGGATCAGCTTGCTCAAGGCTTGCTGACGTTCGCTCATGGCGCTGAAGGAAATCGACTGCGGCGCCTCGGAGATACCCTGGATCACCCCGGTATCCTGCACCGGGAAGAAGCCCTTGGGCACCATTAGATACAGCACCACCGTCAGCGCCAGGCTGGCTACCGCCACCATCAGGGTCAGCGGCTGATGTTGGAGCACCCAGCGTAGACCACGCCCGTAGCGTTCGATCAGCCAGTCGATCCAGGCGCCACTGGCGCGGTAGAAACGCCCTTGCTCCTCCTCCTTGGGCTCGCGCTTGAGCAGTCGTGCGCACATCATCGGCGTCAGCGTCAACGACACCACGAGGGAAATCAGGATAGCCACCGCCAGGGTGATGGCGAACTCGCGGAACAGCCGCCCGACCACATCGGCCATGAACAGCAGCGGGATCAACACGGCAATCAGCGAGAGCGTCAGCGACACCAGCGTGAAGCCGATCTGCCGTGCGCCTTTGAGTGCCGCCTGCATCGGCGTCTCACCTTCCTCGATATGGCGGGAAATGTTCTCCAGCATGACGATGGCGTCGTCCACCACGAAACCGGTGGCGATGGTCAAGGCCATCAGAGTCAGGTTGTTGATCGAAAATCCCGCCAGGTACATCACGCCGAACGTGCCGATCAGCGACAGCGGCACTGCGATCGAAGGAATGACAGTGGCACTGACACGGCGCAGGAACACGAATGTCACCATCACCACCAGGACAATGGCGATCAGCAATTCATGCTGCACGTCCTTGACTGCGGCGCGGATGGTCTGGGTACGGTCGGTGAGCACCGAGACGTCCAGGCCCGCCGGCAGGTTGTCGGTGATCGATGGCAGCATCTGCTTGATCCGGTCGACCACCTCGATGACGTTGGCCCCCGGCTGACGCTGGATGTTCAGCAACACCGCCTGGTTCTGGTTGGCCCAGGCTGCAAGCCGTTCGTTCTCGGCACCATCGACGATTTCGGCAACGTCTTTCAGGCGCAACGGCGCACCGTTGTTGTAGCTGAGGATGAGGTTGGCGTATTCCTCGGGCGAACGCAGCTGGTCGTTGGCATCGAGCATCGACACCCGTGTCGGACCGTCGAAGTTGCCCTTGGGCTGGTTGACGTTGGATGCGCCGATCAAGGTGCGTACATCGTCCAGGTTCAGGCCGTTGGCAGCGAGGGCATCGACGTTGACCTTGATCCGCACTGCCTGGCGCTGGCCGCCGGCGATGCTGACCATGCCGACGCCGCTGATCTGCGCGAGCTTCTGCGCCACACGGGTATCGACCAGGTCGTTGAGCTTGGGCAACGGCATGGTCTTGGAGGAAATGGCCAGGGTCAGTACCGGCGTGTCGGCCGGATTGACCTTGTTGTACACCGGCGGTGCCGGCAGGTCGCTCGGCAAAAGGTTGCTGGCGGCGTTGATGGCCGCCTGCACCTGTTGCTCGGCAACGTCCATGTTCATGTCGAGGTTGAACCGCAGGGTCAGCACCGACGCCCCGCCGGAGCTGGTCGAGGCCATCTGGGTCAGGCCAGGCATCTGCCCGAACTGGCGCTCCAGCGGCGCGGTGACCGCGCTGGTCATCACCTGGGGGCTGGCACCGGGATAGAGGGTCATGACCCGGATGGTCGGGTAGTCGACCTGCGGCAACGCCGATACCGGCAACAGCTTATAGGCGATCAGGCCGGCCAGGACGATGGCCAGCATGCTCAGCGTGGTGGCGACCGGTCGCAGGATGAACAGACGCGAGAGGTTCATGCGCCCGCCTTCACCGGCTCATCGGCCTTGCCCTTGGCCTCGCCGCCTTGCAGCTGCGAGCCTGGAGTGGCGGGCACCTGCGAGCTGTCCTCGACGACTTCGACCTGGGTGCCTTCGCGCAGGCGGTCGGTGCCTTCGAGCACCAGGCGGTCGCCCGCGGCCAGACCTTCGAGAATCACACTGCGCTCGCCATCGCTTGCACCGACCTTGAGCTTGCGAATGTTGACCTTGCTATCGGCATTGACCACGTAGGCAAAGGTGCCATCGTTACCGAACTGCACGGCGGCCGAGGGCACCAGCACCACTTGCTTGAGGGTATCTGCGAGCAGGCGCACGTTGACGAACTGGTTGGGGAACAGCGACAGGTCCTTGTTCTCGAAGCGTCCTTTGAACTTCAGGGTCCCGGTGGTGGTGTCGATCTGGTTGTCGATGCTGCCCAGCACGCCGGTGGCCTGCAGCTTGCTGTCGCTGCGGTCCCAGGCTTCGACCGGTAGGCTGGCACCGGTGCGGTAGCGCTGCAGTACGGTGTCCAGTTCGGTTTCCGGCAGGGTGAAAGCGACGCTGATCGGCTCGGTCTGGGTGATGACCACCAGCGCCGTGGTGTCGTTGGCCGCGACCAGGTTGCCCAGATCGAGTTGACGCAAGCCGACACGGCCACTGATGGGGGCGCGAATCTGGGTGAACTCGAGGTTCAGGCGGGCATCGTTGACCTGGGCCTGGTTGGTCTTGACCAGCCCCTGGAACTGCGCGACCTGGGCTTCGGCAGTGTCCAAGGTCTGCTTGGCGATGCTGTCTTCGGCATATAGCCCGCGGTAACGGGCAACGTCGACCTGGGCGTTCTTCAACTGCGCCTGGTTTTGCGCCAGGGTCCCTTCGGCCTGCTGCAAGGCGATCCGGTAAGAGCGCGGGTCGATCTCGGCGAGCAGGTCGCCAGCCTTGACCCGCTGACCTTCCTTGAAGTGGATCTTGACCAGCTCGCCTGATACACGGCTACGGACGTTGACCGTATTGATCGCGGTCACCGTGCCCAGCGCCTTGTAATAAAGCGGGAAATCGCCCACGGTGGCCGGCTCTACCCGCACCGGCACCGGGTCGGTAGAAGCACCGAAACCTGGACGCCCGTTGCCGCCCGTTCGTCCTTTGGCTTCATTGTGGGGCGCGGTTGCGGGCCACAGCCACCAGGCCAGCAGGGCCAGCAGCAGCAGGATCAGCAGGCCCACGAGCCAACGACGGGGAGAACGGGAGACGGAAACTTGCATGGGTTGAACGAACCTTGTTCGGAAAAACGACATGGGAGGATGAACGATAAGCACTGGTATCGTTTTTGCAAAGCGCCTTTACAGGCCATTTACCTTGAGCTGACGTTGCCAAAGCCCTGAACTTTAATTGACATCCTCCCCGCCCTAAAGGACGGGAATTCCTACAGGTAGACGGCCATGCCCGACCGCGAGAATGTTCCTCGCCGCGTTAATGTCGCGGTCGTGAGTGGCACCACACTCACAAGTCCATTCTCTTATTCCAAGGCCGGTCCTACCTTTCGGACTACTGGGCGGGAGTACGCCGCAATGCGAACAGGCTTGGGTGGTGTACGCTTCGTTGACTTCACGAAAAACGATGCCTGCGCTATCGCACTTGTAAGACAGCATCGTTTTCAACATGCCCCAACCGGCGTCGTGCACCGACTTGGCCATTTGGGTCTTAGCCAACGCTTTGGGCTTGCCGTTGCCAACAACGATCAGCCCGCACCGCTGCACAAGCGCGGTGCTGAAGTTCGTTTAGGTAATTCCAGACAGTGTTAACCGACCGCGCCCACGCGCGCAGAACGGGCGCATGCCTGTCCTTGATGCGCAATTGGAGGGTTTTGGTGGCTTTCACTCTGGATTGGCCTTTATCCATATTGTTCAGCAAAATAGCGCGTTTACCCTGGCTTTTTCAAGGTTGGTCTAGTGGAGAATTCATTGCGTGTTATTTCCCGGAATTGATGCAACCAGCCTGGCGGGAGAATGCGTTGTGGTCGGCGTCGTATTTCGCCGGCAGCGTAGGCGGTGCGCCATTGGACGTGGTTCGGCGCTACATCGAGCAGCAAGACAGGCCGGCGTAAGGGCGCGCAGTTCGCACGCCTCGCTATCCCTCCCGCACTAAAGTACGGGGTATCTCGCTGAGAAAAACCGATGAAAACGGCCCGGATAGAAGGCCGGGCCGTTTCAGGGTGTTGCCTGGGGTTGGACAGGGGCGTCGACGTCCCGCCCTGCCCTGCACCGTTATTACTTCAACACGGCCAGTGCCGCGTCATAGTTCGGCTCGTCGGCGATTTCCGCGACCAGCTCGCTGTGCAACACCTTGTCGTTCTCATCGAGCACCACCACGGCACGGGCAGCCAGGCCGGCCAGCGGACCGTCGGCGATGGCGACGCCGTAGTTTTCCAGGAACTCACGACCACGCAGGGTCGACAGGTTCTGCACGTTCTCCAGGCCTTCGGCGCCACAGAAACGCGCCTGGGCGAACGGCAGGTCGGCGGAGATGCACAGCACCACGGTGTTGGCCACGTCATTGGCCTGGGCGTTGAACTTGCGCACCGAGGTGGCGCAGGTGGGGGTATCGACGCTTGGGAAGATGTTCAACACCTTTCGCTTGCCGGCGTAGTCCTTCAGCGACTTGTCGGCCAGCCCATCGCCTACCAGGGAGAACGCCGGAGCCTGGGTGCCGGCCTGTGGCAAGTTGCCTTTCACCTGAACCGGGTTGCCTTTGAGAGTCACTTGAGCCATGACGGAAATCCTTATGCGGGGTTTGAAAAGGACATTGAGTTAACCATGAAGGCGCTCAGGTGCCTATGGCCACTTCAGAAAATGTTGGACGTTTTTTTCGCCACGACGAACCGCAGGCCGCGACCATGAAAAAGCCCGGAGGGCGATATGCCATCCGGGCTTGGGTGTTCTATGAAGGCTCAGCCGAACAGACTATAGGCCAGGTTGTAGAGCACCGAGGTCAAGGCGACCAGACCGATCACCACCACGAACACATTGGACAGCGCCCCGCTGTACTGGCGCATCGAGGGCACGCGGCGAATGGCGTACATCGGCATGAGGAACAGCAGCACGGCGAGGATCGGCCCGCCGAGCGACTCGATCATGCCAAGGATGCTCGGATTGAGTGTGGCGACGACCCAGCACACCACCAGCATCAGCGCGGCGACGAGGCGGTCGAGGGCTTTGGGGGACGGGCGTGCGCCGGTCCGGGCGATGATGCCCTTGAGGCCCTCGCTGGCGCCGATGTAGTGGCCCAGGAACGATTTGGCAATGGCCACGAAGGCGATCAGCGGCGCGGCGAAGGCGATGGCCGGATTGCTGAAGTGGTTGGCCAGGTACGACAGGATCGACAGGTTCTGCGCTTTCGCCTCGGCCAGTTGGGCGCTGCTCAGGGTGAGTACACAGCTGAATACGAAGAACAGCACCATCGCTACCATCAACAGGTGAGCACGCGCCAGGATCTGCCCGCTGCGCTCATCGGCATGCTGGCCATAGCGGCGCTTCTGGTCGACCGCGAAGGCCGAGATGATCGGCGAATGATTGAACGAGAACACCATGACCGGGATCGCCAGCCAGATGGTGTGCAGGAACGCCGAGCCCGAAGGCACCTGGCCGGCGCTGTCGAGAATACCGCCGGTCCAGTGGGGAATCAGGTACAAGCCCAACAGCCCGAGGGCAACGATGAACGGGTAGACCAAGAGGCTCATGACCTTGACCGTGGCCTGCTCACCGCAGCGCACGATGGCCAGCAGGCCGAGGATCAGCACAAACGAAAGCAATGCCCGGGGCGGCGCCGTCATGTGCAGCTGGTGCTCGATGAAGCTGCTGACGGTGTTGGTCAGCGCCACGCTATAGATAAGCAGGATTGGGAAAATGGCGAAGAAATAGAGGACGGTGATCAATGCACCGGCCTTGATGCCGAAATGCTCCTCGACCACTTCCGTGATGTCGCCGCCATCACGGCCTGACAGCACGAAGCGGGTCAGTGCGCGGTGGGCATAGTAGGTCATCGGGAACGCCAGGGCGGCGAGTACCAGCAAGGGCCAGAAACCGCCGAGACCGGCGTTGATCGGCAGAAACAGCGTCCCGGCACCGATGGCGGTGCCGAACAGACCGAGCATCCAGGTGGTGTCATGACGCGACCAATTGCCGAGGGCGGCGGGGGTCGATTCGAAGCGTTGTTCGACGCTTGGGGCCTGCTCATTCATTCCGGGTGCAACTCCACTCGCAAGACTGCAACAGGCTGAGAGTGGCGAAACAGAAGCATCGCACACCTCAACCGAAAAAGGGGGGGCGCGATTGTGCACTGAAAGAGGGCAATTGCGAAGCCCCGTCCGAGGGACGGTTGCACTTGTCATGACAACGAAGGTTGCACCGGATCGAAACGAGGTTCTTCACGGATTGTCGGAGAGTTGGGTTGGGTTGGCATTGGAACTCGAAACGCTCCATTTTGTGTAGGCGCTACTGGCCCCTTCCTTCCGGCGGCGCCTGCACGGGCGTTATCTTCGAAAGACAGATCGCGAGACCCGCTGCAACACAAAACGAAGGTAAAAAAAACCGAGAGCGCAGCGATTCGCCTGCCGTTGCTCTGGCTTTTGCTCTTGCTCTTGATCTTGCTTTTGATCTACCCGCGACCTCAGGAGGCCGAGTGGAGGTGGCTGGAGGGCCAGGTGCGTAGCACCCTCCGGCGTTAGCCGGAGGCGCGAGATGTAGACTTGCGTAGCAAGTCGTAGGCCGCGCGGGCCCGCAAGCCGCCGGAGCGAGGGGACCCCGAAGCGCAGCGTAGGGGCCGTATGTGGGAGCAAGCGGTTTTGCGCTCCTTTGTCCAAGAACAAAGGGGCCCGCCGTAAAGGCGGAAGGGGCCAGTAGCGCCGCTACATCCCTCGGATCAGCCACACAAGCCCAAAGCCCCAACCCCGGAGCCCCCAGAGGACCCAGAGACCCAGAGACCCCAACACCAAAACCCTGCCCCCACTAATCCGTGAAGAGCCCGAAAACCCGCGGTCGGCCCTTGGCGATCTTAAGCCTGTACGGCCGCGAACGCCTCTGCCACCTGTTGCAGGTTGGCCGGACGCAGACCAGACATGCACACACGACCACTGTCGATCAGGTACACGCCGAACTCGTCACGCAGTCGACGAACCTGTTCGACACTGAAGCCGGTGTAGCTGAACATGCCACGCTGGCGCAGGAAGAACTGGAAGTCCTGGCCCGGCAGCAGCACTGCCAGAGCATCGACCAATGCCTGGCGCATATCCAGGATCCGCTTGCGCATGACGTCGACTTCCGCTGCCCACTGGGCATTGAGCTGAGCATCGCCGAGTACGCCAGCCACCAGCTGGGCACCGAAGTTGGGCGGGCTGGAGTAGTTGCGACGCACGGTGGCCTTGAGCTGGCCAAGTACGCTCTGGGTAGTGGCTTCATCGTCGCAGACGACCGACAGGCCCCCTACCCGCTCGCCGTACAGCGAGAAGATCTTCGAGAAAGAGTTGCTCACCAGGCATGGCACGCCGGCACGGGCCATTTCGCGGATGGCGAAAGCGTCTTCCGCCAGACCTTCGCCAAAGCCCTGATAAGCGATGTCGAGGAATGGAATGAGCTGACGCGCCTTGACCACTTCGACCACCTGTTGCCACTGGACCTGGGTCAGGTCGGCCCCGGTGGGGTTGTGGCAGCATGGATGCAGCAGCACGACGCTATTGGCTGGCAGGGTCTGCAGGGTTGCGAGCATGCCGTCGAAATCGACGCCCCGGCTGGCCTGGTCGAAGTATGGGTAGGTGTGAACCTTGAACCCGGCACCCTCAAAGATCGCGCGATGGTTGTCCCAGGTCGGGTTGCTGACCCAGACTTCCGACTGCGGGAAGTAGCGTTTGAGGAAGTCGGCACCGACCTTCAGCGCACCAGAGCCGCCCACGGTCTGCACGGTCGCCACGCGACCGGCGCTAACCGCCGGATGATCGGCGCCGAACAGCAACGCCTGGATCGCTTGGCGGTAGCTGGCCAGGCCTTCCATCGGCAGGTACAGCGAGGCTTCGTGGTCCTGGCCGGCGAGGCGCTTTTCGACCGCGTCCACCGATGCCAGTTGCGGCACGATGCCGGCCTCATCGTAATACAGGCCGATACTCAGATTGACCTTGTTGGCCCGCGGGTCGGCCTTGAAGGTTTCCATCAACGAGAGAATCGGGTCGCCGGCATAGGCATCGACATGTTTGAACACAGCGTGCAGCTCCTTGGATCAGGACAGTTCGTAAAGGCAGACCTGAGCATACCCGCAGTTGCGGTGAAGGAACATCACCTGCGTGCAAGGTTGTCTATGCAACTGTGCATGCCTGGTGTTTGGCGTTGGCCTCTTCGCGGGCGAGCCCAGTCTCACAGGCGCCCGCTAACCGACTGAAGAGTCCCGTTCAGCCAGCCAATTCCCTGAGCCCTTGCAACTCCTGCTCGCTCAACGCCACCCCTTCGCGCTCGGCAACCTCACGCTCGCGGTAGCGACGCTCGCCCGGCATGCGCGACAACCCAACCGCCTGCATCTGCTCCACCAGTTCACGGCTGCGCAACGCAAAGCGCTCGCCCTCGGCCTTGCTCGGGTCGATGACGATGATCAACTGCCCGGTCCAGGGTGTCTTCGCCCCCGGGTGCCCTGACCAGTCGAACTCCCAGGAAAAATGCCCCCCCGTCAACGCAGCAGCGAGCAGTTCGACCATCATCGACAATGCCGAGCCCTTGTGCCCGCCAAACGGCAACAAAGCACCGCCATCGAGGATGGCCGCCGGGTCGGTGGTCGGCTGCCCCGCCGCATCTACCCCCATACCTTCAGGCAACTGCTGACCGGACCGTGCGGCAATCTGCACATCGCCATGGGCCATGGCACTGGTTGCCATGTCGAAGACGATCGGGTCGTGCCCCGCGCAAGGTGCGGCGAAAGCGATCGGGTTGGTCCCGAACAGCGGCTTGCGCGCACCATGAGGGACCACGCAGGTCATGCTGTTGACCACACTCAGGGCTACCAGACCTTCGTCGGCGAACGGTTCCACGTCCGGCCACAGTGCAGCGAAATGGTGAGAGTTATGTATCGCCAGCACGGCGATGCCGGCACTTCGCGCCTTGTCTACCAGCATCGGGCGGGCCGCGGCCAGCGCCGGCTGGGCGAAGCCACCACGGGCATCCACGCGAATGTAGCCAGGCGCCACATCGGTGACCTCGGGCGTTGCCCGGCCATCGACCCAACCACTGGCCAGGGTCGAGACATAACCTGGAATACGGAACACCCCATGGCTGTGGGCGCCGTCCCGCTGGGCACTGGCACAGTTATGCGCGAGTACGCCGGCCACTGCCTCGCTGCAGCCGTGCTGCTTGAAAATCGTCTGCAACAAGCCCTGCAGTTCGGCAAACGGCATGCGCACGAGGGCTGACGGAGTGGGTGCGGACATCTGGAGCTCCTTTGTTGGAATTGGCAAAGCAACAGCGCTGACGAAAGACGACACTCTCGATCAATGACAGCTATCTGTCAAAGATTGACTTCGTGACAGAAAACATTCAATTTCTACTGCACGTCACCCGGAGCAGCAGCATGAGCCAACCGATCAAGCAACGCCTGGAGAACAGCCTGCAAGGGGCCGCCGCCTCTGGCCGCAAGATCGCCAGCTACATGCTCGCCAACTTGCACGAGTTGCCGTTCCAGACCTCGGCCAGCATCGCAGCCAAGCTCGGGGTCAGCGAATCCAGCGTCGGCCGTTTTTGCCGATCGCTCGGCTATGCCCACCTCAAGGCACTCAAGCACGACCTGCAGAGCGACCTGGGCGATGGCCCATGGCTGGTGGGTGACCGCCTCGAAGAATACCGCCAGAACCCCGATGCACGCGACAACGCCGGGAGCCTGGAGCGGGAAATCGCCGCCTTGGTACGGGTCCACGAATACCGCCAGACCGAGTCTTGGTTGACCGTGGCCCGTCGCCTGGCACAAACGCCGCGGGTGTTCATCGCCGGCTTCCAGACCGAGCGTGGCATCGCCATGTGCATGAGCCATCTGCTGCAGTATCTGCGCGATGGCGTGCAACTGGTCGATGGCAGCGCCGGACATTTCGGCGATGTGCTGCTGGGCCGCGCCAGCGAAACCACCCTGGTGGTGTTCGAAGCCCGCCGCTACTCGCGCCACGCCCTGCAGCTGTGCCAGAAGGCACGCGCCGCCGGCATCCCGGTCACCCTGGTGACCGACACCTTCTGCGAATGGGCCGACGCCCATGCCGACGAGGTGTTTCGTGTCCCCACCGAATTCGATCTGTTTTGGGAGTCGACCGCGACCATGCTGTCGTGGGTGCACCTGATGGTCAACGAGGTCTGCAAGAAACTCGGACCCGATGTTGAAAAACGCTTGGAAGCAACTGCCGCTCTACACAACGAGTTCGTCGGCTACACCTCGTGGTCGCCGAGCAAACAACAATAGCAAGAGTGCAAGAGGTGCGACGAGATGAACAAGACCATGGCTATGGCAGGTGCGTGTGCCCTTCTGCTGGCAGGTAATGCCAGTGCCGAAACCCTGCGCTTCGCCACTGAAGGCGCCTACCCCCCCTTCAACTATGTGGACGCCGATAACCAGCTACACGGTTTCGACATCGACATCACCCACGCCCTGTGCGCGCAGATGAAGGTCGAATGCACGCTGGTGGCGCAGGATTGGGAAGGCATCATACCGGCGTTGATGGCGCGCAAGTACGACGCCGTCGTGGCCTCGATGATCGACACCGAGGAACGACGCAAGAAAATCGCCTTCACCGATCATTATTATCGGACCCCATTGACCGTCGCGGTGGCCAAGGACAGCGACATCACCGACGCCCAGACCACATTCAATGGCTACACCGTAGGTGCACAGTCATCCTCGACCCAAGCCATCTACGCCGAGGATGTGTATGCCAAGGCCGGCGCCGAGGTGAAGCTGTACCCGACCATGGACGAGGCCAACGCCGACCTGGCCGCAGGTCGCCTGGATGGGGTCATCGCCGACAAGTTCCCGCTGCAGGAATGGATGACCAAGAACGGTCAGGCGTGCTGCAAGGTGCTGGGCGATGTGAACGGCACCAAGGCCGACGCAGCGATCGCCGTGCGCAAGGATGACGATGCCTTGCGCCAGCGCTTGAACACCGCCCTCGCCGAAATCGTCGCCAACGGCACCTACCAGAAGATCGCCAGCAAGTATTTCGACTTCGACATCTACAACTGATCTGCAAAGGGATTCCCACGCTCCCTGTGGGGTGGTCTCGCGTCACTGCCGGGCCGCCCCCGCACATCCGTCCATGGGGTTTGTCATGCTCGATCAATTGTCCCTGTTGTCCCTTGCCGATGGTGGCTGGGGTCAGGCGCTGCTGGCCGGCGCGCTGGTCACCCTTACCCTGGCCCTAGCTTGCCTGCCCATCGGGCTGCCCCTGGGGCTGCTGGTGGCCCTCGCGGCGCGCTCGCGGGCACGCCTGCCTCGCGCCTGGGCCACCATCTTCTCCACGGTGTTCCGCGGGCTGCCTGAATTGCTGACACTGTTGATCATTTACTACGGTTGCCAAATCGCCGCCCAAAAAGTGCTGGCAACCTTGGGTTACTCTGGCGAGTTCCTGATCAACACCTTCCTCGCTGCGATGGTCGCCTTCAGTCTGGTGTTCGCTGCATTCTCCAGCGAAATCTGGCTGGCAGCCTTCAAGACCCTGCCAAAGGGACAATTGGAGGCCTGCGCGGCACTAGGCCTGAGCAAACGCAGCGGCTTCTTCAAGGTGGTGCTGCCACAGCTGACGCGCATTGCCCTGCCAGGCCTCTCCAACAACTGGCTGTCGTTGCTCAAGGACACTTCGCTGGTGTCGACGATTTCCCTGGTCGACCTGATGCGCCAGACCAACCTGGCCGTCAGTGTGACCAAGGAGCCGATGTTCTTCTATGGTGTCGCTTGCCTAGGCTACCTGCTGTTCTCTGCAGTTTCCGGGCGGATATTCGCTTGGATAGAACGACGTAGCAGCCGCCACTTGCAAGGAGCACGGGCATGACTATCGACCACCTGCTGACCCTGGTACTCGACCCCGATCTGCTGGAGCGCTACGGCCCACGCTTCATCGATGGCCTGTGGGTCACTACCAAGCTGGTCGCCATCTCCTTCAGCCTGGGCGCCGTGCTGGGTCTGTTACTGGCGTTGGCGCGCATGTCACACCACCTGCTGCTGCGCCGCCTGGCAGCTGGCTATATCTATTTCTTCCGTGGTTCGCCCCTGCTCGCGCAGCTGTTCCTGCTGTATTACGGGCTTGGCTCGCTCAGAACCTTCTGGCAGGACATCGGGCTGTGGTGGTTCTTCCGTGAAGCGTGGTTATGCACCTTGCTTGCCTTCACCTTGAACACCGCCGCCTACCAGGCCGAAATCTTCCGCGGCAGCTTGATGGCCGTAGCGCCGGGGCAGTACGAAGCAGCCCAGGCGTTGAACCTGAGGCGTTCCACCACCTTCTTCAAGGTCATCCTGCCGCAATCACTGCTGGTGGCGATCGGCCCACTGGGCAACGAGCTGATCCTGATGATCAAGGCCAGCGCCATCGCCTCGTTGGTGACCCTTTACGACCTGATGGGCGTGACCAAGCTGGCGTTCTCGCGCAGTTTCGATTTCCAGATCTACCTGTGGGCCGCCGTGCTGTACCTCGTGATCGTCGAGCTGGTGCGCCGCCTTTTGAAACGTTTGGAGGCCCGCCTGGGTCGCCATCTGAACTGACCGAAGGATGTTTTCATGCATTGCCAGACCCTCGTACTTGGCGCCGGCATCGTCGGCGTCAGCACCGCGCTGCACCTGCAGGCGCGCGGACATCAGGTGATAATGATCGACCGCGACGAACCGGGCAGCGGCACCAGCCACGGTAACGCCGGACTGATCGAGCGCTCCAGCGTGATCCCCTATGCTTTTCCACGCCAGTTCGGCGCATTGCTGCGTTACGGTCTGAACCGTCAGCCGGACGTGCGTTACAGCCTGAAGTACCTGCCCAAGGCTGCGCCATGGCTGTTGCGCTACTGGCAGCAGTCGGCACCCGCGCGCCTGGCCGGCGCGGCCGCCGACATGCTGCCGCTGGTGCAGCGCTGCGTCGAGGAGCACGATGCCCTGATTGCCGCAGCAGGGCTGCAGGCCCTGGTGCAGTCCAAAGGCTGGATCGAGGTGTACCGCGACCCGGCGTTATTCGAGCAGGCCAAACGCGACGCCCTTTCCCTGGGCCGCTATGGGCTGCGCTACGAATTCCTCGAGCACGCCCAGCTGCAGGCCCGTGAGGGCGCACTCGATGGAGCTGTGGGAGGCATTCACTGGCTGGACCCCAAGACCGTCAACGACCCCGGCGCCCTGACCCGCGGCTACGCCGCCCTGTTCATCAAGCGTGGCGGACAGTTCCTCCAGGGTGACGCGCGCAGCCTACGCCAGGACGGTGAGCGCTGGCAGATAGACAGCCGTCGCGGGCCGCTAAGCGCCAACGAGGTCGTGGTCTGCCTGGGTCCGCAGTCGGCCGACGTCTTTGAGCGTTTGGGCTATCAGATCCCGTTGGGTATCAAGCGGGGGTATCACATGCATTACGACACCCGTGATGGCGTGCAGCTAAAGCACTCGATTTGCGATACCCAGGGCGGCTACGTGCTCGCACCGATGGCCCGAGGCGTACGCCTGACCACCGGCATCGAGTTCGCCGATAGCGCGGCGCCGGGCAACGAAATCCAACTGCAGCGCTGCGAGAACCTCGCCCGCAGGTTGTTCCCCAACCTGGGCAATCGCCTTGATCGGCAGCCCTGGCTGGGTCGCCGCCCCTGCCTGCCGGATATGCGCCCGGTGATCGGCCCGGCGCCTCGGCACAAAGGCCTCTGGTTCAACTTCGGCCACGCCCACCATGGCTTGACCCTGGGTCCCGTCACCGGTCGCCTGATCGCCGAAGTGATCTGCGGCGAACGCCCCTTCACCGACCCTGCGCCTTACAGCGCCGCACGTTTCGACTGATCGATGCCGGAGAATGACATGACCGCCCCCGAGAGCATTGCCAGCCTTGCCCCTGAAAACGACCCACGCCCGGAGCTGATCCGCATTACCGGCCTGAACAAGCACTATGGTGCCTTTCACGTACTGCGCGACATCGATCTAAAGGTGCGCGAAGGTGAACGCATCGTCCTTTGCGGCCCCTCCGGCTCGGGCAAATCCACCCTCATCCGTTGCATCAATCGCCTTGAAGTCGCCGAGCAAGGCAGTATCGAGGTCGCCGGTATCGACCTGGCCAACAAAACCCGCCAAGCCGCGCAGGCTCGCAGCGAAATCGGCATGGTGTTTCAACACTTCAATCTGTTTCCGCACATGACCGTGCTCGACAACTGCCTGCTGGCACCGACCAGCGTGCGCGGTCTGTCGCGCAAGGATGCCGAGGAATGTGCGCGGATGTACCTGGCCAAGGTGGGTATCGAAGGTCAGGCGCTCAAATATCCAAGTCAGCTATCGGGCGGCCAGCAGCAACGGGTGGCGATCGCCCGCGCACTGTGCATGAAGCCGCGGATCATGCTGTTCGACGAGCCGACCTCGGCGTTGGATCCCGAGATGGTCGCCGAGGTCCTGGACGTGCTGGTGCAGTTGGCGGGCACCGGCATGACCATGCTCTGCGTCACCCATGAAATGGGCTTCGCTCGCCAAGTGGCAGAGCGGGTGCTGTTCCTGGAAGGCGGGCAGATCATCGAGGACAGCGCTCCGCAGGTATTCTTCAATCAGCCCCAGACGGCGCGGGCCGAAGCCTTCCTCGCACAGATCCTGCATTGATCCGTACAGGCCTGGTTCATTGCGCCGGTGCAATGAACCAACTGCGTCGTTAAATATTATTGACCACCAATGGCGGCAAACCCTTGCCGCCACGGGCTTGCACGGGATAAAAAGCCCTGTAATCGGCGCCGAAACCGCCGATACGTCCCCTCTGCTCGTTTGACATATTAAACGGCTCTGGCAAGCTATCGATAAGCCCCGACCGGAACCCTCTCCGGCAGTGCTCGGAGCTTCAGGCAGCACAAAGGCCTAAGCCGTGCGCCTGCACGACAACGGCAGGTAGGACCTGCCCCAAGGTGACATATGTCCAACAGCAACATTGGCAACAAGCAACCTTCCCTGCGCAAACCCGTCGTCCTGATGACCATGGGTACCCAAGAGCGCAAAGGCCATGACTACCAGGTCATGACCCACAAATACATTACCCCACTGGTCGACTTCGCCGATTGCATCCCAGTGCTGGTGCCGACCTGCTGTGGCACCGAGGCCCTCGACGCCTACCTGGACATGGCCGATGGCGTGTACCTGACCGGTGCCGGGAGCAACATCGATCCGGCCCTGTACGGCCAGGACAACCAGACGCCGGGCAAGGCCCAGGACAAGGACCGCGACCTGTTCGACATTCCGCTGGTCAAGGCGGCGATCAAGCGCGGCCTGCCGATCTTCGGCATCTGCCGCGGCATGCAGGAAATCAACGTGGCGCTGGGTGGCGACATCTACCAGAAGGTCTACGCCGAGCCTGGTTTCAACGACCACCGGGAAAATCCGGAAGACCCGGTCGATGTGCAATATGCCCAGGTCCATGCGGTGAAGATCGAGCCTGGCAGCTGGCTGCAGCACACCCTTGGCACCGACGAGATCCGCGTCAACTCGCTGCATGGCCAAGGCCTGCACAAGCTGGGCGCCGGCATCGAGCCCATCGCTCGCGCCGAAGACGGCCTGGTCGAGGCGATCCACGCCCCGAGCATTTCGCCATTCCTGTTCGCCGTGCAATGGCACCCGGAATGGCAGGCGGCGAACAATCCTGATTCGATCAAGATCTTCCAGGCCTTTGGCGACGCCTGCCGCGCCCAGGTGCGCAAAGCCCAGATCAAGCGCCAACAGGCCGCCTGAGCCCAAGCTTCGTTAGCTTTGATCGCGGGGCGGCGCAAGGCCGCCCCCGCTTTCCCGGTCGCCCTCTGCTGGTCCCAGAACATCTCCCGTGGAAGCGGGCGGCGGGCTTGTGCCTGTCTCCGCGATCGTTTTTTCTTCCTACTCCATAGATATACGACGACTGATCGTGGTGATTCGATTCACCGGATTTTCCTGTGGCCTGGTTGTCGTCTGTCCCGGCCCTTTCGCGGGCAAGCCCGCTCCTACAGAGGGTGGCGGTGATTCTGTGGGAGCGGGCTTGCCCGCGAAAGGGCCGGCAAAGGCATACACTTCTCTCGTCCTTTCTCTCCCCACAAAAAATCTGCACGAAGGGACTAGTCATCGCCGCAGTTGTACGATAACTTACCTCTCACCTTAGCTCTCACCCCAAAGCGCCACAGGATGCCCATAACAATGAACCCACAAGAACTTAAATCCATCCTCTCCCACGGCCTGCTGTCGTTCCCGGTCACCGACTTCAATGCCCAGGGCGACTTCAACCAGGCTGGCTACATCAAACGCCTGGAATGGCTCGCCCCTTACGGCGCCAGCGCGTTGTTCGCTGCCGGTGGCACCGGTGAGTTCTTCTCCCTCGCTGCCAGCGAGTACAGCCAGGTGATCAAGACCGCCGTCGACACCTGCGCCAAGTCGGTCCCGATTCTTGCCGGCGTCGGTGGCTCCACCCGCCAGGCCATCGAATATGCTCAGGAAGCCGAGCGCCTGGGCGCCAAAGGCCTGCTGCTGCTGCCGCACTACCTGACCGAAGCCAGCCAGGACGGCGTTGCCGCCCACGTCGAGGCCGTGTGCAAATCGGTGAACATCGGCGTCGTGGTCTACAACCGCAATGTCTGCCGGCTCAATGCCGAGCTGCTGGAAAAGCTCGCAGAGCGCTGCCCGAACCTGATCGGCTACAAGGACGGCCTGGGCGACATCGAGCTGATGGTCTCGATCCGTCGTCGCCTGGGTGATCGTTTCAGCTACCTGGGTGGCCTGCCGACCGCCGAAGTGTATGCGGCAGCCTACAAAGCCCTGGGTGTACCGGTGTACTCCTCGGCCGTGTTCAACTTCGTGCCGAAGACCGCGATGGACTTCTACAACGCCATCGCCCGCGACGATCACGCCACCGTGGCCAAGCTGATCGACGATTTCTTCCTGCCTTACCTGGACATCCGCAACCGCAAGGCCGGTTACGCCGTGAGCATCGTCAAGGCTGGCGCCAAGATCGCCGGCTACGACGCAGGCCCGGTCCGTACCCCGCTGACCGACCTGACCGCCGAAGAGTACGAAATGCTCGCAGCGCTGATGGATAAGATGGGTCCGCAATAAGCGCCCCTGCGGCCTGCCATCGCCGCGACCGGAGTGGGCTGCCCCCACTCCGGTTACAATTCGTGAGCCCGCACAAAAATAACTAGTGGGAGTATTATCAGCATGCAAGCGACGAAAAAGACGCATGTGCGCTACCTGATCCTGTTCATGCTGTTCCTGGTGACCACGATCAACTACGCAGACCGAGCCACCATCGCCATCGCCGGCTCCAGCCTGCAGAAAGACCTCGGCATCGATGCGGTGACTCTCGGATACATCTTCTCCGCCTTCGGCTGGGCCTATGTCGCCGGCCAGATCCCTGGCGGCTGGTTACTCGACCGTTTCGGCTCCAAGAAGGTCTATGCCTTCAGCATCTTCACCTGGTCGCTGTTCACCCTGCTGCAGGGCTTCGTCGGCGGCCTTCCGGTGGCCTGGGCAGTTGTGACCCTATTCACCTTGCGCTTTCTGGTCGGCTTCGCCGAAGCCCCATCGTTCCCGGGCAACGCCCGTATCGTCGCGGCCTGGTTCCCAACCCAGGAGCGCGGCACGGCCTCGGCAATCTTCAACTCGGCACAGTACTTCGCCACCGCACTGTTCGCTCCGATCATGGGCTGGATCGTGTTCAGCTTCGGCTGGGAGCATGTATTCGTGGTCATGGGCGCACTGGGCATCGTGTTCTCGATGGTCTGGCTCAGGACCATCTACAACCCGCGCCAACATCCACGCATCAGTCCGTCAGAGCTCGAGCACATCGAGCAGAACGGTGGCCTGGTCGACATGGACCAGAAACGCGGCAACGACGGTCCTAAATGGGGCTATATCAAGCAATTGCTGACCAGCCGCATGCTCCTGGGCGTGTACCTGGGCCAGTACTGCATCAATGCAATCACCTACTTCTTCCTGACCTGGTTTCCGGTGTACCTGGTACAGGAGCGCGGCATGACCATCCTCAAGGCAGGCTTCATCGCCTCGTTGCCGGCGATTTGCGGCTTCATCGGCGGTGTGCTGGGTGGCGTGATCTCGGACTGGCTGTTGCGTCGCGGCAACTCGCTGACCTTCTCGCGCAAACTGCCGATCGTCTGCGGTCTGTTGCTGTCGACCACCATGGTCTTCTGCAACTACGTCGATGCCGAGTGGATGGTGGTTGGATTCATGACCCTGGCCTTCTTCGGCAAAGGCATCGGCGCCCTGGGCTGGGCGGTGGTGGCGGATACCTCGCCCAAGCAGATCGCCGGGCTGTCCGGGGGGCTTTTCAATACCTTCGGCAATATGGCCTCGATCACCACACCCATCGTCATCGGCTACATCATCAGTGCCACCGGCTCGTTCAAGTGGGCCCTGGTGTACGTGGGTGCCAATGCCTTGGTGGCGGTGTTCAGCTACCTGGTGATCGTCGGCCCGATCAAGCGTATCGAGTTGCACGATGACCCAAAGCCTGAGGTCCAGAGCACCGGCAACGGCAAACTGGCCACCTCGCAACACTGAGTGAACACGCCCACCCTCGGCCCAGCCGGGAGTGGGCGGACGTATAAAGCCTGAGCAATCGAAGAAGGGCACGACCATGCAGTTGATCGAACATTCCGACTCGCCCCGCTACGTCCGCCTGCACGACGACGACAATGTCGTGGTCGTGGTCAACGATGGCGGCCTGGGGGAAGGCGCCTGCTTTCCCGACGGCCTGACCCTCGTCGAGGCCGTTCCACAGAGCCACAAGGTGGCCACCGTCGCCATTGCCAAGGGTGAGCCCGTTCGCCGCTACGGGCAGATCATCGGCTATGCCTTGGAGGATCTGCGCCAGGGTAGCTGGGTACAGGAAAGCCAACTGGCCATGCCCTCGGCACCCGAGCTGGACAGCCTGCCCCGCTGCGACGCGGTTCCTGCCCCGCTGCCGCCGCTCGAAGGGTTCACCTTCGAAGGTTACCGCAATGCCGACGGTACCGTCGGCACGCGCAACATCCTCGGCATCACCACCACCGTGCAATGCGTCACCGGCGTGCTGGAACATGCGGTCAAGCGCATCCGTGATGAACTGCTGCCCAAATACCCCAATGTCGACGACGTGGTGGCCATCACTCACAGCTATGGCTGCGGCGTGGCGATCAACGCCCGCGATGCCTATATCCCGATCCGCACCGTACGCAACCTGGCGCGCAACCCCAACCTGGGCGGCGAAGCCCTGGTCATCAGCCTGGGCTGCGAGAAACTCCAGGCTGGCCAAGTGATGCACGACAACGACCCCTCGGTCGACCTGAGCGAGCCTTGGCTGTACCGCCTGCAGGACGCCAGCCTGGGCTTTGGCGAGATGATCGAGCAGATCATGGCGCTGGCCGAGACACGCCTGAAGAAACTCGACCAACGCCGCCGCGAAACCGTCCCGGCCAGCGAGCTGATCCTCGGCATGCAGTGCGGTGGCAGCGATGCGTTTTCCGGCATCACCGCCAACCCGGCGTTGGGCTATGCCGCCGACCTGCTGGTACGTGCCGGCGCCACCGTGCTGTTCTCGGAGGTAACCGAGGTCCGCGATGCCATCTACATGCTCACCTCACGGGCCGAGAACCAGGAGGTCGCAGAGGCCCTGGTGCGCGAGATGGACTGGTATGACCGTTACCTGCAACAAGGGGCGGCGGATCGCAGCGCCAATACCACGCCCGGCAACAAGAAAGGTGGGTTGTCCAATATCGTCGAGAAATCCCTCGGCTCCATCGTCAAGTCAGGCAGTGGCGCCATCCAGGGTGTGGTCGGACCGGGCGAGCGGGTCCAACGCAAGGGCCTGATCTTCTGCGCCACCCCGGCCAGCGATTTCGTCTGCGGCACCCTGCAGCTGGCAGCCGGCATGAACCTCCACGTGTTCACCACCGGCCGCGGCACCCCCTACGGCCTGGCCATGGCCCCCGTGGTCAAGGTCTGCACCCGAACCGAACTGGCGCAGCGCTGGCCGGATCTGATCGACATCGACGCCGGGCGTATCGCCAGTGGCCGCTCGAGTATCGAGGAATTGGGTTGGGAGCTGTTCCACTACTACCTGGACGTGGCCAGTGGCCGCAAGCAGACCTGGGCCGAGCAGCACCGTTTGCACAACGACATCACCTTGTTCAACCCAGCACCGATCACCTGATGCACCGGGCTTGGGCTGTTTGGCTGTACATCTTCCCCCCTGTGGCAGCGGGCTTGGCCCGCGAAGCAGACCACACGGTGCCTGGCACCGGCTGCGCCGGTGTTCGCGGGGCAAGCCCGCTCCCACAGAGCTTCGTCAATTTCTTTCTTAAAGCAATAGGAGCATCCCATGCCTGAGATCCTCGGCCACAACTTCATCGCCGGTCAACGCAGCGCCGTTGGTCCAAAGCGTTTGCAAAGCCTGGACGCCACCACTGGCGAGGCCCTGCCCTACAGCTTCGCCCAGGCCTTGGAAAGCGAAGTGGACCAGGCAGCCAAGGCCGCTGCTGCTGCCTTCGCCGAGTTCCGCCAGCTGTCGCCGGCGCGCCGCGCCGAATTCCTCGAGGCCATTGCCGCCGAACTGGACGAGCTCGATGATGCCTTCGTCGCCGTCGTCTGCCGCGAAACCGCCTTGCCTGCAGCCCGTATCCAGGGCGAACGTGGTCGTACCAGCGGGCAGATGCGCCTGTTCGCCCAAGTGCTGCGCCGCGGCGACTTCCTCGGTGCTCGCATCGACCTGGCACTGCCCGAGCGCCAGCCATTGCCACGGGTCGACCTGCGTCAGATGCGCATCGGTGTCGGCCCGGTCGCCGTGTTCGGCGCCAGCAACTTCCCGCTGGCCTTCTCCACCGCAGGCGGTGACACCGCCGCCGCATTGGCTGCCGGCTGCCCGGTGGTGTTCAAAGCGCACAGTGGTCACATGGCCACCGCCGACATGGTCGGCTGCGCCATTGAGCGCGCCGCCGAGCGCACCGGCATGCCCAAAGGTGTGTTCAACATGGTCTTCGGCGGCGGCGTCGGCGAATGGCTGGTCAAGCATCCGGCCATCCAGGCGGTCGGTTTCACCGGTTCGCTCAAAGGCGGCGACGCCCTCTGCCGCATGGCGGCCGAGCGCCCACAGCCGATCCCGGTGTTCGCCGAGATGTCCAGCATCAACCCAGTGATCATCCTGCCCGGTGCCCTGGCCAAACGTGGCGAAGCCATCGCCCGCGAGCTGGCCGGTTCGGTGTGCATGGGTGCCGGGCAGTTCTGCACCAACCCCGGACTGGTCATTGGACTGAAGTCGCCGCAATACAGTCAACTGCTCGCCGACCTCGGCCAGCATCTCGACCAACAAGCCGGCCAGACCATGCTCAACGCCGGTGGCCTGCGTAGTTATGTCGGCGGCCTGGAGCACCTGCACGCCCACACTGGCATTCAACATCTGGCCGGGCAGGTCCAGGAAGGCAGCCAAGCCCGCGCCCAGCTGTTCAAGGCCGACGCGCGCCTGCTGGTGGAATCCGACCCGCTGCTGCAAGAAGAAGTGTTCGGCCCAACCACCGTGGCGGTCGAGGCCGAGGACAACGCACAACTGCGCGCGGCCCTGCTTGGCCTGCGCGGCCAGTTGACCGCCACGCTGATCGGCGAAGCGGAAGACTTCGAAGCCTTCGCCTGGCTGGTACCGTTGCTGGAGGAGAAAGTCGGCCGCATCCTGGTCAATGGCTACCCCACCGGCGTCGAAGTGTGCGATGCCATGGTCCACGGCGGACCGTACCCAGCCACTTCCGATGCCCGAGGCACCTCGGTGGGCACCCTGGCCATCGATCGCTTCCTGCGCCCAGTGTGCTACCAGAACTACCCACAGGCATTGCTGCCAGAAGCGCTGCGTGACGGCAACCCGCTTGGGCTGCGTCGCCTGGTCAATGGCCAGTGGAGCGAAGGGGCGATCTGATCCCCCTACCACGAAGAAGCCCCGCATCCGCGGGGCTTTCTTTTGATTCTTCACGGATTGTCGGGGAGCTTGGCTTGGCTTGGCTTGGCTTGGCATCTAGATCGTGAGCTGATCCATTGTGTGTAGCGGCGCTACTGGCCCCTTCCGCCTTTACGGCGGGTCCCTTTTGTCTTGGCAAAAGGGAAGCAAAACCGCTTGCTCCTGCATCCGGCCCTCCGCTGCGCTACGGGTCCCCTCGCTACGGCGCCTGCACGGGCGTTATCTTCGAAAGACAGATCGCGAGATCCGCAACAACCCAAAACGAAGGTAAAGGGAAAAGCGAGAGCGCAGCGATTCGCCTGCCGTTGCTCTGGCTTTTGATCTTGCTCTTGCTCTTGATCTTGCTTTTGATCTACCCGCGACCTCAGGAGGCCGAGTGGAGGTGGCTGGAGGGCCAGGTGCGTAGCACCCTCCGGCGTTAGCCGGAGGCGCGAGATGTAGACTTGCGCAGCAAGTCGTAGGCCGCGCGGGCCCGCAAGCCGCCGGAGCGAGGGGACCCCGAAGCGCAGCGTAGGGGCCGTATGTGGGAGCAAGCGGTTTTGTGCAACTTTTTCCAAGAAAAAAGTTGCCCGCCGTAAAGGCGGAAGGGGCCAGGAGCGCCGCTACATAGAATGGACCGTTCCCAGTCTAAATGCCAAGCCAAGCCCCCCCCCCCGACAATCCGTGAAGAACCTTTCTTTTCCTAACGTCAGACGCCCTGCGCCTCGGCTGCTTCATGGGCCTGGCGCAGTCGTTCACGGCTGTTGCTCAGGTGCATGCGCATGGCCATTTTCGCCCCCTCGCTGTCACGTCGGGCAATGGCCTCGTAGATGGCTTCGTGTTCGTGCATCAGACGCCCCATGTAGTGCGCCTGATCGTCATGGGCCAGGCGCGCGGAATTCAGCCGTGTGCGCGGGATGATGCTGGTCCCCAGGTGGTTGATGATGTCGGCGAAGTAATGGTTGCCGCTGGCCTGGGCGATGCGCAGGTGGAACTGGAAGTCTGCAGACACCGCATCGTTGGCATGGGCGGCACCCTCGTTGAGCTCATCCAGCGCGGCGCGCATGCCGACCAGTTGCTCGTCGCTGCGCCGCTGTGCGGCAAGGCCGGCCGACTCGATCTCCAGGGCAATGCGCAGTTCCAGCACAGCCAACACTTCTCGCAGCGTCACCACCGTGGCCGGATCGATACGGAAACCTCCCGTGCTCGGCGCGTCGAGGACGAAGGTGCCGATACCATGGCGAGTCTCCACCTGGCCGGCGGCCTGCAGCCGCGAGATGGCCTCACGCACCACGGTGCGGCTGACGCCCTCCTCGGCCATGATCTGCGACTCGGTCGGCAGCTTGTCGCCGCGTTTGAGCTGGCCACTGCGAATACGCTCGGTCAGCACCGTGACCAGTTCCTGGGCAAGGCTGCGCGGCTTGCGCCGGGCCCGTGCCTGTACCTGCTGCTCTGTCATGCCCTGATGTTCACCTTGAAAGACAACCGACATCATAGCGCAAGCAGTTGTACGATCACATACACCCAGCGCGGTATTTCCTGCCCGCCATCCAACCCGCGCTCGCATAACGGCAAATTGCTGGCCCCCGGCAACGCAAACTGAGGGCAAACTCCCTTCTCCGTCAGCCGCTTAGGACAGCAACATGCGAGTATTTCTAGCAACCATGGCCGGTGCGCTTCTCGCCGCTTCTGCGTGTGCAGTGCAGGCCAAGGCACTCAGCCAGAATGACCGCCAAGTGTGTGGATGGGGCTCGCAGATCGCTGCCGACGCTCAGAAGGCCAAGCTGTCAGGGGTCACGCTGTACGCCACGCGGAAAAAGCTGCAGGTGCGCAGGTTTCCCAAACCCTGGATGCGCATGACAGCTTTCGGCATTACCGAGCAGACCTACAACAGCCGTTCCCGACTCAAGCCTGCGGCCATCAAGCAGACCTACTACGAACAATGCGTCCAACATGCGATTGCCAAGAGATAGTCTTTAAAAACAAGTATTTATGAGCCTTATCTAAAGCATTATCACGGATTAGTGGGGCTTCAGGAGCCGCTCAGCAGCCGCTCAGGGTCGCGGGCCGCCGCTCGCCGGCGAAGAACAGCGGACGCAGACGCACACCGATGACATTGCCGGTATAAGCCGCCAGCAGCCACAGCCATCCGTGCAGGCTGCCAGAGGCGATGCCGCTGAAATAAGCGCCGATATTGCAACCATAGGCCAGACGCGAACCATAACCGAGCAACAGCCCGCCGAGCACTGCAGCGATCAGCGACGGCAGCGGAATCTTCAGGCTCGGCGCAAAGCGCCCGGCCAACCCGGCGGCGAGCAAGGCGCCCAGGACGATGCCCAGGTCCATGACCGTGGTCACGTCCTGCCACAGCGGCGATGCCAGGGCCTTGGCGTTGGCCGGAGCCTGCCAGAACACCCAGCTGCCGACGTCGATACCCAGGCCTTGAAGCGACTTGGCGCCCCACAGTGCGAACGCCGAGGTGATGCCCCAGGGGCGACCTGCAAGCGCCAGGGTCGCGTAGTTCAACAACGCCAGGGCAATTGCCCCCCACAGCAGCGGCCAAGGTCCACGCATGAAGCGCTGCAGGCCCTGGTGATCGCTACCGACCGGAGCCGCCAGGGCGCCGTGACGGCGTTTCTCGAGCACCAGGGTGGCCCAACCGATCAGCCCGAATACCGCCAGACTCACCAGCAACGCTGGCCCGACACCCCAGGACTTGACGATCGACGTCGGCGGCAGCGACGGCAGCGCGAACCACCAGTCGGCATGGTGGGTCGCGGTGACCGAACCGACGATGAAGAACAGCAAGGTGACCAGCATCCTTGCATTACCACCGCCCACGGTGAACAGCGTGCCCGATGCACAGCCGCCCCCCAGCTGCATGCCGATACCGAAGATGAATGCACCGAATACCACCGAAACCCCTGCCGGGGCCACCAGACCGTTGACCGGGTTACCGAACAGGCTGCCAGCCGCCAACGCCGGGAAGAACAGCAGCACGGCCAGGCTCAGCATGACCATCTGCGCCCGTAGGCCAGCGCCTCGGCGCTCGGTGATGAACACCCGCCAGGCCGAGGTGAAGCCAAACGCCGCATGGTAGAGGGTCAGCCCCAGCGCGGCGCCAACGGCCAAAAGCAACACCTGCTTGAAGCCGGCATTGAGGTTGAGGAACCAGGCGCCTGCCAGCAGCAGGGCCAAGGCGATCAGTGGCGCGCCCAGACGGCGCGGTTCAGGTGTGGCGGTTGCACAAAGACCCATCGGAATACTCGGATAACTATCAAACGGAGCGCGAGTATAACGCTACCCTCGGATCCATGCTCGTTCGCGACGGGCATTCGGGCCTCATCGCCGGCAACTTGGCGGCAAGGCCCCTGCCCCACAGTGCGTCGGTCACCTCAGCGGGAAGTCTCGACGCGCAGCACTTCGGTGTAGATCGCATCGACGGTCTGACCGACCTTGAGGTCTTTCATCTTGGCCTGCAGGTCTGGGTTCTCGACCTTGACCACTTGCACCTTGCCTTGCGGCGGCAGCAGGGTCACTTCGTGGGTCGCAAGGTCGACCTTCTCGACCTTGGAGGTCACTCGCACCTGGCGGAAGGCTTCGCCGCCGGGGTTCGGGTTATCGGCGGTAGCGCGGATGGTACCTTGTTCGGCACTGGCCTTTGGCGCTCCCCCGACGTTGCTGTTGAGTACGTAGGCCACTGCACGAGTGACATAGATGTCGACGTTGTCACCGACCTTGAGGTTAGGCAGCGACTTGGCGTTTTCCGAGAGCTGGAAGGTCACGTCCTTGTCGTGCGGCCCTTTGACCGTCACCAGGCGGTTCGGCAGATCGATCGCCGTGACTTGGGTTTGCACATGGCTTTCCAGCGCTTCTGCACCTATCGGGACTTCGTTGGCCTGGACGGTGTAACTGGCAGCGCCGACCAAAGTGGCCAGCGCAACGGCACGAGCGAGTGAGCGAATCGGGTTCATAGGCCTGCTTCCCTGTGATCGAGACCGAAGCGGCGCGTGACCATTCACCCGCCGCTTCTTCACCATAGCCGGACTTACCGATTTCGGGTGACGCGCCAGACCGTGTTCGCCAGGTCGTCGGCGATGATCAGCGCCCCCCGGGGATCGACCGTCACGCCCACCGGGCGACCGCGGGTCTTGCCATCCCCACCGCGAAAGCCTGTGGCGAAGTCCACCGGCTCACCGGCGGGTTTCCCCGCACTGAACGGCACGAAGATCACTTTGTAACCCGCCGGATTGGGGCGGTTCCAGCTGCCGTGTTCGCCGACGAACGCGCCCTCGGCGAACTGCGTGCCCATGGCCGGGATGGAGAAACTCACCCCCAGCGCAGCGACATGCGAGCCGAGGCTATAGTCGGGCTTGATGGCGGCCGCCACCTTGTCCGGGTTTTGCGGCTTGACCCGCTCGTCGACGTTCTGCCCCCAATAGCTGTAGGGCCAGCCATAGAACTCGCCTTCACGCACCGAGGTCAGGTAGTCCGGCACCAGGTCGGGGCCCAGTTCGTCGCGCTCGTTCACCACCGCCCACAACTGCCCGGTGCCCGGCTGTATGGCCAGCGCCGTCGGGTTGCGCAGACCGGTCGCGTAAGGCCGGTGGGCACCGGTCTGAGCATCGATTTGCCAGACCATGGCACGGTCGGCTTCGACTTCCATGCCGCGCTCGGTGATGTTGCTGTTGGAGCCAATGCCCACGTACAGGTAACGACCATCAGGGCTGACCGCCAGTGATTTGGTCCAATGGTGGTTGATTTCTGCGGGCAACTGGGTGAGCACGGTCGGTGGCCCGCCAGCCTTGGTCTGGCCTTCCTGGTAGTCGAAACTCACCAAGGCGTCCTGGTTGGCCACATACAGCTTGCCGTTTGCGAATGCCAGGCCGTAGGGCGCGTTCAGGTTGTCGGCGAACACACCCTGGGTTTCATAGGCGCCGTCGCCATCGGCGTCGCGCAGCAAGGTCAGGCGGTTACCGCCTTTGACCTGGGTATTGCCCTTGGCCTTGATCTGGCTGGCGATCACGTCCTTGGGCTTGAGCTTGGCGGCGTTACCGCCCCGGCCCTCGGCCACGAGGATGTCGCCATTGGGCAGCACCAGTGTCTGGCGTGGGATCTTCAAGTCGGTGGCGATCGCCGTGATGCTGAAGCCTTCCGGCACACGGGGTTTCTCATCTCCCCAAGGGGTTGGTTCGGCGATCTTCATGTTCGGCAGCAAGCCGCGCTCGGGGGCCGGCAGCTTCGGGTCAGGCCCCCGCGCCTGGGTCGCTTCACCCTCGCCGCCACAGGCACTGAGCAATACCGCAAGGCTCAGCAAACTCAGTACAGGTAAGTGCCTCATGCTGCACCTCCGGAACGCAAGTTGCTCATGCCCAGCCAGGCAGCGACGAAGACGAGTGCACTGACGATCACCGACAGCACCAGGCCCGCGGGCATCACCGCCCAAGCGTCCTTGGCGTGCTCGAACGCATTGATCAAACCCAGGATCCAGGCCGCCACCAACAGCAGTAGGTACACCGTCGGACGCCCTCCCTTGCGTGCGGCCCGCAGCAGGTTGGCAAGCGCAAAGAGGATCGCCAGGCCGCAGAACAACAGGCCTCCGGCGATGAGCCAAGAGGCGAAGTTGGCCCACTGGATCTGGTAGCTCTGGTAATAGGCGATGTCGCTCAGCAATGCGCCGAGGAACAGCGGTACCGAGCCGCCCAGCAGGATCGCATGTAGCGGGCTGGGTGTGCATCGGTAGAGGGGTTGGTCTGATACGGTCACGGCGCCTCCTTATCATTCAGTGACCCGGTGCCGATGAGCGAGCGCGATGCCCAGTCCATCAGGCTTGCGCGGGGTGCGCCTAGGAGAAGATAGCCTGTGGTACCGATAGTTCCGATTTATCGAGCTGCCGCGGTGTGCTAACCGCCAAGCCAAGCGTATTATCGGTTGGCCCGGACAGGAGAACCCTATGAATAGACTTGCATCGCAGCCCTGTGCCCGCTGGACGTTGGGCGCCCTGCTCGGCCTGAGCCTGGTGATGACCACAGGCTGTTCGAGCAAGGCCAAGCAGGCCCGCTACGCGACGATGGGTTCGAACTGCTATGCCAAGGCCGTGCCGCAACGCGGCGAAGGCGGCCTGGCCTGGGGCAACACCATGAGCATCGCCCGGCAGAAGTCACTGAACAACTGCATTCGCTACGCCAGCCGATCGGGTGGCACGCCGGACACCTGCCAAGTGGTGCTGGCCAAGTGCAAGAACTGATTTGAAGCGCGCAAGCACCTTGGGGTACGGCACCGGCTTTGCCGGTGCTCGCCAGGTTTATCGCACGGCCTTGGCCCGTGCCGCGTGCAGTTTCTTGTAGCTCTCGATCAGGCGCAGGTGGCGGTCGAGGCCTTCGAGCTTCATGCTGGTCGGGGTCAAGCCGTAGAAACGGACACTGCCGTCCACCGAGCCCAGCGCCGCATCCATGCGCACATCGCCGAACATGCGCCGGAAATTGGTCTCGTAGTCGTCCATCTCCAGCTCGTCGTCCAGCACCACTTCCAGCACCACGTTCAAGGCCTGATAGAACAGCCCGCGCTCGACGGTATTGTCATTGAACTGCAGGAACGCCTCGACCAGTTCCTTGGCTTCCTCCAGGCGCTGCACAGCCAGGCAGATCAGTAGCTTGAGCTCCAGCAGGGTGAGTTGCCCCCACACCGTGTTTTCGTCGAACTCGACCCCGATCAGCGTGGTGATGGTGGTGTAGTCATCCACATCGCAGTTGTCCAGTCGCTTGAGCAGCAGCTTCAGGCTGCGGCTGTCGAGGCTGTGCAGGTTGAGGATGTCCGCTCGGAAATCCAGGGCGCGGTTGGTGTTGTCCCAGATCAGGTCCTCGACCGGGTAGATTTCCGAGTAGCCCGGCACCAGGATACGGCAGGCGTTGGCTCCGAGGTCGTCGTACACCGCCATGTACACTTCCTTGCCCATGTCCTCGAGAATGCCGAACAAGGTTGCCGCTTCCTGGACGTTGGAGTCCTCGCCATGGCCCGAGAAGTCCCACTCGACGAACTCGAAATCGGCCTTGGCACTGAAGAATCGCCACGACACCACGCCGCTGGAATCGATGAAGTGTTCGACGAAGTTGTTTGGCTCGGTCAGCGCGTGACTCTCGAAGGTCGGCTGCGGCAAATCGTTCAAGCCCTCGAAGCTGCGACCCTGGAGCAACTCGGTGAGGCTGCGTTCAAGCGCGACTTCGAAGCTTGGGTGGGCGCCGAACGATGCGAAAACGCCCCCGGTGCGGGGGTTCATCAGGGTCACGCACATCACCGGGAACTCGCCGCCCAGCGATGCGTCCTTGACCAGCACTGGGAAGCCCTGCTCCTCCAGCCCCTGGATGCCAGCCAGAATGCCGGGGTACTTGGCCAGCACCTCCTGGGGTACATCCGGCAAGGCCAGTTCACCTTCGAGGATTTCGCGCTTGACGGCCCGTTCGAAGATTTCCGACAGGCACTGCACCTGCGCCTCAGCCAAGGTATTGCCGGCGCTCATGCCGTTGCTCAGGAACAGGTTCTCGATCAGGTTGGACGGGAAGTACACCACCTCGCCGTCCGACTGGCGCACGAACGGCAACGAACAGATGCCGCGGGCCGTGTTGCCCGAGTTGGTATCGTACAGGTGCGAGCCACGCAACTCGCCGTCCGGGTTGTAGATCTCGAGAGTGTAGGGGTCGAGGATCTCCACCGGCAGCGCGTTCCTGGCACCCGGTTTGAACCAGCGCTCGTTGGGATAGTGGACGAAATCGGCGTTGGCGATGTCCTCGCCCCAGAACTGGTCGTTGTAGAAGAAATTGCAGTTCAGCCGCTCGATGAACTCGCCCAATGCCGAAGCCAGCGCGGCCTCCTTGGTGCTGCCCTTGCCATTGGTGAAGCACATCGGCGACTGCGCATCGCGCACGTGCAATGACCAGACGTTGGGCACGATATTGCGCCACGAGGCGATCTCGATCTTCATCCCAAGCCCCGCAAGCAGGCCCGACATGTTGGCGATGGTCTGCTCCAGCGGCAGGTCCTTGCCCGGAATGTAGGTGGTGCTGTCAGCTACCGGCATCAGCAAGCCCTGGGCGTCGGCATCGAGGTTGTCGACCTGCTCGATGACGAACTCTGGGCCTGTCTGCACGACCTTTTTCACCGTGCAGCGATCGATCGAACGC
Source organism: Pseudomonas putida (assembly GCF_004357765.1). GTDB lineage: Bacteria > Pseudomonadota > Gammaproteobacteria > Pseudomonadales > Pseudomonadaceae > Aquipseudomonas > Aquipseudomonas putida_U. The sequence continues at coordinate 209,585 of NZ_SMTE01000009.1, read as the reverse complement.
AGAATGCCCTGGCGATCCTTCTCGGAGATGTCCTCGGGCAACTCGACCTGGATCTTGAAGATCTGGTTGTAGCGGTTTTCCGGGTCGACGATGTTGTTCTGCGAGAGCCGGATGTTCTCGGTGGGGATGCCCCGGGTCTGGCAGTACAGCTTGACGAAGTAGGCCGCGCACAGAGCCGAGGAAGCCAGGAAGTAGTCGAACGGACCCGGGGCCGAGCCGTCGCCCTTGTAGCGAATGGGCTGATCGGCGATCACCGTGAAATCGTCGAACTTGGCTTCGAGCCGGAGGTTGTCGAGAAAATTGACCTTGATTTCCATGCGGGGATTACCGTGAGTTAAGCGTGCAAAACGAAATTGGCCGGCATTATCCGGGTTTTTGCCTGGGAAGTCCTGTTTACCCGCCAAGCCCCCGGTGATGGGCTTGCGCATTCCGCCGGATTGCTTGCCCGATCCTCCGAACCTGTCGCGCTGACCGGACAGCCGGTCGTATCGCTGTGCTAATTTTTCCAGATTGGGGAACGACGTATTCCCCTGCCGATTGCAAACGCCATCAACCGATGATCAGCAGGTGAGCCATGGAACTACGTATCAACCAGAAGACCTATCAGGTCGAGGCCGAGGCCGACACTCCGCTGTTGTGGGTGATCCGTGACGACCTCGGGCTGACCGGCACCAAATACGGCTGCGGACTGGCTCAGTGCGGCGCCTGTTCGGTGCTGGTGGACGGCAATGTGGTACGCGCCTGCGTGACCCCGGTAGCCGGCGTGGTCGGCCGTGAAGTGACCACCATCGAAGCGATCGAGGACGACGCGGTCGGTAAGCGGGTGGTCGCTGCGTGGGTCGAGCATCAGGTGGCGCAATGCGGCTATTGCCAGTCGGGCCAGGTGATGGCAGCCACTGCACTGCTCAAGCACAACGCCAAGCCCAGCGCCGAGCAGATCGATGCGGCGATGGTCAACCTGTGCCGCTGCGGCACCTACAACGCCATTCATGCCGCCATGCATGATTTGGCTGAAGGGGAGAAGGCCTGATGAACTCGCCCCTCGATACTCCCGCAGACCTGCTCAAGCTGCAATTGGGCGAAACCGTCAACCTGTCGCGCCGGCGCTTCCTGGCCGGGACTGCAGTCGGTGCCCTGGTGCTGGGCTTCGGCCTGCCACTGGGCTCGGCCAGGGTCCAGGCGGCAACGGCCAGCGCCGAGCGCGGCACCCAGGTGCCGGCCTTCCTGGAGATTCGCCCGGAAGGCACGGTACGCCTGCTCAGCCCCTTCATGGAAGGCGGTCAGGGGCCGTTTACGGCCATGGCGCAGATCGTCGGCGAGGAACTGGACGTCGACCCGGCCAACTTCGTTGTGGACAGTGCGCCGCCAGGGGAAGCCTACGTGGTGATGGAAAATGGCATGCGCATCACCGGTGGCAGCATGTCCGTGCGCATGAGCTACCCGACCATGCGCCGCCTCGGCGCCTTGGCCCGGGCCATGCTCCTGCAGGCTGCGGCCGAGCAGTGGGGCGTACCGGTCGGCGAGTTGTCCAGCGAACCTGGCAAGGTGCTGCACGTTGCTTCGGGCCGTTCCCTTAGCTATGGCGAACTGGCCGGACGGGCCATGGATCTGCCGGTACCGGACCCTGCAAGCGTAAAGCTGCGCGACCCCAGCCAGTTCCGCTGGATCGGCAAGCCGGTGCGCCGCCTGGACGCCTACGACAAGTCCACCGGCAAGGCCGTGTACTGCATCGACATCACCCTGCCAGACATGCTGCATGCCGCCGTGCAGCATGCTCCGCGCCTGGGCATGACGGTCGGTAAACTGCGCAACGAGGACCAGGTCAAGGCCATGCCGGGAGTGCACTCGGTGCATCGTCTGCCGGGTGCGGTGGCGGTGGTCGCCCCGCGCTGGTGGCACGCCAAACGTGCGGTCGAGGCCTTGCAAGTCGACTGGCAGGAACCGGGTAGCGACAGCCAACTGCGCGCGATGCCCGCGGACTTTTCCAGCGATGGTTGGCTAGAGCACCTGGCCGCCGCCCAAGGACCGGCTCGCGACGACGAGACCGAAGGCGACGTCGCCAAGGCCCTGGCCGGCGCCAAGACCACGCTCGAAGCCACCTATCACAATCAGTACCTCAACCACGCACAGCTTGAGCCACCTTCCGCGCTGGCCCGCTTCAACCCGGACGGCTCGCTGGAGGTGTGGCTGCCCAACCAGGCGCCGGACATGTTCCGTGACGATATCGCCAAGCGCACCGGGCTCGACCCGGCCCGTATCCACTTGCACTCACCCTTGCTCGGCGGCTTCTTCGGGCGCCATTTCCTCTACGATTCAGCCAACCCGTATCCTCAGGCCATCGCCCTGGCCAAGGCCGTCGGGCGCCCGGTGAAACTGATCTGGAGCCGCGAGGAGGAATTCCTGCGCGATGCATTGCGTCCGGTGGCCGTGGTCAAGTTCCGCGCTGCCCTGGATGGCGAAGGTCTGCCCCTGGCCATCGAAGCGGTGAGTGCGACCGAAGGCCCTACCGAGGCCTTGGCCGGCAAGCAGGGCGACAAGATCGACCCGACCGCGATCGAAGGGCTATCGGGCAAGTCCTACGCCATCGCCAACAAACGCATCGCCCAGATCTATGTGAAAGGCCCGGTCATGCTTGGCTACTGGCGTTCGGTGGGCAACTCGTTGAACGACTTCTTCTACGAGTCGTTCCTCGATGAACTGGCGGACAAAGGCGGCAAGGATCCGTTGGAGCTGCGCCGGCATCTGCTGCGCGACAATCAGCGCCTGACCAATCTGCTCAACGCGGTGGTCGAATTGTCCGGTGGCTGGAAGCGCGGCCCCTTCACGGCAGAAGATGGCTCCAAACGCGCCCGCGGCATCGCAATGGCCTCGCCGTTCGGCTCGGAAGCGGCGGTGATCGCCGAAGTGTCGATCGAAAACGGCCAGGTCAAGGTGCACGATATCTGGCAGGCCATCGACCCCGGCAGTATCGTCAACCCGGCGATCATCGAGCACCAGGTCAACGGTGCGGTAGCCCTGGGCCTGTCGCAGACGCTGGTCGAAGAAGCGGTGTATGTCGACGGCAAGCCACGCGCACGCAACTACGACCTGTACCCGATCCTGCCGCCTTCGCGCATGGCACGGGTGCATGTGCGCATCGTCGAGAGCGGCGCGAAGATGGGCGGCATCGGCGAGCCGCCGCTGCCAGCGGTGGCCCCGGCGGTAGCCAATGCCGTGGCGCAGCTGACTGGCCAGCGCGTACGCAGCCTGCCACTGAGCCGCCATACCTTCAGCTGACCGGACAAGGAACGCCCCATGCCCAAGAGTCGATTGGCAACAACCGCTGCCTGGCTGGCCTTGCCCTGCCTGGTCGCTGCCGGCCTGCTGGCCTGGTATGTCACCCGTGAGCCAGCCTCGCCGTTCGCCGGCCAGTCCGCCGCAGGCGCCGACCCGGCGCTGGTCAGCCGTGGCGAGTACGTGGCGCGCCTGAGCGATTGCGTGGCCTGCCACAGCCTGCCCGATGGCAAGCCGTTCGCCGGCGGCCTGGAGATGGCGACGCCTTTGGGCGCCATCCATGCCACCAACATCACGCCGGACAAGGCCACCGGCATCGGTGCCTACAGCCTGGCCGACTTCGACCGGGCCGTGCGCCAAGGCGTGGCACCCGGAGGCCGACGGCTGTACCCGGCCATGCCCTACCCCTCTTATGCCAAGCTCAGCGATGACGATGTGCGGGCGCTATATGCGTTCTTCATGCAAAGCGTGCAACCGGCCGAACAGGCGAACCTTCCCAGCGGCATTCCCTGGCCACTGAACCTGCGTTGGCCGATCGCGCTGTGGAATGGCCTGTTCGCCGCCGACACGCCCTACGCGCAGAAGTCCGACCAGGACCCACAGTGGAACCGTGGCGCCTATATCGTCCAGGGTCCCGGTCACTGCGGCAGTTGCCATACCCCGCGCGGCCTGGCATTCAACGAGAAAGCCCTGGATGAAGGTGGCGATGCCTTCCTGGCCGGCGCCCTGCTCGACGGCTGGTATGCGCCGAGCCTGCGCAACGATCACAACACCGGGCTGGGTCGCTGGAGCGAGGATGAAATCGCCCAGTTCCTCAAAACCGGGCGCAACCGCCACGCGGTGGTGTTCGGTTCGATGACCGAGGCCTTCAACAACTCCACCCAGTTCATGAACGATCAGGACCTGGCCGCCATCGCCCACTACCTCAAGTCGCTGCCTGGCGACCCCGGGCGCGACGGTACACCCTGGCAGTACCAGGCTTCCGCGGCAAGCCTGCAAGCGCCTGGCGCCCACACCTACGCCACCCGCTGCGCCTCATGCCACGGCATGGACGGCAAGGGCCAGGCGCCGTGGATGCCGCCGCTGGCTGGGGCGACCTCGGCCCTGGCCAAGGAAGATGCCTCGGCAATCAACATCACCCTCAATGGTTCGCAACGGGTGGTCGCTGCGGGCAGGCCCGACGCCTACCGCATGCCGGCATTCCGCGAGCAGTTGTCCGATCAGGACATCGCCCAGGTATTGAGCTACGTGCGCAGCGCCTGGGGCAACCATGGCGCTGCGGTCGATGCCCAGGCGGTCGGCAAGCTACGCGGGCATACCGACCCGGCCAGCAGCAGCCCGATCATTCTGCACATGCGATGAATTGAGCCCAGGCCAACCTGCAGATGACCTGATCGACAGAGGTATACACGCGACCATGGAAAGTATCGACCTGCTGGTATTGCGCACCGCCCGTGATTGGCGCCAGGCCGGGGAACGTGTGCTGCTCGCCACCGTCGCCCGCACCTGGGGCTCCTCGCCCCGACCGGTGGGCTCGATGATGGCCCTGCGCGGCGATGGCCGGGTGGTTGGCAGTGTTTCCGGCGGCTGCATCGAGGACGACCTGATTCACCGTTACACCAGCGCCTATGCGGGCCCTGGCATGCAAAGCGGTTTGCCCCAGGTGGTGCGCTACGGCGTCAGCGCCGACGAAGCGCACCGCTTCGGCCTGCCCTGCGGAGGTACCCTGGCCCTGGTGCTGGAATTCGATCCCTGCTGGCAAAGCCTCGACCAACTGCTGCAATGCCTGGACGCCGGGCACCTGGTGCAGCGCCGACTCGATCTGGAGACCGGCGTCGCCAGCCTCGCCAGCAGCGATGCCCCTGCCCAGTTCGACTTCGATGGCCAGCGGATGGTCAACACCCTGGGCCCGGGATATCGCATGTTGCTGATCGGCGCCGGCGCGTTGGCCGAGTACCTGGCGACCATGGCACTGTTCAATGGCTTCAGGGTATCGGTGTGCGACCCCCGCCCCGAATACATGAGCGGCTGGAGCGTGGCTGGGGTGGAAACCATCGTTGGCATGCCGGACGATGTCGTGCGCGACTTCGCCCCGGACCTGCGCACCTGCATCGTCGGCCTCAGTCACGATCCCAAGCTCGATGACCTGGCATTGCTCGAAGCACTGCACAGCCCGGCGTTCTACATCGGCGCCATTGGTTCGCGGCGCAACAGCCAGTTGCGCCGCGAACGGTTGATCGAACATTTCGGCGAAACCGAGGCCTCGCTGGCACGCCTGCATGGCCCCATCGGCATCTACATCGGCAGCAAGACGCCGCCGGAAATCGCCGTCAGCGTCATGGCGCAGATCCTGGCGGCGAAGAACCACATCGCCCTGCCCGGTGAGATCAGTGTGTCAGCGGCCAAACGAGCGCGGGAGGCACAGGTGCCGGCCGCCTAGCCGGCCAGCACCTTGTCCAGGGTGATCGGGAAGTCGCGCAAGCGCTTGCCGGTGGCGTTGAAGACGGCATTGGCCACGGCCGCAGCCACGCCCAGAATGCCGATTTCTCCCACCCCTTTGGAGCCCAGTTCATTGACGATGTCGTCGGGCTCGTCGACGAACAAGACCTCGATGTCGCCGATATCCGCATTCACCGGAATGTGGTACTCGGCCAGGTTGTGATTCATCGGACGTCCCAGCTGATGATCGACCTCGCTCTGCTCCTGCAGGGCCATGCTCAAGCCCCAGACCACCCCGCCAAGGATCTGGCTGCGTGCGGTCTTGGGGTTGATCACCCGGCCTGCGGCGATGGCACTGACCACTCGGCTGACGCGCACCGTGCCCAGCGCTTCATCCACCCGCACTTCGACGAACACTGCCGAATGGGTCGCCGTTGAGAACCCTTGCCGGCGGGCACCAGGTTCGGCCTGCAATTGGACTTCGAGCGCGCCACCGGGCAAGCCCTGCAGCACCTCGCCGAGATCATACCGACGCTCGCCCACCTGCAATTGTCCTGCGCTGACGCGGAACTGCTGCGCAGGCTCGTCGGCCAGCTCAGCGAATCGCGCCTTGGCCGCTTCGATCAATTTGCCACGAAGCGCCTCGCACGCTTGGCGCACCGCAGAACCGACCGAGGACACGGTGAAGGACCCTCCCTGTAGCGGCGCGGTCGGCAACGAACTGTCCCCGAGCAGGAAAGTGACATCGTCGAGCGCCATCAGGGCCGCATCGGCAGCGATTTGGGTCATGACGGTATAGGTGCCGGTGCCGATATCGGTGGTAGCGCTGCTGACCCACAGGTGGCCGTCGGCATCCAGCCGCGCCTTAGCACTGGCTTTCATCTGCATCGCTTCCCAGACCCCGCCGGCCATGCCCCAGCCTACCCGTTCGTGGCCTTCGCGCCTGCTGCCTGGAAGCGCATCGCGACTGGACCAGCCAAAGCGCTCGGCGCCCTGCCGGTAGCAGTCGAGCAGTGCTTTGCTGGAATACGGCTTGCCCTCGTTGCCGTTGCTGTCGGCGAAGTTGGCCTGGCGCAGTGCGACCGGGTCCATGCCCAGCGCCTCGGCCAGCTCATCCATTGCGCATTCCAGGCCGATCAGTCCCAGCGCCGCACCAGGGGCACGCATGTCCAGTGGCGTGTAGACATCCAGCGGCACCAGCTGATAGTCCATCGCCACGTTTTCGCAGCGGTACAGCATACCGCTCCATTGCACCACATTCTCGGTGAAGTCCTCGAAACGCGAGGTCTGCGCGGTGGCCTGATGACGCACGGCTTGCAACCGCCCCTGGGCGTCGGCGGCCAGTTGCAGGCGCTGCACCGTGCGGGGCCGATAGCCGAAGGTGAACATCTGTTGCCGGGTCAAGGTCACCCGCACCGAGCGTTGCAGTTTCAGTGCCGCCATGGTCGCCAGCGCCAACTGATACTGTGGCCTCAGCCCGGAGCCGAAGGCACCGCCGACATAGGCCGCACACACCCGCACCCGATCCTTGGGCAAAGCGAACACCTGATGCAGGTAGTCTTGGCTGTTCTGGGTGCCCTGGGTCTTGTCGTGCACGTGGAGACTACCGTCGGCCTGGTAGATCACCGTCGAGGCATGCGGCTCCATCGGGTTGTGGTATTCGCTGGGGGTGTTGTACGTAGCGTCTACCTTGAACGTGGCAGCATCGAATGCCCGTTGAAAGTCGCCTCGGGGCTTGGGCAGCTCGGTCGGCGCGGGATGAGCGTCGGCCAGGGCCGCCAGCAGATCGGTCTGGAATGGCTCAGGGTCGATTTCCACACGCACCAGTGCAGCGGCATGACGAGCCAGCTCCAGGCTCTGCGCGACGACCAGGGCAACCGGCTGACCGCTGTACAACACCCGATCGTTGAACAGTGGCCGGAACGGTTTGCCTTCGGCGGCATCGGCATCCTGATAGGGCGCATCGTCACCCGCCATCGGTGGGCGATCAAGGTGATGCAGCACGGCGACCACGCCGGGTACGGCCAGGGCAGCGCTGCAATCGATCCGTCGGATCTGGCCGCGAGGAACGCTGCTGCATACCACGCTGCCATGCAACAACCCTTCGGCCGGGTACTCTGCCGCGTAACGGGCCTGCCCGGTGACCTTGGCGGGGCCGTCGATGCGGTTCAGCGGCAGACCGCTGCTGGGTTCGAAATGGGTCATTGATCGTCTCCCTGGGTCTGTGCCTCGGTCAGTGCGCGGATGATCGCCTGGGTCGCCAAGGCGACCTTGAAGGCATTGCCCGGCAGTGTTTCGGCACCTTGGAGCAATGCGCCTGCCAGCTGCGCATAGGTTTGCTCGGTGGCCGGCTGGCCAGCGAAGCGCCGCTCCACGGCAGGATCGCGCCACGGCTTGTGCGCCACACCGCCCAGCGCCAAGCGCACAGTGCCTATGCGTGGTCCCTCGAGCACGAGCGCGGCGGCCACCGAAACCAGGGCGAAGGCATACGAAGCGCGATCACGGATTTTCAGGTAGTGGCTGCCAGCATCGACGAGCGGCGCCGGCAACTCGATGGCCAGGATCAGTTCGTCATCGCTCAGGCAGTTGTCGCGCTCGGGATGCTCTGCGGGCAAGCGATGGAAGTCGCTGAACGGCACGCGCCGCTCGCCACCGAGCCCACGCACATGCACCACGGCCTCCAGCGCCGCCAGGGCTACGCAGAGGTCAGAAGGGTGGACTGCGACGCAGTGGGCACTGGCACCGAGGATCGCATGGTTACGATTGAGCCCGACGCGTGCCGGACAACCGCTGCCGGGCAGGCGCTTGTTGCAGGGGCTGGCCACATCGTAGAAATACTGGCAGCGGGTGCGCTGCAACAGGTTGCCTCCGGTGCTGGCCATGTTGCGCAACTGCGGCGAGGCCCCCGCCAGAATTGCCTGAGCCAGGAGCGGGTAGCGACTTTCGATCAGCGGATGCCAGGCCAGCTCGGCATTGCTGACCAAGGCGCCGATGCGCACGCCGCCCTCAGCAGTCTCGCTCACCTCCCGTAGCGGCAGACCGGTGATGTCGATGAGGGTCTGCGGGTTGGCGATGTTCTCTTTCATCAGGTCGAGCAGGTTGGTGCCACCGGCGATATAGCGCGACTGTGGTCCGGCCTGGCGCACGGCCTGCTCGATGCTGGCGGGTTTGCAGTAGGCGAAGGGGGTCATGGGCGCGACCCTCCGTTGTCACGGTGGATCAGCGGCAGCGCCTGCTCCACGGCAGCCAGGATGTTGCCATAGGCACCACAACGGCACAGGTTGCCGCTCATGGCCTCGCGCAATTGCTCAGGCGAATGTGCCCTGCCCTCGTGGGCCAGCCCCAGAGCCGAGCAGATCTGACCCGGCGTGCAGTATCCGCACTGGAAGGCATCATGATCGATGAACGCCTGCTGCAAGGGATGCAGCCCCTCGTCCGTGGCCAGCCCCTCGATGGTGGTCACCTGGTCGCCGTCGCACATCACGGCCAAGGTCAGGCAGGCGTTGATTCGCGTGCCATTGCGCAACACCGTGCAGGCGCCACACTGGCCATGGTCGCAGCCTTTCTTGGTACCCACCAGGTCCAGTTGCTCGCGGAGCAGGTCGAGCAGGGTCGTCCAGGGCGCCACGGTCAACTGCCTGGGCTGACCGTTGATCGTCAGGCCAATCGGCAGGCCTGCGCGGGAATCTGTCATTTCGCTCATCACGTTTGCCTCACGGTCGGTATGCTGGTGTGCAGCTGATGCTGCTTTTTCAGGTCCGACCCAAAGGCTCCCAGATGCGTTCAAAGCAATTGACCACTCACGCCTGCCTCTGCCAAGCACTGGTGCTGGCCGCAGGCCAAGGCAAGCGTTTCGGCAGCGACAAGCGCCAGGCGCACCTACCTGGCGGCCAGACCGTCCTCAGTGCGACGCTGGCGCTCGCGCTGGAGCATTTCGACGTCGTCACCTTGGTATTGCGCCCCGACGATGACCATCAGGCGATGAACATCGATCCACGCGTGAGAGTGATTCGCGCGCGGCAGGCCAATGTCGGACTTTCCGCCAGTCTGGCTGCGGGGATCGCGGCGTTGCAGGATTCATCGGCCCAGGCGGCAGCCGTGCTGCTGGGCGATATGCCGTGGATCGCCCAAGCGACCTTGCGCTCGCTCTGCGCCAGAGCCCATGCCGAGCGCATTGTGATGCCGGTTTACCAGGGTCAACGCGGGCACCCGGTCATATTTGGCCGGGCATTCTGGGCAGCCCTGGAGCAGGTGAAAGGCGATGAGGGGGGGCGTCAGGTGATTCAGGCCAATGCGCCGGCCTGCATCCGTGTCGAGGTGGACGATCCCGGGGTGCTGCTGGATATCGACACGCCAGCGGACCTGAGCGCCGGTATCAGCTTCCCGGGCTGAAACCGGCTGCGCCCTGCCCCTGTAGCACCCACACCGACAGATGGGATTCGGCACCGGCGCGCATGGCGTGCAGCTGGTTGCCGGCGTTGTACACCAGATTGCCGATACCCGGTGTCCACCAGCCGTCATCCTCACGCCACCACTCTCCGGGAGACAGCACCAGGTAACACTCGTCCGGTGGATGCCGATGCACGGGGTAGCTGACACCCCGTGCCATCAGCGAGACGCCGATCAAAACCTGTCCCATGGACGCCAGCCCTGCATCGCCGACGACGATGGCATTGAAGTGGCCGTCGTCGAAGACAGCGTCCGAGCCATCGCTGGGCCGCTTGTACCAGTCGAGACTGGGCACCAGATCGGCCAGCGCCGCCACCACACCCGCCAATGCCGGCAGGGTAGCCAAAGCGCGTACCGAGGTCTCGGCAAACCACGCCTGGACCGACGCTGGCACCTCGGCGCCAGATGTACCTGGGGCCGCCTCTAGGTGCTCAGCGTCCAATCCGCTGGCGCCTCGCGCCCTCAGCCAGCGGTCGAGTTCAGCGACGAAGTGCGTCACTGCGCAGAACGGGTCTACCAAGCTCACTTTGCCTCTCCTGTCATCTGCTGTTGCCAGCGTTGCAGATTCAGCTCCAACAGTTGCTGTGGCAATGGCCCGGCAACGACCTCTTTCATCTGCTCTGCAAGCTGCTGGCGCAACTGCGCCTGGTTACACGGTGATGCACGGGACAACGCGAGGTAAAGCCCTTCGCTCGACACCGCTGGCTCAAGCACCTTGAGGCGCTGGTCGATGCCAAGCATGCGCGCCAAGGCCATGCCCGGGTACTGCTCGTAGACTACGTACTCACTGCGCCTGAGCAGCAGTTTCTCGAATGCCTGACGGGCGGTGGGCACCGCCTCGAGGGTCAGGTTGGCCTTGGCGTAATCGTCGAATTGCTGGCCATGGCTGTTGTTGACCAGGGTTCCGCCTTTGTGGCCTTTGAGGTCATCCCATCCTTGAAAACGCAAGGACGAATCCTGGCGTACCCATACCACGCTTGGGGTCGACAGAAACGGCGGGCGGATGAAGTTCATCGTCTGCTCACGGGCCTGAGTGATGAAGTAGCCGGCCAACAGATCGATATGGCCAGTGCGCACTTCCTCCTGGGCGCGTGACCAAGGACCTGCGTAGATCACCTTCACTTCCAGGCCGAGTGATGCACCCACCTGCCTGAGCAGATCGGCATTGGCACCGATCAGACGCTGCGGGTCCTCTGGGTCACGCCACAGATAAGGGGGATATTCGGGGTTGCCGGTGGCGGTCAGTTGTCGGCAGGTATCCTGGGCCCACACCGCTGCAGGCGCCAGGCACAGGGCCAGGAGCAGGCCAAACCTGCGAAGATTACCGCGTCCTGACATGTGCAGACTCCGTACTGACAACCGGTTCAGATCAGCGACGGGGCTTGCCTGGTGAGCGTGGAGGCGGCATGGGCGTAGAGAGTGGAACGAATCGAATTCATGTTGTCTCCTTCAACCTGTCCGCGAACCGCTGGTATTAGACTCTAGCAGCTATCTGGCGTATGACCTGCTGGTACGCCACTGAACCTCTCGATCCGTTACACCCTCTCACCCCTTACGCAGTGCGAGCGGCGCGCTGCGTCAACCTTGCTGGAGGATGGCGTACATGAAGAAGATCCTGATGGTCCTGACATCCCACGATCAACTAGGCGACACCGGTAAGACGACCGGTTTCTGGCTGGAAGAATTCGCCGCCCCCTACTACGTGTTTCTCGACGCCCGGGCCGATGTCACCCTCGCCTCGCCCAAGGGCGGCCAGCCACCGCTGGATCCCAAGAGCGACGAGCCGGATGCGCAAACCGATGACACGCGCCGATTTGCCAGCGACACCGAGGGCCAGATGGCACTGGCCGATACCGTGCCGTTGGGTGCAATCGATCCGTACGACTTCGACGCGGTGTTCTATCCAGGCGGTCACGGACCGCTTTGGGACCTGGCCGAGGACAAGGACTCGCGAATCCTCATCGAAGCCTTCTACGCCGCCAACAAACCGGTTGCCACGGTGTGCCACGCCCCCGGGGTGTTGAAGCACGTCAAGGCACCCGACGGCCATCCTGTGGTCAAGGGCAAACGAGTCACCGGCTTCAGCAACACCGAGGAAGACGCGGTCGGGTTGACCCAGGTCGTGCCCTTCTTGGTCGAGGACATGTTGGTGAGCAACGGCGGCGAGTATTCCAAAGCAGCGGACTGGCAGAGCTACGTGGTCGTGGATGAGCACCTGATCACCGGTCAGAACCCGGCATCCTCGAAAGCCGTGGCCGAGGCGCTTCTCAAGCGCCTCGAAGGTAAGCACGGCGCCTGAGCGCCCCGTGCGCCGGCACCTGCATTGCACAGGCGCCGGCCACGGGCTGACCGGGAAAATTACTCGCTTGCCAGGGTCGCACGGACGCCGGCGACGTCGGCCGCAGTCACCTGTGGGGCCTGGTTGCCCCAGCTGCTACGGACGAAGGTGAGCAACTGCGCCACCTCCTCGTCGCTCATGCGCCAGGCGAAGCCGGGCATGCCCAGCTGCGACGGCGCGCTGGCGGTAGCCGGTAGCTTGCTGCCGTGCAGGACCAAGCGGATCATCGACACCGGGTCGGCAGACAGCACCGAGGAATTGCCGGCGATCTTCGGGAACACCCGCGCATAGCCCAGGCCATCGGTACGGTGGCAGGCGGCGCAGTTATCGACGTACAACTGCGCGCCACGCCCGCTTTCCTGACCGGACTGCAAGGCCTTGGCAGTTGCCGGATCGGCCTTGAACGACGACACCGGATTGGCGCTAGCCGGCAGGGTCTTGAGGTAGGCAGCGATGGCCTGCAGGTCATCGTCAGCCAGATGCTGGGTGCTGTGCACCACTACATCGCCCATGGCCCCGCCGAGTACCGCATGGGTGGGGCTGCGTGCGCTGCGCAAGGTCGCGACGATATCCTCGGCGCTCCATGCCCCCAGGCCATCGGCCGGATTGCCACGCAGGTTCACCGCCAGCCAGCCGTCGATCACCGGGCCACCGGCAAGGAACGTCTCACCCGATTCGTCCAAGGCCTTTTCCTGCAGGGTAGCCGCCCTTGGGGTATGGCAACTGCCGCAGTGACCCAGGCCTTGTACCAGATAGGCACCGCGGGCGACCTGGGCATTCGGGTAGCGACCGGCGTCGAAGGCCACGGCTTCTGGTGCCGGGGCGAACAGCTTGCGCCAGATCGCCAACGGCCAGCGCATCGACAGCGGCCAGGCTACGTCGTTGCCACGGTTGTCCGCCTTGACCGGTGCCACTCCTTGCATGAAGTAGGCATACAACGCCCGCACGTCGTCATCGCTGATCCGGGCATAGGCCGGATACGGCATGGCCGGATACAGGCTGTCGCCGTTGGCGGCGATACCGTGGCGCAAGGCCCGGTCGAACGCGTCCAGCGAGTAGTTGCCGATACCGGTGTCCTTGTCCGGTGTGATGTTGGTGCTGTACAGGGTGCCGATCGGCGAGGCGATCGCCAGGCCACCGGCGAACGGCTTGCCGTCCTTGCTGGTATGGCAGGCGGTGCAGTCCCCGGCATCGGCCAAGTAACGGCCCTTGTCGATCAGTGCCTGGTCGACGCTGGCGATCGGCGCGAGCGGCGCGGTCTTGGTCGGCCACAAGGCATAGGCCAGAACAGCGACGAACAGCAGCAGCGCCGGGCCAAGCAAGCGCAGGAGAAACTTCTTCATGGTCATCTCTCCTCAGGCCTGGACCAGCGGGCCAGGGTTTTTCAGGTACTGTTCGCGAATCGCCTTGGCCGACCAGTAGGCCAGCGCACCGACCATGCCGGTCGGGTTGTAGCCATTGTTCTGCGGGAAGGCGTTGGCACCGATGGCGAACACGTTATGCACATCCCAGGACTGCAGGTAACGGTTCAACGCCGAGGTCTTCGGATCGCTGCCCATGATCGCCCCGCCGCAGGTGTGCGTGCTCTGGTACTTGGTGATGTTGTAGTGCTCGCCGGGCTTCTTCGCGTCGCCGGAAAGCGCTGTCGGGTTGAGTATCCTGGACATCTCCTGTGCTTTGCCGACCAGGAACTGCGAGGCTTTGACCTCGTTGTCGTGCCAGTCGAAGGTCATGCGCAGCAGAGGCCGGCCGAAGGCGTCCTTGTAGGTCGGGTCGAGGCTGAGGTAGTGCTGCTTGTACGACATGCAGGCACCCTGTACTTCGAAGTAGAACGAGTGACGGAACGCATCGCTGGCCGCCTGCTTCCAGGCCGTGCCCCAGTTCGGCGTGCCCGGCGGCACGTTGATCCCGCGCACGGGTCCGGCCCCCGGCTGACGGGCCCAGATGATGCCGCCACCGACAAAGCCGGCGCGAGCATTGTCGAGCTGGTTGCCGTTGAGATTGTCCATGGTCGTCCCGGCACCACCGATGCCCATGAACTGGTTGGCCTGGACGTCCTTGTCGAAGAACAGCACCACCCGGTTGAGGTTCTGGTAGGAGTAGTTGCGTCCGACCGTGCCTTCGCCGGTCTGCGGATCGTAGGGCTTACCGATGCCGGACAACAGCATCAGGTGCACGTTGTACAGCGAGAATGCGCACAGCAGCACCAAGTCGGCCTGCTGTTCGACTTCGCGGCCCTGAGCATCGAGGTAGGTCACGCCGGTGGCCTTCTTGCCATCGCTGTCGAGGTTCACCTTGAGCACTTGGGCGTGGGTGCGCAGCTCGAAGTTCTTGCGCTGACGCAGCACCGGCAGGATGCTGATGTTGGGGCTGGCCTTGGAGTAGTTCAGGCAGCCGTAGTCGCTGCAGAAACCGCAGGCATTGCACGGCCCCATCTGGCAGCCATAGGGGTTGACGTAAGGGCCCGACGCATTGGATGCCGGGATCGGGTATGGATCCCAGCCCATCTCGCGGGCGCCCTTGTAGAACATCTCGGCGCCCAGATAATTGGGGTTGGGACCCAGTGGAAACTCGCGTGAACGCGAGCCCTCGAACGGGTTGCCGCCTGGCTGGCGGACGCCCTTGATGATACCGGCCTTGCCGGATGTCCCACAGACGTGCTCGAAGTGATCGAAATGCGGCTCGAGGTCTTCGTAGGTGATCGGGAAGTCCTGGATGCTCATGTCCGAGGGAATGAACTTGGCGCCGTAGCGCTGCTCGACGTTGCTGCGCAGTTTGAAGTCTTCGGGTAGCGCGCGGAAGTGGCAGCCCGACCAGTGACTGCCCGCGCCCCCGACCCCCGTACCCGGTTTGAACGAACCGATCTGCCGGTACGGCACGGCCGTGGCACCGGGGTTGTGGCGTGCGGTGACGGTTTCCTGGGAGAGGCTTTGCAGGTAGCGGCGGTGGACCGACCCTTCCAGCTCATCGACCACCTTGGGATAGGCGAAATCCGGCTGGGTGTCGCGGTCGGCACCGCGCTCGAGCACCACCACGTGCAGTCCAGCGTCGGTCAGTTCCTTGGCCAGGATCGCCCCGGTCCAGCCCATGCCGACGATGACGGCGTCCACTTTCGGTTTTGCATTCGCCATGTTCAGCCCCTCCGTCCGGCCAGGTCCACGGGTGGTAACGGATACGGCTTGTCACGCACCGTGACCCAATCCATGTAGTCGGCACGCATGCCGGGGTAGCCGATCATCTTCCAGGCCCCCATGTTCTTGTTGCCGCCATGGGAAGGGTCGGCGAAGTAACCGTTGCGCACTTCAGCCAGCAAGCTGCCGAAGAACAGCTTCGAGGAGATGTCTTCCAGCGCCAGCTTGCCGCCCTCGGCGGCTTTGAGCAGGTCTTCCTGCTGGGCATGGGACAGTTCGGCGAACACCTTGCCGGCAAATGCCTGACGGCAGTGGCCGTCGAATGCCTTGATGCCGATCCGCAGGATCTCGCGCAGGTTCAACCGGCCCTGGTAACCGAACTCAGGGGCTGCTTCGAGGAAGGGGCCTTGCATGTACCAGATCGCGCCGTTGGCATAGGGGGTTTGCATATGCCGATCGAGGAATTCGGGGACGCCCAGTTCCACGGCACCCGGCCCGACATGATCGGATGGGATCAACCGATCGCACGCGGCGATCAGAAAGGCCCATTCCTCAGCTGTGAAAAAGGTCGGCTGGTAGCCTCCGGCCGCTGCTACGGGAGCCGCTTGCGGCTTGGCCGCAGCGTCGCTGGCCGGGGTCTGGGCGAAGGTGCTGGCAGGAACGCCGGCACTGGCCAGGGTGACCACGGGGATCAGCGTCAACGACTTACGCAGGAAGTCACGCCGTGCGGGCGATGTATCGTCATCAAGCATCTTGCTTTACTCCTTGGGCTGAACACGGGAGTGCGATTTTTCTTATGTTTCTCTTCATGAGTCGGGCAGCGCCCTCCTCGGCACCGCGCGATTTGATCGGCAGCTAATCATTACCTAGCTAAGCAATCAGTCGTCACTAAACCAGCTATCGCTGCCGGCGACCACTGCCGCGGGCCGCTTAAACGTTTCTTCAGATCTTGAACTGCCGCACCAAGGCGCTGAGGTTGCCACCGAGGGTCGAAACATCGCGCATGGTGCTGGCGCTCTGTTCGGTTTCTTCGGCAAGATTTTCCACGGCACCGGCGATCTGGTGCACGCTGCGGTTGATCTCCTCGGCCACCGAGGTCTGTTCTTCGGCGGCGCTGGCGATCTGTGCGTTCATCGCATTGATGGTGGCGATCAGGCCGGAAATCGAATCCAGTGAAGCGCCGACCGCGTTGGTCTGCTCATTGGCCCCCTGCCCGGCTTCGGTGGAGCGGCGCATGGCTTCGACCGAGGCATGGGTGCCGGTTTCCAGGCGAGTGATCATGCCCTGGATTTCCTGAGTGCTCTGCTGGGTTCGGCTGGCCAGGGCGCGCACCTCGTCGGCGACCACGGCGAAACCTCGGCCGGCCTCGCCGGCACGGGCGGCTTCGATGGCAGCGTTGAGGGCCAGCAGGTTGGTCTGCTCGGCAATCGAGCGAATCACGTCCAGTACCGACACGATCGAACGCACGTCCTGCTGCAGGCTATCGAGGCTGGTACCGCTGAGCTGGATGTCCTCGACCAGCGAGCTCATGCCGCTGATGCTCGACCCCACCACCTTGCGTGCTGCCTGACCTTGCTGGTCGGTTTCCGAAGCGGCCTCGGCGGCACGTTGGGCGCTGCGCGCGACCTCCTGGGCGGCGGCGGACATCTCGTGGATAGCCGTGGCGACCTGGTCGGTTTCCTCGCGCTGACGCTGCATGGCTTGTTCGGAACGCATCGTCTGCTGGGTCGCCTGCTCCACCAGGCCGGCAAGGTCGGTGGTCATCTGTGCAATCTGACGCACCATGCCATGGATCTTTTCGACGAAGCGGTTGAACGAGGCGGCCAGGTCACCCAGTTCGTCGCGGCTGGTGATAGCCAGACGGTGGGTCAGGTCGCCGTCGCCGGCCGCGATATCGTCGAGGTTGCTCTTGAGCACGCGCAGGGGGCGCACGATGCTGTTGGCGAGCCAGGCCCCCACTGCGGCGGTGGCCAGCAGCAGCACCAGGGTCACCACGAAAACGCTGATCAGAATGCTGCGGGTGCGCTTGTCGACCGCCGCCTGCTCCAGGGCCATGGCCGCATCGATGTCGTCCATGTTGATCGCACTGCCCAGTACCAGGTCCCATTTCGGCAGGTACACGGTATAACCGAGCTTAGGCACGAGCACCGTCTCATCGCCCGGCTTTGGCGCCTGGTAGTCGATGTAGTGGGTGCCGTTCTTGGCTACCTCGACGAAGGTCTGGTAGTGGTAGGAGCCATCGGGATCGCGCTTGTTCCAGAAGCTCGTGCCGATGCCCGCCGGGCTATCGCCGCGGAAGACCCGCACACCCTTGGTGTCGTAGCCGAAGAAGTAGCCCTCTTCACCGAACTTGACCGGTTTGAGCAGCGCCAGCGCCTTGTCGCGGGCCTGCAGATCGCCTGGGGCGGAAGCCTCGTGCAGCGGCTGGATGGTGGTCAGAGCCACGTCCACGTAGTTCTTCAATACCTGGCGGTTGCGCTCCACCAGTTTTTCGCGTCCTTCCCGCATTTCTGTCGTCGCACTGCGCTGCAACATCCACGAAGCGACGCCGCTTAGAATCAGGGCGAAGAGCAATGCGGGGACGATGGCTAGACAGAGCAACTTGCTCTTGACTGTAAGCTTCATGGACAGATCACCTCCAGGCTGTGTGGATATGTCCTATCGGCCGGAGGTGACACATCTTGAAAGCTTTTGATGGCATTTTGACGTCAATTTTTTGGAAAATCGATTCAGCATGGGTGTGTGAGCGGTTCACCGGAGATGTGCGTTGGGGCGCTCGGTTCCACCGACATCGCACCTCTCCAGGCATGCGCCATCAGCGCAACATCCGCCGCTCATATGCCGCCAGGACGATGCGCTCAGACTGCACCAGATAGTTTTCCAACATGCGCATGGCCTCCTCCGCCCGCCCTTCCTCGACACAGCGCAAGATCGCTGCATTCATGTCCAGATAAGGCAGGTGCAGGAATTCAGGGTCGTTGAGCACCCCGAACGCCAGCCGCAGCTCTGCCGATATCTGGCCATAGAACACCAGCAACCGCGGGCTGTCGGCCAGTTCGACGACCGCCCGATGGAACAGCATGTTGGCTGTGCCCACCCCGACCCAGTCCTTGGCTTCACGCGCTTGCATGCCGGCTTCGACCGCCTCGCGCATGTGCACTGTACCGGGGTGCAGCGGAAACCCCTGGGCGATGGCCTTGCATTCGATGAAACGCCGCACACGGTAGATGTCGATGATCGAGGCCATGTCCGGTTCGGCCACGGTCACGCCTCGGTTGGGTTCGTGCTTGAGCAAGCCCTCCCGAGTCAACACGCGAAACGCCTCGCGCAATGTGTTACGGGAAATCTGCAAGGTTTCGGCCAGCGCCGCTTCGGACAGCCGTTGCCCCGGAGCCAGTTCGCCCTCGACCAGCATGCGGCGGATTTCCTGAGTGATCGACTCCCCCAGCGTACGAGGGAGTGAGGAAGAAGCGTCGTTCATGGGCAGTCCAGAATAAGGAGATCAGACGGATATTCCCCGAGAGCTCGTTACCTGGCAAGGCACAAAGCCTGGACGTGCTTCATCCGGTAGCAGGTCTGAGTCGAAGTGTAACAATCTGGTGCACAATGATCACTCACCTTAACAGGATTGTTGAACAATGTAGCCGATATAGATCAGCAAATTGAGCACTATAAAAGGCATATGGCATGGAGATTGCTCGGCCAGGTTATCCCTCATTATAGGAATGCCGCCGTGACACAGACCGCTCTAGCGTTCAGCAAGGCCCGTCGATCGTCCCTGATAGCCGCGATATTCATGATGGCGACCTCCGCTATCGGCCCGGGTTTCCTCACCCAGACCGCCACCTTCACCGCCACGCTCGGCGCTGCGTTCGCCTTCGGTATCCTGGCCTCGATCTTGATCGACTTCGTTGTGCAGTTGAACGTCTGGCGCATTGTCAGCCTCACCCGCATGCGCGCCTCGGACCTGGCCAACGCCGCCATTCCCGGCAGCGGCTACGTGCTGGCGGTCCTGGTGATTTTCGGTGGCCTGGTGTTCGGTCTGGGCAACATCGCCGGCGCAGGGCTGGGTCTCAACGCCCTGACCGGGCTCGACCCCAGATGGGGAGGCGCGCTGAGTGCCATGGTGGCCATCGCGATCTTCTCGTCGCACCGCGCCGGCATTGCCATGGACCGCATCATGATCGCGCTGGGCACACTGAAGGTCGGCCTGATCGTGTTCGCCGCCTGCTCTACCCACCCGCCGTTGGGCGAGGCACTGCGGCAGGCGGTCTGGCCTGATTTCGTCGACTTCGCTGCTATCACCACCATCGTCGGCGGCACCGTCGGCGGCTACATCACCTATGCCGGCGCGCATCGGCTGCTGGACAAGGGCACCGTGGGCATCGAAAACATCGATGTGGTCTCCAAGGCCGCCCTTACCGGAATCCTGGTGACCGGCGTGGCGCGCTACGTGTTGTTCCTGGCGATCCTCGGCGTGGTCGCCAGCGGTGTGGTGATCGACGTATCCGGCCAGGCCGCCAACCCGGCAGCCCAGGCGTTCGGCGCAGCGGCGGGCAACGCTGGCCTGATCGCCTTCGGCCTAGTGCTCTGGGCAGCGGGAATCAGCAGCGTGATCGGCGCATCCTATACCTCGATGTCGTTCATCACCGTATTCTCCAAGCAGATCAACGAACGCATCCGCCACCGCGCCACGGTCTGTTTCATTCTGGTCGCGCTCGCCGTATACCTGACAGCAGGCAAACCGCCGGCGGCACTGCTGGTGTTCGCCGGGGGCTTCAACGGGCTGATCCTGCCGCTGGGCCTGAGCATCTTCATGTACGTCGGCTGGCGCCGCTCCGACCTGATGGGTGGCTATCACTACCCGCGCTGGTTACTGGTGCTGGGCGCGCTGACTTGCCTGCTGTCGTGGTACATGGCATTCAAGTCGGCCGGTGCCATTTTCGCCTTCATCAACGCAGCCTGAGACTGCTTAGGAGACCCTGTTCATGCCTGCCATCGACCTTAACAGCGACCTCGGCGAAAGCTTCGGCGCCTGGAGCATGGGCGACGATGCCGCGATGCTCGAAATCGTCACCAGCGCCAATGTCGCCTGCGGTTTCCATGCCGGTGATCCCGCCGGAATCCTGCGTACCCTGCAAGCTGCAGCCGCCCGTGGCGTGGCCGTGGGCGCCCATGTGTCGTATCCCGATCTGGTCGGCTTTGGCCGGCGCAACATGAGCGTGCCCGCCGAGCAGCTGAGCGCCGACGTCATCTACCAGATCGGTGCCCTGCAAGGCCTGGCCCGCAGCGTCGGCACCCAGGTCAGCTACGTCAAACCCCACGGTGCGCTGTACAACACCATCGCCGCCGACCCGGTTCAGGCGGCGGCAGTGATCCAGGCGGTGCTGCGCCTGGATCCGCAGCTCAAGCTGGTATGCCTGGCCAACTCGCCGTTGATCGGCTGGGCCACCGAAGCGGGCCTGGCGTGCGTCGCCGAGGCTTTCGCCGACCGCGCCTACACCGCCCAGGGCACCCTGGTTGCGAGGGGGCGCCCCGGCGCCGTGCTGCACGATGCCGAGCTGATCGCCCAGCGCATGTTGCGCCTGGTGCGCGATGGCGAGATCGAGGCCGAGGACGGCCAGGTCATCCGCCTGCAAGCCGACTCGATCTGCGTGCACGGGGACAGCCCTGACGCCGTCGATATCGCCCGCTGCGTCAAGCAATGCCTGCTCAAAGCCGGTACCACCCTCCGCGCGTTTTCCTGAGGCCGTCCATGAATCCATTCGAGCAAGCCCGCAAGGCCGCCGTAGCCGCACGCGCCCGTTACCGTGACGGCCTGGTCTCGCCCACCGCCGGCCATGCGCCCGGCCTGACCCAGTGCAACATGATCTGCCTGCCACGTGAGTGGGCCTACGACTTCCTGCTCTTCGCCCAACGCAACCCGCAAGCCTGCCCGGTGCTCGATGTCACCGAACCCGGCGATCATTCGACCTTCCTCGCCGCTGACGCCGACCTGCGCACCGACCTGCCGTTGTATCGCGTCTGGCGTGACGGCGCACTGGTCGGAGAAGTCAGCGATGCTCGCCAGTTGTGGGCCGAGCATGACGACCTGGTCAGTTTCCTGATCGGTTGCAGCTTCACTTTCGAGCATGACTTGCTCGAAGCCGGCATCGATGTGCGCCACATCAGCGAGGGCTGCAACGTGCCGATGTACCGCACCAACCGCGCCTGCCGCCCGGCCGGCCGCCTGCAAGGCGACATGGTGGTATCGATGCGCCCGATAGCGGCCGACCGGGTAGCCGACGCGGCAAAGATTACCGGTCGCTACCCCGGCGTACACGGCGCGCCGGTGCATGTCGGTGAGCCCGGCCTGCTCGGTATCGCCGACATCGCCCGACCCGACTTCGGCGACGCGGTGACCATCAAACCGGGGGAGATCCCGGTGTTCTGGGCGTGCGGCGTCACTCCCCAGGCGGTGGTCATGGCATCGAAGGTGCCGTTCGCGATCTCTCACGCGCCAGGCCACATGTTCATCACCGACGTCCCCGACAGCCATTACCACGTATAGGAGTGGACCATGCGTTTCTATCCGGTCAGCCTGAATGCGTTGCTGGTCGAGCTGGCGAATCTGGACGAGACCCTCGCCCTGTTCGACGCCTTGCAGCAAGCGCCGATCGCTGGCGTAGAAGAGATCGTGCCCGCCGCCCGGACCTTGCTGGTGTACTTTCGCCCAGGCGCGATCAGCCGCGAGGCACTTGCTGCACAGATCGCCGAGCGTGATCTGAGCAGCAAAACGCGCGGGGCCGGCAAGCTCATCGAGATCCCGGTGCATTACAACGGCGAAGACCTCGACGACGTGGCACGCGAACTGGGCATCAGCCGCGATGAAGTGATCCGCCGTCATACCGGCAGCGACTACAGCGTTGCCTTCTGCGGGTTTGCTCCAGGCTTTGCCTACCTCAGTGGCGGTGCCGGCTTCGTGGTGCCCCGGCGCAGCACCCCGCGCACCCGCATTCCGGCTGGCGCAGTGGCATTGGCCGGCGGTTTCAGCGGCATCTACCCACAGGCCAGCCCTGGCGGCTGGCAGATCATTGGCGTCACCGCCACGCGCATGTGGGACCTGGAGCGCGATGAGCCTGCCCTGCTGCAACCAGGTCATCGTGTTCGCTTCGTCGATGCCGGGCCGCAGGCTGCCCCCCAGGTGCAAGTACCTGAGCCAGTGCAGTCGGTCGAGTCTGCCACCGGACCCCATCTGGAAATCGTCTCGTCGGGCTTGCAGACCCTGTTCCAGGACCTCGGCCGCCCGGGTCGCGCCGGCCAGGGCGTGTCTGCCTCCGGCGCCCTCGACCGAGGAGCACTGCGGGCGGCCAACCGAGCGGTGGGCAACGACCCGGCCAGTGCCTGCCTGGAAGTACTGATGGGCGGCTTGAGCTTCGTATGCCATGGTCAGACCGTGGCGGCGGTGACCGGTGCCAACAGCGTAATCGAAGTCCGGACCCTCAGTGGCCAGCGGCTACGCCCTGCCCTGTATGCGCCATTCATCCTGCAGGCCGGCGACCAGGTCAGTTTGCAGGCGCCGAGTGCCGGCTTGCGCAACTACCTGGCCATCCGTGGTGGCTTCAGCGCGACTCCCGTACTCGGCAGCCTGGCTACCGACACCCTGGCCCAGGTCGGTCCCAAAGCGGTGGCTGCCGGTGATCGCCTGGGGTTCAACACCCGTGTCGGTGGCACTGCGGTCTCACTCGATGAACAACCCGCCTTCGCCATGCCGCGCCCAGGAGAAGTCGTCAGCCTGGATGTAGTGATGGGCCCACGCAGCGACTGGTTCACCTCCCAGGCCCAGGCGTTGCTGGCCGAACAGCAATGGCAGGTGACCCCACAGTCCAATCGCATCGGCATTCGCCTTGCCGGCGAACAGCCGCTACAGCGCGCCATCGACGGTGAATTGCCCAGCGAAGGCACCAGCGTCGGCGCCATCCAGGTACCGCCCAGCGGTCAGCCCGTGCTGTTCCTGGCCGACCATCCGCTGACTGGCGGCTACCCGGTGATCGCCGTGGTCGCCCCGCATCACTTGGACTTGGCCGGGCAGATCCCGGTCAACGCACAAATTCGCTTCAACCCGCTGGGCACTTTCGAGCCCGTGCAGCCTGCCCCTTCCAACGAGATCCAAGCCCGATGAAAAAGGTCCTGATTGCCAACCGTGGCGAAATCGCCGTGCGTATCGCCCGCGCCTGTCGTGACTATGGCGTCGCCAGCGTGGCGGTATACGCCGACGCCGACATCGATGCCCTGCACGTGCGCCAGGCCGACGAAGCCTACGCACTCGATGGCCAACGCCCAGCCGACAGCTACCTGAACATCGACAAACTGCTGGCCGTGGCGGCCCGAGCCGGTGCCGATGCGGTACACCCCGGCTACGGCTTCCTCTCCGAGCGTGCCGACTTCGCCCGCGCGGTGCTCGCCGCCGGGCTGACCTGGATCGGCCCTAACCCCGACACCATCGATGCCCTCGGCGACAAGGTGCAGGCCCGGCGCATCGCCCTCAAGGTCGGCGCACCGCTGGTGGCCGGTACCGAAGACCCGGTCAAGGATGCCGCCGAGGTCCTGGCCTTCGCCGAGCGCCATGGCCTGCCGATCGCCATCAAAGCCGCCTTCGGTGGTGGCGGTCGTGGTCTCAAGGTGGCCTGGAACCTCGACGAAGTCAGCGACCTGTATGCGTCTGCGGTACGAGAGGCGGTCACTGCCTTTGGCCGTGGCGAGTGTTTCGTAGAGCGGTTCCTGGACCGCCCACGCCACATCGAGGCGCAGATCATTGCCGACCGCCATGGCCGGGTCGAAGTGGTCGGCACCCGCGACTGCTCGCTGCAGCGGCGTAACCAGAAACTCATCGAGGAAGCTCCTGCGCCCTATCTGGACGACAGCCTGCGTCAACGTATCCATGACTCGGCCCGCAAAATCTGCGCCGAAGCAGGTTATGTCGGCGCCGGCACAGTCGAATTCCTGCTGAGCAGCGATGGCACCCTGTCGTTCCTGGAGGTCAATACCCGACTGCAGGTCGAGCACCCGGTCACCGAGGAAACCAGCGGCATCGATCTGGTGATCGAACAGTTGCGCATCGCCGATGGCCTACCGCTGTCGTTCCAGGGTACCCCTGCGCCACGTGGTCACAGTTTCGAGTTCCGCATCAATGCCGAGGATGCGGCCAACGGCTTCCTGCCCACACCAGGCGCCATCGAGCGCTTCCTGGCACCGAGCGGACCGGGTGTGCGCCTTGACAGCGGCGTGGTCGAGGGGTCGAGGGTATCGGCCAATTTCGACTCGATGATCGCCAAGCTGATCGTGACCGGCGCCACCCGTGAGCAGGCCATCCGCCGCGCTCGCCGCGCTCTGGCAGAATTCACCATCGAAGGCGTGGCCTCGGTGTTGCCGTTCCACCGGGCCGTGATGGACCACCCGGACTTTACCGACGATGGCACCTTCGCCGTGCACACCCGCTGGATCGAGACCGACTTCGCCGAACGCATCGACATCGCCCCACGTGCCGCCATCAGCGCTGATGACGCGGTGCTGCGCACGTTCGTCGAAATCGATGGCAAGCGCCATGCGCTGGGCCTGCCGGCGGGATTGCTGGCGGGTATCAACCTCGCTGGCGCGGCCCCCTTGGCAGACGCCCCTGCCGCCGCTGGGGCGCTGGACGAGCGCGCCGTGCTCACACCCGTGGCCGGCAACCTGCACGCCTGGGTAGCAGAGCACGGCGCCCGAGTAGAGGCTGGCCAGGTCATCGCGGTCATGGAAGCGATGAAGATGGAAACCTCGATCCTCGCGCCTTGCGCCGGCATCCTGACCATTGCCGCGCAGCCCGGCCACTATTGCGACGCCCGTGCCTGCATCGGCCGAATCGACTGACAGTCGCCTCCCACAGGATCCGCGCAACGGCTCAAGTGGACGCGTGACACGTGGGCGTTGCGGCTCGGCTTGGGGTTCTATTCATTGACCCGACGTAACAACCCGCTCCCTTCATGCCGAGCCAGGATGCGCAGGAGCTGATCGACCAACGTACGGTCCGGCGCTTCGAGGTGAAAGTGATGCCCGCCAGGATGCCAGGAGACCTTGGCCTGGCTCGGCAAGGCATCCTTGCGCTGGGCGAAACCGTTGTCGGCGAATGCCCCCTGGCGGCCGAGCATCAAGTAGAGCGGGCAGCGGATCTGGCGCAGCAGGTCGCAGGCTTCGCGCTCGGTCAGGGGCATGGGCTCAGGCAGCACCAGACGTGGGTCGTGACGCCAGCAGTAGCCATCGCTCAGTTGCAGTAGATCGCGCAGAGCCAGCAAACGCGTCGCATCGTCCGACAGTTCGCCATCCAAGCGCTTGCGCCGTTGTTCAAGGGCAGCTTCGAGGTCGTCGAAACGGCTGCCGTGGGGCTCGCTGAAGCCCTGCGCCTGGCTGCGCTGGACCATGCGCTTGAGCCGGTAGGCTCGCGCCAGATGCTGCACGCGATCATCGTCAGCCACGGTGAACGGCGCGCCCATGCCGTCGAGGAAAATCATACTGGCGATCCCGCTGGTCATGGCCGCCAGCAGCGATGCGACACCGCTGCCCATACCATGGGCGAGCACATGAAATTGCGCCAACCCCAGACTGTCGGTGACTGCCAGCATGTCTTCGGCATGTTCCCACAGGTAGTAGCCGCTGTCGTGGCGACGGTGGTCCGAACGGCCATGCCCGACGAGGTCGGGGGCGACCACGAAACAACCCTCGAGCATCGGCGCCAAGCGCTCGAACGACGCAGCGTTATCCAGCCAACCGTGCAAGGCCAACAGCGGAATGCCGTCTTCCGGGCCCCAGGTGCGTACAGCCACCTCGATGCCATTTAAGTCCAGCAGATGGTCCCTTGGACCGAACCGCGAATGCATACGCTTTCTCCCTGGCTTGCGCCTGGCGCCCGCGCGTCAGGCCGGCACCCTACAGTGCCCCAGGTCGCCCGCGCGCGCTGGCCCCTCGCCGACCGTCGCATGTGCGTGACCGACCCGGGTGCAAGGCACTAGCCCGATACCGCTCAAGGCCAAAGGCGTTGGGTTCTGATGGGCATTCCTCGACTATTGGAATGCCTCCATGACCCCGCCGCTGCACCACGCACAGATCGTGCGCACCCTCCCCGCCTGGAGCAAGACGCTCCATCCTGACCATGTTCAGCCGATCCTGAGCCGCCTGCGCAAGGAATACCTGGACAAGCAGGGGCAACCTTATGCCTGGTTTAGCCAGGCCAGTCCTGTCGCTCAGCAGGCCATTCGTGACGCCATCACCTTGCGCGACCAGCGGCGTCAGGCCTTGCATGCCGCGCTGGCGCCGCTCAAGGGTATCGTCGAATTCTGCGAGCCGTTGCTAAGCGCAGGCCTGGGCGATGAGGTGTCGGTGACCGAAGCATGCTTCGTCCATCAACCCTTCGAGCTGAAAAAGCCCACCACAGGTCCGTCTCCACTGGGCCAGACCCCGCCTCGGGAACGATCCCCCGTGATACCCAAGGGCGCAGCGCAGACACGCACCCTGCTGGAAGCCGCACTGCACAACTTCACCGCTGACACTGAAGTCCAACCGCTGGATCGTCTGCAACGCAGTGCCATGGACATCCAGCCAATACCAGGTCTGACGCTGGCCAGTTTCATCAGACATTGTCGCCAACTCGACCTGGGTCAGTCCTATCAGCGCCATCTGGCCACCGTGCTCGACCACGCCAAGGACTCGCTACCGACCCTATGGCGCCAGGCAAACCAAGCGGAACTGCGCGTCCAGGCGCGCATCGCTCATGTGCGCGGCAGACTCAGCGACGCCGGTCTGACGGCCATCGAGCAGCTGTGTGCAGGTGTCAGGACGCCGCGCTACGGTACACGGGCCGTGCGCTGTTGGCGGATGAACCTGGAAACCGTCGATCTGCACGAACTGCTGCTGATCGGCCCAGACGCCGGCAGCGGGTCGAGCCCGATCATCGTCTATCTGCCCAGCGAAGCCGGCGGCAGCGTACACGAGTACGCCTCGCGCGCGCATGCCACCCGCGTACTGCGCCAAGCGCTGGCCGATAGCGCATGGCGTCGGCGCCTCATCACGCTGGCACCTCTGACGCTGCAGCCTGTACTGGAACGGGCTTTACGCAAAAAGCTGTTCGCCAAGCCAGACGAAGCCAAGAATCCTAGGCCCAAGGTGCACCTGACGATCGACATCAGCCAACTGCCCGAGCAACCTTGGTCGCAGCTGTATACGTTGCATGTACTACGACTCAAGGGCGACGCCAGGACGATTGCCGTGCCGACCGCCGACGTCGATGCCAAACAGCGCTTGGCAAGCTTGACCCACTGGCTGGAGGCCGGCCTGACCGTACTCAACGTTGCGGCGATGTTCGTGCCTGCCTTGAACCCTCTGATGATGGCCCTGGGTGCCGCGCAGATCATGGGCAGTGTTTTCCACGGTATCGAGGCCTGGGAAGAAGGCGACAATGCCCAGGCCCTGGCCCAGGTCGAGTCGATTCTGCTCAATGTGGTGAGCGTTGCTGCCGTAGCTGGCGCGGGCGTCACACTGCAGCGGGCAGGCTTCGTCGACGCTCTGCGCAGCGTCGTGGATGAGGGCCGGGAACGGCTGTGGTCGGCGTCGCTCGAAGGCTATCGCAGCGACACGCCCTTGGCCGAGCACGCGGTTCCCGACTCGCGGGGCGTTTACCTGCAAGATGAACGCCGCTTCATCCGTATCGAAGGTGAGGTGTTCGAGGCGCTGCAAGGCGCCAATGGCCAATTGCGCGTGCGCCATCCGCGCGGCGGCTACGCCCCGCGCCTATGCAGCAATGGCCACGGCGCCTGGCGCTTGACGGCGCAAAGCCCGCTGGACTGGAGCGATGGGCAGTTGCTGCGCCGTTTCGGACCGGTGGCCGATGGCCTGGACGACGATGCCCTGTCCTTCGCCATGCACAGCACCGAAACCACAGCGGACAGCCTGCGCTATACCCACATCGATCAGCAACCTCCACCCGCGCGGCTGGCCGATAGCCTGACGCGCCTCGATTGCGATGGTGAAACCGGTGCGCTCATCGAAGCCGTGCGCCACGGTCGCCCCCTGGCGGCCTACAAGCACTATGCCGTCGCTGAGCTACCCCACTTGCCCGGCTGGCCGCAAGACCATGGGCTCAAGGTCTTCGCTGGTCCAGAGCCCTGGGGACTGGCAAACCACTATTCGCCGCCAGGCCCACGCCCCCGGGTAGAAATAGTCCTCACCCAGGGCGATCTGGAAAGCGGCCAGCTCAGCGCGACGGTACTGGCACAGCTCGACGAATCGGCACGGGCCTCGCTGCGCGGCAATGCCGCAACGCTGGCCGCCAGCGACCTGGACGAACGCCTCGCCCTGCGTCTGCAGAACCGCCGTCACAGCCTGTTCACCAGTCTCTACCAACAACGACAGCCGCAGCTGGACGACACCCATGTCCCCATCGCCCGGCAGTTTCCGAGCTTGCCGGGCCAGGCAGTACTTGAACTCGAAGCCCATGCCACAGTCGCCGAGCGCTCGCGCCTGGCGGCAGGCCGGGTGCCGCTGCGCCTTGCCGAGGAGGCCCGTTTGCTGCAACGCCAGGTGCGCCTGGATCGAGCACTGGCCGGGTTGTTCCGCCCTGGGCTGGCCAACGCCGACAGCCGCATGCTGAACCAATCCCTGCTGGCCGAACACCCTGGTGCCACGCCTGAGCGGATCCTGCAACTGGCACTGGCCGACCGCGAGCATTGCGCCGCGCTGCTCGGTCAGCGCGTGCCACGCCCGGGATTCAGATCACCCATGCGTCTGAGCGATGGTCGGATCGGCTACCCGCTGAGTGGCCGTCCGCGGTTGTTCGAGCGCTTGCGAAACCTGAGTCGCAATATTCCCGACGAGCGCTTGCAGGAGCTGTTTCCTGGCCTGACCGCAGGTGAGCGACGCGAGTTGCTACAGCGCCTGCGCGAACGCGGCGATGTCGGCCAGCAGATCACAGCCCTGCAACGCGAGCAGGAAGCCCTGGATGCAACCTTGCAGGCTTGGGAGAACGCCGCCGAGGCGCCGTATCGACGGGCACACGCCCGGGTACGCCAGCAGTTGAACCGAGCCTGGCGCGCCGATCCTCCGGCAATCTCCCGGCAACACCGAGCAGCCGGCGGCACGGCACTGGAGCTCAGCCTGGAAGGGGTACAGTCGCTGCCGCCGCTGCTGCCTGCACGCTTCGACCACGTCGCTTCGTTGTCGCTGTACGGCCCGATGCAACACCTTCCTGCAGGGATCCTGCAGAGTTTCCCGTACTTGCAGACGCTGCGTATTGCCTTCGCAGGGCCAGGCCTCGACTCAGCGTCCGTATTCCAGGCCCTGCGCAACACGCCTCGACTACGGGTACTGGCGCTTCCCTCCAACGGCCTGACGATGCTCACCGACGAGGCCCGTCGAGCGCTGCAACAACTGACTGAACTGCGCCAGCTCGACCTGAGCAGCAATGCGCTGAACCTGGCGACAGAAGACATCGACCTGCTCAACCGCCTACCGCTGGAACATCTGCGCCTGCGCCACAACCAGATCAGCCTGGACGCGGCGCAGGCCGAGCGTTTTGGGCAGATGACCAGGCTGCAAACCCTGGACCTCTCGGCCAACCCGCAAATCGGCGAAGTGCCGAACCTGGCCAGGCTGTTGCGGCTGCGCTCACTGAACATGAGCCAGTGCGGCCTGACGTCCTGGCCAGCGAGCCTGATGGAGCTGATGGCCAACCCCAACAGTCAGTTGCGCAGCGTGATCCTCGGCGACAATCGGATCACCGACATTCCCAACCTCGATCATCTGCTGGACACGCCTTACTTTCGCACCCTCGGCCCCGGGCAGAGGGCGTTGCTGTGGCGCCTGGACCTGAGCTTCAATGGCCTGCGCCCTCGGGCTGCGCAACGCTTGCGCGCCGCTGGCGCCAGAATCGACGAGGTGGACGGGTTCCTGCCCGCAGACCAGGCAGTGAACTGGCTGGATCACGCCGACATGGCTCAGCAACGCACTTGGCGCGACCTGTTCGACAATGGCGAAAACGCTTCGCTACGTGAAGTGATCGAACGCCTCGGCCGTTCCGCGCAGGCGCGGGGCAATCCCGAAACCTTGAGCGATCAAGTCTGGCGGATGCTCACCCGGGCCAGCGAAAACACCCAACTGCGCAACCGCCTCGAAGAAGTCGCCGCGCAGTTCCCGGCCACCTGCGGCGATGCCGGAGCGGACGGTTTCAGCACGTTGGAAGTGGAACTGCTCGCCTTCGATGAAAGCGCTGACGGTGAGATCCGCGGCCCGCACTTGTTCAACTTTTACCGTCGGCTCTTTCGCCGCGAGCAGGTCAACGTGCTCACCAGCCGCATCTACACCGCTCGTGCGGCTCGCCAGGCAGCGCACCGGGCGTGGTTGGAAATGCAGACCGACCGTCAACCCAACATGCCAGACCTTCCGCCTCTGGATGACCTGGATGATCTGAGCCTGGAGCAACTGGAACAGAGCATGGTCGACGAGATCGAGATCCGCCTGGCGCTTCGCCAGGCGCTGGCCCAGGAGCTGGAGTTCCCGGAGCCCAGCCAGGACATGCTTTACCGGCAAACCGCCCAAATATCGGCGCAAGTCGAAGACAACGTCGGCGAAGCCGTGCGCCTGATCGATGAAGGCGCACGGGCTCGGCGTCGCTGGATTGCCCGTCAGCCCAGCTGGATGCGCTTCCTGGAGCAACGCTTCGCAGACAGCTTCGAAACCGTCAAGGGGGAATGGAGCGACGCCCAGGAATACCTCGACCATTGCGCCGACCCCAGCAGCGAGCCGCCTGCCGGGCTTGCGCCGGCCGTCGTGGGCGAGCTCACGACCGCTCTATCGGCTTCGCCGCTGGACGACCAAGGGCGATTGCGGCGCATTGCACTCAACTCCGAGCGCTACGATCAGGCGTCACGTGCCGTCGCCGGCGCGCGGGAAGCGGCACTCGATGCCCTGTACCTGCGCCTGACCGCCGAGCAGGATCCCAACGGTTGAGCGCCCTACTGGCCGCGCAGGTCCTCGAAGAAGGCCTGCCGGCCATCCACTTGGCTCGACGCGCGTGGCGCTGCCTGCGCCTCGCCGTTGGCCGCTTCCACATGCCAGTAGCAATGCCTGACCGCGCGCGTCACTGCCACGTAGGCCAGGCGCTGCACCTCCTCTTTCTGTGCCGTGTCGAACGGCTGGGCATCGCCGGCGCGCCCCAGCCCAGCCAAGCGGTAGACCTGGTTCTTGTAAGGCGAGCTGGTCAGGTACTGGCAATCGCCGAGCATGAACACGGCATGGGCCTGCAGGCCTTTGGCGCTGTGATAGGTCAGCTGACGCAGGCGTCGCTGCTCGGCTGGCAGCAGCGCTTCGGCGTGCAGCACCTGCTGCAAGTGGTCGCTCATCAAGGCTTTGTCACTGCCCTTGCGGTACAGCATCATCACCGACTCGCCGCGCTGGTAGTGTTCGAGCAGTGTCTCGCCCAAGGCCGCCTCATCACGATCGAACACCCGTACCGGCGCGCCCGGCAATTGCGCGGCAGGCCCGCTGGCCCGGGCTTTTTTCCCGGCGATCGCCGGGGTGCCCTTGACCAGGTGTTCGGCGGCATCGATCACCTGCTGTTGGCAGCGATAGTTGTCGACCAGCATCACCCGGGTATTGGCCGGCGATGGGAAGGCTTTGCTGAACTCCATGAAGTACTTGGGCGAGCTGCCCCGCCAACCGTAGATCGACTGCCAATCGTCTCCGACGCACATCAGCGAGCTGTGCTGGGCATTGCGACCGGTATGCATGGCCGGGCCACGGCGGCGGATCTCGGCAAGGCAGGCGCGCAGCCAACTGACGATCTGCGGCGAGACATCCTGGAACTCATCGATCATCAAGTGCGCCAGCGGCCGCAGCAGAGGATCGGGAAGCAGACGCAGGTTCTCCGGATTGTTCTCGCCGAACAGGGCGAACATGCGGTTGTAGCTCATCACCGGCGGCGACAGATCCAGCAGGTGCGCCTCCAGTGCCTTCCAATACAACGCCAGGGCCTCGAAGAACAGCGCATCGCTATCCCCGCTCGGAAAGCGCATGGCGGCAACGGCGCTGTTGACGTCCAGGCCCAGGTTCTCGATGAAATTGGCCGCGCCGACGAAAGCGTCCAGCAACGGCGCGGGGGCCAACTCCCCCTTGACCTTGTACTCGAAGCCCGGCCCGGCCACCGCGTCGCCGGCCAGGGAAGCCGCCAGGCGGCGGGCCATGGCGTAGTTGTCGAGCCAGATCAGCGGTTTGTCGCAGAATGCCTGCAGCAGCGTGCGCTTGACCGCCCACTCGGCACGTACCGCCAACTTGGCACCGGGACGTTGGTACTGCGCGCTTTCGCCAGGGTCGAAGCCCAACACCACCCAGGCATCGGTGCCAGCCAAACGGCCATGGACGTGAAACCGGCTGCCGCGGATCTCGACGGTTTCCCGGCACGGCTCGATGCCCTTGATCGGCCAGGCGCCGGCAGCGAACCAGAGGTCCTCGATCACGTCGCACAGTTCTTCGTCGCGCTGGGCCGCCAACTGGGTCACCTGCACGCGTTTCTGCACATCGGGGTGATCCGGGTCCAGAGGTTTGAGTTGCAGGGCTTCGCGGCGCAGGGTGGCGATGATCTCGGCAAACCGCGGATTACCCTGCAACAGGTCTCGGTAACAGAGGTTGAGCTGCTGGCGCTGGGCGTCGTTCAGACGCAGATCGAAGGGGTTGCTCTCGCCTTCCGCTTCGCGCCCGGCCGGCAGCTCGTTGCCCAGGGTCTCGAACGCGCGGACCTGGCCGAAGCCGGGCAGGCTGCGCACCAGCGGCAGGATGCGGGAATGGAAAGTCCGCACCAGCTCGCGGGCCTGGGCCGGCTGCAGATCGAGCTGCCAGAGGGCGAAGACCTGGATCAGGCGCTTGATGAAGTCTTTGCGTGACTCGCGGGTGAAGGTCACCACGGTCATGGCGTCGAGTTCGTAGCCCAGATAATGACGCAGCAGCAGGATGCGCAGCACCAGCGACGTCGACTTGCCTGCCCCGGCCCCCGCCACCACGCAGCTGGACGGCGTGTCGCTGAAAATCAGCTTCCATTGCGCCGCGCTGGGCTGGGCTTCGGCTGGCAGGCGCTGGGCCACGTCGGCCTTGAAGCGCTTTTTCAATTCGGCAGAAAGCGGCAGGCGCCAGTCGTCGAACAGGTTGTCATCACAGCCTGGTACGGCGGCGGTCTCCGGGCGCGAGTCGCGGATCACCAGGACCTGGCGTCCGGCTTCGTAACCTTCGACCCGCCCCTGCTCCAGGCCTTCGCGCATGCCGTCAGCATGGCCGCTGCGCTGGCCGATGACATGGCCAAGGAACCACGAATCCCGGTGTTGTGCCTGCAGGCGGGTCAGCCCACGGCCCAGCAGGCGTGCCACCAAGCGGCGCAACCAAGGTAATTGTGCAGGTGGGGTCAGTTCGGCGGGGGGCTGAGGATGCTCGGACGCCACGGTCACTCCGGTGAATTGCAAGACAGCGGGCATGTTCGCCTCATCGGCAGAAAATCGCCAGCTAATGCTTGAATATCAGTGCATTAGGTGACGAACCGAAAGCAAGCGAACAATATAATCTATCTACAAATACGATTATATATAGCCGAAATTTACGCTTATTTTCGATCTTTCTTTGGCGCATCATATCGGCATTCACTGCTTGAGGAGCACGATCATGCTGCAACTGCGACCGTTCGAAAAACTGGGCCATGCCAATCACGGCTGGCTCGATGCCCACCATCACTTCTCGTTTGCCGAGTATTACGACCCGGCCCGCATGCACTGGGGCAACCTGCGCGTGTGGAACGATGACCAGATCGCCGCCGGCAGCGGTTTCCCGCCGCACCCGCACCGCGACATGGAAATCATCACCTATGTGCGCGAAGGAGCGATCACCCACGAGGACAGCCTTGGCAACAAAGGTCGGACCGAGGCCGGGGATGTGCAGGTGATGAGCGCCGGTAGCGGCATCGTGCACAGCGAGTACAACCTGGAGCAGGTCGACACGCGGATCTTCCAGATCTGGATCGTGCCTGAGCGGGTCGGTGAAGCGCCGAGCTGGGGCACCCGGCCATTTCCCAAAGGCGAGCGTGGCGAAGGTTTCGTGACGCTGGCCAGTGGCCGTGCCGGTGACGACCAGAGCCTGCAGATCCGTACCGATGCGCGCTTGGTGGCCGCGACCCTGCGTGCGGGCGAAAGCGCCGAATACCGTTTCGATGCTGGACGTCGCGGTTACCTGGTGCCAGCCAAGGGGCTGGTTGAGGTTAACGGCTTGCAGGCCAAGGCACGCGACGGTGTGGCGATCGAGCAAGAGGAGGTATTGCGGGTGACCGCAGTCGAAGATAGCGAGATCGTGCTGGTCGACGTGGCCTGATGGATTGGCCTAGGACAGCTAAACTCGCGAACAGCGCCGCCCGCGCGGCGCATCGCGGGCGGCGCTCGATCTACGCCGCCCCCTAAAACCCAACCCAAGCCCCTAAAGCTCCTAACGCTCAAGTAACCACTAGCGCGAGACTTGCTTCAGGCGATCGCTGCGTCCACCAATACCTGGGCCTCTTCGACCAAGCGCTGCAAGTGCGCCTCGTCGATGAAGCTCTCGGCGTAGATCTTGTAGATGTCCTCGGTTCCCGAAGGCCGTGCGGCGAACCAGCCGTTGGCGGTCATCACCTTCAACCCGCCAATCGCCTGGCCGTTGCCCGGGGCGTGGCTGAGGATCTGCTCGATCGGCTCGCCGGCCAGTTCCGTCGACTTGACCTGCTCGGGCGACAGCTTGCTCAGCATCGCTTTCTGTCTTGCATCGGCCTTGGCTTCGACGCGGGTGGCGTAGGGTTTGCCCAGTGCCGCGGTGAGATCGGCATACGCCTGGCTCGGGTTGCGTCCGGTGCGCGCGGTCATCTCCGCAGCCAACAGCGCCGGAATCAGGCCGTCCTTGTCGGTGGCCCATACCGAGCCGTCCAGACGCAGGAACGATGCACCTGCACTTTCCTCTCCGCCAAAGCCCAACGTGCCCTCGAACAGCCCCTGGGCGAAGAACTTGAAGCCTACCGGCACTTCGTAGAGTTCACGCCCCAAACGCGCGGTCACGCGATCGATCAGGCCACTGGATACCACAGTCTTGCCCACTGCCGCGTCACTGCGCCATTGCGGACGGTGACGGAACAGGTAGTCGATGGCCACGGCCAGGTAATTGTTCGGTTGCAGCAGGCCTTCGGCGGTGACGATGCCGTGACGGTCATGGTCCGGGTCGCAGGCGAAGGCCACGTCGAAGCGCTCGCGCAGGCCGATCAGACCTTGCATGGCATGCGGCGAGGAAGGGTCCATGCGGATCTGCCCATCCCAGTCGACGGTCATGAAGCGGAACGTTGGATCGACCTCGGTGTTCACCACTTCCAGGTCAAGCCCATAGCGCTCGGCGATCGCCGACCAATAGCGCACACCAGCACCGCCCAGCGGGTCGACGCCCAAGCGCAGATTGGCCGAACGGATCACGTCGAAGTCGATGACATGCTGCAGGTCCTCGACATAGTGGCTGACGTAGTCGTGACGCTCGGTGGTGGGAGCCAGCAACGCCTGGGCATGGTCCATGCGCTTGACCCCCTCGAGGTTGGCGGCCAGCAGCTCGTTGGCCTTGGCCTCGATCCACTTGGTCACGTCACTGTCGGCCGGGCCGCCATTGGGCGGGTTGTACTTGAAACCACCGCTTTGCGGCGGGTTGTGCGAGGGCGTGATGACGATGCCGTCGGCCAGGCCCTGATCACGCCCGCGGTTGTAGCAGAGAATGGCGTGGGACACCGCGGGGGTCGGCGTGTACTCATCGTCCTTGGAGAGCATCACCCGCACACCATTGGCAGCCAGCACTTCCAGCGCGCTGGCGGCAGCCGGCGCCGACAGGGCGTGGGTATCGGCGCCGATGAAGATCGGGCCATCGATGCCCTTCTCCCGGCGGTACAGACAAATGGCCTGGGTGATGGCCAGCACGTGATGTTCGTTGAAGCTCAGCTCCAGCGAGGTGCCTCGGTGCCCCGAGGTGCCGAAGGCCACGCGCTGGGCCGCCACGGCGGCATCTGGGCGGCCGGTGTAGTAAGCGGTGAGCAGGCGGGGAATATCGACCAGCACGCTGGCCGGTGCCGGCTTGCCTGCCAAAGGACTGAGCGTCATGCAAGAACCTCGAGTTCAACGGATGTGGGTGTTGGAACGCGCAGTGTACTGGGAGTTTCAGCGGCGTGCGATGGGGCGCCCATGGCATTTTGCCAATGCCCCGCCCGGTCTATTGCGCCGCGATCTGCCACCAGCTCGGAAACATCTGTTGCACCCGCGCCTCGGCGAAACGTTGATCGATCAGTACCAGTACGCCATGGTCCAGATCCCCGCGGATGACGCGGCCTGCAGCCTGGATCACCTTGCGTACGCCAGGGTACAGGTAAGCGTAGTCGAACCCCGCGCCGAACTGCCGCCCCAGCCGCTGCTTGAACTGCTCGTTGACAGGGTTTACCTGGGGCAGTCCCAAGGTGGCCACGAAGGCGCCGATCAGGCGCGTGCCAGGCAGGTCCACGCCTTCGCCGAACGCTCCGCCGAGTACAGCGAACCCGACGCCCTGCCCTCCTTCCACGAAACGATCGAGAAACGCCTGGCGCGCCGCCTCGTCCATGCCGGGCGCCTGGGTCCAGATCGGCATGCTGGGATGGCGCTCGGCCAACAGCGTGGCCACCTGTTGCAGGTATTCGAAACTGCTGAAGAACGCCAGGTAGTTACCCGGGCGGCGCTGATACTGGGTGGCGATCAATTCGACGATCGGCGCCAGCGACGCCTGGCGCTGGTGATACCGGGTCGAGACCTGGCTGGCAATGCGCACCTCCAGTTGCTCGCTCCGAAACGGCGCGGCCACCTCGAGCCAGGCGGTGTCGGCGGGCATGCCCAGCAAGTCGGCGTAGAAGCGTCGCGGGCTGAGAGTCGCTGAGAACAGTGTCACGCTGCGCGCGGCCTGCATGCGAGGAGCCAACAGACGCGCCGGATTGACGTTGCGCAGGCACAAGGTGGCCAGGCGCCGTTTGCGAGCGCCCTCCCGCTGGCTGATATCGAACAGAAAATGCTCGTCGAAACATTCCGCCACCCGGCTGAACTGCAGTGCCTGATAGAAAAACTGCAGCACTTGCCCATCCACCTCGGCAGGGGTTTCGTTCAGTTTCGCCTGGATCAGGCCAATGCACTGCTGCAGAGCCCGCAGGAACACCTCGGGCAACTGCTCGCTGGCCTGGTACGGGGCGCGTTGCTCCTTGTACAGGGCGTTCCACTGCCGGTTCAAGCGGTCCAGGGCGCTGACCAAGCCCGGGGGCTTGCTCTGGCGCAAGGCAAGCAGTTGGCCCTGATCGAGGCTGGCGCTGTACATGCCACGGCCGCGCTCGACCAGGTTATGCGCCTCGTCCACCAGCACCGCCACCCGCCACTGGTTGCTCTGGGACAGGCCAAACAGCAAGGCGTGGGCGTCGAAATAATAGTTGTAGTCGGCCACCAGCACGTCGACCCAACGGGCCATCTCCTGGCCCAGGTAATACGGACAGACCTGATGCGCCAAGGCCACCTCGCGCAGGCTGGCGCGATCGAGCATGGGCAGGTGCATGGCCGCCTCGCGTGCAGACGGCAGGCGGTCGTAGAAGCCCTGGGCCAGTGGGCAGGACTCGCCATGGCAGGCTTTGTCAGGGTATTCGCACGCCTTGTCCCGGGCGATCAGCTCTAGCGTGCGCAACGCCGGTTGTGGCGTGACATCGGTGATCTGGCGCAGGGCATCCAGGGCCAAGGCCCGGCCCGGCGTCTTGGCGGTCAGGAAATACACCTTGTCCAGCTGCTGGGGAACCATGGCCTTGAGCAATGGAAACAAGGTGCCCAAGGTCTTGCCGATACCGGTGCTGGCCTGTGCCATCAGACACCGGCCGGTACTCACCGCCTTGTACAGGGTCTCAGCCAGTTGCCGCTGGCCCTGACGAAATTGCGCATAGGGGAAGCCCAAGGCCTGCAAGGCGAGGTTGCGTGCAGCCAGACGCTGTTCCTGGGCCTGCGCCCAGCCGAGAAAGCGTTGGCACTGAACGAGGAAGAAGCGCTCCAGTTCGGCTGCCTCGTAGGGTTCGCTGATCAGGGTCTGGGCATCGCTGTCGACATCCAGATACACCAGCGCCACCTCGATGCGCGACAAGCCCCGCGCCTGGCACATCAGCCAGGCATAGACCTTGGCCTGGGCCCAATGCAACTGCCGGTGGTTGTGCGGCTGACGGGCCAGATCGCCGCGGTAGGTCTTGATCTCCTCCAGGCGATTGGCCACCGGATCATAACCATCGGCTCTTCCCCGGACGTGCAGGCCTTGGTGCTCGCCTTCCAGGGTGATTTCCGACTGGTAGTGCGCGTTTCGTTTGGCCACCACCCGGCGGTGCCCCTCCATGCCTTCCTGGGCAGTGGGCGACGGCGTGAAGCGCAGGTCAAGATCGCCGACCTTGGCACTGAACTCACACAACGCGCGC
The DNA here is from genome assembly GCF_004357765.1 of Pseudomonas putida. Classification (GTDB taxonomy): domain Bacteria; phylum Pseudomonadota; class Gammaproteobacteria; order Pseudomonadales; family Pseudomonadaceae; genus Aquipseudomonas; species Aquipseudomonas putida_U. Next base: position 170,416 of record NZ_SMTE01000009.1, on the reverse strand, counting down.
ACCGCCACTCGATAGCTCATGCCGCCTCGCTCCAGCGCACGTGGCAGACGGCGACCGCCAGACCCTGCTCGCGGCAGAACTCAAGCCAGCGCAACTGGTTGTCCTGCAGACGATCACCCGGCCCCTTGACCTCGACCATGCGGTAGGTGCCCTGATCGGGCCAGAACTGGATCAGGTCGGGCATGCCGGCGCGGTTGTTGCGGATGTCCTGCAACAGGCGCAGGAAGCATTGCTTCAGCTGTGCGGCCGGCAGACAGGTCAATGCCTGTTCGAGCAGGGCTTCGCTGAGCATGGACCAGAACACGAACGGCGACTGCAGGCCGTGCTTGGCTGCATAGCAATCGCGCATGGCCTGGCGATAGCTGCCATCGTCCAGGCGCGCGAAGCAGGCTTCGAACAACGCAGCACGGCGCAGTTGGAAGTCACTGTCGTGAAGGTCCTGGGGGGCAGCCTGGAACGGGTGGAAGAACGCACCCGGCACCGGGGCGAAGATCGCCTCCCAGCACAGCAGGCCGAACAGGCTGTTGAACAGTGTGTTCTCCACGTAGTGCGCCTGACCACCCGCCTCGGCCAGATGCTGGCGCACCGCTTCCTCCACGCCCAGCGCAGCCTTCTCCCGTGGCAGCTTGAGTTCGATCAAATCCAACGGTGCCTGCCGATGACGGCGTTGCGGTGGCCCGCCAAGCTTGCGCGCCAGGCGTGGCAGCATACGCTCCAGCGCCTGGACTTCCAGAGCGTTGGCTGGCGCGGCGGCCAGGTGCCGGGCCAGGGCGTGAGCCTGCGCCCAGCGCTCGCTGCGCTCGAGCACCCGGACCTGACGGATACGCGCCTGGGCATGGCTGCAGTCGGCATACACCGCCAGCGCCTGGTCCCATTCGCCGAGACGCTCGCACTGCTGACCGAGGGCGAACAGCAAGCGTGCATGACGCCGGGCCAACCAAGGGTTGTCACTGCGCAGGCCCTGCAAGGTAGCGAGAATCTGCTGGGGAGCCTCACCGTGCTCGAGCCGCTCGGCACACTGGTGCAGAGCCATGGCCAAATCGACTTCGTCACGCCGGCGCAAGGCCCGGGAATCGGCACTGAACGTCACTTGCTCATAGCGCAGCAGGCCCAGATCGGCGAGCACGAAGTCCGACCAGTCTTGGTACAGATTGCCGAAGAACAGCAGGCGCATGCGATCGCACAGGCCTTGCTGACGCCATTGCACGATGGTCACAGGCGGTGTCGCGAACCAGGCTTCCAGCGGCCGGGCTTCCAGCGCCAGGGCTTGCAGCTGGGCCAGCAGCTCGCGTTTGCTGGCACGAGGACGAGGCAACCGGTCGGCGAAGCCGCTGACCAATTCGTCCTTGCGCAGCAGGCCGAACAGCTCGGCCAGGCTGAGCTGCTGCGGCTCGGCCACCCACCCCAGCGCCAGCAACGGTTGCAACGCCTGTTCGGTGGCGCCGATCTCGGCATAGGCCAGACGGTCGAGACGAAACAGCTCTCCCTTGCGCATGACCATGCGCACCATCAACGCCTGCGCGGGTTGATCGAGCTGAGCGAAGTGGTGCAGGAACGCCAGCTCTTGCTCATCGAGCAGGTCGGCATAGCGCTGTTCGACCCATGTCAGCACCTGACGAAAATTGTGCAGGTAATACAATGGGTCATCGACGGAATGGGCGATCACGGGCGAAGTCAGTTTGCCAAGTTTGGCACTGGTTATACATACAGACCCAGATCCAGGCAAGCGCGACGGATCAACGGTAAAACGCTAGCACTCGCCTGCCTGACCCAGCACCTCGGTCATCCGCTGCAGGGCCGCTTGCAAGGGGTCGGTCTGTCCATCCAGCCAGATCAGTGCCAGGTACTGCGAATGCTGACCCTGGACGCTGAACCAGTCACCGGGTATGGCCTTGAGCGTCGAGCCCGCCAGGGCGGTGATCACCCGGCGGACAGCCCCGGCGTCATGTAGACGCAGCCAGACGATATCCCCTCCCGCGGGCTGTTCGAACGCCAGTTGCTGGCCGCACTGAGCCATGAGCTGCTGGCACAGATAGCCCATGCACCAGCGCATCGCCTCTCGCCAGCGCCGCAGGTGAGCGTCGACTTCCCCCTTGTCCAATAGACAGGCAAGCGCTTGCTGTCGCACCGGAGAGAGCTCGAAGCAGCGACGCGCGAACGCCCGCAGGACCTCGTTATGGCTGCTCAATACATAGGCATAGGGAGCCTCGGCCCCCGCCGAGGCTGCCAGCGACCCCAGTACCAGCAGCCAGCGTGGGTCGATCAGATCGCGCAGGCGCAGGCTGGACGGGGTGCTGTAACAGCGTTCGCTGTCCAGGTCGTTCTCCACCACCCAGACAGGGTACTGAGCCAACAAACCGGCTATCGACCGCTGCTCGTGCTCACCCAGCAAACGCCCCTGCGGCATGCCCAGGCAGGAGGGCATCACCACGGCTCGCACCGGTTCGGTCTTGAGCAGGTGGTCCATGGCCACCAGATCCAGTTCCCCCGACACCAGGCACGGCACTTCGAGCACCCGCATGTCCACGTCCTGCATCGCGCTGAACAGCCGCCAGCAGCACGGCGACGCCACCAACGCGGTGGCACCACGCAGCCCGAGGGCCGGTAGCAGCGTCTGCAGCACCGCCCTCACGTCCGGCCCCAGATGCACATGCTCGGCACGCCAGGAGTGCGAGGGCGATCGGGTGTAACGCTGGGCCAGGACTAGGCGCAAGCGTTCACCGGCCAGTCCGTGAGCCTGGCTCAGACAACGATCGCTCTGGCGCAGCAGGCGACGTTCATGGCGGTGCAATGCGCGCTCCAACTGCGAACTTGCGGGCATGGCCGCCCCCTGCCCCCACAGCCAGGGCAAGTCGGCGCCTGGCGAGCCTGCAACCTCGTCATCGGCACGGACGAAATAGCCACGCTTGGCAATGGAAACCACTCGCCCCTCGTTCTCCAGCAGCGCATAGGCACTTTGCACCGTGGCCAAGGACACCCGCAGCCGGCGCGCCAGCGCGCGCAGCGAAGGCAGACGCAACTGACCGCTGCGCGGGGCGTTGTCGATCAACCCCTGCAGATAGCGATACACAGCCTGATAGGCAAATTCGCCCGGTGTCGAACGCCCCATCAGCGACTGGCCCCGCCTCGCGGCAGCAGCCGCAGACAGACGTCACGTCGCGCCAGCCGCGCCAGCAACTGCATTGGGGCCTCGGGCAGCTTACCCTCGAAGATGGCCCGCAACTCAGTCAGTGCCAAGCCGCTGGTGTTGACCAGCCAGTCCTTCACCGCATCTGGGCAGTCCTTGCCTTGCAGCGCGCGCAACAAATACGGCAAGGCCACGAGCATGTCGGGATGTCGGCACCTGAGAAAGGTCTCGAGGTTACGCCCGTGATCGGCGAATGGCCTGAACAGCAAGCAACTGCACTGTGCCGGTTCGACACCGTAGGCATTGGGATCTGGCCCCAGGGCGGCCTGCTCATCCCCATTCCGGCCGGCCGAGGCTGGTGGTTGCTGCAGGTCGATCGTTTGGGCACAGCGGGCTTGCAGGTCGGCCAGCCGCTCGAGGCTGGTGGGGTCGAGGAACGCGCCCAGCGACGGGCTGTCCAGGGCCGTCTCGCCTGCGCACTGGAGCATTTCGTCGAGCTGGCTCTCATCATGCAGGTGCAGCAGCAGGTCATCGAGCTTGACGCCGAGCAACGGCATTCGGTCCTCGACAACGACCGCGACCGAGGTGGACGGCGTTTCCAGTGGCGATCCGGCAACGGCGTTCAACTGGCTCAGACCACTCATCAGCGTAGCCAGACATTGCTGCACGGCCTGCGCTGCGCGTGGGTCCGCCTGACGCAGTGTTCGTCGTGCCCAGGCCAGGTAACGCCGACGTTGCCGTTCGGGCAAGGCAGTGACGATCGCATCGGCAGACGCAGCGTTATCGTCGATGGCCCGACACACGGCATCGGCCAGTTCCAAGTGCAGGCGACAGCCCAACAGCGCCTCGCCACCGACATCCTGCAGGTGGCCGAACAACAGCAGTGACCGGCGATGCATCGACCAGTGGTCGCGGTGAAAGGTGGACCGCCCCTCGAAGGGCACCGCCTCGGTACCTTCGATGATCTGCAGGCTCACCCGCGGATCGTCGGCCATGAACAGCGCGTTGAAACAACGCTCGTGCCGCTGCACTACCGCGCTGCCCGGCCCCGGCAGGCAAGCGACGAGCACCCGTAGCTGGAATGTGGCCGGCGCGCGCAGGGCGATGCACAACTGCGCTGCACGCAGCATGGCCAGCAAGCGCGCACTACGTCGGTCGTTGCCATGCACCACCAGCAGGCGGAACGTGCCGATGTAATCAGGGCCGCCCGCCGCCACCAACAGGCGCTGCACGAGCAACTGCATCGAGGCGCGCTGCGCCGCAGACATGTGCCTCATCAAGCGCTCCAGCACCTGCTCGTAGATATAGTTCATGGCTTGATTATGAGTCATTGTCACTGGGTCACCTCGCCAACTTGGTTAGTTCATCCCCGTACTTGCGCGACAAGACCTGCTCAGAGCATTCAAAAAAGAAAACTCCTACAGATACTTCGGAAGTATGTAGGAAATGAAAAATCATCATATCGATAGCCATCATGCCGAGGCGGTCGAACAGGCCAGACCTTGCCTGGCGCTGCTCCGCAGCAAACTATCATTGAGCCATTATCAAGCGTTGCGCTCGGAATAAAAGATACAGATCCCGGTAAAAAAACCATGCAGCAGGCAAGAAAAGCCACCTTGTATTGAAGGCGCAATTAAACCCACGCAGAAAAGCGTACCAATAGATGACAGAGATCAACTATCGATCAAATTTAGTGTAGGATTTTGCGATTACGTAATGTAGGAATCGCATATAAAAAAGCCCAGGACATCCGCCTGGGCTTGTTGAAAAGCGGCCCGCTGTCGTCGACTAGCCCGCGCCGAGATCCAGGATCACCCGTCCGCCGCACGGGCATGCGTCCATGTATCGATGGGCCTCGACCACCTCGCTGAAAGGATAGACCTTGGCGATCTGCGGCTTGAGCAGTTGGTCAGCGGTGAACTGATTGATATCGCGCAGGGCCCGGTGCAACGCCACCTGATCCTGGTGGATACCCAGCTCGGGCTTGCCGGTGAAGTTGCTCACGCAGTGCACGTAAAACTGGATGTTCTTCTGGAATGCCGCGCAGGCCGGGAATGGCGTCTGGTTGCCACCCTGCAGGCCGTATAGCACCAAGCTGCCACGCGGCGCCAGGACATCGCCGAGCAATGACATCTGTGGGCCGCCCAGGCCATCGAGGACCATGTCCACGCCACGTCCGCCGGTGTATTTGCCGATTTGCAGCAACAGGTCCTGCTCTTCGGTGACGATCACCTTGTCGGCGCCCAGGCCCAACAGGTATTCGCGCTGCTCGGTTTCCTTGGTGGCGGCGAACACGGTCAGACCCAGCGCCTTGCCCAGTTGCACGAAGGCCGGCCCGGCACAGTGACTGGCGTCGGTCACCAGCGCAGTCTGCCCGGCCTTGGCCCGGGCCAGGTCGACGTAAGCGAAATAGGCGATCAGCAAGGGCGTGTAATGCACACTGGCCTCGATGGGCGTGAGCAACGCGGGATAGCGGGTGATGGCCGTGCGGGGCAGCACGATGACATCGCCATACACCGGATGCTCGTTGGGGCTGGTGGCCGGGAAGCTGGCCACCCGGTCACCCACGGCGATATCCTCGACGCCCTCGCCAACCGCAGTGACCACGCCGGCCATCTCGTGCCCGATCCCCGCCGGCAGGCGCGCCTGGGAGGGTGCCAGGTTCTGCCGCCAGAGCACGTCGTACCAGCTGATGCCGATGGCCTCGACGCGAATTTGCACCTCGCCGGCAGCAGGCGTCGGCTCGGCCTGCTCTTCCAAGCGGAGCACGTCGGCCGCGCCGAACTTGTGGAATCGGATGATGCGGGACATCGCATACCTCGCCTATGTGAATCTCGTATTACCACGCACTTTATCCGGGCTTACCCCGTTAGACCATCAGCGGCCGTTAATAGTCGACATGCTTCTGATCGATTGGGCACCTGATCGCATCGATGCCCAGAAACCGGTGCAGGGTAGCAGCCTTTGGCCTTAAGATTCACCCCTGCCCCACTTTAGGCGAAGCGCACCGATGAATCGAAACGACCTGCGTCGCGTAGACCTCAACCTGCTGATCGTGTTCGAAACCCTGATGCATGAGCGCAGCGTGACCCGCGCCGCGGAAAAGCTGTTCCTCGGCCAACCGGCGATCAGCGCGGCCTTGTCGCGCCTGCGCAACCTGTTCGACGACCCGCTGTTCGTGCGCACCGGCCGCAGCATGGAGCCGTCGGCCCGGGCTCACGAGATCTTCGCCCTGCTGTCGCCGGCGCTGGACTCGATTTCCACCGCAGTCAGCCGTGCCGCCGAGTTCGACCCGGCTACCAGCAACGCGGTATTTCGCATTGGCCTGTCGGACGACACCGAATTCGCCCTGCTGCCGCAACTGCTCAAGCGCATCCGCGCCGAGGCGCCGGGGATCGTGCTGGTGGTGCGTCGGGTCAACTATCTGCTGATGCCGACCCTGCTGGCCTCGGGCGAGATCTCGGTCGGCGTCAGCTACACCAACGACCTGCCGGCCAATGCCAAGCGCAAGATATTGCGGCGCAGTCGGCCCAAGTTGCTGCGCGCCGACAGCATGCCGGGCAGCATCAGCCTCGACGACTTCTGCGCCCGCCCCCATGCGCTGGTGTCGTTCGCCGGGGACTTGTCCGGGTTCATCGACGAAGCGCTCGAAGAAATCGGCCGCAAGCGCCACGTGGTGCTTGCGGTGCCGCAATTCAACGGGTTGGGGAGCTTGTTGGCGGGGACGGACATCGTCGCCACGGTACCCGACTACACCGCGGACGTCCTGACCGCGGCAGGAGGCTTGCGGGCCGAGGACCTACCGATCGAGGTGCGCAGTTTCGAACTGCACATGGCGTGGCGGGGGGCGCAGGATAATGATCCGGCGGAACGGTGGTTGCGGTCGAGGATTCAGATGTTCTTCGGCGACCCTGAGAGTCTTTAGGCGTCGTCGGGCATTCTGAAAGCGGAGATGATGGTGCTGGAGTAGCGCTGGGAAATCCGCTCACCTTCCAGCAGAGCCACTGAACTGGCCGCCTGGCCAATCATCTGCCGCAGAGGGATAACACCGGGCCGTGCTTCGTCCAGCACCAGCGCGGTGATGTCGCCGATGCGGGGCAGGCGCTGCGAGACATCCATGAGCAGCAGTTGCATATCCAGGAGCTGCAACTGACCGCTGAACGTTTCGACATTTCCCGCGAGATGCTCCACGACGGCCTGTGGGATATCGAGGTGGTGGCCGGCGACCCGGCCAACCCGAGCAACACCATCTGGTGGTCGTCGCAGATGCGCAGGCTGCTTGGTTGCAACACCGTCGAGGAATTCCCCAACACCTTGGAAAGCTGGACCTCACGCCTGCACCCCGACGACAGCGCCGGTGCCATTGCTGCGTTTATCGCCCATGTCGACGATCGCAGCGGCAACACCCCGTTCGATGTGGAGTACCGGCTTCGGCACCAGAGCGGCGCCTATCGCTGGTTCCGCGGCCGTGGGCAAACACGCCGTGGTCAGGATGGCGCGCCGTTGCGGGTAGTAGGGGCTATAACTGACATCCATGCCCGCCATGAAGAAAGCACCATCCGCGAGGCACAGGCGCAACAGCATCAGGTAATGCAGGATACCCTTGGCAAACTCACCCACATCGTCGCCACCATCCAAGGTATCGCCAGCCAGACCAACCTGCTGGCGTTGAACGCCGCCATCGAAGCAGCACGCGCAGGTGAAGCCGGCCGTGGTTTTGCCGTGGTCGCAGACGAAGTGCGCAAGCTAGCCACACGTACCAGCAAGGCGACCCAGCAAGCGGCACAGATGATCGACAGCTAGGGGTGATCGCGTCCGCTTGAAAATACGCGGACACCATCGCCCCTAAAGCAGTCAGATCACTTTTACCGCGCGGCCAATGAACTTCACCGGCCCCGTAGGCAGGCCGGTAGGCGAACCGCCAGATTTCTCCAGTGTCAGTTCGAACAATTGATTGGCCTCTAGCGGTGGCAGGCTCTCTAGCGGAACACGATAGAGCTCCCCAGGTTTGACCAGGCCCAATGAAACCGGTGCTTGCCACTGTTCGCCCTTGGTCCAGAACTGAAGGGCCATGCCTTCGGGGACAGCATCCCGGCCAAGCGGGATCAGCTCAATCATGCGGCTATCGCTGGTCTGCACCACCCAGCCGGCGGTTTGGCTGTTCGGCGCCACCAATACCACCACGAATTGGGTGGGCGGCGGAGGCGCAGTAAGCAATGTGAACGCCAGGACCGCGCTTGCAGCCAGCCCCGCTGCACTCAGCCCTTGCCACAGGCCGAGGCGTCGCCACCATCTAACTCGCTGTTGCGCGGCAGGTGCGGCCAGTTCATTCAGGCTGCGCTGGATGCGGCCCCACAGGCGGGCGCTTGGTGGTTGTGGCGCAGCCAGCGCGGTCAGCTCCAGCAAACGTGCTTCCCAGGCATTCACTGCGGCGCGCAAAGCCGAGTCGCTGACCAGGCGCTCGGTCACTGTGGCGTGTTGCTGTGGCGACAGGGTTCCCAGCACGAACTCGCCGGCGAGGCTGTCCAGTTCCTCGGCAGTATCCGGCTTCATTCCAGGCACTCCCGCAATGCCTTGAGGCTGCGCTTGATCCAAGCTTTGACGGTGCCCAATGGCGCCCCCAGCAGCCCGGCGATTTCGGCGTGGCTGCAGCCGTCCACATAGGCGTGCAGGATGCAACGCTGTGGTGCAGGCTGCAGCTTTTCAAGGCAACGGTAGATCTTCGCCGACCCTGACCAGAGGTCAACGTCATCGAATCCCCCGTGCAATGTGGGCGTCGTATCCATATCGGCTTCGTCCAGTACGGTTTCACGGCGTGAATCGCGGACCGAATTCAGTGCCAGGTGTCGGGTGATGCTGTAGATCCAGCCGCGCGCAGAGCCGCGTGCGGGGTCGAAGCTGGCGGAGCGGGTCCAGATACGGATAAAGGCATCGTGGACGATGTCTTCTGCGCTGGCGTCGTCACGCGCGATGCGCCGGGCAACGCCCAACAGGCGCGCGCCTTCGTGGTCGTAAAGCGCCTGCAGGGCACGCCGGTCACCCTGTGCGCAGGCCTCCAGGCAGCGGTGGAAGTCGAAGGGGGCGACAGGCGAGTTCAACGTGTGCAGCTTCCTTGTGTCATGCAAGGTTCCCCGGCCATCCAGCCGGGGGCTTGCCAACGAGCATAGATGAAGATTGCAAGGTGTCTGCTCAAGTGCGTCTTACTTGGCTGTCCAGAACACATAGTCGGCCTGATACTTGACGAACTGCCTAGCACCTTTGTTCTGCGCCGTACAGTCGCTTGCCGGCGCCACGCCGCCACGGGTGGCCAGGCGCTGGATGTAGCTGACGCCCTGCATGGCGCCCTCGCCTTCGGCCATGTTGGCCTTGACCAGTTGATAAGGTATAGCGCCCTTGTCTGCAGGTGCCACCGCCACCTGGGTACCGGTGACTTTTGATCCATCCTTGGCCTGCCAGGTGGCGGGTGGGCCGAAGTAGTCGCCCACCTGCCTACCGGCACGGTCATTGAGCGCGGCCTTGGGGCCTACGAAGGTCCATTCGGTCTGGCCGGGGGTGTTGGCCTTGTCGCGGCACTCGTAGGTGATCTCGCCGACGCCGACGGTCTCGAGCAAGACGCGATGACCATCGGGGACCTTGACCGCATCTGGCAGTGCGGTTTGGGCGTGAGCGGGTTGCAGCGCCAGGGCGAGGCAACAGGCGAGCAGGCAGACGGTGGGTTTGAGGCTCATGGGTGGTGCTCCTGACAGGTCATTTGGCTGGGCAGTCACAGGCCGCCCATAAGCAATACCCACCAACGGCCGGACTGGATGCACTGAATGGGTAAAAAACTGGTTTCGCCCATCAGGACCGACCGCTAACGACCCAAAGCTGCCCTTCAGACCTAATGCCTGCTGACGCCTGTTCAACTATCGGTCGGCTCCTCCAGGATCGCCACCGCTCGCACAAAACCCGCTGAGGCGCGTCGAATCTTGTAGGGGAAGCAACTGACCAGGAACCCACGATTGGGCAGGAGCTCCAGGTTAGCCAGTTTCTCCATCTGCCCATAACCGATATCCCGCCCAGCCTTGTGCCCTTCCCAGATGATCGAGGCATCCCCTGTTTCCTTGAAACGCTCACGGGTGTACTTGAAAGGCGCATCCCAGCTCCAGGCATCGGTTCCGACCACCCTCACCCCCCGCTCCAGCAGGTAGAGCGTCGCCTCACGGCCCATACCCACCCCGGCTTCCAGATAACCAGGCTGGCCGAACAGTTTGCCCGCACGGGTATTCACCAGGACGATGTCCAGCGGCTGCAGTTCATGCCCAATGCGCGTCAATTCTGCCTCGACCTCTGCCGCCGTGACGACATGGCCATCGGGCAGGTGGCGCAAGTCCAGTTTCACACCCGGCTGCAGACACCACTCCAGTGGTAGTTCGTCGATGCCGAAGGCCGGCTTGCCGCCGTCAGTGGTGGACGCATAATGCCAGGGCGCGTCCATATGCGTACCGCTGTGGGTGGTAATCTGAAGGCGTTCTGCTGCCCAGGACTCATCGCCTGGCAGATCTTCCTTGCGTAGGCCGGGAAACATCGCAGCCATCTCCGGCCAGCCCTGCTGGTGATCCATGTAGTCGATCTTGGGTAGCAAGGGTGGTGGATCCGTATAGGGGTTGTTGTCCAAGGTGACAGACAGATCGAGCAAACGCCGTGAATTCAACTTCATACCAGAACTCCTCTTCGATGGGCTGCACGGATGCTGGATCGCGGCGGCAGGTCAAGGGCATTGCGCAGCAGCGCGGCGACCGATCCGTCGTGGGCGAAGCCAAGCGCGCGGGAATGGGAGGTTCGCAGTGGTGGGTAGCGACCGAACAGTGCTTCCAATTGGGGGTCCGGGTCGAAGGTGATGCGCGCACCGTTGGCTTCGCCAAAACTGGCCGCCAGCCCTGTCAGCACCTGGGCGATGGAAAGATGCAACACAGGCAACTGCCAGATGCGTTGGTTGCCTGGGTCTTCCAGTTCGGCAGCAAGCAGCAGGTTGTCCACACAGCAGCAGGCTGACATCCACCAAGCACGTGCTTCAGGCGACACCGGACAGGTATAGGCGTCCCCTGCCGCATAGGCATGCAAAAGATCACTCATGAACGCCGAACGCAAACCGTTCGGCTCGCGTGGCCGTGCGACGATGCCTGGCAGGCGCAGGGCACGACCGTCCACCTCGCCACGACGGGACAAGTCCTGCAAGGCGATTTCGACCATGCGTTTGTGCGCCGCATAGGAAAGCTGTGGGAACGCCGGTTGGGCTTCATCCATGCGCAACGGCAGCTCACCGCCATAGACCGCTACGCTGCTGGCGTACACGAGCACCGGCGGACAATGAGAATTGCGTAGCTGGTCGAGCAACTCCAGGCTGGCTTGCAGATTCACTTGGTAACCCAGTTCGTACTGCACCTCGGCCGCGCCTCCCGGCACACTGACCAGATGGAACACCACGTCGACACCGTCTGCCAGTATCCGGCGTAGCAAGGCCGCGTCGGTGATACTGCCGGTATGGCGGCGAAGGCGCGTATCCTCAGGCAAGCCATCGAGTGCCTGGTCCAGCACCAGCAATGCCTCGATGCGCTGTCCACGCAGTTGTCCCCTGTCCAACAGGCTCCGCACCAGCTGTTGGCCGACGAAGCCGTTGGCGCCGGTGATCATCACGCGCATCGCCCGCCTCCTTGCACCACCCGCTGGTCGATGGCACCGAACAGCACTCCACCACGGTGATCACGGGCCTCCATGCGGACACGATCACCAAAGCGCATGAAGGCCGTGCGGGGGGCGCCAGAGGCGATGGTCTCAATGGCGCGACGCTCGGCAATACACGCCGAGCCCACACTAGGATCGGCATTGGACACGGTTCCAGAGCCGATCAGCGTACCGGCACTTAAACGCCGCGTCAGTGCCGCATGCGCGATCAACTGGTGAAAGCCGAAATGCATGGCTCCCCCATGGGGGCTGCCAAACCAGTCTCCGTTCCACTCCACCTGCAGCGGCAGGTGTACCCGCCCCTCGCGCCATGCTTCGCCAAGTTCATCCGGGGTAACCGCCACCGGCGCGAAACTGGTCGCCGGCTTGGCCTGGAGAAAACCAAAACCAGTCTTCATTTCCCTTGGGGCCAGGGCACGCAGGCTGACGTCATTGAGTTGCAGCACCAGGCGCACATGCTGCAATGCATGCTCCGCTGGGCAGCCCATGGGGACGTCATCGAGCAACACAGCAAACTCGCCTTCAAAGTCTATGCCGTGCGCTTCGCTGGGTAAGGGGATATCCGCGCATGGTCCGAGAAAATCGTCACTGGCGCCTTGGTAGATCAGCGGCGTGTGCTCGACACCCTCGATGGGGTCGAGGTTGAAGGCTTTTTGCATCAATTCGCCATGGCTGAGAAAGCAGGAGCCATCCAGCCATTGGCTGGCTCGCGGCAGAGGCGCGGCAAGCCGAGTCAGGTCGAGATCGAAGGCGCCCGTAGCGGTGCCGTCGTTGAGCTGCTGATAGCGTAGCTGTAGACGGGCTTCGACTCGGGGCCAGTTTTCCAACGAAGCTTGCAAGTTAGCGGCGATGTCGCTGGCATCGACTGCTCGCCTGAGATCTCGGGCCACCACCAGCAGGCGGCCATCGCGGCTACCGTCATTGAGCGTGGCAAACTTCATGGCAATAGCTCCTTGAGGTCGTCGGCATAACGTCCATCAAGCAGGATGAAGACCATCCGTGCCATCTGCTCGCTGCGGTTGCTCCAGGCATGATTGGTACCGCGCTGGACTACGATGTCACCGCGTTTGAGGTGGACTTCGCCATCGTCCAGCACCAGCCAGACCTCGCCTTCGGTGACGATGCCATAGTCCAGGGTCTGGGTGCGGTGCATCAGCTTGTGTTTCGAATCGGCCTTGCCTGTGCCTGCACTGACCTGACCGATCTCGGCGAACACAGCCGCCGCCTCCTCGGCACTGACATGGTTCTGTACGCTGTCCGGTGGAATGTCCACCACTCGGATCACGCTGCCCATCGCGGCTGGGCTCAATTGCAGCGGCTGCGATGTCGGATCATCGCCGTTGTCCAGCAGGGCGGGGCTCTCGACACTGTTCCAGACCTCATAGAACAGGGTGCCGGGGACCGCCACGAGGGGGAAGTTGTTCGGCGTCGGACCGCAACTGGCGATGACCGCCTGGCCCTCGGCATTGTGGCCGGTCACGACACGTTTGAATGCAGGAAGCGGTTGCATGTTGTCTCCTTTCAGTTGCCGTCGCCGATGGTCGTGCCACCGTCGACAATAAGATTCTGTCCCGTGATGAAGGCACCACCCGGTGCTGCCAGCAGCAAGGCTAGGGCTGCAACTTCTTCGGGGCGACCGACCCGCCGCAGGGGTGTCAGGGCCAAGCGCCGCTCCAGTACCTGCGGGTTGTCGGTCAGAGGGCGAGCGAACTCGGTGTGGATGACGCCTGGACTGATGGCATTGACGCGAATGTTCGCTGGCCCCCACTCCACCGCCAGGTTGCGCGCCAGCTGTGCAAGGCCAGCCTTGGACAGTCCATACAGGCCCAGCCCCTTGTTGCCACGCACACTGGCGATGCTGGCCATCAGCACCACGCTACCGCCGCCACTCTCGGCCATGGTTGGGAGCAGTGCGTTGGTCAGCCACAAGGCGCTGCGCAGGTTGACCGTGAAGGTCAGGTCCCAGTCGGCATCGCTGGCCGTGGCCAATGGCCCCATGTGGGGGGCGACACCGGCATTGCACACCAAGGCATCGAGATGCCCGAAATGATCCAGGCAGCGACTGGCCAGGCCTTGTACCGCCTCGGGGTCGCGCAGATCGGCGACCAGGGCGATGGACTCGATGCCTTCCAGCGCCAGTTGCGCCACGGCCTCCTTGCAGCCGTCGGCACTCTCGCTGCTGATGGCAATGCGCGCACCGGCATGCCCATACTCACGGGCGATGGCCAGGCCAATACCGCGGGTGGCGCCGGTGATGAGTGCAGTCTTGCCCGTCAGTGACAACAGTTCGCTCATTGCGCACCTGCCACCGCGGCAGCCCGCGTGCGACGCATCATCACCAGACACACCGGCGCCATTAACAGTTGCCCGATGGCGATGAGCAACAGCGCGTGAGGCAGCTGCGCAGCCGCACCTGCCGTCAGCGCCAGCACCAGCAGCGGGCTGAAGAACTCTCCAGCGAAGATTGCCGCGGTAAATCCGCCGGTGGCGCGGCCACGCTGCTCGAAGCCGACTTGCCGCATCACCAGGGTGATCAGCGTCGGTAACAACAGGCCGACACCCAAACCATTGATGAGCACTGCCACAACCACCGCTGCATGACCACCGGCCAAAGCCATCAAGCCACCACCGACCCCAGCCGTGGCAAAACCCAAGGCCAACAGGCGGCAGGTCGCCAGTCGCGACAGCAGATGGGAAGCCAATGCGCCAGCCAGCACGCCCAGTTGGTTGGCCCCCATGGTCAAGCCGACTTGTCGCGGCGCGTCAACATGCAGGAGTTGCAGCAGGTAACCTGCTTGTACCGGGACGATGAACAGACTGATGCCGGCCAGTGCGCTGAGCAGGTACAACGGCGCCAGGGCCGCCCACGGAAAACGTGATCGCGCTGTCTGTTCGCTCGCGCTGTGTCCGGCAGCAGGCTCCCACAGCACGGCGGCCATGAGCGGCAGGCACAGTAAACCCACGGCATAGAGCACGAAGGGGAAGCGCCAGCCGCTTTCGCCCAGCGCGCCGCCTACGCCCATGAACAGCGCCGCCGACAACGATGTCACCACCATCTGCAGGGCGAACAATCGCGCTCGACGCTGGCCGTCGAAATAATCGCCCATCAACGTCGTGCAGCAGGTCATGATCCCCGCTTCAGCCAGGCCGATGCCGCCGCGGCTGACGACGATCATGGGCAGCGACTCCAGCCACAGCGGCAGCAGTCCGCACAAGCTGTACAGCAGCAGGCTCGCCAGCAACAGTGGTCGACGCCCGACACGGTCAGCGAGCACCCCGACCAACGGCGCCAACAAGGCAATTACCAGCGCCGGCAGTGTCAGCGCCACCGGCACCAGTACGGCGACGCCCGGCGTATCGGCAAAATGCGTGTGCATGCGTGGAAGTACCGGTGCGATGAGCACCGCACCCAGCACGGGCAGGCAGCTGCCGAACAACAGCAGCGTGCCCTGGAGGCGTCCGGCGATGCGTTCAACGGCCATGGCTCACCTCCTCGAGGCGGCGAAAGCCGGCGCCTGGCTCCATCAGCCCAGCCCCTTCTTCCCGCTGCCCGGGCTTGAATTGATGGGCCGACACATTCGGCTGCGGCTCGGTGCTGGTCTGACGTTGCGGCAAGAGGAAGTAGGCCAGTGACGGCAGCAGGATCAGCGCACCGACCATGTTCCAGACAAACATGAAGGCCAGCAGCACGCCCATGTCGGCCTGGAACTTGATCGGCGAGAAGATCCAGGTACCGACGCCAATGGCCAGCGTGACACCGGTCAGCATCACCACCTTGCCGGTGAACAGCAGGGCGCGGTAATAGGCCTGGGACAGGCTCGCCCCTTGGCGCAGCTGGGCCAACACGATACTCATCACGTACAGCGCGTAGTCCACACCGATGCCGACCCCCAGGGCGATCACCGGCAGGGTCGCGACCTTCACGCCAATGCCGAGCGCGACCATCAGCGCTTCGCAAAGGATTGAGGTCAGCACCAGCGGCAGCACCGCGCAAAGTACCGCGCGCCAGGAACGGAAGGTCACCAGGCAGAGCAGGATCACCGCGCCATACACCCACCAGAGCATGTCGCGATTGGCCTGCTTCACCACTTGGTTGGTGGCGGCCTCGATGCCCGCACTGCCAGCGGCCATCAGGAAACTGGCCTGCTCGCTGTTGTTGGCTTGGGCAAAGCCCTGCACGCTATCCACCACCCGCGCCAGAGTGTCGGCCTTGTGGTCAGTGAGGTAGGCGTAGAGTGTCAACAGGCTGCAATCGTCGTTGTACAATCCTCGCGGGGCATTGGCGGTGACCATATTCAAGGTCGCCTGGTTGTTGACCAGCTCGTACCACTTCGGATTACCTTCGGAGAGCCCGACCAACACCCGGCGATTGAGCAGTGCCAGCGAGTTGGTCGAATCCACCCCCTGCAGGCCACGCAGTTGCCAATCCAGGTCATCCACCTGCTTGAGCGTTTCATAGGCCGAACAACCACCAGGCTCGGTACGCACCATGACTGCGAACACATCGCTACTGGCGCCGTAGTGCTGGGTGACGAAGGCGTTGTCGCGGTTGTAGCGCGAATCGGCACGCAGCTCAGGGGCACCGGCGTCGAGGTCGCCGACCTTCAGCTGCTGGCTTACGACATAGCCACCGACTGCCATCAACGCAGCCAAGGCGATGCATGAGGCAGCCCAGCGACGCTGGGTGAACGCGTCGAGAAACCGCCATAACGCATGTTTGCGCGCACCACTGGCTTCGGCCTCTTCGGCGCGCAGGCTGCGCCGCGCTGCACGGGCACTGACACCGACGTAAGAGAGCAGCACCGGCAGCAGGATCAAATTGGTAAAAATCAGCACCGCCACGCCGAGGCTGGCGATCACCGCCAAGTCCTGGATCACCTGGATCTGGATGATCATCAGCACGGCAAAGCCCACGGCATCGCACAACAGTGCGGTGAGCCCAGCCAGGAACAGGCGACGGAAGGTGACACGCGCCGCCACCAGGCGATGCATGCCACGGCCGATGTCCTGCATGATGCCGTTCATCTTCTGCGCGCCATGGCTCATGCCTATGGCAAACACCAGGAACGGCACCAGCACCGAATAGGGGTCAAGCTCGTAGCCCAGCAGCGGCAGCAGGCCGAGCTGCCAGATCACCGCTACCAGCGAGCACACCACCACCAGCGCGGTACTGCGTACGCAGCGGGTGTACCAGTACAACACCACGGCGGTGATGGCGATGGCGGCAGCGAAGAACAACAGGATCTGCCGCAGCCCGTCGATCAGGTCGCCCACCACCTTGGCAAAGCCGGTGATGTGGATCTGCACGCCCTGGCTCTGGAAGCGCTCGCGCAGGCTTTCCAGTTCATGGGCGAAGGCGGTGTAGTCCAAGGCCTGGCCATCCGGGGTCTTCTCCAGCAGCGGCACATAGATGATGCTGGAGCGCTGGTCGAAGGCCACCAGTTGGCCGATCTCGTTGGACCGCTCGACGTTGCGCTTGAGCGCATCGAGACTCGCGGCAGCACCATCGTAGCCATCGGGAATCACCGGGCCGCCCTCCAGGCCCTCCTCGGTCACTCCGGTCCAGCGGGTGGATGGGGTCCACAGCGACTTCATTGCCGTACGGTCGACGCCTGGCAACAGGTACACCGCATCGTTGAGCTGCTGCAGGCTGTGCAGGTAGCCCTGGTCGTAGATGCTGCCGTTCGGATTGGCCACGACGATGCGCACCGCGTTACCCAGGCCGGCGAGTTCCTGGCGGTGCTCCAGGTAGTTGTGGATGTACGGATGATCGCGCGGGATCGTCTTCTCGAAGCTGGCGTTGAGGGTCAGCCGTGAGGCCTGCCAGCCAAGCAGCAGCGTCACCGCCAGGCATAGCAGCAACACCAGCGCTCGGTGGTTGAATAGTGCACGCTCCAGCAACGAGCCGGACGTGCTGTCGAAGTCATCGAGGCGGCCGCTGGACGGCTCAGGTGAATTCATGGCGTGCATGGCTCAGTCCGTCGTGTTGGTGGGAGAGGAAGCCGCCAGGCGGCGTGCGCCGGCCATGCCGACGGCGACGATGGCGCCGTCGGCCGCAAGGGTGGCGGCAGTCAGCGGTAAACCATCGGAGACCGATATGGGCTGCGCGGCATAGGCGTCCAGGCCACTGCGCAGCAACATTCCCGCCTGGTTGACGAGCAGCAGTTGGCCGCCGGCGACGCGCATGCCGTTGAGCGATGCCGGTAGCGGATTGGCCAGTGCCTGGAAACTCTGGCCATGATCATCGGAGGCGAACAAGGAACCCCGCAATCCGCCGACCAGCAACCGCCCGCTGGGCAACACGGTGGCGGCGAAGTAACTGCCGTCGTAGGGCCCCTGCAGCGCCTCGAAGTGGCCCCCGCCATCGCCCGAGCGCAGCAGAAGGCCCTGTTCGCCGACGACATACAGATTGGCGCCCTGGCGTGCCAACGCGTACAGATGCAGCCCACGCCGATTCGGCAACTGGCCCATGCCGGACTGCCAGGTGCGCCCGCCGTCGGCTGTGCTCATGGCCAGCCCGTAGGCCCCCACGACCAGGCCATGACGCTCATCGGCGAAGCTCAACGCCAGCAGCGGCTTGTCCGCGCCATCGGCCAGCAATCGTTGCGCAGCTGCCACGCGCCGGGCATCGGTGGACACCTCGGCGGCCTGCAACTCCAGGACTGCGGCGCGCTTGCCGTCTAGCTGCAAGGTCCAATGCTCGCCACCGTCCTCGCTGCGCAGCACCACGCCGGCGTGGCCGACCGCCCATCCGTGCAGTTCGTCGACGAACTGCACGGCCGTCAGGCTGACGCTCACCGGCACGGCCTTGGCTTGGCGCCAGGTTGCGCCATTGTCATCGGAGAGCAGCACCACACCACGCTCGCCCACCGAGACCAGGCGCGAACCGGCCCGGGCCACATCCTGCAACACCGCGCGCAGGGCCTGGGGGCCATGCACCGCGGGTTTGGAGAGCACATCCACACTGCTGCCGGCGAAAGCCGGAGGCAGCCCGCAACAGGCGGCCAGCAGCCAGCCGTAGAGCATCTTGTTCATCGCACGCAACCTTTTGTTCTTGTAGTCGGTACAACCGCGCCACGCTGCGCAGGCTCAGCGCACACCCTCACCCGCCATGGCGTCGGCGGTGAACACCGAGTCCTTGTAGGGCGGCACGATGCGGTACTGCTCGTTCTTGCCGGCAAACAAGTCACCGGCGAACCAGGCACCGGAGAGCAGGTCGTAGAAGCCGTTGGTCAGGGTCACCACGCCCGGCAGGTCCGGTAGTACCACCGGTGAGGTCCAGACCACCTTGGCCAGTTGGTCGCGGGCGTCGTAGCGCTCACCCAGCACGGCGGCCCAGGTGTCTTCGTCGAGGTAATAGGTGCTGCGTGGCATCACATGACGCTGGCCGTTCTTCAGCGACGCCTGCACCACCCAGACGCGGTGTAGTTCCCAACGGATGGACGCTGGGTTCAGGTGGTGCGGATCGAGCAACGCCTCTGCGTTTGCGGCGGTGAACACTTTGTTGGCGTTGTAGGGGATGTACATCTCCTTCTTGCCCAGCAGTTTCCAGTCGAAGCGGTCGAGGCGGCCGTTGAACACGTACAGCTCGTCGAAGCTCATGACCCCCGCGGTAGCCGGCGTCGGCGTGTCGCAACAGGCGTTGGGCAGGCGACGTACCCGGCGCTGACCGGGCAGGTAGGTCCAGACCGCGGCCTTATCCGCGTTGAGGTTCTCCAGGCCAGTGATGGCTTCCCCTGCTCGCAGTGGTGGGCCATCGTTGGTCATGCGAATGGACCAGAACACACCTTTATCGCCAACGCCTCCGGGCAGGTACCAGGGCATTTGCAGGTCGGCACGCGAATCGTTGGTGAGTACGTGCTTGCCGTCTGCGGTCGTCAGGTACTGGTTGAAACTGGCGTGCCAGGACGCCCCCCGCCAGCGCAACAGGTGGTTCCACATAGCCTCCACACCGTTGGCCGGGATCGGGAACGGAATGCCCCCGGCCGCCCCTTCAGGCATAGGCCCGGCAGAACCGTCCACCAGCTTGCCACTGGTGGCGTTGGCGAATGTGGCGTCGTACACAGACTGCGGCGCGGCCGCGCTACGGTGGGTCGGGTAGACGTCTAGGCGATAGCTCTCTGGGTACTTCTTCAGCATCGCCTGGATGCCTGGGGTCAACTTGTCAGCGTACTGCGCCATGTTCTGCGCGGTGATGGTCAGCAATGGCTTCTCGCTGGCGAAAGGGTCGCCGCGTTTGCCACCGTCTTTGTAGGTCGGATCGGCCTTGGTGTAGCCACCGGTCCAGGCAGGGATGCTGCCGTCGGCATTGCCGGCGCGCTCGCCGCCAAGCGGGGTCAGGGTGGTCTTGAGGGTGGCAGCCTGCTCGGCGGACACCGCCGCATGGGCGCCATGGGCGAACAACAACGAGGCACTCAAGGCAGTAAGCAAGGAAACGACTTTTTTGTTGTGTTTCATCGGAAGATCCTCGGTCAGAAAGTGCGGCTGACGGTGAAGGCGATGAAGTCGCGGTCTTTGAGCGACTGTTCGAAGGTGTAATGGTTGTCGGCGTCGAGGAAGGTGTTCTCCGGGCCGTAGTAGTGCGTGTAGGTCAGGCCCAGGCTCCAGGTGTTCAGGTAATTGCCCTTGAGCCCGACGTTCAGGTCGCCGCCGTGGTCCGTGCCAAAGCCGGTGCCCAGCGCCATCGAGGCGCCGTTGGTGTAGCTCGCACCGATCGGCACCGACAGGTCGAGACCCGGCAGGATCTGTCGGTACATGGGCTCGAACACCAGGCGCAGGCTGGTGGCATCACGGTCGGCGTTGGGGTCGACGGCATCGGCGTTCTTGCTCACCCTCATCACCCGGTTCCACGCGATCTCGCCGAGGAAGCTCGATTCGGCGGCAATGAAGTTCGGCTCCAGGCTGGCGAGCCACGAGAAGTTGGCGTGCAAGGTGCGTCCCGTGGCGTAGACCGGGTTGTCGTCGTTGTCTATCGCCTCGCCCGCGGCCAACGAATGCTGGTTGGTGGAGGCCAGTGGCTGGTTCCAACGCGTGGACAGCTCGCCCGCAAGATTGAAGTTGCCCAGCGTGGTGGAGAAGCTGGCTCCGAGCGCTTCGATGCCTTCGGGGTAGACCCAGTAGAACTCGCCGGCCTTGCCACTGACCGGGTCGAGGTTGGCGAAATCCGGGCGCACGTTGAGTTGCGGCGACTTGTCATGAAAGCGAATGGCATACACGCCCCAGTCGACAGTTTCGCTACGCCAGCGCAATTGCACACCGCCCTGCCCCGAGTCCTTGGCCTCCTTGTCGTTGCCATGGAAGAACGCCAGCGGCTGGCCGCCGGGAAACACCGGCGCACCGACGAACATGCGCTCGGCACCGTCGCCGAAGAAATCGTCGGTGGAGAAGTAGCTGCCAGCGGCCGGCAGGCGGTTGGCTTCCCATTCGAACTGGTAGTAGGCGCCGATCGACACGTCGGGCGTCAGTTGCAGTTGGCCGGAAATCTGCTGCACTGGCCGAATCAGTTCCTTGAATTGAGTGTTGGGGACCGACAGGCCCTTGACCACATCCACCGGCGCCATGCCACCGGCAATGCCGTTCATGCCGTAGAACAAGCTCTCGCCCCACTGCATGGCATAGCGACCCAGGCGGCCGGATACCGGCATGTCGCCGATCTCGGTCTTGCCGAAGATGAACGCGTCGAGCAGTTCGCCCTTGCGCCCGTGCAGCTTGCGCGTGTCATCAGTGAATTCGTCGTAGTCGACCGAATAGCTGTTGGCGCGGCCGGGATCATTGTTGTCGGAGCCTTGGTTGTAGACATCGTCGTACCAGGCCGCGCCGCTGACGCGGGCACCGATGTTGTCGTAGGTGATGTCCAGCTCGGACAGCAGGTCGAGGCGATTGGAGATCAGCCCCTTGTCGAAGTTGCGGTCACCGTCATCCAGGTTCAGCGCGGCCTGCCCTTCGGTTAGCTTGCTGCTGGCGTCCTGGGTTCGCCAGGCGGCGCTGTATTTCAAGGTATTGTCCCAGCGCACCCGCAGGTCGGGGTTGCCGGTGTCGAATTCGAAGGCCTGGGCCTGGCTTGCAGCCAGCGCCACAAGCGCGAGGCTGATGGGTTTGAGCACAGGCGACGGCCGTGCAATTGCACCTTTGCGAGTCAACATCGGGGTTTCCTCTTTCTTGTTCTTGTGCGTCGGTGTTGGCGGTTGGTGAGGGCGTACTGGCCGGCGCGCCGGCAAGGCAGCGCGCACCGGGTACGGGCAATCAGATCGGGCGGGCGGTAACCTCCAGCATCTGCTTGACTAGGCCGATGCGGTCGAAGGACGGATCGCGCTGGACCTCCTTCTCGCCTGCCAGCAGTGACATCTCGCTGATGAACTTGCAGCGTTCGAAGCGCCGCTCCATGAAGCGCTGCAATTGCGCATCCAGACTGTCACCGCAGGTGAGCTCCTCGGCCAACACCACAGCGTCCTCGATGGCCATGCCGGCGCCCTGCCCTAGATGCGGTGTGGTGGCATGGGCCGCATCACCGATGAGCAGCACGCGACCGCGATACCAGGCCTCGTCGACGAACACCGCCTCCAGCGGCTTGTAGACGACCTCGGCGCTGTCAGTGATGTGTTCGCGCAACTCACCGATCAGCCCACCAAAACCGGCTAGGCGCTGGCGCAGGCCAGCCGCCAGAGTGGCGGGCTCCATCCATGGGTTGCCGGGCTCGTGGGAAGTGGTGAACAGGTACATCAGGTCAGACGCCAGCGGCACCAGGCCGGCATTACCCGACGGGCCCTGATAATTGGCCAGGTGGTCGATGCCGACAGCCCGAGGGAAGTTGTAGCGCCACACCGACTGCCCGGTGAAGCGCGGCTGGTAGCGGTCGCCGAACAGCAAGCCGCGGACCTTGGAGAACAACCCGTCGGCGCCGACCACCAACCCGTAGCGGCCCTGGCTACCGTCGCTGAACAACACGTCCACGCCGCCTGCGTCCTGCTCGAAACGCTCAATCGAGGTCCCCAGGCGCACCTGGGTGCCGAGCTCGATGGCGGTTTCGCTAAGCACCTTGTGCAGGGCGCGACGCGAAATACCGACGTTGGCCGGGTACTGCGGACCAGCCAGGCGCTGGCCGGGGATACGCGCCAACTGCTGCCCTTCGGTGGTGTAGATGGCCACGTCCTCGAAGGCATAGGCTGCGTCGAGGTAGGCTTCGAGCAGGCCCAGGCGGTGCATTTCGCGCACCACGTTGCTCTGCTGGATGATGCCGACGCCGTAGACGGTCCATTCGGTCTTCAGCTCGACCAGGTCGACCGCGATGCCTTTGCGGCGCAGGGCGATAGCGGCGCACAGCCCACCAATCCCGCCGCCTACGATCAGCACGTTGTTCACATTGTTCATGGCATGTCTCACGTCTTGTTCTTGTTGTCCGCCCAGTCCTGCAGGGCGGCCGTTCTTTGTGCCTGGGCACAGCTTCCCGTCTGTGCCGGGCTTTGACCAATCGCGTCGCGGGATGCGACCTATCGCGCGGCGCGATAGGTCAGCCGTCGAGCTGCGCCAACGGCAATAGCAGCCAGCCGTCCGCTTGGTGATGATCCAAGGCCTGCAACACCTCGCCGCGACACGGGCCGTGGACGCAGGTGCCGTCTTCTGGCCTGAAGCGCGCACCGTGGGCATAGCAGACGATCCACTGGCCGTCGGCGCTGAGAAAGCGGTCCTTGCGATACTCCAACGGCACCAGCAGATGTGGACAAAGGTTGCGGTAGACCCGTACCTGGTCGCGGTAGCGAAGAGCGAACAAGCTGTCCGCGCCCCTGCCCTGCGGATCGAAGCCCAGCGCCCGGCCTTCGCTCAACTCATTCAGCCGGCACAGCGCCACCCACCCCATCTTTCAACCCTGCTTCGGCGGCGGGCCGCCTGGTGCCCACTTCTCCCGCGAGGTGAACAGGAACAACTGCGAGTTGTCGGCCGACATCGGCGCTTGACGGGCTGCCCATTCATCGTCGTGCTTGTCCATGTCGGCGTCGTACTCGATGTGGCAGCCCAACGGACTGTTGAAGTACCAGAACCAGTTGGAACCCAGCAGGTGGCGGCCAGGGCCCCAGAAGCTGGTCCAGCCGCTCTGCTGGAAGCGCGTGCCGGCCAGCAGCACCTCGGTGCCGCTACCCATGTGGAAGGTGAAGTGCTCGCAGCCCTGCATGTGCGGGGGCGTCTGGATCATGAACAGGCAGTGATGGTCGTCCATGGCGGCGCTGCGCATGAACGGACCGACACCGATGAAGGTGTCGGTGGTGACGAAGCCCAGGCGGTCGCGGTAGAAGGCTTCGCCTTTAGCCGCGTCGGGAACGAAGTACACCACGTGGGACAAGGTCCGTGGCAGTGCCGGCATGTCCGGGCTGATACCGAGCTGGTTGAGTGGGCGCTGCGGCGCGCTGCCCGGTGCGTTGGTAAGGTCGGCCGGCGCTTCGAAGGTTCGGCGGCAGGTCACTTGGAAGGCGATGGCAAAACCGAGGTCATCGAAGGTGTGCAACGCGCCATCGGCATCGCGACACACTTCGCGATCACGGCCGAGCTCGTCAGCGATGGCATCCAGATCGGCCGCTTCCGCGACACCGTAGACCGTTTCGCGCAGCGATGGAGTCGGGCCAAGGGCAGGCGGCAAGCCAGCGTCGTCGCCACGGCGAATGATGATCGAGGTGCCGTCCAGCGCTTCGAAACGGCCGCCGTCGGCGTCCAGTTGAACCGCCGTGAGACCGTAGTCACGCAGGCAATCGGCACAGGCCTGGATATCGTCGACGCCGAACACCAGCGCGTCGAGACCAAGAATGTTCATGGCTACCACTCCATTGAAATTGTTATTCGGCGAGGCAGGGTCACCGGTAGTGGGTCGAGGCGCAGCGGCCGTTCGACTGGATACAGGTTGCTAGGTGCCAGGGCGAGGTGACCAATCGCGAGTCCGGATGCGAGGCATCGGCAATCGCGATACCTGTGCGCAGGCCCATGGCGCCTGGCGTTGGTTCTCTGGAGCGGAGCGAGGTATTGACGTATCCGCAATGCAGCGGGAAGGTATCGCGAAAATAACTACAAGAGTCGAGAGCTATCGCCATGCGCTTTCATCATCTGGATCTGAACCTGCTGGTTGCCCTGGACATCCTGCTCGAGGAGCAGAACATCACCCGCGCCGCCGAACGCCTGCACATGACCCAATCGGCCACCAGCGGCGTGCTCGGCCGTTTACGCACCTTCTTCGAGGACGAGCTGCTGGTGCAGGTCGGGCGCAAGATGCAGCCCACGCCTTATGCTCTGGAGCTGGCCAAACCAGTGCGCGAGGTGCTGCTGACCATCCGCTCCTCGATCACCGCCAAGCCGGTATTCGAGCCGGCCAGCAGCAAGCGCCACTTCCGCCTGGTGACCTCGGACTACCTGATCAGCGTGCTGTTCGCCCAGGTGATCCAGAAGATCCACCAGCAGGCGCCGCACATCACCTTCGAGATGATCAGCCCCGGCGACGGCAGCGCCGAGCTGCTGATGCGCGGCGAGGTCGACATGATGATCGTGCCCGAGCGCTACGTCATCGACGGCCACCCGGCGCAATTGCTGTTCGAGGAAGACCATGTCTGCGTGGTCTGGCGCGACAACCCCGAACTCGGCGAGCAGTTGACCTTGGAGCAGTACATGCAAATGGGGCATATCTCGGTGGGCTTCGGCCGCAACCGCCATCTCAGCATCGAGGACTGGTTCATGAACCAGTACGGTTTCAACCGCCGCCTGGAAGTGATCACCAACGATTTCAACACCTTGCCCCAGTTGCTGGTAGGCACCGCACGGATCGCCACCATGCACCGCCGCCTGGCCGAGCTGTACGCCGGCTACCTGCCCCTGCGCATCCTGCCGCCGCCGGTGAAGATCCCGGTAATGCGCGAGTTCATGCTCTGGCACCGCAGCATGGATGGCGACCCCATGCACCGTTGGCTGCGCGAGCGTATCAGCGACTTCATCCAGCGTGCCGACCGGCAAACGGAGGCATTGCGCGCCAGCGCCTGAGCCGTCCCATCGCCCCGGCCTGCGCCTTGCCGCTGGGGCATCGCGTTTGGCGATACCTCGCATCCCCGATCACGATTGGCCCCACCCTGCCCTGCCTGCGTACCTTGCCTTCGTACCGCGCCTTGCGTGCCTGCCGCATTTCGAGGGCGTCGGACTCAACGACCGCAGAAGGACAACAAGAATGTTCCGTTACTTCCCCACCAACTACGTTTGGAACCTCTCGGTGGATCTCGCCATCGAAATGGGCGCCCGCATGGGCGAGATCGAGCAAATGTGCGCCCCACTGCAGGAAGCCGCCCAGCAGCCCGACGCTGCCGGTACCCAGGCCTTCCGCGAAACCTGGTCGTCCATGGCCGACAAGCTGTGCGCCCTGGCAGAGGAAGACACTGCCGCCGGCCGGCACCTTTCCGCTGGCGAGAAGTACAACCGCGCCGCCACCTACTACCTCACCTGCGAACGCCTGCAAGCCCACGGCGCGCCAGGTCGCGAGGCGTTGTACCAACGGTTTCTCGAAACCTTCGCCCGTGGCATCGACCTGGCCAAGGAAAACTGCGAGCGGGTGGAGATACCGTACGAGGGCAAGCACCTTTCCGGATTGCTGGTACGCGCCGAAGGTGTGAGCGGCCCGGCACCACTGCTGTTGCAAGTCAATGGCCTGGACTCCACCAAGGAGATGAAATACCGCGTCGGCCTGCCTGCATGGCTGGCCAAGCGCGGCATCTCGTCGCTGATCATTGATCAGCCCGGTACCGGCGAAGCACTGCGCCTGCAAGGTCTGGCTGCACGTTACGACAGTGAGCACTGGGCCAGTCGTGTGGTCGACTGGCTGGAAACCCGCGCCGAGGTCGATCCCAAGCGCATCGGCATGGAGGGCGTATCCTTGGGTGGCTATTACTGCCCACGGGCGGTGGCCTTCGAGCCGCGCTTCGCGTGCGGCGTGGTATGGGGCGCCAACCATGACTGGCGCGACGTGCAGAAACGCCGGCTGGAAAAGGAAGGCAACTTCCCGGTACCGCACTACTGGGCGCACGTACGCTGGGTCTGGGGCGCACAGGATATGGATGACTTCATGCGCATTGCCGAGAACGTACACCTCGATGGCATCCTGGATCGGATCCGCGTGCCGTTCCTGGTCACCCACGGCGAGCAGGATTCGCAGATTCCGCTGAAATGGGCGCACCGCACCTACGAGCAACTGGTCAACAGCCCAAAACGTGAACTGAAGATCTTCACCGACCGCGAGGGTGGCGTGCAGCACTCAAGCTTCGACAACAGCATCAATGCTGGGCACTACATCGCCGACTGGGTCGCCGAGACCCTCGGTGGCCGCACTGCCTGATCCGGTAACAGATCACACATCGGACGGCGCCGACTGGCGCCGTTACTTTTCAGATGCCCCACCGAGACAGGTATCGATGGTATCGATGCCCGGCCATCGACGGTGTCTGTTGGAGCTCGACAGTGCCCAGGACGTAGCCTGGGGCAAACAACGAGACGAGGAGAATCACACCATGGGCGCCCTGCATCTGCATTGTTCAACGCTGTTCGATGGCACCAGCCTGCATCCCCGCCAGCATCAGACCCTGATCATCGAAGGTGGCCTGATCCGCCATGTCGGCCCGACTGCCGAAGCCCCCCGCCCACGGCAAGGCGAGCGCGAGGTCCAGGCCAACTTCGTCATGCCCGGGCTGGTAGACGTGCACACTCACCTGGCGTTCGGTAATGCCCAGAGTGAGGAAGACATCGACATCTGGACCAGCGATGAATTCCGCGCCTTGCGTGGGTTGTTCTTCGCCCAGCACGTGCTCGCCGCCGGGGTGACCTCGATGGTGTGCCCTGGTGATAGCGGCCAACTCAGCATTGCCGTGCGCAATACGGTCAACGCCGGTCTGTTCGAGGGCCCGCGCATCGCCGCCAGCAGCCGCGTGATCACCAACCGGCAAAGCCTCAACGACTGGTTCCCCAGTCGCGTCGGTGCGCCGGAATATTTCACCGCCGCACTGGTCACCAGTCGCACCGAAGCCATCGCGCAAATCCGCAAGCAGGCCAAGGACGGCGTCGACTTGATCAAGATCGCCATGGATGGCACCTACCGTCGCCCAAACGGGGAAATCATCGCCGCCTTCACTGCCGACGAAACCCGCGAGATGGTCGATGAAGCCCACCGCCTAGGCTGCCGTGTGGCGACCCACGCCTATGGTCGGGAAGCGGTGATGTACGCCGCCAAGGCCGGTGTCGACCTGGTGTTCCATGCCTTCTACATGGATGACGCCTGCATCGAGGCGCTGCTCGAGGCCGGTAGCGTGCTGGCCCCAACCATGACTTTCCCGCAGAACACCGTGGACTTCTGTCAGCCCCACGACCCGGCGATCAGCACCGGCTATGCTGGCTACTGCGCCCGTACCTTGGAGCTCGGCACCCCGGTGCTCAAGCGCGCCAAGGCTGCCGGCGTGCCGTTTGCCTGCGGCAGCGACAGCGGCTTTGCCGTCACCCCCTACGGCGAATGGCATGCTCGCGAACTGGAGCTGCTGGTCCAGCGCCTGGACTTCACGCCAGCCGAAGCACTGTTCGCCGCGACCAATGTCGGCGCCCGCCTGATGCCGCGCGGCGAGACGCTCGGCAGCCTGGCGCCGGGCAAACAGGCCGACCTGCTGGTACTCGACGGCTCGCCCTTGGACGATATCCGCATCCTCCAGGACCGCAACCGCCTGCAGGCGGTGTACAAGGCCGGGGAGCCGGTGCGCCTGCAACGTACCGCCTACAACCCCAAGCAGGTATCGGATTTCAACTCGCTGAAATGGACCGATCTGTACACCCGCGATCGTGTAGCGGAACTCGGCAAATGGAGCCTTTGAACATGCCAACCCTGGACTTCGAACTGGCTGCAAATCTGGCCGGCACAACACTGCGCCAAGCCCGAGTACAGGGCCTGAAACCCTTGGCGGTTGCAGTTCTTGACAGCGCCGGTCATCCGCTGGCGGTACTGCGCGACGAACTGGCGAGCTTTCTACGCCCGCAGATTGCCACCGGCAAGGCCCGTGGTTGCCTGGGCATGGGCGTCGGTGGTCGCGAAATGGCGCGCCGGGCACAGGCCATGCCTGCGTTCTTCGGTGCCATCAACAGCCTCACAGATGGCCAGGTGATTCCGGTCGCGGGAGGTATTCTCTTGCGAGATGCAGAAGGCCGTTTGCTGGGCGCCATCGGCGTCAGCGGAGACACCTCGGACAACGACGAGCGCTGCGCCCTGCTGGCCATTGAGGCAGTCGGACTGATCGGCGATACCGGCGATCCTCAGTCCTGAACCAGCAGCTTGGCCTGCTCCGTCAGCGGTTGGCGGAGCCAGGCCAAGGCTGGATCGGTCGCCAGCTGAGTATGTTTCGATGGTCGGTATCTTCTACCGAGATACCTGGTCTGGAACGACCTGCTCTGTTGTCGCACACCGTTCGGATCGTGTCGCGTAGAGCATGCTGCCGCCCCGATAGACCGCCTACCCTGCCTCCCTGTCAAAGGCGTAAACCAGAAAAAAGCTGACAACACCCGCCATGGGAGCACTGCTCGTGCCTATCGATTTCAGACCCGCCCAAGCCTCGGACGCGCAAGACATCGCGCGTTTCTTCCAAGTGACATCGGAAGGCATGGCCGATTACATATGGAGCAAGCTCGCCGCCCCCGGAGAGACATTGCTCAGTGTCGGTACCTCTCGCTATGCCAGGGAACAGGGCGACTTTTCTTACAAAAACTGCCTGATGGCCACTTTCGAAGGGCGCGTCATCGGCATGATGCATAGCTACGCCTTGCGCGCGGTCGAGGACAGACCGGTGGAGACCGACCCGGTCCTCGCGCCTTATGCCGACATGGAAATACCCGATACCTTGTACATATCCAGCTTGGCGCTGGATGAGGCTTGGCGGAACCAGGGGCTGGGCGTCCAGTTTCTGCATCACGCCCAGCAGCGCGCCGATGACGCTGGGCTCGATGGGCTGTGCCTGATCGATTACGCGGAAAACCACGGTGCACGCCGCTTCTACGAACGGCACGGTTTTCAGACTGTTAAAACCTGCCAGATCGTGCCGCACCCGATGCTGGGCGTAACCGGTGAAGCCTATTTGATGTATCGCCCTACTCACAACCTGCTCGAGAACACGTGATTATCGTGCCTGCGAACTAGGCCCAGGGGTGCGCTTGGCGGCAAAGATCCAGCTAACAACGCCCCCGAAAATACTCACCGAGAAACTCCACCGTCACTTTCACCTTCGCCGAATTGAGCAACGGCGAGGTGTGCACGGCCCAGATGTCTGCCGGCTGTCGGTACTCACCGAGCACCTGAACCAGCCGTTGCGACTGCAAGTCTTCTTTGATGTCCCACATCGAACGCAGCAATATCCCACGACCATCCAGGCACCACTGGCGGGCGATCTCGCCATTGTTGGTGGACAGGCTGCCCGCGACCTTCACCGTCTCCGCCCCTCTGGGCCCCGTCAGGTTCCACACGCCAAAGGGATGATCGCGTTCCTTGATCACAAGGCAATCGTGGTACCCGAGATCCGTCAATGATGCGGGTGTGCCATGGGCTCGCAAGTACTCGGGGCTGGCGCACAGCACCCGGTGGTTCTTTGCCAGCGGCTTGGCGATGACATGGGGCGCGAGGTCGTTACCGACCCGGATGTCCAGATCAACGCCCTCTTCCGCCAGGTCGAGCAAGCGGTCCTGCACATCGAGGCGAATGTCCAGGCCGGGGTAACGCACGGCCAACTCCGCCAAGGCCGGAGCCACCATGCGCCGTCCCAGACCGGGGCTGCTCACCACTCTCAGCAGGCCTTTGGGTTCGCCATGCAAGGCATCGATCTCATCACCCAGCTGGCTGACCTGATAGAGCAACTGCTGCGCCCAGCGGCTGACCCGCTCACCGTCATCGGTCAGCGTCACGCTGCGGGTGGAGCGATGCAACAGACGCAGATTCAGGTCTCGCTCCAGGGCACGAATGCGCTTGCTGACGAACGCGGGAGACATGCCCAGTTCGTCTGCAGCGGCCGTGAAGCTGAAGCGACGGGTGACCAGCAGGAATACCTTCAGGTCGTGCAGGCTAGGGAGATTATTCACGGATCAGAAACCAAGTTTCCACGGGAGAGCTGATTTTGTCCGAAATGAATAGGATTAGCCTAGTGCTTCCTTCATCGACCCGAGCACCTGTCCATGACCCGACCTCCCTTCCGCATCGCCGCCATCCCTGGGGACGGTATCGGCCTCGAAGTCCTGCCAGAGGGCATCCGAGTGCTGGAAACCGCAGCGCGCAAACACGATCTGGCACTGCAGTTCGACACCTTTGAATGGGCCAGCTGCGACTACTACCTGCAACACGGCAAGATGATGCCCGACGACTGGGCCGAGCAACTCAAGCCATACGACGCCATCTACTTCGGTGCCGTCGGCTGGCCGGACAAGGTGCCTGACCACATCTCCCTGTGGGGCTCGCTGCTCAAGTTCCGTCGCGAGTTCGACCAGTACGTGAACATCCGCCCGGTGCGCCTGTTCCCGGGTGTACCGTGCGCCCTGGCCAACCGCAAGGTCGGCGACATCGACTTCGTGGTAGTGCGGGAAAACACCGAAGGCGAGTATTCGTCCGTCGGTGGCATCATGTTCGAGAACACTGACAACGAATTCGTCATTCAAGAGTCGATCTTCACCCGTCGTGGCGTCGATCGGATTCTCAAGTACGCCTTCGAACTGGCCGAACAGCGAGAGCGCAAGCACGTGACCTCGGCCACCAAGTCCAACGGCATGGCCATCAGCATGCCCTACTGGGACAAACGCACCGAAGCTATGGCCGCTCAGTACCCTCAGGTCACCTGGGACAAGCAGCACATCGACATCCTCTGCGCACGTTTCGTGTTGCAGCCGGATCGCTTCGATGTGGTAGTGGCCTCCAACCTGTTCGGCGACATCCTGTCGGACCTCGGGCCGGCCTGTGCAGGCACCATCGGCATCGCCCCGTCAGCCAACTTGAACCCCGAGCGCAACTTCCCATCACTGTTCGAGCCGGTGCATGGTTCTGCGCCGGACATCTTTGGCAAGAACATTGCCAACCCGATCGCGATGATCTGGTCCGGCGCGATGATGCTGGAGTTTCTGGGCCAGGGCGATGAGCGCTACCAACGCGCCCACGATGACATGCTCAAGGCCATCGAACGTGTGATTGCCGAGGGTTCGGTCACCCCTGACATGGGCGGCAAACTGTCCACCCAGCAGGTCGGAGCCGCCATCAGCGACACGCTGGCCCGCCTCGACTGAGCGCTATCGAGCTTGAAACCGGCATACCTGAGCCCTCTGCGCAGGATATGCCGTCAACCCCTCGGTTTTTGCAATAAAGCACTTTCCCAGCGCCCATTTGTGCGCCCTTGCGCCTGGGCCCTGCCGGTACATTAGACCGAGGGGTCATCCATCCAGCGGCCCGACAAGACCGCCCCTGCTCGCCTCCTGCACCTGCCCACATCCGAATGGGAGTTTTGCACATGACAATATCCACGCTACGCACCCTGCAGCTTTCCACCCTCGCCGTGCTCATCGGCAGCGCATCGCTTGCCCAGGCGGGAGAGTCGATCACTTTCGTCTCCCAAGGCGGCGCCTACCAGGAAGCGCAAAGCAAGGCGATCCTGGAGCCAGCCGCCAAGAAACTGGGCCTGACCCTGAAACAGGACAGCTCGCCCAAGGCCTATCCCATCATCAAGACCCAGGTGCAGAGTGGCAACGTGAGTTGGGACGTGGTCGACCTTCCCACCGGCGACTGCATCCGCGGTGAACAAGAAGGTCTGTTCGAGAAGCTCGATCTCGCCCTGATTCCCAATGCCGCGCAACTGCCGGCACCGCTCAAGGACGACTACAGCGTCGGCTATATCAGCTATTCCACCGTGCTGGCCTACCGCACCGACGCCTTCGACCAGGCCAGCGCACCGAAATCCTGGGCCGACTTCTGGAACACCGACAAGTATCCGGGTGAACGCTCGCTGCGCAACCTGCCACGCCCGACCCTGGAGATCGCCCTGCTGGCCGATGGGGTGGCGCCCGACCAGCTATACCCGCTGGACGTCGACCGCGCCTTCAAGAAGCTCGAGCAGATCAAACCGCACATCGCCACCTGGTGGACCTCCGGCGGGCAATCGGCACAACTGATCAGCGACGGTGAAGTCGACATGATCCAAGCCTGGAACGGCCGCATCAGCGCCGTGCAAGCCGACGGCGCACCGGTTGCATTCAACTACGACCAGGGCATCCTCGAAACCAATTCGTTGTGCGTACTCAAAGGCAGCAAGCATCGCGATGCCGCGATGAAGTTCGTCAACGAGCTGATCGATGCGCGCTTGCAGGCCGCCTTGCCGATGATCATCGACTACGGCCCACTGAACCCGAAAGCCTTCGAGGCCGGTGTCATCCCAGCCAAGCGAGCCGAGCAATTACCTTCCTCACCTGGCAACATGCAGCGCCAGGCCCTGCTCTCGGCCCAGTGGTGGGCGTCGGACGCCGGAGTCAAGGCCGAAGAGCGTTGGTTGTCATTCGTGCAGAAGCAGTGACCGGAGGCCGATATGACACAGGCTTATCTCGCACGATCGATGCCGGACTCCAGCCCAGCCCCCATGACCACACCCGAGGCCTTGCAGCGTGAAGAGCGCAAGGAGCACGCGAGCATGCTGCTTTTGCTGCTGCCGGCATTGCTGATGGTGGCGGTGTTGTTGATCCTGCCATTGGGCTGGCTGGCCTTGCAGTCGGTACAGGGTGACGACGGCTTCACCCTGGCCAACTATTTGCGGATCTTCGAAGAGCGCATCTACTGGGACACCTTCGCGCTGACCTTCAAGATCAGCCTGATCGTCACTGTGCTGTCGATCCTGCTGGGCTTCCCCATCGCCTATGCCGCGGCGCGCTTGCAGGGGCTGTGGGGCAACTTGATTCTGGTCTGCGTGATCATTCCCTTCTGGACCAGCGTACTGGTGCGCTCCTACGCCTGGCTGGTACTGCTGCAGCGGCGCGGTCTGGTCAACCAGACCTTGCTCGACCTGGGCCTGATCGACAAGCCGCTGAACCTGATGCACAACACCACCGGCACCGTGATCGGCACCTTGCATGTGATGTTGCCGTTCATGGTGCTGCCGTTGTACGCGGTGATGCGCAAGATCCCCCAGGACCTGCTGCAAGCTTCCAGCAGCCTCGGCGCTTCGCCGTTCTATTCGTTCCGCCGCGTGTTCCTGCCCATGGCCGCCCCCGGGGTCATGGCAGGTTCGATCCTGGTGTTCGTGATCTGCCTGGGCTTCTTCATTACCCCCGAGTTGCTCGGTGGCGGGCGCACCATCCTGGTGTCGATGCTGGTGCAACGTAATGTCGAGCTGTACCACGCCTGGGGCGCTGCCAGTGCCGTAGGACTGGTGCTGTTGCTGGTGGTGTTCCTGATTTTCTGGGGCATCAACCGCTTCATCCCGATCGAACGTGTTCTGGGAGCGCGCTGACATGAAAGCCTTGTTCTCCAACCTGCGCATCTCGAACCTTGTGTTCGGGCTGCTGGTGGCGATGATCCTCGCCTACCTGATCGTGCCGGTGCTGATCGTGGTGCCGATGTCGTTCTCCGAAGCCCGCTTCCTGCAATTTCCGCCCAAGGAATGGTCGCTTAACTGGTATGCGGCATTCTTCCAGAGCATCGAGTGGATGAGCGCCGCCAAGGTCAGTCTGATCACAGCCCTGGCCACGACCCTGATCTCGCTACCGGTGGGCATGGCGGCGGCCTATGCGATCAACAACTCGACGCTCAAGATCATCCGCACGCTGCAGATCATTCTGCTGTTGCCGATGATGGTGCCGATCATCCTGATCGCGGCTGGGGTGTTCTTCGTTTACGCCCGGGTCGGGCTGGTCAGCTCGCTGATCGGCCTGGTGCTGGCGCACATCATGTTGGCACTGCCCTACGTGATCATCGCCTTGCTGGCAGGGCTGCGCAATTTCGACATGTCCCAGGAGATGGTGGCGCGCAGCCTCGGCATGAACCGCTTTCGCGCATTCATGGCGGTGACACTGCCACAGATCAAGCCGAGCGTAGTGTCGGCAACGTTGTTCGCCTTCATCACCTCGCTGGATGAAACCGTGGTGGCGCTGTTCATCTCCGGTGGCGACAACCAGACCCTCACCAAACGCATGTTCACGGCACTGCGTGACGAGATCGACCCGACCATCGCGGCCATCAGCTCAATGCTGATCCTCGCCTCGCTGCTGCTGGTGGTCATCGCCGGGCGCAACAAACAGGCCTGAAGCCCCTGCCGCTTCGCTTCGAAGCGCTGCGGCAGGTCCTGCTGTCACCCCGCTCAATTCGGCATCTCTGGCTGCCCGCCCGGGCCAACTTGGCATCGGGCGCTGGCCGCGGCTTCTTACACTTTGCCCATAACGGCAACCACGCTACAGGTAACCCCATGTTGAAAGCCCAATTACGCGACCCGTCCCTGCTGGTGGAGAAATCCTACGCCAATGGTGTATGGATCGACGCCGACGATGGCGCCACCCTGGCCGTCATCAACCCCGCCAATGGCCAGACCCTGGCCCATGTACCGGCCCTTGGCGCCAGCGAAACCCGCCGCGCCATCGCCGCCGCCGAAGCCAGCTTCCAGGCCTGGCGCGAAGTACCACCCGCCGAGCGGGCCCGTGTGCTGGAAGACTGGTACCAGGCAATCCTGGCCAACCAGGACGATTTGGCAGTGATCATGAGTGCCGAACAAGGCAAGCCACTGACCGAGGCCAAAGGCGAAATCGGCTATGGCGCCAGCTTCGTCAAATGGTTTGCCGAGGAAGCCCGGCGCATCTATGGCGATACGATCCCCGCCCCCACCCGCGACCGGCGCATCCTGGTGCTCAAGCAGCCGGTCGGCGTGGTGGCCGCCATCACTCCGTGGAATTTCCCCAACGCCATGATCACGCGCAAATGCGCTCCGGCCTTGGCGGCGGGTTGCAGCATCGTGGTCAAACCGTCGGAGCTGACCCCGCTCTCGGCCCTGGCGCTAGCGGTACTGGCCGAACGCGTGGGCATTCCAGCCGGCGTGTTCAACGTACTGACCGGGCTGCCGGCGGGCGTCGGCAGCGAACTGACCGCCAACCCGAGTGTGCGCAAGCTGTCGTTTACCGGCTCGACCAAGGTCGGCCAACTGCTGATGAGCCAATGCGCGACCACCCTCAAGCGCCTGAGCCTGGAGCTGGGCGGCAATGCGCCCTTCATCGTGTTCGACGATGCGGACCTCGACCTGGCGATCCAGGGGGTGATGCTGAGCAAATTCCGCAATGCCGGGCAAACCTGCGTGTGTGCCAACCGCATTCTGGTGCAGGACGGCATTTATGAGCAGTTCGCCGAGCGCCTCTGCGCCGAGGTGGCCAGACTCAAGGTCGGCGACGCCTTCACCCCAGGTGTCACCCTCGGCCCGCTGATCAACGCTGGCGCCGTGGACAAGGTGCGCCGGCACATCGACGATGCTGTGGCCAAGGGCGCATCGGTGATCGCCGGTGGCCTGCCTGAGGGCGACGGCCAGTTCGTGCAGCCGACCGTGCTGCGTGACGCCAGCCCCGACATGCTGCTGGCCAGCGAAGAAACCTTCGGCCCCGTGGCGCCGCTGTTTCGCTTCACGGAAGAAGCCGAAGCGCTGGAGATCGCCAACGCCACGCCCTATGGCCTGGGCGCTTACTACTTTACCCAGGACATGCGCCGCGCCTGGCGCGTGGGCGAGCGCCTGGAGTTCGGCATGGTCGGCCTCAACACCGGGGTCATCTCCATGGAAGTGGCGCCCTTCGGCGGCATGAAGCAGTCGGGGACCGGCCGCGAGGGCTCCAAGTACGGGCTGGACGAGTTCCTCGAGATCAAAGCCTGGCACATGGGCGGCTTGGGCTGAGCGCAGCACATCTGACTTTTGAACCGGAGCAAAACAGCACGAACCGGGTGGCCGGCTGTGCTCAGATGAACACAGCCCGCTAGCCCCGTTGCCCTGCGCAGGAGAATTTGCGATGCATTTCACTGATGGTTTCGAATCGGTCACCGTACACCAGGTAAGCAAGCACTATGGCAACCTCAAGGCCCTCGATCAGGTCGACCTGAAGGTCGAAGCCGGGGAGTTCATGTCGTTGCTGGGGCCATCGGGCTCGGGCAAGACCACGCTGCTGAGCATCCTCGGCGGTTTCTTGCGCGTGAGTTCGGGCAGCATTCTGTTCGGCGAGCGTGACGTGACCTTGATGCCGCCCAACAAGCGCGACATCGGAGTGGTCTTCCAGAACTACGCGTTGTTCCCGCACATGACCGTGGGCCAGAACGTCGCGTTCCCGCTGCGCGCTCGCGGCATCAGCGCCAGCAACAGCCGCGAGCAGGTCGCCAAGGCCTTGGCCACTGTGGAGCTGACAGGCTACGAAGACCGCGCGATCAGTGCCCTGTCAGGGGGCCAGCGGCAACGCGTAGCCCTGGCCCGGGCAATCGTCTTCGAACCTAAACTGATCCTGATGGACGAGCCGCTGTCTGCACTGGACAAGCAACTGCGCGAAACCATGCAGATCGAGCTGCGCGCCCTGCACAAGCGCTTGGGCGCGACCATGATCTACGTCACCCACGACCAACGCGAAGCGCTGACCATGAGCGACCGTATCGCGATCATGCGCGGCGGCAAGCTGGTGCAGGTGGACACCCCACGCAGGCTTCACGATCACCCGGCCGACGATTTCGTGGCCAGCTTCATCGGGGAAAGCACGCTGGTGCCGCTGCAACGTAGCTCGACGGGCCTGAGCCTTGGCACGACGACCTTGCGCACCAGCCGCGAGGTACCGGCCAGCGGCGCGCTGTTTCTGGCCCTGCAATCGGAGAAACTGCTACTGGACAACGGCACCGCAGGGCCGGAATGGAACCGCCTGCACGGTCGGGTTTCCGACATCGTGTTCCAGGGCGAGAGCCTCAAGGTATTCGTCGACCTCGATGGCGGGCCGACGGTCAGCCTGCGCCAGCCCAGCCACCATGAGGGTAACCTGAGCCTGCCGCAGATCGGCGCGCCACTGTGGATGCGCCTGCACCCACAGGACACCATCGTGGTGCCCCAGGCGGGCTGAGCGGTCATGCCGTGGTCCTTGCCGTCTGGCCAGGACCACGGCCCAGCGTAATATTTCGCAATACCCCCGCAAAACAACCGATCCCGCCACCGGCCCACCGAACTTCAGCGCTTGTCACCCCGGCCAGTCTTTATCCTGAAATCCGACCCCACTCCCCTGACTTGCCCTGGAGATCACGATGAATCCACCCCTGAGCGAAAACCAACGGCTGCTGGCCTGGCGCGATGAGAACGTGCCCCGCGGCATCGCCACCGCCCACCCGCTGGTGGCAGCCCGTGCCGACGGTGCCGAATTGTGGGATGTCGACGGCCGCCGCTACCTGGACTTCGTTGGCGGCATTGGCGTACTCAACACCGGGCACAACCACCCCAAGGTGGTCGAGGCGGTGCAACATCAGGTTCAACAGCTGTCCCACGCCAGCTTCCAGGTCGTCGCCTACGAGCCCTACATCGCCGTCGCTGCGCGCCTCAATGCACTGGTGGGCAACGGTGAGCACTACAAGACGGCGTTGTTCACCTCGGGCGCAGAAGCGGTCGAGAACGCCATCAAGATCGCCCGCGGCTACACCGACCGGCCCGCGGTCATCTCGTTCACCGGCGGCTTCCATGGCCGCACCTTGCTGGGCGTGACCTTGACCGGCATGAGCCAGCCTTACAAGCAGAACTTCGGCCCGTTCCCGGCCGAGATCTACCACGCCACCTACCCCAACCCCTATCGCGGCATCGACAGCGATGAAGCCCTGGCGCGCCTCGATGAACTGTTCGCCACAGACGTTGCGCCAGATCGGGTGGCGGCCATCCTGATAGAGCCCGTGCAAGGTGACGGCGGTTTCATTGCCGCACCCAAAGCCTTTCTGCAAGGGCTGCGCGAACGCTGCGATCGCCACGGCATCGTGTTGATCATTGACGAGATCCAGGCCGGTTTCGGCCGCACAGGCAAGATGTTCGGTTTCCAGCATGCCGGCATCCAGCCTGACCTGGTCACCGTTGCCAAGAGCCTGGCCGGCGGCATGCCGCTGTCGGGTGTGGTGGGCCGTGCAGCGATCATGGACGCCCCTGCACCGGGTGGACTGGGCGGCACCTACGGCGGCAACGGCGTGGCCTGCGCGGCCGCGCTCGCGGTCCTCGACATGTTCGAGAGCCAAGACCTGCTGGCCCAGGGTGAAGCCTTGGCCCAGCAGCTGCACCAAGGGTTACTGGCCTTGCAACAGGCGCACCCACGTATCGGCGAAGTGCGCGGCCTGGGCTTCATGCAAGCGATCGAGATGGTCGCCGGGGATGCCGCCAACAGCCCGGACGCTGCCTTGGCCCAACGTGTGATCGACGAAGCCCGCCACGCCGGCTTGCTGGTCATCAAGTGCGGCGTGCACCGCAACGTGGTGCGTTTCCTGGCGCCACTGGTCACCACCCCGGCGCAGCTGGCCGAGGCCTTGCAGATGCTCAGCCAGGCGCTGGATGCCGCCGGTGCCTGAGTGATCGCCAGGGGCCGCAGATGCGGCCCTTGGCACAGCCCTGGATGG
The DNA here is from genome assembly GCF_004357765.1 of Pseudomonas putida. Taxonomy (GTDB): domain Bacteria; phylum Pseudomonadota; class Gammaproteobacteria; order Pseudomonadales; family Pseudomonadaceae; genus Aquipseudomonas; species Aquipseudomonas putida_U. The sequence goes on along the minus strand of NZ_SMTE01000009.1, from coordinate 130,934 downwards.
ATCCGCTGAATCACCACAGGAGCCACTTTCCATGAAAATCACCCATTACCAGGCACTGGGCTTGTCGTACGCCACCCTGGTTGACCGCGAACGGGGCATACTCGAAGGCCTGCGCCCCCTCGCGGCGCAATCTGCGCGTCCGCTCGACGACCTGCAGTTGCTGGCAGCCTATCGCAACCTGGCGTTGCAACTGGCCGATCAGGTCAGCAGCCCGACGGCCCTGCACGGACAGCTCTATCAACGCCTGGCGCAGCAATTGCTTATCGTTCCAGATTGGGATGCCAGTGTGGCCTTTGGTAGCGCTGCAGCGCAGTGGCCGATCTACGAAGACGCACCGGGCGCCTTGCAGTACCTGAGCAAGTTCTATCGCCTGGTCCTCATCGCTCCACGCCACGGCATCGATATCGACAGCCTGACCCGGCGCCTGCCGGTCACCTTCGATGCTATCGTTGAACCCGCTGACGACGACTGGCGACCAGCTTTGGCACACGCACTGCAAGCGATTGAAGTACCACGGATGGGCATGCTGCCCGTTCGCAGCAGCGAACCGGACGACCCGTGGAACAGCCTGGTCGACTTCCCGATTTGTACTCTGCGGCGCGCACAGACCCAGCCCTGGAACCTCACACATTCGGCACTCGATGCCAAACGTTGTGAATACGCAAGCCTTGCCGACATGGCCCATGCCCATCAGTGGGCACTACGGGCCTGAAGCAGGCAGACCGGACCGGAATCAACTGAGGAGTCAACGATGGACGCGGCAACCAAACTTGATCGCATCGACATCAATATTCTTGTCCAGTTGCAAAAGGACGGGCGCATGACCAACGTCAGCCTCGCCGAGGCTGTAGGCCTGTCCCCCAGCCCCTGCCTGCAGCGTGTCAAACGCCTGGAGGCTGCCGGTTACATCAGTGGCTACGAAGCCCACGTGAACCTGGCCAAGTTCGCCAACTCGGTGACGGTGTTCACGGAAGTGACTCTGCAGGACCACAAGCGTGCGGACTTCGTCAAGTTCGAGTCGAGTATCCGCAACATCGACGAGGTGCTGGAGTGTCATCTGATCAGTGGCGGCTACGACTACCTCGTGCGTTTCCTGTGCAGCAGCATCCAGCATTATCAGGAGCTGATGGAGTCGATACTGGAGAAGGAGATCGGCATCGAAAAGTACTTCAGCTACATCGTCATCAAATCACCCGTGGTCAAGAGCACCGTACCGCTGCGCAGCCTGGTCAGGGCGGTATGAGCAGCGGTAACTGAGCCTGGGCTCAGTACCCACGCTGGCGTGGCACGACCCCCTCCATCGCCTCGCCCCGTTGATGCCTGCGCAAGTTCTCCAGTAACACCCGAAACGCCGACTCAGGATGCGTCATGGCGCCGACATGCGGGGTCACCCAGACATTGGGATGGCCCATCAACGGATGGCCCCGACCCGGCGGTTCACTGGCAAGCACATCGACGATCGCCCGCCTCACCTGGCCGCTGTGCAAAGCAGCCAGCAGGTCGTCGTCCACCAGGTGACCGCCGCGTCCAAGGTTGACCAGGCAAGCGCCAGGCGGCAAGGCTGCCAGCAGACGGGCATCGAGAATGCCTGCGGTATCCGGGGTGAGTGGCAATAGACAGATGAGAATCTCGCAACCAGCCAAAAATGCCTTCAACTGCGCATCGCCGGCAAAACAACGCACACCCTCGATCTGCTTCTGCGAACGTGACCATCCCTGCAGTTCAAATCCAAACCCTTGCAACTGACGCAAGACCGCCTGCCCCAGGTTTCCAAGCCCCATGACCCCGACACGCCGCTGGTGTGCCGGAACAATCGGGTGCTCCTGCCAGACGCCCTGGCGCTGCTGCTCCAGGTAAAGCGGCAGGTCACGGTGCAGGGCCAGCACGGCCATGGTCGCGTACTCGACGATGCCGTGGGCAATTCCAGGGTCGAGCATCCGAACCACCTGCACGCTGTCGGGCAAAGCAGCAGTCTCGAACTGATCGACCCCTGCTGAGGTGGCGAACAACACCTGGAGGTTTGGAAAGCGTTCGGCGATGCCTTCGGGCGGCTGCCACGTCGCCAGATAGCGAACGTCCGAAGCTTCGCCCACATCAGGCCACAGGCGCACCTCGATATCCGGGGCCTGTTCGGCGAACAGTGCCTTCCAGACGCCGCCGCGGGCCGGGTCGACTTTGAACAACAGGGTCATGATGCTGCGCTCCTGGGCTGTTGACGAGTGATCCAGCTTGCCAGAGGTCCACGCAACATTTGCCTGGGAGCGGGGAAAAATACGGCAGGTTATGCCTGCCGCACGCGGTGAAAACGGAACATTGGCGCAGGCCGGGACGCCGATACTTTGTTCACACCGTCACCCACCCTCGCGGAGCGCACCATGTCCTTCAAGCCCTTCAAAGCCTTGACCTTCGATGTCGTCGGTACTCTGATCGATTTCGAGGCAGGTATCCTCAACCATATCCGTGGCGTCGTTGCCGAAGCCGCCAAAGCCTACAGCGATGACGAGATTCTCAAGGCGTATCGCGAAGCCCGCGCCGAGTCGGATGCCGGCTGGTGGCCTGACGACCTGGAACGCTGCTATCACCGTATCGCCGCCAAGCTGAATCTGCCGGACAGTGTCGAGTACGCCCGTGGGCTAGCCTTGTCGGTGGAGAACTTCCCAGCCTTCCCGGACTCGGTAGAAGCCCTGCAGCGCTTGCGCAAACACTTCAAGCTGGTCGCGACCACCAACTCGCGCATCTGGGCGCTCAACCACATGGCCCGCACCTTGGGCGAGCCATTCGATGTACGGGTCACCGTGGACGATGTGCGCTTCGAAAAACCCGATCCACAGTTCTTCGCCTACACCCGCGGTGTGCTGGCCAGCCAGGGCATCGTCTTCGAGCAGATTCTCCACGTTGCGCAAAGCCAGTACCACGACATCGGCGTCGCCAAGCGCCTGGGCTATCAAGTGTGCTGGATCGAGCGCCGCCATGCACAGAAAGGCACCGGCGGCACCCTGGAGTCCGAGCGCACCGAACCGCATTACCACTTCACCTCGCTGGCACAACTGGCCGATGCCGTTGAGAAAGAACTGGGCTGAGGTCGAACGGGGCCGCATTGCGGCCCTAATGCCAAGACATTGCGGATGATTGCCCCATGAATATCCAGTCTCTCTGGGCCGCCACAGCCGAACCCGCCGTGCCACTCCCCTCGCTGCAAGGCGAACGGCAGTGCGATGTGGTGATCATCGGTGGCGGCTACACGGGCCTCAGTGCCGCCCGCCATATCGCCGACAGTGGTCGTGAACCGGTGGTGCTGGAGGCCAACAGCCTGGCCTCCGGTGCCAGCGGACGCAATGGTGGAGTGGTATCGCCCAAGTTCCGCGTCAGCTTCCAGAGCGTGATGCAGCGCTATGACCGCGACACCGCGCTGCATCTCTATCGCACCGGTTACGCGGCAGTGGACAGCGTGATCGAAACGGTCGAATCCCTCGGCCTGGGTGAAGCGCGACTAACGCTCAAGGGTCATCTGGCCGCGGCTCACAACGACAAGGCGCTGGAAGGCCTGCAAGCGACAGCCGCGTGGATTCAACGCGAAACCGGCGGCCGTAGTTCGGTCATGCTGAGCGCCGCGGAAGTTGCACAGATGACCGGGTCGCAACGCTTCACCGGTGGCATGTTGACCGCAAAAGCAGGTGGACTGCACCCCTTGAACTTTGCCCGGGGCATGGCACGACACCTGACCGAGCGGGGCGTGAAGGTGTTCGTCGACAGCCCGGCCCAACGCGTGCAGAGCAGCCCGGCCGGCATTGTCGTCGACACCCCCCAGGGGCGTGTCCACGCCAAGCAGCTGGTGTACGCCACCAACGCGTACTCCGACCTCACCCCCGTCAGCGCTCCGTTGCACCGACGCATCGTGCCATTTTGCAGTGCCATCATCGCCACCGAGCCCCTGCCCCCCGCGGTGCTGGCCAGTCTGCTACCGGGCGGCCAAGTGTGTGGCGACACCAAGCGCATGCTGCGCTGGTTCCGGGTGATTGGCGATCGGCTGGTCTTTGGCGGTCGCGGGGCATTCGGCAAGGACGGCAACGACGCCGCCTACCAGGCGCTGCAGGACAACATGGTGGAGATATTCCCACAGCTGCGCGGCCAGGCCATCGCCTATCGCTGGTCAGGCCTGGTGGACATGACCCTCGATGGCCTGCCCCACGCCGGGCAGTTGGACGAGCGGTGTTTCTATGCCATTGGCTACAACGGCGGCGGCGTGGCCATGTCGACCTACATGGGCGCCCGCCTGGCAGAGCTGACCGCAGGCCGCCCGCTGGACTTGCGGCTGCTCGCGGGTGAGCGCCTCAACCCTATTCCACTGCACGCCTTCCGCGCGCCGGGCGTGCGCCTGGCCGCCGGTTGGCAGCAGTTTCTCGATGCCATTGGCCGTTGACCAGGAGGTTTCATGGCACACGTTCTCCATTACCGGCGGGGTGATGCGTTGGCTGCCTGGGAGGGACCCGGGTATGAAGTCGGCTGCATCACAGGTGACCAAGCACGCCAGTTCGATGCACTCGAGGCGGTCATGCTGGGAGTGCTCGAAGCAGGCGAACTCAGCTTGAGCGCAGACGGTTTCGAGCTGCTACTCATGCCAGGCGACTGCTTCGTGGTGCCCGCCGGGCTGGTCTTGAACTGGCTGCCCACCGGTGCGCTGCGCTGCGTGTTCATCCGATTTCCAGGCCTGGAGGGGGTTCCCAGCCATGAACACCCGGTCAAACTCGACCTGCACGGGCCATTGCAGCCCTGCCCCCCGCCAGCTGCCGAGGTATTGCTCGGTCCCGCGCCGCGCGCCTGGAGCCAGAGTGGCTTCGAGCAGGGCGCACTGCGTATCGGGGTGTGGGCATGCGAGCCCTATGAACGGCGGCAAGTCGAACCGAAGTACAGCGAGTTGATGCACATCATCGCAGGCCAGCTCACGCTGACCGAAAAAAGCGGTGGTGCGCACACGGTCGCTGCTGGCGAAACCCTGGTAGTGCCTGCTGGCGCTACCAATGCCTGGGCCAGTGACGTGCCAGTGCGCAAGGTCTATTGCATCTTGGGCTGAGGCGGTCAGCCGTCCAGATCCGCACTGCTGAAACCGTTGCGTTGACAGAAGCGCTGCAACTCACGGGCTTCGGGCTCCCTGCCCGTGAAGATTCTCAGGTACTCGGGGATGTAGCGCATGCGCTCGCTCAGCGTCTCCTGGGTCTTCATGCTGATATAGCCGATTTGCGTGAGATAGATCGAACGTGCACGGGTAACCGCAGCATCCTGGTCAAAACCGAAACGCTCGAACATCTGCCGCAGCGCCTCGACCCGTTGGGCGTCGGCCTGGCTGATTTCCTGCGCCACTTCAGCGGACTGCAGCGCCCAACTGCGCATGGCGAACTCGAACTGCGAGTCGAACAACTCGCTGTTCAGCCAGCAATCGAAAACGTTGAGTATCGCCTCGGTGATGGACTCGGCATAAGCCTCGGATTGGGCAATGAGGTTGAAGGTGTTCTTGCCTTTCCAGCGTTCGATCAGGGCGCCGAGCAAGGCATCGCGGTCTTCGAAGAACCAGTAGAAGCTGGTGCGCGACACATTCAGTTTTTTCGCCAGCGGCATGACTCGCACGGCCTCTACACCTGACTCCGTCAGGCTTTCGTAGGCCGCATCGAGCCACCCTTCCAACGAGCTTCGGCCGGTCGGCTCCGCCATTTTGGTGGTCGCTTTCATGGGTGATGCTTCCCTGTTCAGATGCGCTGTTGGTGGTCGATTGTACACCAGTGTCAATAATGTTGACACTGGTGTACAGCCAGCCTATTGTCGGCCAAGCCTGATGACCTGTTTGCGAGACCGATATGAAAAACGATCCGCTACTTCAGCCTTATCGCCTCAAGCATCTGACCTTGCGCAACCGCATCATCACCACGTCGCACGAACCGGCTTACCCGGAAGACGGGATGCCGAAGAAGCTCTACCGTGCCTACCACGTCGAGCGGGCAAAAGCCGGGGTAGCCATGACCATGACCGCAGGCTCGGCGGCGATCTCCCGTGACAGCCCACCTGTGTTCAACAACATTCTGGCGTACAAGGACGAAGTGGTCGGATGGCTCAAGGACCTCACCGACGAGTGCCACGAACACGGCGCAGCGGTGATGATCCAGCTCACTCACCTGGGCCGGCGGACACGCTGGGACAAGGGCGACTGGTTACCGGTGGTGTCACCCTCGCACAATCAGGAACCCGCCCACCGCGCCTTTCCCAAGCAACTCGAACCCTGGGACATCGAGCGCATCATCCGCGACTACGCCGATGCCGCCGAACGCATGAAAGCCGCCGGCCTGGACGGCATCGAGCTGCAAGCCTACGGCCATCTGATGGATCAGTTCTGGTCACCCCTGACCAACGAACTGGAAGGGCCATATGGCGGCTCGCTGGATAACCGTCTGCGCTTCACGTTCGATGTGCTCACCGCCATTCGCCAGCGCGTGGGCGCAGAATTCATCGTCGGCATTCGCTACACCGGGGACGAAATCCTGACCGGCGGACTGACCAAAGAGGAAGGCCTGCAGATCTCCCAACGGCTCAAAGACAGCGGCATGATCGACTTCCTGAATGTGATTCGCGGTAATATCGCCACCGACGCCGGGCTGACTGACGTCATTCCGGTCCAGGGCATGCGCAATGCCCCGCACCTGGACTTTGCCGGCGAGATCAAGGCGCTGACCGGCTTCCCGACCTTCCATGCCGCGAAGATCCCCGACGTGGCCACGGCGCGCCATGCCATTGCCTCGGGGTTGGTGGACATGGTCGGGATGACCCGCGCGCACATGACCGACCCCCATATCGTGCGCAAGATCATCGAAGGTCGCGAAGACGATATCCGCCCTTGCGTCGGCGCCAACTATTGCCTGGACCGTATCTACAACGGCGGCGCGGCCTACTGCATCCACAACGCCGCGACCGGGCGCGAAACCACCATGCCTCATGAAATACCCAAGGCTACCCAGAAGCGCAAATTCGTGATTGTCGGTGCAGGCCCCGGAGGCCTGGAAGCGGCACGCGTGGCAGCAGAGCGCGGCCACGAGGTGGTGGTGTACGAGTTGGCAGACAAGCCCGGCGGACAGATTCGCCTGACCGCGCAGTCCGAGCGGCGCAAGGAGATGATCAGCATCATCGATTGGCGCATGGCGCAATGCGAGCGCCTTGGCGTGACCTTTCACTTCAATACCTGGGCCGACACCGCGATCATTCTCGATGAGGGCCCCGACGTGGTGATCGTGGCCACCGGAGGGATGGCGCACACCGAGGTGCTGGAGCAAGGCAATCAGTTCCTGGTATCAAGCTGGGACATCATCTCCGGCGACGTGAAGCCTGGGCGCAATGTGCTGGTTTACGACGATGCGGGCGACCACGCGGGCCTGCAAGCCGCCGAATTCATCGCCCGCAGCGGCGCCAGGACCGAAATCATGACTCCCGACCGCTCGTTCGCGCCTGAAGTCATGGGCATGAACCTGGTTCCGTACATGCGCTCGTTGCAGCAACTCGACACCACCTTTACCGTCACTTACCGGCTCAAGGCGGTGGAACGACAAGGCGACCAATTGCTGGCCACGATCGGCACCGATTACAGCGCACTGACCAGAACACGCCTGGTGGATCAGGTAGTGGTCAACCACGGTACCCGGCCGCTGGACGAGCTGTACTTCGACCTCAAACCCCTGGCCAGCAACGAAGGCGCCGTGGAGTACAGGGACCTGATCGTCGGCACGCCACAAACCATGGCCAGCAACCCCCAAGGGCGCTTCCAGTTGTTCCGCATTGGCGATGCCGTGGCGTCGCGCAACACCCACGCCGCTATTTACGATGCCCTGCGACTGGTCAAGGACCTCTAGGCGCTTAATGACATCGCGAGAAACCCAGGGCCCGGCCGGTACTCGATAGCGTGCCCTGGGTGATCTCGTACAGCACCTGGTCAGCCAGTGGCAGCCCGGGATTTCAACTGCGTGATTGGGACAACTAAAACCTTATGCTTGAATCAATAAAAAACGCCCCATAGGGTAATGCCAGTCAGTTAAGGTCTCATGCTCATCTATTGGGGCCGCGTTGCGGCCCTTCGCGGGTAATCCCGCTCCCACAGGTTCTACGCTCGAATCAAGGCCGGCGCAATTCCTGTGCGGGTTTACCCGCGAAGGGCTGCGAAGCAGCCCCAACTGGCTTAACTGACTGCCATTACCCCACAGGGGGCGTTTTTCTTATGTCACCTGGCAACCCACCAGACACCACCGAAACTTCCTCAATACCTGGATTCCGGATTCGTGGCCAAGGCAACCTGAGCAGCATGTGGTGCCTCGGGCTCCGGTGTAAGGGCCAATGTGACCGCATCCTCTAGAACGATTTCTCTGGCACCTAGTTCATGCTTGAGGTCTGAACGAATCATGCGAAGGAGTGACCACGCCAGCACGCCAAGCACAGGTATCAAAGGCAGAGCGACGACGATGGTCGATGTTTGCACCGCTTTCAGCCCACCGACTTTGAGCAGGCCGATACCGATGACCGCGAGCAACAGCGCCCATACGATCCGCAACCAGCGTTGCGGCTCCTCATAGCCGCTCAGTTCCTTCGACGTGACTGACGCCAGCACATAGGCTGCCGAATCAAGCGTGGTCGCCAGAAACACGAAGCAGAGCAGAACGAATGCGCCGATCACCAGCGTAGAGAACGGCATGGTTTTCAAGATGGCAAGTACCGCAGCCGGAATGCCTTGTGCTGACAAGATAGCATTGACATCCAACGCGCCGGACAACTGAAGGTCAAGCGAGTAGCCACCCCAGACCGCGAAGAACACCCAGCAACCCAGGCTGCCCCAGACCAGCTCAGCCAATATGAGCTCTTTGATCGTCCGTCCGCGGGAAATACGAGCCACGAACAACCCCATCATGGGCGCATAGGCGATCCACCAGGCCCAATAGAAAATCGTCCAGTCCTGGGGAAACGTACCTTTTGCAACGGGGTCGGTCCACAGGCTCATGTGGACGAAATTATTGAGCATCAGCCCCAGGCTGTTTGCCCAGCCATTGATGAGCACCAAGGTCGGACCGACAGCCGCAGCGAACAAAAGCAGCGCAAAGGCCAGATAGACGTTGATATCGCTGAGTATCTTTATCCCTTTGCTCAGCCCGAACCAGACGCTCATGCCGAACATCAATGTCCACAGGGCCAGCACACACATATCGAATACGAAGGACTGCTGTATTCCGAAGATATCGCCGGCCAAGGTGGAGACAAGGGGAACGGCCAGGCCAAGGGACGTGCCTACGCCACCGACAATCCCGAAGACCACCACCGTATCGAGGGTGAGACCGAGCCACCCATTGGACTTCTCTCCCAGGACGCCACGCGCCGCCACCGATAATCTCACCCCAGGCTGTCGGCGCACATACATCGAGTATGCAATGGGCAGAGCCGGCAAGCAGTAGAATGCCCACGGCGTCAGGCCCCAGTGGAACTGCCCATAGGTCAATGCCCACTCTGCCGCTTCACGGCTGTGTGCAGCCACATTCAATGGAGGCCCATTGAAGTAATAGATCGGCTCGACCCAGGCCCAGTTGACAATGGCGATGCCGATACCGCCACAGAAAATCATGGCGACCCAGCTGAAATAGGAAAACTCTGGGGTATCACTCTTGCGCCCCAGGCGGATGTTTCCGTAACGCCCGAACGCCATCCACAACAGGAACACGACGGTCATCAGGCCGGAAAGCAGATAGAGCCAACCAAACTTGCCGGTGGCAAAGGCGAACATCTGATTGATCACTGCATTCCCCGCGTCGGGAAATGCGATCAGCGGAACCGTAACACCGAGTATCACTGCAATCGATGGCCAAAATACCCGACCATCCAGCGCGGCACCTTCTTTCAAGTGACTCATTTGGCATATCTCCTCAGAACCGTCGACTCAACATCGAACATCTGTTGAATACAAATAGGTCAAGCACGAATCCAAGTCCCTGCTCTAACCGATCTAGTCCATTGGAGTAACGAAAGGCCGCCGGCCTTTCTCGAACATATATTGTGCTTATTATTCATATTCGCCTCTAATTTTATTTAATTATTATTTCAGCGACACAGCCAAACCGACCTCACATCGCACGTGACAACCCAGGCAGCACGACTGAGCGTCAGCCGCCAGGCACTGCAATGTGTGCCTGGCGGCAGTCAGGCACACATCCTGTCCCTTCGTTACTTCATCGTCGGCATGGAGAACTCGACGCCTTCGCGAACGCCTGATGACGGCCAGCGCTGGGTGACGGTCTTACGTCGGGTGTAGAAGCGCACGCCATCGGGGCCGTAAGCATGCAGATCACCGAACAGCGAGCGCTTCCACCCACCGAAGCTGTGGTAGGCGACCGGCACTGGCAGGGGAACGTTGATGCCGACCATGCCCACTTTGATGTTGTCGGAGAAATAGCGCGCCGCCTCGCCATCGCGGGTAAAGATGCAGGTGCCGTTGCCATACTCGTGCTTGTCGATCAACGCCATGGCTTCCTGCATGCTGTTGACCCGCACGACTTGCAGAACCGGGCCAAAGATCTCTTCTTTGTAGCTCTGCATGTCCGGGGTGACGTGATCGATCAACGTGCCGCCCACGAAGAAACCTCCCTCGTAGCCTGCGACGCTTGGCTCACGACCATCGACGACCACGGTGGCGCCCTGCTCTTCGGCACTGTTGATGTAGCCAACCACTTTCTGCTGATGCTGGCGGGTGATCACCGGGCCGAAGTCGTTCTTACTGTCGGTGTAGGCCCCGACCTTCAGATTCTTCATGGCTTCTTTCATTTTGCCGATCAACGCATCGGCTGCCGCGTCCCCGACCGCCACGGCCACCGACAACGCCATGCAGCGCTCACCCGACGAACCGAATGCAGCGCCCAGCAGTTGGTTCACCGCATTGTCGATATCGGCGTCTGGCATGACGATCGCGTGGTTCTTCGCCCCACCCAGTGCCTGGCAACGCTTGCCGTGGGCAGTGGCGGTGGCGTAGATGTACTCGGCAACCGGCGTCGAGCCCACGAAACTGACCGCTTGAATACGCGAGTCGCGCAGCAGGATGTCGACCGCTTCCTTGTCCCCGTTCACCACGTTCAGCACGCCCTTGGGCAAGCCCGCTTCCTGCAGCAGTTGAGCGATGAACAAAGTGGAACTCGGGTCGCGCTCGGAGGGCTTGAGAATGAAGCAGTTGCCCGCAGCGATGGCCACGGGAACCATCCACAGCGGTACCATCACAGGGAAGTTGAACGGGGTGATGCCAGCCACTACACCCAGCGGCTGGAACTCGCTCCAGGCATCGATGTTAGGCCCGACATTCTTGCTGTGTTCGCCCTTGAGAAGCTCGGCGATCCCGCAGGCGTACTCGACGTTCTCGATGCCACGTTGCAGTTCGCCTGCAGCGTCATGGGAGATCTTCCCATGCTCTTCTCCAATCAGCTTGCAGATCGCATCGGCGTTCTGCTCCAGGAGCTCTTTGAAACGGAACATGATGCGCGCCCGCTTGATGGGCGGCGTATCACGCCAGGCGGGGAAAGCCGCCTCGGCAGTCGCAATGGCGTGCTCCACGGTCTGGTTCGAGGCCAGGGCGACTTGGCGAGCCACTTGGCCGGTGGCGGGGTTGAAGACATCCTGGGTGCGCTTGGATTCGACAACGACTTCGCCGTTGATCAGATGACCGACAGTATTCATGTGAAACTCCACTTTTTGTTATTCAGGTATGCGTTGGTGTTGAATTACCAAAGGCTTCTGTAAAGCTCGACCATCTCGGCTTCGGTCGGCACTCGAGGGTTGTTGCCTGGAGACCCGGAAGCCAGCGCCTGGGCGGCCATGGTAGGCATCAGCTCGAAGAATTTTTCGCGGTCGATTCCGAACTGGGCTGGGGTGGGGACATTCAGCTCCTCGTTGATCGCAACCAACTCTTCGAGCAGTTTTTCCACCGCGGATTGGTCAGTATCGCTTTGCGTGGCGACACCCATGGCTCGCGCGCAATCTGCGTAGCGGTCACGTGCAGCGGGAATGGAAAAGGCCGTCACTTCGGGCAGCAGCATTGCGTTGGACAGGCCATGCGGCACATGGAATGCGGCACCGATGGGACGGCTCATGCCATGCACCAGGGCAACGGAGGCCGCCGAGAAAGCCAGGCCTGCCAGGGTCGACCCGAGCATGACAGCCTCCCGCGCGGCACGGTCGGCACCATCGTGATAGACCTTGCGAAGGTTTGGCCCGATCAGGCGCATGGCGGCCAGTGCCTGGGCGTCACTGAACAGGTTGGCTTTCTTGCTGACGTACGCCTCGATCGCGTGGGTCAGGGCATCGATACCAGTGTCCGCTGTCACGCGAGGTGGCAACGAGAGCGTCAGTTCATAGTCGACCAGTGCAGCGACAGGCATGAACCCCGCCCCGACGCACAGCATTTTCTCGTCGGTCGACTCATCGGTGATGATGGTGAAACGGGTCACTTCCGAGCCGGTACCCGCAGTCGTCGGGATGGCGATGATCGGCAAGCCCATTTCAGTCACATTGCGCGGGAACTTGTAATCACGCATGACACCGCCGAACTTGGCCAGAATGCCAATCGCTTTGGCGCTGTCGATCGGGCTCCCGCCACCCAGGGCGATGATGCTGTCGTACCCACCTTCCCTGGCGGCAGACACGCCAGCTTGAATCGAGGCGACTGTCGGCTCGGGTACGGTATCGGAGAAAACGTCGACGGTTATGCCCTGCTCTGCCAGTACTGCACTGATCCGCCCTGCATAACCCAATTCGACCATCATTCGGTCGGTGATGATGAGTGGCTTATGGCAGCCGAGGCTGGCCAGTACCTGATGAATTTGCTGGCTAGCGCCGGCACCGGTTTGCAGGATACGTGGGAGGATGCTGTTGTAAGTCATGGCTCTATCTCATTTCCTGGGCATGAACACGCCCGCGAGCAGCCTTGGGCTCGTGTTCGCTTGTTCGGTAAATCGGCAAATCGGGGGCATGGACGGCCGCCCCCTCGACGCCCCTGAGCACTCAGCTCGGCAGGTATTCCTCACTCCAGGACTCGCCGATAGCGCCGGCATCCAGGAGCGACTGAATCTGCATCTCGGTGTAGCCGTATCGCGCCAACACTTTGCGTGTGGAGGCGCCAAACTTCTCGGCGGGTGGCAAGGCCCGGATTCGCGCTACCCGTGGACGAATGGCGTAGGGGTCGAGCTGGATAACCCGATGACCGCTCGGATGGTCGCTGTAGACGCTGAAGGAATAGCTGCCATTCTCCGTTCCTGGCAGACCATCAGCGGTTCGGCTGTATTGGCTGCGCAGGTGGTCAATGTTGTCCGGCACCGCTGCAGCGATGTTGGCGGCTTGCAGACGCTCTTGAAGGAAGGCACTGCTCATGCTGCCAATGACGGATTGCAGATAGGCAGCACGATCGGGTGCAGCCGCCAGCCCGGAGAATTCCGTGAGGGTTGCGAACTTGTGCAACTCAGGCTCGGAGGCATCCAGGTAGAGCCAACCATCCGCCGTCTTGTAGAACCGGGAAAGATCGCTGTAGCCAACGGCATCGCGTCCGGAAGGCTCATTGAATGGCCCTCGGCCTGGGTAGTCGTAGCAGAATGGGATCTGTACCAGATTGCCCAGCGAGGCCAGAGAGGTGCGCGCCCGGTAGACCTCGCCGCAACGGTGCTTGCGATACAGCGCCGTGGCGACACCCAGCGCGGCAGCGAATCCGCACATCACGTCGATGGTGCCGACGTGGGCATGCTCCTCTGGGGTTTCCATGCCGCCACCGAACCGCAGCATGATACCCGTGGTGGCTTGGATCAGATCGTCATACCCCAGATAATCGGTGCGCGGTCCGCGGCGTGGGCCACCGAAGCAATCAAGCTGACAGAAGATCACCCCTGGATTCACCGCCTGCAGGCTTGCCTCATCCAGGCCCAGCGGGGCCAACTGACGATCGGGAGCGTTCATGACGATGACATCGACCTCCCGCACGAGGCGATTGAAAACGTCCCGCCCTTCGGACTTGTTCAGGTCAATCAGAACACTTTCCTTGCCCCGTGCCGAAGACATACCGAAGACCACGGTATTCCAAGGATCATAGTTCGGCACGACAGGATCGAGCTTGATGACATCGGCTCCGAAGCGCCCCAGGAACGACGTCGAGTGAGGCCCTGCGATGACGTTGGTCAGATCCAGAATCTTGACGCCTTCCAGCCAGCCGCCGGGCTTGTCGAGCTGGGCAGGCGGCAAGGCGTGAGCCGGACGTTCGGACAGCGTGGCCAGCGCTTGCTCATAGCTCACCTGGCGACGCGACAGCGGTGTCAGCATCGGCTCTGAGCAGCCTTCGAGCCAGGTAATGGGACCAGGCTGTTTCATGACGCCGTACTCGCGATCGTCCACCTCGACGATCAACCCAGCGGTATTGGAATGCTCGTCATGGAGCCACTCCTGGGTCGACCTGTGAGGGGCGCCGGGGAACCGCCCTTCGCCGAAGATCACTTCCCATTGCGCGGCGGTCTTGGTCAGGAACACTTCCTTCATTCGGGCACTGATGCGTGCGGCCCAATCGGCCGGTAGCGGATAGACGCCCAGCGATGCATTGCCTTCCCACTGGTCAATCGGCAGATACGGGTCGTCAACTTTAGGCAGGCCGGCGGCGACCATCTCTTCGTAGATGCCCATCGCTTGCAGACACCGCTTGGCATGCTCACGATGAGACGGGCAGACGGCGTAGAATTTGCGGCCATCGGCACATTCATAGGTGCGGTAGAACGGGTCGAGAAACTCTTGCAGATCCTGATAACTCAGGTTCATCGGCAGGTTCTCGGCGCGACGGCTCTCGCTCTCCTTCTCACGCAAGGTCTTGTAGCGCAGCGGGTAGCCATCGATCTTGATCGAGTTGTACGACAGGCCTTCCATTACCGCTGATGCCAGGGGAACTTCGATCTGATCGCCTACGCCGCTCTTTTCACGCGCCTGCAATGCGAGCACGACTGACGATACGGCAAGCATGGTGCCATACGCTGACGCCAACGGAAGCGGCGAGAAGCTGGGGTTGATGCCCATCAGTACGCGGTTCTGCCCCATGTCGGTAAATACACCCGAGGCCGAAGCGATCACCGCCTCGGTAGCACGCCACTGCGCCCGCAGTTCGTCATCACTGGCGAACCCTGGGATCGACAAGGTGATGAGTTCAGGACGAACACGGCGCAGCTCTGCGAAATCGAGGCCCAACTTGACCATCACGCCGGGGCGGAAGTTTTCGATCACGATGTCGGCACGGGAAATGAGCTCGCGTGCTTGATGCAGCCCCTCTGGGGCTTTCAGATCCAGGCGCAGGCACAGCTTGTTGCGGTTGAGGGTGGCATTGGCCGGGCTCTGCCAGAGCGGTCCTTCCGGCGGATCGATGTGAACGACGGTCGCTCCCAGATCAGCGAGGATCATCGCTACCGCAGGGCCTGCGATGTATTGTCCAAAATCGATGACGTTGACGCCTTGCAAAGGCAATTGCTTGGTATGCTGCATGACGATAACCCTAGGTAGCCCCGAGCCAACGAGATGTGCCGGCGCGGTTATTGTTGTTATTTAGACCTCGCACTAATCGATCACCTGGATGACTGCAGCATCCAAGGGCTTGCGATGTGATTGCTACTTTCAGAAATTCGAAGGCTTCGCGAAAGCAATAAAAAATGGCCCTAAGGGGCCATTTTTTTTATTGCTGGAACACTTGCTTATCGCTCAGGGAATTCGTTCTATTCCACGCTGGATTCCGCCTTGAATGCCTGGGCTTCTTCACACAGCCATTGGGCAAAGGCCGCCGCATCTGGATTGACCATGCTGTGGGCAGAATAAACCAGGTAAAAGGCTTCCTTGGTCGGCACATGACTTCCCAGGGGCGCGACCAGTCGGCCCTCGTCCAGGAGGTGCTTGACCAGTGACGTCCGCGCCAAGGCGACGCCCTGGCCGAGCTCTGCGATCGTCAATGCCGAGATGAGGGTGTCGAACTGCATCCCCTGAGACGAGTCAACGCTCTCTGCATCGTTCTTCTTGAGCCAGTACCCCCACCCTTCCTCATAGCCCAGCACATGCAGTAACGGGTGCAGGGCAAGATCCTCGGGACGTCGCAATGGACGCTCTTGGGTGATCAACGCCGGCGAACACACAGGCACCAGCGTGTCCCACGTCAGCCGCTCGGCCTTCATGCCAGGCCAGCGCCCTTGTCCGTATCTGATTTCGAGATCGGCATCGAACGCTGAGTCATCCACCCAGATGTTGCTGGCCACGCGCAGGCTCACATCGGGATGCCTAGCCCGAAATCGGGGTAGACGAGGGGCGACCCAATGGGTGAAGAACACCAGACTGCTGCGAATGCTCAGTGCGCTTCGATGGCCTTGCCCGAAGATCTCATCGGTCGATGCGGCAAGGCGCTCGACCGACTCCCTGACCACAGGGAAGTAAGCCTTGCCCGCCTCGGTAAGTTCGAGGCCCCGTGGCAGACGCTTGAAAAGCGCAACCCCTAACTGGGACTCCAGCGCCTTCACCTGCTGACTGATCGCCGCTTGCGTAAGATTGAGCTCTTCGGCGGCATGGGTGAAGTTCAGCATTCGGGCAGAAACTTCGAATGCTCGAAGCCAGTTCAGGGGAGGTAAACGCTTTTTCATACGGCATCCAACGCTAGGCTCATCGGGAGTCGAATCGCTTCGTGGTTGACATTAGAGACGAACAGTCTAAATTACAACGCATGAATAGCTCCCAACCCACACCTCGAAGAGGCCGTCCCCCAAAAGTTGCGCGTGAGCACGGCGAAACGCTCGAACTGCTGTTGCGCTGCGGCATGGAAATCCTCACCGAACAAGGCTTTGCCGCTACCGGCATCGATACCGTGCTCAAACGGGTCCAGGTACCCAAGGGCTCGTTCTATCACTATTTCGACAGTAAAGAAGCGTTCGGCCAAGCGGTACTTCAGCGCTATGCCGACTATTTCGCTCGAAAGCTCGATCGCTGTTTCGGCGACCTGAGCGTGTCGCCGCTGGGAAGGCTGTCCAATTTCGTCGAAGAGGCGAAAGTGGGGATGGCCAGGTACCAGTTCCGAAGAGGTTGCCTGGTCGGCAACCTTGGCCAAGAGGTATTGGTGCTGCCAGACAGCTTCCGCGAACAGCTGGAGCTGACCTTGCAGGACTGGGAGCTGCGTTTGTCGACCTGCCTGGAGGACGCGGTGAAGCACGCAGAAGTGTCTTGCGAGCATGACTGCAAGGCCCTCGCGGCCTATTTCTGGGTGGGTTGGGAGGGTGCCGTGCTGCGCGCAAGACTGGCGCAGAATGTCCGCCCCCTGGACATTTTCTTTCAAGGTTTTCTGTCAGGAATCACGCGCTGATTCCTCTCGGCCAATTTAAAGACAATCGGTCTAAAAAAGGATGAACCATGTTCAAAGCCATACTCATCGAAAAGCTGGACGACCAGTACTCTGCCCGACTCACCGAGTTACAGGACGATCAGCTCCCCTGCACAAGCGTGACGGTGAAGGTGAACTACAGCACCTTGAACTACAAGGATGCGCTCGCAATTACCGGCAAAGGGCCGGTTGTCCGTCAATTTCCGATGGTGCCAGGCATTGATCTCGCGGGCATCGTAGAGGCGAGTGACGATCCTCGATACCAACCTGGCGACCGCGTATTGCTCAATGGCTGGGGGGTGGGCGAAAGCCATTGGGGCGGACTTGCACAAAAAGCGCGGTTGAACGGTGACTGGCTGATCCCTCACCCCAAGCGCCTGAGCGAACGCCAGAGCATGGCTATCGGCACCGCTGGGTACACCGCCATGCTGTGCCTGATGGCGCTGGAGCGCCACGGCTTGAAGCCTTCCGATGGACCGGTGTTGGTCACAGGCGCCACAGGCGGCGTCGGCAGCTTTGCCATCAGCCTTTTGGCCGGTGCCGGGTATGACGTCATTGCAGCCACAGGTAAAGCCAGCGAAGCGGCTTATCTGGAAAGCCTGGGTGCGAGGAGCATCATCGATCGCGCTGAGCTCTCAGCCCCAGGACGCCCATTGGCGAAAGAAAAATGGGCGGCTGTCATCGATTCGGTTGGCAGCCATACGCTGGCCAATGCCTGCGCGAGCACGATGTCCGAAGGCTTGGTCGCCGCCTGTGGACTGGCTCAGGGTATGGATTTTCCGGCAACCGTTGCGCCTTTCATTCTCCGCGGGGTAAGCCTGCTCGGCATCAACAGCGTCACCCAGCCCTTCGAGCGGCGTGTCGAAGCCTGGGACAGGCTGTCGACTCAGTTGAACCTCGACGCATTATCCCTGATGACCCGAGAAATTAGCCTCGGGCAGGCGATTGCAGCTGCTTCTGATTTGATGGATGGCAAGATCCGTGGCCGGCTGGTCGTGGACGTCAACGGCTAGCAAGGCGGCCTGATGCGCTGCATCAGGCCGATGCAGCGCAGCCTCCACCTCAGTCCTGCTTGTCCTTGATGGCCTTGAGCAGCGCATCGATATCGCTGCGCCGCCCCTGGTCCGCCAACTCACGCCCTGGCCTTGCAGGCGCCTGCAAGGCTTTCTGCAAAGCCGCGGTGGCCTCCGGGTAGCGCTTTTGCCGGTACAGGTGATTACCCCAGAAGTAATTGCTGTCGATCCCATTGGGGTTGATCTGCAACGCCTTGCGCAGCAACTCGTCGGCCTTGTCGGCATCACCGAAACCGATCGGCCAGCCCGGCACCTGGTCGTACAACGTGCCCAGGCTGGTATAGGCGGACCCTTGCAGAGCGTTGGGGTCCAGCTTGATCGCCTGTTCCAGGCTGGCTTTCGCCGCCTTGACCTTGCCCAGCGCTCCCAGCCCCCCGACCGCACCTGCCCAACTGCTGTTGATGATGCCTTCCCAGATCAACGGTTCAGGCGTGTCCGGGTAACGTCGAACGAACGTCGCCGCGTCGCCAGCAAGTGCTTCGAACGCATCGGCACGCTGGTCCTTGGGCAATTGGTACTGGATTTTCGCCCAACGTGACTGCAGGTCACTGAGCTGTTGGCTGCCGGCTTGATCCAGTGCCCAGGTGAACGGGGCGAATGCCAGCAGGCTGGCGATGAACAGGCGCTTCATTTGCTCGACTCCTTGGAATGGCTACCGATATACCGCCGGATCACCGGCAATTGCTTGCGCAGCGCACGATCGACGACCCCTGGCAACATGCCGTTGATGCGCACGAACAACTTCTCCGGCCAGCCCAGATAGAGCTCGCTGCGTTCGGACACCATGGCATCGAGCACGGCCCGAGCGACATCGGCGGGATCGTCCATGCCGACTTTCAGTGCCTGGTTGAGCGCCGTCGCGGCACTGCTGTTCATGCTCGTGCGGGTGGCCCGAGGCGCGGCATACACCACGTTCACGGTGGTGTCGGCCAACTCGCGGCGCAAGGCCTCGGAGAAGCCACGCAGCGCGAATTTGCTGGCGCAATAGCTGGTGTAACCCGGATAGCCTATCGAGCCATAGGTGGACCCGACATTGACCACCAACGCCTTGGGCTGGGCCCGCAGCAGCGGCAGACAGGCACGGGTCAACTGCAGCGGCGCCTTGAGGTTGATGTCCAGCAACTCGTCCAATGCGTACTCGTCCAGTTGATCGAGCAAGGCGAAACGATTGACCCCGGCGGCGTTGATCAGAACGTTGAACCCGCCCATTTCGCGGGCCCGACTGATGACTTCGTCACGGCCCTGCTGGCTGCGCAGGTCGGCGCTCTGCCAGCGCAGACGCTCCGGGTAGCGGTTCATCAGGCTTGCCAGTTTGCCAAGGTGCCGGCTCACCGCCAGCACCCGCGCCCCTGCGGCGCACAGTTGCTCGGCCAACTCCAGGCCGATGCCACCGCTGGCTCCGGTGAGCAACACCACCGATTCAGACAAACGCATGGTTCACCTCTGATTGGCCCGCACGCGGCAAGCCTTCGAACATCTCGGTATACAGCCGGTACACCACCTTGGCCGCGTGGATCACCGCCTGGTGGTCATCGACCGCCTCGAGCCGGTCCATCAGCCGCTTGTAGGTGACCATGTGGTCCTGGTCCAGGGCGCCATGGGAGCTGAGATAGCTGAACGCGGTGTCCGGAAGGCCGAGGCTGTTCTGGATCGCGCCGGCGGCATGGGTCGCCAGGGCGATGCTGGTGCCTTCGAGAACGTTGACCATGCCGAACAGCCCCACGGGGTTGCCGCGGGCGATCAGGTCATACAGATAGGCAACCATCAGTTCGATCGGCAAGCCGGGTCGGCCGTCACGCACCGCCTCCCAGTCGCCGCCGCAGGCCTTGATGTCGTTGAGGATCCACTGCTCGTGGCCATACTCTTCCTCGATGTATTCGCAAACGGCGCCGCGCAACCACTCCAGGCGTGTGGGCAGGCGCGCACCGCAGGCCATCATCAACGGTACGGTATGGCGCACATGATGGTAGGCCTGGGTCAGGAACGCGATGTAGCTTTCACGGCTGACCTGACCGGCCAGGGCTTCGCGTATCACCGGCACCTCGAACAGGGTTTGGCGTTCGTGACGGGTTTGCAATTGCAGGGTGTCGAAAAAGGACATGGCAGGCCTCACAACGGAATCTCGGACAACAAGGTATGGAATCGCTGCAGGATCGCCTCGCGTCGCGGGCGACCGTTGGCGGTCAGGGTGTTTTCGCCCGGGGACAGCGGGCCGGGCAGTCGCCGCCAGGCATGAACCCTGGCGTAGTCGGGCAGGCTCGCGTTGCAGCGCTGCACGGCCTGTTCGAGGGTGTCATCGCTTGCATCGGGGTCCAGCGGCCAGAGCAGTGCCAGATTGCGCGGCAGCCCTTCACCGTGGACGAAGGCCTGGGCGATCGCGCCGCTCTGGGTCAGTTCGGCTTCCACCCATTCAGGGTTGACGTTGCGGCCAAAGCTGGTGATGAACTGGTGCTTCTTGCGACCGTTCAGGTACAGGTAGCCATCGTCATCCAGGTAGCCCAGGTCGCCCGTAGCCCACCAGGCCGACGACACCGGTGGCTCCCCCAGGTAGCCAAGCAGCACCGAACCTGCGACCAGGACCTCACCATCCTCGGCGATACGCACCTGCACATGGGGCAATGGCTGGCCGACACTGCCTGGGCGTACCGCCCCCGGGCGATTGAGCGCCACTACCGATGCACATTCCGAGAGCCCGTAACCTTCGAACACGGGTAACCGCAGGACCTCGGCCCGGGCCAGCAAGCTGGGCGATACCCGAGCGCCGCCCACCGCGACGAAGCGCAACGCGCCAACCCGCATCAAACCGTGCTCGATCGCCGTCACCAGCCCCATCAACAGTTGCGGCACCAGAATCAGGCTCTGCGCCCCGCTCAGGGCGATGGCGCCCAACAAACGCTTGAAGTCGACCTGGCTGGCCCCGCCCATGCCCAGTTCTGCCTGGGGATACGACAGCACGCTGGCGCCCGCCATCAAGGCGGCATATACGCCCAGGTTCTCCAGCAGAACGCCCAGCGGCAGGACCGTGAGATGGCGCTGTGGCTGACTTGGCCGACTGGCCAGGTGCAATTCATAGGCGACCCGCAACATGCTGTCCGCGCTCAGGCAAACGCCTTTGGGCGTACCTGTGCTGCCGGAGGTGTAGGTGATCTTGGCGGTGCCTTCAGGCAGTGCCACCGGTGTCTCGAGCGTGCGCTCCCAGAATGCATCCTGCTTCATGAAGCCAAGCTGCTCGAGCATTTCGTCCCACGGAGCGTGGCAGACGATCTGGCATGCGCCACTCTGTTCGATGCAGTGCCGGACCTGGGACAGACTGAAGAACGGCGGCACGATCACGCAGGCCCGTCCCGAGACCAACGCCGCCAGGTCCCAGAACAGCAATTGCGGCCCGTTATCCAGTGCCAGCAGCAACGCACCTGGCCGTCGCTGGCGCAGTGTTTCAGCGCGCAGTTCCACCTCAGCGAGCAGTTGCTTGTAGGTGAACCGCTCGTTCGAGCCCTGGACCGCCAGCGCATCGCCCTGCTCACGGGCATGGGCGAACAGCAGTCGCCTGAAACGCTCAAGCTCATGGGACATGGACGGTCTCCTGGCACACGGTGGTCGCGCGCAGACACCGAAGGGCGCCGGTTCCAAGCTCAAGGCAGCCAGGCAAGGGTATGGATTCAGGCAAGTCGTGGGTCATGAAACTCCCCCCGTTTGGGTTGGTGAGGGGAGTATCCGAGCTGAATCTTAAGGCAATCTGAAGTGCTGACCCGGGCGATGCTTACGCTCGCTCATTGACCTCACGGGGCAGCACGAAACGCTTCGACGGCGTTGAACAGCAACATGCCGACCAGCATCGCGGCCACGAACAGCCAGGCCTGCCAGTGACCTGCAGGCAACAACACCAGGGCCGGCCCGGGACAGACGCCCGCCAGCCCCCAGCCAACGCCGAATACCAGGCTGCCGCCGATCAGGCGGCGGTCCAGATCGCGCCGGGTGGGCAACTGCATCTTGCCACCGAGCAACGCCACGTCGTGCCGACGCGCCCAGGCCATGGGCAACAATGCGGCACCGATGGCACCGACCATGACCAAGGCCAGTGACGGATCCCAGCGCCCGGCAAGGTCGAGAAAGCCCAGCACCTTGGCAGGGTTGGCCATGCCTGACAGCAACAAGCCCAGGCCGAACAGCAGTCCTGCCACGAAGGCCATGATCCGTTTCATGTCACGCTCCTCTAAGCAAATGCCGGATGACGTACACGGTGGCGAAACCCGCAGCCATGAAACACACCGTGGCCAGCGCCGACCGGGGCGACAGCCGGGACAGGCCGCACACTCCGTGACCACTGGTGCAGCCACCGCCATAACGGGTACCCACGCCGACCAGTAGTCCAGCCGCCATCAGCGACCAGGGCGTGGCGCTGAAATCAACGACAGGCATCGCCGAGAACGCTTGCCAGAGCATCGGCGCGGCCAGGATGCCAAGCAAAAAGCACAGCTTCTCGCCCCGCCCCTCCCCTGCGCGCTGCAGCAACGACGCCAGCAAGCCGCTGATGCCAGCGATGCGCCCATTCGCCACCACGAACATTCCCGCCGCCAATCCGATCAGTACGCCACCGGCCAAAGCCGACCAGGGCGTGAATGCGCCCATGTCAACGACCATCTCGCTCTCCTTATCCTACCTGTGGCAAGATTCTGAACCTCTCTACCAGCTGTGTTCAATCGCTGAACACCGACGCGTCACTGCTGTCAGGCGCCGCGACGGGCGCCGGCTGAGCCAGTGCCCGCCGCGATGCCCGCACATCGCACAACCGTTCGATAACCGCACAAATTCCGCGATTCCCTCTCTACTTGTCGCCCTCTCTGCGGCAGGCTATAGCGCAAGTCGACAGACATTTTCCAAGCGCTGACTGGCCCTGTCTTTTCACCGCACGCCGGCCAGTTCGACAATCCATACTCCAGGAAGAACCAGGAGCTCGCTTTGATCAATAAAACATTCGAGTCCATCGCCAGCGCGGTGGAAGGCATTAAAGACGGTTCGACCATCATGGTCGGTGGCTTCGGCACTGCCGGCATGCCGTCCGAGCTCATCGATGCCCTGATCGACACCGGTGCCCGCGATCTGACCATCATCAGCAACAACGCCGGCAACGGTGAAATCGGTCTGGCCGCCCTGCTCAAGGCGGGCAGCGTGCGCAAGGTGGTCTGCTCGTTCCCGCGCCAATCCGACTCCTACGTCTTCGACGAGTTGTACCGGGCCGGCAAGATCGAGCTGGAAGTGGTACCGCAAGGCAATCTGGCCGAGCGTATTCGCGCAGCCGGCTCGGGCATCGGTGCGTTCTTCTCGCCAACCGGTTACGGCACCCTGCTGGCCGAAGGCAAGGAAACCCGTGAGATCGACGGTCGCCAGTACGTCCTGGAAATGCCGCTGCACGCCGACTTCGCCCTGATCAAAGCCTACAAGGGCGACCGCTGGGGCAACCTGGTCTACCGCAAGGCCGCCCGCAATTTCGGCCCGATCATGGCCATGGCAGCCAAGACTGCCATCGCCCAGGTCGACCAGATCGTCGAGCTCGGCGAACTGGACCCGGAACACATCATCACGCCGGGTATTTTCGTTCAGCGCGTGGTCGCCGTTTCCGGGGCTGCCGCATCTTCGATCGCCAACGCTGTCTGAGGCCTGCCATGACCATCACCAAAAAACTGTCCCGCACCGAGATGGCCCAGCGCGTGGCCGCAGACATCCAGGAAGGCGCCTACGTGAACCTGGGCATCGGCGCCCCGACCTTGGTCGCCAACTACCTGGGCGACAAAGAAGTGTTCCTGCACAGCGAGAACGGCCTGTTGGGCATGGGCCCGAGCCCTGCGCCGGGCGAGGAAGACGATGACCTGATCAACGCCGGCAAGCAGCACGTGACCCTGCTAACCGGTGGCGCCTTCTTCCACCACGCCGACTCGTTCTCGATGATGCGTGGCGGCCACCTGGACATCGCCGTCCTGGGCGCCTTCCAGGTATCGGTCAAGGGCGACTTGGCCAACTGGCATACCGGCGCCGAAGGCTCGATCCCTGCCGTGGGCGGTGCGATGGACCTCGCCACCGGTGCCCGTCAGGTGTTCGTGATGATGGACCACCTGACCAAGACCGGCGAGAGCAAGCTGGTGCCTGAGTGCACCTATCCGCTGACCGGCATCGGTTGCGTCAGCCGCATCTACACCGACCTGGCCGTGCTGGAAGTGACGTCCGATGGGCTCAAGGTGATCGAGATCTGCGCTGACATCGACTTCGATGAGCTGCAACGGCTCAGTGGTGTGCCGCTGTACATGTAAACGGCGCAGCGTCGAACAGGTGCCGCTGGCCGACTGGCCAGCGGCACTTGAATTACCCCCTCTTCAAAGCTCCGCCCTCACGCCCCTGCCCCACCACGCTGGTCTGCTCAGGCAGCGCCGTGACCTTGATCGCACGCACCGGCACGGCGAACCTGGCGCCAATACGGGAGAATCGTTCGAGCAAGCCGAAATTGATGCCTTGCTGAATGTCCATGTACAGGTTGTAGCCAGGGTCTTGAACGATGTAGACGCACTCGAACTCCAGCGCCTCCTTGCCAAAGCCACGCAGGTGGGCGCGGTCGAAGCGAACCTGATCCTGCGCCTTGATGACCTCTTCGACGATGGCGGGCGCCTTTTTCACGGCTTCGGTGGGTGTGTCATAGGACAAACCGAATTCGAAGACGATACGCCGCTCCTGCAGGCGTTTGTAATTCTGGATAGTGCTGCTGATCATGCTGGCGTTGGCCATGACGATCTGCTCGCCGCCGAGGCTGCGGATTCGTGTGGTCTTGAGCCCGACGTGCTCCACGGTGCCTGCCAGCGGGCCGATGACGATGAAGTCTCCCACCTCGAAAGGCTTGTCTACTGCAATCGACAGCGAAGCGAACAGGTCGCCGAGAATGTTCTGCACAGCCAGTGCCACCGCGATGCCGCCTACGCCCAGGCTGGCCACGAAGGCCGTGATGTTCACGCCCAGGTTGGACAACATGGCCAAGGCCACCACCGACCAGAGCAGCACGCGAGCGCCCCAGGCCGACAACGTCGCCAGCGCACTGCCCTGGTAGAGCCCGTCGCCGCCGTGGCGGGAAAAATAGCGGGCCAGGCCCAGGGCGATCGCACGGTTCAACCACAAACCGATCTGTAGCGCCGCCACCACGAACCACAGGCTGCCGACACGGCTCAACCACCGTTCGGGCAGGTCGAGCAGTCCCAACCCGACCAACAGCGACGCCAGCAGCAACAGCAGGTTGCTGGTGCCCGCCAGCACCTGGGCCAGCACTTGGTTGAATGCGCCGGTATGCCGTATCCGACGCTTGAGGAAGCCAACGGCCGTGCGCGCCAACAAGAAAGTGGCGGCGGCAGCGCACAGGGCTACCAGTACGTTGAGTACGGAAATACCGAATACCGTGGTGTGGGTAATGGTGTCGATGATGCGATCATTCATGGTGGGCAGGCCTCCTGATGCTCCTCGGATGATTGACGGTACGCTGCATCTGACGCCGCACAGGCCCAGGAGGTCGATCGGATTTGCTCGCCATCGCGATCTATCTTCTCCTTTACGCGTTTTTTACTCGACATTGGCGCAGATCCGTCAATACTGCGCGGCATATCCCGAATGAGCTCGTTCGATGCCACTCCCTGCGTTGCGTTTCATTGGCTTCATCATTGGTGTTTTCCTGATCACGCTGGCCGTCAGCATGGTGATTCCCATGACGACGCTGTTGCTCTATGGTCGCAGCGATGACCTCGGTGCCTTCGCCTGGTCGAGCCTGATCGCCCTGTGCGCCGGCGTCGCCCTGATCGCCCGCGGCATCCCCGAGGCACCGCAGATAAGGGCCAGGGACATGTATTTGCTGACCACCGCTAGTTGGGTCACCGTCTGTGCTTTCGCCGCGTTGCCGATGGTGTTCATTCGCCATATCAGCTACACGGATGCCTTCTTCGAAACCATGTCGGGCATCACCACGACCGGATCCACCGTGCTGACGGGGCTCGACACAGCGTCACCAGGCCTGCTGATCTGGCGCTCGCTGCTGCACTGGCTGGGGGGCATCGGCTTCATCGGCATGGCCGTCGCGATTCTGCCGCTGTTGCGGGTCGGTGGTATGCGCCTGTTCCAGACCGAGTCTTCGGACTGGTCGGACAAAGTGACACCGCGCTCCCACGTTGCGGCCAAGATGATCCTGCTGATCTACCTGGCAATCACCGGATTGGGCTTCGTTGCCCTGTGGCTCGCCGGAATGACGCCGTTCGACGCCATCAATCATTCGATGTCGCTGGTCTCGACCGGCGGCTTCTCGACCTCCGACGCATCGCTCGGGCACTGGACCCAACCGGCAGTGCACTGGGTGGCCGTGGTGATCATGATTCTCGGCAGCCTGCCCTTCACCCTGTATGTGGCGACCCTGCGCGGGCATCGACGGGCTTTGCTCAAAGATCACCAGGTCCGCGGCTTCCTGGGTTTTCTGCTGTTCGTCTGGGTCACGGTCGGCAGCTGGCTGTGCTGGCACAGCGACCTGAGCTGGTGGGACGCATTCCGGGTCGTGGCGGTCAATGTGACCTCGGTGGTCACCACCACCGGCATTGCCGTCGGTGACTACACCCTCTGGGGCGGGTTTGCAGTCATGCTGTTCTTCTACCTGACCTTCATCGGCGGATGCTCAGGGTCGACAGCCGGTGGCTTGAAGATTTTCCGCTTTCAAGTCGCTGCATCGCTGCTGATCGGCAGCTTGAAGCAGTTGATCCATCCTCGGGCGACGATTTCGAAGAAATACAACGGTCATCCGATCGACGAAGAAATCGTGCGGTCGCTGCTGACCTTTTCGTTCTTCTTCTCCATCACCATTGCGGTGATCGCCCTGCTGCTGTCGTTGATCGGGCTTGACTGGACCACCGCCCTGAGTGGCGCAGCCACCGCCGTCTGCAACGTTGGACCTGGCCTGGGCGAACTGATTGGCCCCGCCGGCAACTTTGCCTCGCTGCCCGATTCGGCGAAGTGGCTGCTGACCATCGGCATGCTTCTGGGACGCCTGGAAATCCTCACCGTGCTGGTGCTGGTAGCCCCTGCGTTCTGGAGGTTCTAAGCGACTATGCGTGCCTTCACGCGACGTACCTGAGCAGCATCCATAGGCCCATGCCGAACATGATGAGGTTCTCGGTCAGGGAAATCGCCCCCAGCGGCACATTGCTGCTGCCGCCCACGCAGGCGCACTTGAGCTCGCGTTTTTCGATGTACACGGCGCGAAACACCGAGACCGCGCCCACACCGCCGAGCACCATCGCTAGCGGACCGGATAACCAACTGAGCCAGCCCGCCACCATGAGCAGCCCCGCCAGCGCCTCGCCGTAGGGATAAACGTAGGCATAAGGCACCCAGCGCTGAGCGAGCAGGTCGTAACCCAGAAACATGTTGCTGAACGACTCGACGTCCTGAAGTTTCAGCATCGCCAGCAGCAACATGGTGATAGCGAAGAACCCCTGCACCAGCCAGGCCAGACCGAACTGCCCCACCCCCATCAGCGCCAGTACCCCTGCCAGCAACAAGGCACACAGGAACACCGTCACGACAGGGCGATACCGATTGGCTTGCGCACTGCCTTTGCCTAAATGCTGACGAAGGTCATCGTAGCCACCGATGCGCTGGTGATCTATCCAAATCTGCGGCGTGGACTTCACGCCTTCGCGCTCCTTGAACCTGTCCGTCTCCTCGCGAGTCCTCAGCCAGTTGTCTTCGACTTCGTAGCCAGCCTGGGTCAGTAGATATTTTGATTTGAGCCCGAACGGACACACGTGCTCGGGCATCACCATGCGGTACAACACGGCCTCTTTCTCGGCCATCAGCGGTCTCCTCGTCAACCAGGGCAGTTACGTCAGTGGAGTGACGTCTGCCGGATTGGTTGAGCTTGAGTCAGCGTTGAGCGATGAACGGACCGATTGAGGCCAAGGACGACACAAAAACTTGTACAAGATAATTGTGCGCGTACAAGTTTTATCCTAGTCTTCAGCTATACCTGTACAACCTGGCATGGTTGTACAAGAATGTCTGGAGTCTCGCATGTCCGACTATCTCCAACGGTTCGCCCAGCGCTTCGCCAGTCTCGACGCCAGCACGCTCGATGACCTGGGCAACCTGTACGATGAAAACGTCACCTTTCGTGACCCCCTGCATGAGTTGAAGGGCCTTCAGGCCCTGCGGGGATACTTCGACCAGTTGTACGCCAACACCCACGACATCCGCTACGCCATCCTCGGCGCCGATGAGCTCAGTCCCGGCCAAGGCTACCTGCGCTGGTCCCTGCAGTTTCGCCACCCGCGCCTGGCCAGCGGCCAGCCGATCCAAGTGCAAGGTTGCAGCTACCTGCAATGGCGTGACCGGGTGCACTTCCATCAGGACTATTTCGACGCTGGCGCGTTGCTTTACGAGCATGTCCCGGTCATGGGCAGTGCCATCCGCTGGCTCAAGGGCCGCCTGAAATGAGCCGCTGCTGGTTGACCGGCGCCAGTAGCGGCATCGGCGCTGCACTGGCTCAGAGCCTGCTGGAAAGCGGCCACCAAGTGGCGCTGGGCAGCCGCCGGGCCGACCGTCTCACTGCCCTGGTCGAGCAGTTTCCCGGACAGGCGTTGCTGGCCATCGGCGATCTCGATAGGCCCGAGCAGGTGACCGACATCGCCAGACGCATCGAACAGGCTTGGGGCGCACTGGATCTGGTGATTCTCAACGCAGGCACGTGCGAGTACCTCGAGCCTGGGCATTTCGACCCGGCCCTGGTCGAACGCGTGATACGCACCAATTTCCTGGCCGTCAGCCATTGCCTGGGCGTTGCCCTACCCTTGTTGCGCGCCGGGCATGCACCGCATCTGGTGGTCATAGGCAGTTCGGTGACTTGGCTGGCCTTGCCCCGCGCCGGTGCCTATGGCGCCTCCAAGGCCGCCGTGCGTTACCTGGTGGAGTCCTTGCGTATCGACCTGGCGCATGAAGGCATCGATGTCACCCTGATCAGCCCGGGTTTCGTCGACACCCCGCTGACCCGCCGCAACGACTTTCCCATGCCGCAGATATGGTCGGCGCAACGCGCCGCCCAGCATATCGCCAGGCGATTGCCGCGCCGGCCCCTGGAAATCAACTTCCCCGGCGCTTTCACATTGCTGTTGCGCCTGCTCGGGGCGTTGCCGCCACGGCTGCGCCTGGCCCTGGGCAAGCGTCTGGCACGTGCGGAACAGGAGTGACGAAGCATGCGCATCGCCATCATCGGTAGCGGCATCGCAGGGCTGACCTGCGCCTACCTGCTGTCGCGCAAACATGAGGTCACGGTGTTCGAGGCCGAGCGATGGATCGGCGGGCACACCCATACCCTCGATGTCGACTGGCAGGGCCAACGCTATGCCATCGACACGGGCTTCATCGTTTTCAACGACTGGACATACCCAAATTTCATACGCCTGCTCGATCAGCTCAACGTTGCATCGCAACCGACGCAGATGAGCTTTTCGGTGCATGACCCGCGCACCGGCCTGGAATACAACGGTCATGACCTCAATACACTGTTCGCGCAACGGCGCAACCTGCTGTCACCGGGGTTCTGGGGCATGTTGCGCGATATCCTGCGCTTCAACCGACAGGTGATCACCGACCTGGACAACCAACGTATCGATCCGACCACCACCTTGGGCGCCTACCTGCTCGCCCAAGGCTACGGCCATCGCTTCATCGAGCACTACATCGTACCGATGGGTTCGGCGATCTGGTCGATGTCGCGCGCCGACATGCTCGCCTTCCCGCTGCGCTTCTTCGTGCGTTTCTGCCGCAACCATGGCTTGCTGTCGGTGAACGATAGACCTCAATGGCGGGTCATCCAGGGCGGCTCGCGCAGCTATGTGGAACCGCTGTGCCGAACCTTCGCCGAGCGCATACGTCTCGGCTGCAAGGTCGAGCGAGTCAGCCGCGACGAAGCCGGTGCCACCGTCGTCAGCACCGCCGGCATCGAACGCTTCGACAGCGTGGTCTTCGCCTGCCATAGCGAACAGGCCCTGGCCATGCTGCAAGCGCCGACCGCCCAGGAGCGTGCCGTATTGGGTGGCATCGGCTACGCCGACAATGACGTCGTCCTGCACACCGACACCCGGCTGCTCCCTCAACGCAAACTGGCTTGGGCGAGCTGGAACTACCGCCTGGGTGCAGCCGAGAACGCCCCGGCTGCGGTCACTTACAACATGAACCTGCTGCAGGGGCTGAAAGCGCCGGTGACCTTCTGCGTCAGTCTGAACCAGACCGCCCTGATCGACCCGACGCAAATCATCGCCCGCTTGCGCTACGCCCACCCGCAATACACCCTGCGCGCTTCGGCGGCGCAAGGGCGCAAGGCCCAGTTGCAGGGGCATCTGAACAGCTACTTCTGCGGTGCGTATTGGGGCAATGGCTTTCATGAAGACGGGGTGGTCAGCGCGTTGCAGGTCGCTGGCCATTTTGGCGAGCAGCTGTGAACAGCGCACTTTGCGTAGGCTGGCTCAGCCACCGCCGCCTGGTCCCCAAGGTCCACGCGTTTACCTACCACATGGGAATGTTCTATCTGGACCTGGACGAACACGCCGCTTGGATGAGCCTCTCGCGCGGGCTCAGGCCCTGGCGCCTGGCACCGCTGAGCTGGCGCGAAACCGACTACCTGCCCGCCTTGACCGGTCGCGGCATGCCGCTGGCTCAGGCCGCACGCTCGCTGGTCTGCCAGGCCCTCGGCCAGACGCCCGAGGGGCCGGTGCACCTGCTGACGCAATTACGTTGCTGGGGGCTGTCGTTCAACCCGGTCAGCTTCTACTTCTGCCACGACGCCGACCAGCGACTGGCCGCGATCCTGCTGGAAGTACGCAATACCCCCTGGCGAGAACGCTTCCACTACGTGTTGCCGGTCCAGGGCGAACTGTCCACGTCGTTCACCCTGGCCAAGGCCTTTCATGTGTCACCGTTCATGCCGCTGGACATGGAGTACCGCTTGACCTTGCGCATGGACGCCGACCAGCTGCGCATCCACATGCAGAACTGGCAGGACGGGCAGAAGGTATTCGACGCCACGCTCAACCTGCAACGCCAACCGCTTACCCGACAGGCGTTACGGCACTACATCCTGACGTTTCCCTGGATGAGCCTGCGCACCGTCTCAGGCATCTATTGGCAGGCGCTGCGCCTGTTGCTCAAACGCGTACCCGTCCATGACCATGCCGAACGCCGGGGCGATCTGGTGGTTGGCCAACCCTGCGAGGACCCCGATCATGCCCAACACCACCCTGAGCGCTAGCAAGTCATCCGGTCTGGCACCGCGGCTCGGGACCCTGGCCCGAACCCTCGTCCTGGCCCAACTGGGCAAGCTGCGCCACGGCCATCTGCGCGTGCTCAGCCATGGCAGGCAGTGGAGCTTCGGCGATGCTGCCAGCCCTTTGCAGGCCGAAGTGGAAATCCTCGATGAAGCCGCCTGGAGCCTGTTGGCAGGCAATGGCTCGATCGGCGCCGGCGAGGCCTATATCCAAGGCTACTGGCGCAGCCCCGACCTCGCCTTGGTGACACGTCTGTTCGTAGCCAACCTCGCTGTCCTGGACGCCCTTGAAGGAGGACTGGCACGCCTGGGCCGCCCGGCGTTGCAACTGTTTCATCGGTTGCACCGCAACAGCCGGCACGGCGCGCGGCGCAACATCCTGGCGCACTATGACCTGGGTAATGCCTTGTTCGAACAACTGCTCGACCCGACCATGATGTATTCAGCCGCCCAGTTCGAGTACCCCGAACAGCCACTGGAACAAGCCCAGTTGCACAAACTCGAACGCATCTGCCAAAAGCTCGAACTGCGCCCCAGCGACCACCTGCTGGAGATCGGCTGCGGTTGGGGCAGCCTGGCCATCCATGCCGCCACCCGCCACGGCTGTCGGGTCACCACCACCACGCTGTCGGAAGCGCAGTACGCCTATACCTTGCAGCGCGTGCGGGCCATGGGTCTGGAGGCACAGGTGACGGTGCTGCGCGACGACTACCGTGACCTGAAGGGCAGCTTCGACAAACTGGTCTCCATCGAGATGATCGAGGCCGTGGGCCACCGCTACCTGCCGATCTACTTTCGCCAATGCGCCGCACGGCTCAAGCCCGACGGGCTGATGTTGTTGCAGGCGATCACCATGCGTGACCAACGCTACGCCCAGGCCCGACGCTCGGTGGACTTCATCCAACGCCATATCTTCCCCGGCGGAGCCCTGCCCTCGCTGAGCGTGATGCTGCAGACTGCCAGCCGCGAGACAACGCTCAACCTGGTGCACCTGGAGGACTTCGGCGCGGACTACGCACGGACCCTGCGCCATTGGCGCGACAACCTGCGCCAGGCACGCACCCGCTTGAGCCAGCTGGGATACGACGATGCCTTCCAGCGCCTGTGGGAGTTCTACCTGTGCTACTGCCAGGGAGGATTCGAAGAGCGGGCCATCGGTGTGGCCCAATTGCTCTGGGCAGCGCCCCAGGCCCGGCGGGCGCCCTTGCCTGAGCCGCGATGAGCAGCACTCGGTGGCTACTGGCCAATGCCTTGTGGTTGCAGGCCGGCTGGTGGCTGTGCGTGCTCGGCGCCCAGCGCCCCTGGCTGTTGTCGCTGGTCGCGCTCGGGCTGGGCATTCACTTGTACCTGAGCCCGGCCCGGGGGAGCGAGGTCGCGGCACTGTGGCGGGTCGCATTGGCAGGCTGTGTACTCGATAGCCTGCTGGGCGCGCTGGGCCTTTTCGCTTTCGTCGCCTGGCCGCTGCCACTCTGGCTCGCGTTGTTGTGGCTGGTGCTGGCCAGCGGTCTGCGCCATAGCCTGGCCTGGACAGGCTGGCCATTGTGGCGCGGCGCCCTGGTCGGAGGGATGGGTGGGCCAGGGGCATACGTGGGCGGTGCCGGGCTGGCAGGTGTCGATTTGCCCCTCGGCCCATTGCCGACCGCTCTATGTCTGGTGCCGATCTGGGCACTGGCGCTACCGTTGCTGGCACGCCTGGCGGCACACCAAGGCCGCTGAAAGCTGATCTAGCGTGCTCAGTTACAGCTAGCGGCGCTGGGCGTGCGCCGGAAGAACAAGGTGACCTGGCCGACTTCCACGCCCAATTTGCTCATGCGGGTACGGTTGATCAGGGTGTCTTCGTCCATCAGGAACATCCAGTCATCCATGTCCATCTGCCAGTGCCGCCCGTCGACCGGCAGGTCCAACTGGTAACGCCAGCGCAGGGCATTGCCCGCCACCTCACCGCGTGCTTCGCCGATCACGTCCCCCGCGGTGCCGCGCCAGCGTCCGGGGCCGTCCGGCACCAGTGTCCAGACCCGTTGTTGGCGAGTCCCATCGCTGTACACGAAACGCTCATCGAGAATCAAGCGCTCTCCCTCTCGACGGCTGCCTATGCACACATGAAAGCGCTTGACCACCTCTCCAGAGCGCTTCTGAAACATGCCCCAGGCCTGCACCGGCTGCGAGAAGAACGCAGCCAGGTCGAGCGCCGGTCGCTCGCCTGCATAACGCTCGACGCCGACATTGCCACAGCTTCCCAACAGCAGGCAGGTTACCAACAGCAGTGCTCTGGACATGTTTACACTCCTCAGTCGCCGCCGGCCTGGCCGAGCAGGCGCAGGCGCAGTTGCGTATCCCTGGCCCGGGGATCGAGCCAGATAGCGAAAAACGCCCGGGCGAACAGCGGATCGTCGACCACCTGGGTCAGCCTGCCATCGACATAGAAACGACATCCCTGCCCCGGTCGATACACACCCGTGATGCGCATGCCTGGGGTGACCTCGACGAAAGCGCCAGCGAGCCTTTCGGACCAGGCATCGATCTGCGCTTGTGTCACCCTACCGCGGTTCAAACGGCGGATTTCCTCGACACTGGCCTTGACCAAGGTGTCGCGGGAGAGGGACCGGTGGTAGCGCAGTTCGAGCGCGAACGGCTGCTGCCAGTCGTGTACCGGACCAACGGTCCACAGCCTGGCGCTGTAGACCCGCAGGCCGAACCAGGTGAAGTCGCCACTGCCGAGGAGCTGCGCCGTGGGCATCGCCGATCGCCAATCGGCGGCTGCCGGTTGCGCGAACACCAGAAACAGCAATAGCCAGATGCAGCGAGCAGGTTGCGCCATGCTGACCTCGAACGCCTTGAATATTGTACAAAGATAGTTTTCTGTACAGCTTTATTCAAGCGTTGCACAGACGCTATGGCGATAGCCGGTGCAGCCTTCAGCGCCGGTCCAGATAGCGGTACAACGCGCCCTCCGGGCAGGAATGCGCTTGACCATGGCATAACTGAGAGGGTTCAGATGGGCATGACCGATCAAGGCGTCGTTGCATGCGCCTCCTCCGGGAGCAGGTCGAACTGCTCCAGGCAACGTTGCTCATCGGCCGGTGTCAGTGCCTTCAAACCGCTCACTTCCTGCAGGGGCGTGTCGAACAACGCCAGACGAATCACCCCGTTGCGATCGAGAAAGGTTTGCGCCAGGCAGGTACACACCGGCTTGCCGATCAGTGCCGAGAGCTGCTCGTCCTCCGGGGACTGCACCTGACCCTGCAGGCTCGCCTCGCAGTGGTCGACGATCTGTGCCACGGAGCGCCCAGCCAGCCACACAGTACCCGCTCCCAGCACAGCCAGCAGCAGCAACGTGGCCAGCAATGCGTTGGATTCCCGTGCGACCGCGCGCAGAAACGCCAGCCTGTCCTGCCAAGTGCTCTGTTCACTGGTGAAGATGGCCTTGCCCACCGTGCGTTTGACGCCTCGCTGCACCGCCCAACCCAGTGCCGCGCTCAAGGCCAGCAAGGCCAACAACACCACCGGGTCGCGCATGGGCAGGCGCCAGGTCGGTGTCAGGTGTCTGTAGACGGCGGTCGCTACCAGCAGGGCGACGATGGCCACGATCCAGCCCAGACTGCCCCTGGGTCGATGCATCCAGGCCCGCAACCTGGCCCGAGCTTGTGTATTCATGGATACCTCCCGCGCTGGCTCAGCGCACAGGGTCGATGGCAACCGTTTCCTGATAGTCAGGTACGCACACCTGCCAGCCGAGTTCGAGGCTGATACGCCGGCGCAGGGTATCGGCAGCATGAGGTTCGCCGTGAATGACGTAGGTCTGCCGGGGCGGCCGGCTGAACCCTCGCAACCACTCCATGATCTCGTCGGCGTCAGCATGGGCAGAGAGGTTCTCCATGGCATGCACCTGCGCCCGGATGGGCACGTCCTCGCCTTGCAGGCGCACGCTGTGGGCGCCCGCGACGATGTCGGCACCGCGCGTGCCGCCGGCCTGGAAGCCTGAGAAAAGAATGCTGTTGCGTGGGTTGGGCGCCAGCGCCTTGAGGTGGTGCAGTACCCGCCCACCTGTGGCCATGCCACTGGCAGCGATGATCACCGCCGGCTCGCGCAACTGATCCAGGTGCCGGGATTCGTCGACCGTGCGGACGATCCGCGTGCCCTGGCACATCGAGGCGCACTCTGCCGCGCTCAGACGATGCTCGCTCCGGAAACGCAGGTACAGTTGCGTGGCATCGGTGGCCATCGGGCTGTTGAGATAGACCGGAATATCCGGGATCAACTTGTCGCGCTTGAGTTTGTAGAGGTAGTACATCAGCAATTGCGCCCGGCCAACGGCAAAGGACGGAACCAAGGTGATGCCATGGCGCAGGAGCGTCTGATTGATGACCTGGGCCAGGTATTGCTCGGTGGACTCTGCAGGATGCAAGCGATCGCCGTAGGTGGATTCAACCAACAGTACGTCAGCCGTCCGAACCAACTCCGGCGCGCGCATGATCGGGTCCTGCGGGCGCCCCAAATCGCCCGAGAAAACCACGGTCTGACCTCCCGCGCAGATCTGCACGGTCGCCGCGCCAAGAATGTGTCCGGCACTGCGCAACAGCAATTCGATACCCTCGGCGATAGGCGTGGTCTGGTGCAGCTCCACCGGGCGAAACAGCTCCAACGCACGTTTGGCGTCCTCTTCGGTATAGAGCGGGCGCGCCGGCGAATGCTTGGAGTAGCCGTGGCGGTTGGCATGCTCTGCCTGTTCCTCCTGCAACCGGGCACTGTCGAGCAGCAGGATCTGCGCCAAGGCGCAGGTTGCCGCAGTGGCATAGATGGGCCCGCGGTAGCCTTCACGGACCAGCACCGGCAGATAGCCGCTGTGATCGAGGTGGGCGTGGGTCAGCACCACGGCGTCGAGCGCCCGCAGGGTGGCGGGCAAAGGCTCCCAGTTACGCAGACGTAGCTGCTTGAAGCCCTGGAACAGTCCGCAGTCGACCAGTATCCGCGTCGTATCGTGGGTCAGCAGGAATTTGCTACCGGTCACGGTCCCGGTGCCGCCGAGAAATGTCAGGTGCATGGCTAGGCCTCCCAGATACCGGCCAGATCAGGGTGAACCGCGAAGATGCTGCACGGCGGCCGTCCGACGAGGCGTTCGGTGGTGTCGCCGAGCAGTTTGTCCAACCCTTTGGGCTGCACCACCCCCATCACGACCGCATCGATATCCAGAGCCTGCACCTGTTCACGGATCACCTGCACCGGGCCACCTTCGACGAAATGGCGACGGTCCAGGGCCACCCCTTCGGCGTCTGCCAGCGCGTCGAAAGGCTCCTGTAACGCCTTGCGCATCTCTTCGATCCAGGCCTGAGTCACGTTCATGTCCGAAGCGAACACCCCGGCGAGGTTGTAGGCGCAGAGCAGGTGCAACTGTGCATCACACTGCAAGGCCAGGGCCTGGGCAGCGCGTACCAGCCCCTGGTTGAAGCGCTCCTGGGTTGCAGGCGCCTCGCTGAAGGCGGTGTCCACGGCAACCAGGATGCGCCGAGGCAATGACACGGCAGCCTGCGGCACGAACTGGGTGATGCCCTTGAAGCTTCGCATCAGCGCGCAATCGAGCGGAGTGCCGAACAGCCGCATCAAGGCAGAGGCGGTTTCGCTGTCCTTGATGACCATGTCAGGCTGTAGCTCGCCGATGTAGTCGATGGCCTGGCTGCGGATGTCCTCTGCGCTGAGGCTATCGACCGTCAGCACGATGCCGCTGGCGCGGTGCCGGTCGACCAGCTTCGCCAACTGGATACGGTAGCGCTCGTACTGGCGCTCGATATCGGCCTCGTTCAGCCGCTCCTCGCGCAGCAGATGCTCTTCGCTTGGCTCGAACAGGCCCAGCACGTGGACGCTGGCGCCGCTGACATGCGCCAGGGCCAAGGCCCGGCGCAGCGCGGCCGAGTGGGGATCGACCTCGGTGAGCAACACCAGCAACTGTCGATATTGACCCATGATGGACCTCCGGATACGGGCGACGGGAATGCGCTGGGAACGATATTCCGCGCCAATGTCGGATGCCGCTTGATGCAGATCAGAAATCCACCACCCATCCTCAGTTTGACGTTTGTCAGAACCGAACCGGCGCTTCACGTTACAACAGCAGCACCAGGCATCGATCCGGCAACCGGGAGGCGACATGAACGGGCATCCGACTGACCAGGCAGAAGCGTGCGAGCACTGGGTCGAAAAGCTGGACGACGGCTCGGCAGTACTGATCCGCCCGCTGCGCGAGGAAGACCACGAACGGGACAAGCGCTTTCTGAGCACGATCGCTTACGAGTCGCGCCGCTTTCGCTTCATCGCCGGGCTCAGCGGCGGCTTGCCGAGCCTGGACACGCAATGCATGCCGGTGGACTACCACCAGCGCATGGCCTACGTCGCACTGGCGCATGTCGACGGCAAGCTGCAACAGGTCGGCGTCAGCCGCTATGCCGGCATCCCGGGCAGTCCACGCTGCGAATGCGCGGTGGCGGTGAGGGAAGATTGGCAGCGCAAGGGCCTGGGCAGGCACCTGCTGCAACACCTGATCGCCGCTGCGCGGCGCAACGGCTACCACTACATGATGTCCAGGGACCTGGCGAACAACTACGCCATGCACCGACTGGCCAAGGGGCTGGGCTTCAGCTCGAGCTATGTGGGGGGTGACGTCAGCGAGATCCTGCACGAACTCGACCTGCGCCCCGGAAGACAAGGCCCTTGCGGGCCTTGAACTCAACCCTGGGAACGTTCCGGGGAAATCACCAGCACACTGCTGGACAACCGATGCAGCACCCGCTCGGCGGTGCTGCCGATGAACCAGTCGATGCCGCGGTGGTGATAACTGCCCATGACCAGCACATCGATGTCGTTGTTGTCCATGTACAGGGCCAGCACCTTGGCTGGGTCGCCGATGCGCATGTGTCGATGCTCGACGGCGATGCCATTGCGTTCGGCGAGCGCCTGGAATGCATCGCTTTGGGCCTCATGGAGGGTCTGGGCGAGGTTCGAGTCGAACAGGAACGAGTGCTCGCGGCTACCGCCGGCGTCCAGGTACATGGAGCCGAGGTCGTAGGCATATAACAAGTCGATCTGGGCATTGCACTGCAACGCCAGTTTCAGCGCTTCGCTGATGATCTGGTCGTTGAAACCTTCGAACTGATCCTCCGGTCTGGACAGGTCCACGGCCGCCAGAATCCTGCGCGGCAGCGCATGGCTGGCCTTGTGCACCAGGTGCAGGGGGACGCGGGTTTCGCGCAAAAGCTGGATATCCAGCGAGGTGAACATGGCCCTCACCCACCAAGGCTCATGCTCGAACTCCTTGATCAGCATGGCGAATGGTTGCTCGCGCAGATGCACCAGGATCTCGTTCAAGGGATGCTGCACCCATACCACTTCGGTGGTCACCGTGACGCCATTGCGCCGCATCGACAGCGCCTGGCTTTCCAGCCACTCACGGTGTTGTTGCACATATCCTTCGCGCATCACCGCCAGTGCCTGGTCGTTGACCAAGCCTGCGGTGGCCAGCCCTTCCAGGTAATCGAACGCCACGATGTGCAGTGCCATGCCCTTGGCCTTGGCCAGCGCGGCAGCGCGGTCATAGACAGGGGTTCGGCGCATCAGCGGGGATACGATCAGCAGCAGTCTTTGTGGAGTTTGCATGGCACACCTCAGCGGTTGGGGTACGTACCTTGAGCATCTGCCACCTTTGCCCTGCGTATTTGATGTTTATCAATTGCCGCCCGCAGCGGACCAGCGGCATGGACCTTGGCAAGAGAATTTGACGCGGATCAAAGCGAGGCAAATTAGTCGGCGCACGCTGTCCCCATGTCACCAACGGTTCCATCGCAGGCCAACGGGGTGACCAGGCCCTGAGTCCTACCCGCTGGCGGCAGGGATGCCTTCGTTTTGCCGTGTTGCAGATACCTTGCTCATGCATGCTCTGGAGGCTCCGATGAACGTCTACGTCGAGAACGACACCGAACAAAAGCGCTGGTGGGTCCGCATGGATGACTGGCGGGTGGCTTTCAGCACAGCTGAAGAGGCCGAACTGTTCGTCGAACGTCTGAACAACCGGCTCAATGCCCCTCACTCGCGGGACAGGCTGGCAGATGGGTCGCCCCGCAACGGCGTAGCCGATCACCGATGTGCGAAGGAGGCATGACCATGACTGGCCAACTGAAGGTCACGCTCCTCGAACAGCCCGCCGCATCCCGCGCGGCAAAGCCGATACACCTGAAACCGCTGGCGGCCCTGTGCAGAGACTGCCGCGTCAGCGGCCTGTGCTTGCCTACCGGACTACCGATACACGACAACAGCTGCCTGGGCGCCTTGATCGGACCGCGCGTGCGCGTGCGCAAAGGCGCCGCACTGTTCAATGCCAACGATCCCTTGACCATGCTCTACGCGGTGCACTGCGGCAGTTTCAAAACCAGCCTGAATACCGCCGAAGGGCAAGGTGTGGTAATCAACTTCTGGATGCCTGGCGACGTGCTCGGCCTCGACGCCATTGCCACCGAGCGGCATGTCTGCGATGCGATCGCCTTGGAAGACAGCGAGGTCTGCCCGGTGCCCTACCGCCGCTTGCAATCCCTGGCCCGCGACTTTCCTGTCCTGCAACAGAGCCTGAATCGCCTGATGAGCCGGGAAATCGTGCGCGAACACGAGCGTGTACTGATGCTCTGCAACCTCACCGCCGAACAGCGGCTGGCCAGCTTTCTGGTCGGGCTGTCCAGGCGCTTTGTCAGCCGAGGCTACTCGGCCCACGGCTTCCTGCTGCGCATGTCGCGCGAGGATATGGCGTCGTACCTGGGCCTGCGCCTGGAAACCGTGTGCCGGTCGGTGGCCCGGCTGCGCGCGCTTGGCATCGTCAGCCTGCGCGGCAGGCTGGTGGAGATTCTCGACATGCCTGCGCTGCTTGCCCTCGAACAAGGTAGTGGCGAGTCTGCACACGAGGACTCCCTGAAGGCACCATGCTTGACACCTTGAATGTCAGCCACGGCGCCGTATCCTTGGCGCGATGTGGCTGGGGCTGGTGATGCACTGACTGGCATCGAATACGCCAAACAGGCCGTTTCCATGGACGCGACGACAAGCTTGGTAATCAATCGCGCATGAACCCCCCATCGACGTCCATGATTTCTCCGGTCACGAACCCGGCTTCGGCGGACGCCAGGAAGCATACCGCAGCAGCGATATCCCGAGGCGTCCCGGCCCGCCCCAGCGGCATCTGCGCCAGGACCTGGGCTCTGGCTTGGGGCGCCAACGAACGGGTCATTTCAGTGTCGGTCAGCGCCGGCGACACAGCGTTAACGGTGATGGCGTAAGGCCCAGCTTCGCGCGCCAGGCCCTTGGTCAATGCTATGACCGCACCCTTGGCCGCCGCGTAACAACTGTTGCCCAACAGTCCGCCACCGCGCTTGCCGGCTACCGAGGCAATGTTAATGATGCGTCCGCTACGCCGCGCCATCATGCCCGGCAAAACCGCTTTCGCGCAGAAGAACACGCTGTTCACGTCGATGGCCATCACCCGATTCCACTCCGCCGTGGTCAGCTCCAATAGTGGAGCGGTAGACACTATCCCCGCGTTGTTCACCAGGATATCGACGCCACCCAACTGCGCCTCGACCTGATCGAGCATCGCTTTCACCTGCGCCTCATCGGCCACATCCGCACCTACGCCTACCGCCTCGACCCCGTGCTCACGCAAATGAGCCGCGGCCTGTTCGGCAGCCTCAGGATCCAGATCGCACAGGGCAACGCGAGCGCCGCCAAGGCCCAGAGCCACGGCGATGGCATGGCCAATGCCGCGAGCGGCGCCGGTGACCAGTGCGGTGCGCCCGGACAAAGTGAAGTTCAGTGCAGCTTGCACGCCAGTGTTGCTCATTGTCGTCATCCCTTGGAAAGGTCGTAACCAGGCGCACCCTCTGGATCGCAGAGAGCGTTGCTCGAATGTGCAAAGAGAAAGCTCAGGCGGTGCCGTAGGCACCGAGAGCCAGTTGCTCCTTGAGCGGCGGGATATCCAGCCGGCGCATTATCCGGTACAGCGAAGGCCGGCATATGCCCAGCTCACGAGCGGCGGCCGACATGTTCCAGCGACAAGCCTGCAGGGTGTCGAGCACGTCTGCGCGCTCATCGCCCTGTCGTACCTGGCGGCGAATCGGCGTGATGGTGGCAGGCAATCGCCGGCTAGTCTCACGCTGGAAGGGTTCGCATTGATCGAGAAAGTCGAGTGGTAGATCGCTGAGCTGAATGCGTGAGCCTTCCTTCACCGCGCAGGCATAGCGCACCACCGCCCGCATCTGGCGCAGATTGCCCGGCCATGGATGCGCCATCAGCAATGGCCAGACTTCACTCAACACCTGTCGCGGATCACAGTCCGGCAACTCGAAGGCGACCATGTTGTATAGCAATTCACCGCGGTCCTTGCGCTCACGCAGCGGCGGCAGCTGCACCACACCCGTGGCAATGCGATAGAACAGATCTTCGCGGAAGCTGCCCTCGGCCACCCGTGCCGCCAAGTCTTGGTGAGTGGCGCACACAAGGGCAAAGTTCACCGGCACGCTTCGCTCCGCGCCCAATGGGGTCACTTCGCGCTCGGCGATCACCCGCAACAGGCGGGTCTGTTGCTCGAACGGCATGTCGCCGATTTCATCGAGAAACAGCGTGCCGCCATCAGCCTGCTGCACCTTGCCCTTCTTTCCTCCCGGCAGCGCACCGGAGAAGGCGCCCCGGCTATAGCCAAACAACTCGCTTTCGATCAGCGTCTCGGGGATGGAGGCGCAGTTGAGCGCCACCAGCTCGGCCATCCGGCGCTGGCTATGGGCATGCAGGGCGCGCGCGAGGATCTCCTTGCCTGTGCCGGTTTCGCCGCGGATCAAGACAGCGATACCGCGCTCCATCAGACGCAACGCCCGGCGGAATGCCTGGCGCACCAACGGGTCGCTGTCATGGGCGATATCACATTCGGAGAGGGCAGGTAGGCTCGGATGAGCAGGATGAGTCGAAACGGTCATTAGCGTCACCTTTTTCTTGTTCTATAGCTTGTGACTATGCCGGCGGGCGGCGCTTGTGGCGCAGCCGGGGCCGAAGGGGTGTTGCAGAGTCACATTAAGGAGGCGCAGTTATATTTTCCAATACATAATCAAGCATCGACTGATACCTTTGAGAGCATCATGATCGAACTTCGCCACCTTCAGTACTTCCGGACCCTGGCCGAAACCCTGCACTTCGGACGTGCCGCCGAAAAGCTGCATATCTCTCAGCCGCCGCTTTCACGGCAGATCGCGCTGCTGGAAGAAGAGTTGGGAGTCAAACTGTTCGATCGTTCGCGCCGACGGGTCGAATTGACCGAAGCCGGTCAGCGCTTTTACCTCGACACCGGTACGGTTTTCACTGCGTTCGAGCAGGCCAAGCGCAATGCACTGGCAGCAGCACGAGGTGCTGCCGGCGAGCTGTCGGTGGGATTCATGATGTCGACCGCCTACAGCATCACCCCGGCCATTACCCGGCACTACGCAGCGCTCTACCCTCAAGTGAACCTGAAGCTCACCGAGACACTGCCGCTGGACCTTGCTAACGACATCAGCAGTGGCAACAAGGATGTGGCAATCATGTACCGCCCGCAGGACTGCACAGGCTTGGAGACGGTCACGTTGTATCGGGAGGAAATGACCCTGGCTCTACCGCCCGGTCACCGACTGGCCGGACAGGCGCTGGTGGAGCCTCGCGAACTTGCGGGAGAGACCTTCATCATCGTGCCCAGGCGAATCGCCCCTGCCCTGCACGACATGATCTGCAACTACTGCCTGCAGCACGGCGTGACGCCCAACATCGGCCTTGAGATCAATATGCAGCAGACCATCGTCAACTTGGTCGGCGAGGGGCTGGGGGTGGCCATGGTGCCACGCTCGATGCGCAACATGCGCCTGGCCAGTACCAGCTTCCGGCCCTTGCGCGAGGCACCGGTGATAGAAGTGGTGGCGGTGTGGAAGGCCGACAACCACAACCCATGCATCGCCACCTTTGTCGAGACGGCGCTGCAGGCCGGAGCGCAGGCAACCCGTGAAGACGAAGCGAGGCGGTTGATCGAAGATTGAAACCTCCTCCCTCGTCATTTT
Source organism: Pseudomonas putida (assembly GCF_004357765.1). Classification (GTDB taxonomy): domain Bacteria; phylum Pseudomonadota; class Gammaproteobacteria; order Pseudomonadales; family Pseudomonadaceae; genus Aquipseudomonas; species Aquipseudomonas putida_U. The sequence goes on along the minus strand of NZ_SMTE01000009.1, from coordinate 87,014 downwards.
CCAGCACGAATGCAGTTCTTGAGAGCAACCCTTTCGCAACAGCGGGCCGCTCTCACAAGGTACGTGTCAGATCTCCAGAATCCCCGAGGCCATGAACCCACCATCCACCGGGATCACGTGTCCACTGATGTACGCTGCATCCTCCGAGGCGAGGAATGCCACTGCCCCAGCCATCTCGGCCGGCGTGCCATACCGGCGCAGCGGCACCGCGCGGGCATACGATTCCCGGGTCGCAGCCGAATGCAGCGTACGCGTCAGGGGCGTATCCACCGGCCCTGGAGCGATACCGTTGACGGTGATGCCATACTCGGCCAGTTCTATGGCCATCTGCCGGGTCAGTCCGATCACCGCCGCCTTCGACGTGCCATAGGCGGTGCGCCCCATACTGGCCCGCATGCCACTGATAGAGGCAACGTTGACGATCCGTCCCCAGCCCTGCTCGCGCATCAACTGCGCCGCTTGCTGGCTACACAGCAAGGTGCCGGTCAGGTTGATGTTCATCAGCCGCTGCCAGCCCTCCAGCTCGGTATCGAGGAAAGGCTCGGTGCGAGCGATACCGGCATTGTTTACCAGCACATCGCAGCGCCCATAGCGTTCTCGCAAGGTGTCGAACAGCGCGCTGATCGATACCGAGTCGCCAATGTCGATGGCCAGGGCCAGAGCGTCGATGCCCTGGGTATGGAGACTGCTCACCATTTCCTGGGCAGCACCGAGGTTGATATCGGCCACCACCACCTTGTAGCCGTCGTGCCCCAGGCGCTCAGCGATAGCCGCACCGATGCCCATCGCGGCTCCCGTCACCAATGCCACACGTCCGTGGGCGGATGCAGGCAGAGTCGTTCTCGCAGCTTGGTTCATGTAAGTGCTCTCTCAGAGAAAACCAATGGAAATCCATGGGAAACAGGCAACGACCACCAACGCCAACAGCAGTGCACCGAGGTAACCCCAGACACGCCGGATCACATGATCGGAAGAGGTCTTGCTGATGGCGCAGGCAGCGTAGAAGCCTACTCCCAGCGGCGGTGCGAACAGACCTACGCCCATGGCCAGGATCACGACCATGGCGTAATGCACCGGGTGAATGCCTAGCATCTCTGCCAGGGGAAACATCAACGGGCCGAACAGCACGATGGCAGGAATGCCTTCGAGCACACTGCCTAGAATCAGGAAGGTGAGGATGGTCACTACCATGAAGCCGATGACGCCGCCGGGAATGTCTTCGATAAGCTCTACCAACGACTGCGAGAAACCCGATTGGGTCAACGCCCAGGCCATGGCCGACGCCATACCGATGATCAGCAGGATCGACCCTGACAGCGCCGCTGCTTCGAGCAGCATCGGATAGAGGCGGCGCCATTCTATATGGCGCATGAACAGGTGCATGACCAGCCCGACCAAGACCACGTAGGCCACACCGATGGTCGAGACCTCGGTGGCGGTAGCGGCCCCTTCCAGCACGGCGACACGAATCAGAAGCGGCAGGGCCAATGCTGGCAATGCGATCAAGAATGTCTTGCCTACCTGGGACAACGGTGCTCGTTCGACCTTAGGCGCCTCCTCCTTGCGCGAGCGCCACCAGCACACCACCGCGATCGCCAGTGTCGCCACCACCGCCGGCATCAATCCGCCGATGAACAGTGCCGTGATCGACACACTGCAAACCGCGCCGATGGTGATCAGCACCAGGCTGGGCGGAATGGTTTCGGTCATCGCCCCGGTAGCCGAGAGCAGCGCCGCCAGCTCTTCGGGTTTGGAGCCACGCCGTTTCATCTCAGGAAACAATGCCGGTGCCACGGCGGCCATGTCGGCGACCTTGGAGCCGGAAATCCCGGAAACCAGGAACATCGCCCCCAGCAACACATACTGCAGACCACCCCGCACATGGCCCAACAAGGAAGCCATGAAGTCGATCAGCGTGCGTGCCATGCCCGACAGTTGCAGCACCACCCCCAACAGCACGAACAGTGGCACAGCCAGTAGTACCATGTGCGACATGCCTTCATCCATGCGCCCGACCACGATCGACAACGGCGCATGAGTGGCCAACGCCAGGTACGCCATGGTCGCGGTGCCGAAGGCGAAAGCAATGGGAATACCGCCGAAGACACAGGCGCCGAGCAACACCAGGAAGAACACCACCAGGTTGTAATTACCCATGGCCGCCAGTAGGGGCTGCGCCAGCCACAATGCTGCCGCCACTGCACCGATCACGACCAACCCGGCCATGAACTGGCGAACCGTGGAGTAGCGCGCCATACGCGCCACCGCCGCCAACAGCATCAGCACCGCTCCCACCGGCAAGGCCGCCGCACGCAGACCATCCGGGATGCCCAGTGCAGGCGTGGTGATCCACATCTGTTCATGGGAGTGCTGCATGGCCGGCGAGATGATCATCGCCACGAACAGGCAGACGATCAGCGCCGAGAGCGTCTCGCTGAAGCCGCGCCAGGCGTCTGGCAGCTTGTTCACCAGCGCTGACATACGCATGTGCTCGCCACGGTCCAGGGCCAACACCGCGCCGAACATCGCCAACCAGATGAACAGCGACGATGCCAGTTCATCGGACCAGATCAGCGGGCTGTGCAACACATAACGGAAAATGACCCCCGCCAGCAGGACGAAGGTTTCGACCACCATCAAGGTGACCGCGAGCCCCCCTACCAAGCGCATGGCCCAGCTGTTGAGGCAGATAAGCACCCGGGCCGGCAGGCGCTGCGAAACGGTCGAGGCCGGTAGCGCTGGCGCGCGCATCATGCCAGCTTCCCGGCGTACTGCTCGAGGATGGCCCAAGCCTGATCGCCGAACTTCTCGTGCCAGTCGGCGTAGTAGTTGGCGCTGCGCAGCTTGTCGCGAAAAGCCTCGGCTGGCGCCTCCACCAGTTCCAGGCCCTGCCCTTTCAAGGTGTCGCGGGTGGTGCTTTCGAGCTTGGCGAGGTCTTCTCGTTGGCCCATCACCGCAGCATCGATATGCTTGCGCAAGATAGCCTGCATGTCCGCCGGCAGGCGGGCAAACGAGGCACTGTTGCCAAGCATCCAGAAACCGTCCCACACATGGTTGGTCAATGAGCAGTACTTCTGCACCTCATACAGCTTGGCCGAGGACACCAGGGTCATAGGATTTTCCTGGCCTTCGACGATGCGCGTCTGCAACGCCGAATAGACCTCGGCGAAGTTGATGCTGGTGGGCGCCGCCTCCAGGGCTCGGAAGATCGACATGATGATCGGGCTGGGCGGCACACGCAGCTTCATGCCACGCAAGTCGTCAGGGCTGGCTACCGGCCGGGTGCTGGTGGTCGTGACGCGGAAGCCGTTGTCCCACATGCGGTCGAAAGCGAACAGCGTGCCAGTCTTGGCAATCTCAGCGCGCACATGCTCACCGAGCGCGCCGTCCATGGCGCTCCACACCTGCTGATAGTCCTTGAAGGCGAAGCCCACGGCACTGATCTGCACCGATGGCACCAGAGTTCCAAGGATCACCGGCGAGAGGGAGAACAGGTCCACCGCGCCAGAACGGACCTGGGCCAGGGTATCGGTGTCGCTCCCGAGTTGACTGCTGGGGAACACCTGCACGGTCAGCGCCCCGTTGGTTTCCTCTTTGATCGCCTTGGCCATGGCCCGAGCACGCACGTTCATCGGGTGGCTGATGGGCAGGTTGTTGGCGTACTTGAGTTTGAAGTCGGCAGCACGGCTGTTGCCGCTGTACAGGCCCAGGCCGGCAGCGGCGACTGCGGCGGAGGCCACGGAGGCCGTCTTGATGAAGGAACGTCGGGTGAAATCGCTCATGAAGCTCTCCTGACCTATTTGTTCTTATTGATCGAGTGGGATAAGGCGATGGTGACAGTGGCGTAGCAATTGGGGTGCCACCCTGGCCGAGCTGGGCCAAGCGATGCTTGCAAAGACCTTGAACAGGCCCTAACCCTTTGAATTCAAAGGCCCCCTCAATTGAGCAGCGATGTATCGATGTGTGAAAGGAAGGACACTGCCAGGGCCTGGTCTGTAACAGGTGTCTCCTGGAACTGTCGCTCAGGGCTTCAGGGCGACACCTGTAGCACCTCGCTGCTACCTGCTGAAACCACCGCCAAGCGCCACGAAAGCACGTCGCAGACGCCTTGTCGACCGGCTGGCACCGTTCTTGCCATCGACCTCGCAAACCCATCGAGCGAGGACTCACCTCATGGAATCACCCCTCATCACCGGCTGGCACCATGCCCCTTTCGGCAAGTTTCCCGACGTCGACCCCGAGCGGATGATGGCCGACGCAGCAATCGGCGCACTGGCGCATGCCCGGCTCGATCCGGAACAAGTCGACTCCGTGCATGTTGGCCATTTCAACGCGGGGTTCCTGTACCAGGATTTCCCTTCCACACTACTTGCCAACCATATCCCCGCCCTGCGTTTTACCCCCGCAGTGCGATTGGAAAACGCTTGCTCAACCGGCTCCGCAGCCATCCACTCGGCTCTTCAGGCAGTGCTCAGCGGCCAATCGCGACATGCGTTGGTGGTCGGCTTCGAAAAAATGAACAGCCTGCCCACCGCCGAAGTCGGCAAGATCCTGCTCAAATGCTGCTACGCCCGTGAGGAAGCGGAGATCCAAAGCGGCTTCGCCGGTGTGTTCGGCACCATCGCCAGCGCCTATTTCGAGCGCTACGGAGATCAGTCCGACGCACTTGCGATGATCGCTGCCAAGAACCACGCCAATGGCGCCCTCAACCCTTACGCGCACATGCGCCGCGATGTGGGGTTCGAGTTCTGCCGCACTCCCTCGGAAAAAAATCCCTTCGTCGCCGGCCCTTTGAAGCGCAGCGACTGCTCGCTGATCAGCGATGGCGCTGCGGCATTGGTGATCAGCAGAGCCGACCAGCGCAACGGCAGGGGCTGCGCGGTGCGTTTTCGCGCGGCGGTACAGGTCAACGACTACCTGCCGCTGTCGCGCCGCGATCCCACGGTGTTCGAAGGCGCGGCCCGCGCATGGCAGCAAGCGCTGCGCGAGGCAGGCTTGACTCTCAATGACCTGTCGTTGGTGGAAACCCACGACTGCTTCACCATCGCCGAACTGCTGGAGTACGAGGCCATGGGCCTGGCTGAACGCGGCCAGGGCGCTCGGGTTATCGCCGAGGGCGTGAGCCACAAAGATGGCCGCCTGCCAATCAACCCATCCGGCGGGCTCAAATCCAAAGGCCATCCGATTGGCGCCACTGGCGTGTCGATGCACGTAATGGCCGCTATGCAGCTCAGCGGTCAGGCCGGCGACATGCAACTGTCGCGTGCCGATCGTGCCGGCGTCTTCAACATGGGCGGCGCAGCCGTCACCAACTACGTGAGCATCCTGGAGGCTGCGCGATGACCGGAATCGACAACGTCATGAATCTGGGCGAGTTGTTGGCCCAAGTGGCCCGCCGTCTGCCCCATCTACCCGGTTTCATCCGGGGTGAGCAGCACGTCTCATGGAGCGATTTGCTGCGCAGAGTCGACAGCGTTGCCGCTGCTTTGCGCACTCGGGGCCTTAACAAGGGCGACCGGTTACTGGTACATGCGCGCAACAACCTGCAGTTGTTCGAGAGCGCCTGGGTGGCCTTCCGTCTTGGCGTGGTCTGGGTGCCGACCAATGTCCGCATCACGGCACCGGAAGCCGCCTATCTGGGTAGCTCCAGTGGCGCGGTGGCGATGCTGTATGACGAGGGGTTCGGCCATTATGCCGACGCAGTGCGCGAGGCTTCGCCCGCCTTGCAGATGGTCATCTCCATCGGCACCGCGCGAAGCGGCGAGTTGGCTTACGATGCGCTGTTGGATGAAGGTGCGCCGCTACAGGCTGCTTTCAGACCTGCCGAAGTGAGCTACCACGATCCTTTATGGTTCTTCTACACCTCGGGCACTACCGGCCACCCCAAGGCCGGTGTGCTGACCCACGGGCAGATGGCCTTCGTGGTCAACAATCACCTGGCCGACCTGATGCCCGGCCTGAGTCCGCAATCCCGCTCGCTGGTACTCGCTCCTCTGTCCCATGGTGCCGGTATCCATGCCCTGGTCAATGTCGCTCGCGGTGCGGCCTGCGTCCTTCCAACCAGCGAGCGGCTTGATTGCGACGAGGCCTGGCGGTTAGTGCAGGAGCATCGTGTCGACAACCTGTTTACCGTGCCGACCATCGTCAAGATGCTCACCGAAAACCCGGCGGTAGACCGTTACGATCACAGCAGTCTGCGCTATGTGATCTATGCCGGCGCGCCCATGTACCGTGCTGACCAGTGCCACGCCCTGCGCACCTTGGGCAAGGTGCTGGTGCAGTACTACGGCTTGGGCGAGGTGACTGGCAACATCACCGTGCTGCCCGCTGACTGTCATGAAGAACACGACGGCCCGCACGCCAAGGTCGGATCCTGTGGCTATCCACGAACGGGCATGCAGGTGGCAATACTCGATGAACACGGCAGCGAACTGCCCCCTGGCAGCGACGGTGAAATATGCGTTCGGGGTCCAGCGGTATTCGCCGGTTACTACGACAACCCCGAAGCGAACGCTGCATGCTTCCGCCACGGTTGGTTCCACACCGGGGACCTCGGCCACGTCGACGAGCAGGGCTACCTTTTCATCACGGGCCGCGCCTCGGACATGTACATCTCTGGTGGTTCCAACGTATACCCGCGGGAAATCGAGGAGGCACTGCTGACCCATCCGGCGGTCAACGAGGTGGCGGTGTTAGGCATGCCCGACGAGAAATGGGGTGAATCCGGCTGCGCAGTGATCGTCACCACCTTCGAGGTCAGCGACGAACAGCTGCTGGCCCATCTCGAGCCGCGCCTGGCTCGCTACAAGTGGCCCAAGCGCTTCGTCCGCTGGCACGACATGCCCAAGTCCGGCTACGGCAAGATCGTCAAGAAGCACATCCGCGCACTGCTCGAAGCGGGCCAGGAGCAGCCCGCATGACGCCCCACTTCGAAACCCGGGATGGCGTTCGCCATTTCATCCACGCAGGGCTGGCGCAGCAGCCGCGCCTGCTCGACTGCGAAGTGGCGCGCAGCCAGGAGTTGCGCATCGAGTTGCCGCTGGCCTGCAACGTCGCCGAAGGCCTGCTCGCGGTACTGCGCGATTGCAACTACCAGAGCGCGGTGGGACGCATCCTCTGTGGCGCAGCGGCGCACCTGAGCTATCACCGCATGGTCACCACCAGCGATCGTCAGCGCCCCTACGATTACGGCCAACCGGTGGTGCTGGACGGCTACATCACTTTCATCAGTGGAGCCCTCACCGTCGGCCGGGATGCCAGCGGCGCCCCCCTGCTGCACTGCCATGCAGGCTTCATCGACCGCGACGGACAGCAGCATGGCGGTCACCTGGTGCTCAACCGACTGATCGTCGGCAATGAGCCGCTGGTGATCCGCCTGTGCCTGTTCGACCGGGTGGCCTTCGAGGCGCAACCCGACGCCGAAACCCAGTTCAACCTGCTGCACCCCGTGCTCAAGGAGGCCTCATGACCCTCGATCCACATACCTCCGACTCCCAGGTGCAGCGTGGCCAGCTGGGCCGCCTGGTGATCGCCCGAATAAAGCCCAACGAAGACATCATCGACAGTGCCGAAGCGCTTTGCGCCAGCCATGGCATCACTTGCGCCGTGGTCCGTGGCGGCCTCGGCAGCCTGATCGATGGCCAATTGCACTACCTGGGCCGCCAAGGCATGCAGGATATCCACGTACCCGGTCCAGGCATCGAGATCCTCAGCCTCAGCGGCGAGGTCATCACTGGACAGAGTCGCCTGCAGGCCGTACTGGCCGACGCCGCTGGCAACATTTTCGCCGGCCGCCTGCAGCGCGGCCGCAACCTCTCGTTCATCACCGTCGAGTTGACCTTGCAGGAATGGCTGCCCGACTGATGCACCGCTAGTACCACACCCTTTGCGCCCTGATGTCTCGGGCGCCCATTCGTACTCAGGACTAAAACAATGACAAGAAAGCCACGTGCATACCTGTACCTGCTCACTGCCAGCGCCTGCATACCTCCTACTGCCCAGGCCGCCTTCGTCGAGGACGGCAAAGCCAACCTCAATCTGCGCAACTACTACTTCAACAACGACTTCCGTGATCGCCCCGGCGCGGCCGGTCAGAGCAAGACGGCAGAGTGGGCCCAAGGTTTCGTGCTCGACTACAAGTCCGGCTTCACCGAAGGCACCTTTGGTTTTGGTGTCGACGCCCTTGGCATGCTGGGCGTGCGCCTGGACGGCGGCGCCGGTAACCACCGCGGCAGCTCGATGATCCCCGACGAAAGCGATGGAAGTGCCGTTGACGAATGGAGCAGGCTGGGCCTGACCGGGAAGCTGCGCTTCTCGAAAACAGAAGCTCGCTACGGCACCTTGCTACCGAAGTTGCCGATACTGGTGGCCAACGATGGTCGCCTGCTACCCCAGACCTTCGAAGGCGGCATGATCACCTCCAAAGAGATCGACGGCCTGACCCTTACCGGCGGACGCTTGGAGCACTCCACCGGTCGCGGCTCGAGCAACCGGTCCGGGCTCGCAGTGGCTGGCGGCAGCCGCGAGAGCAACCAATTCATCTTCGCCGGTGCGGATTACCAAATGACCCGCGACCTCAAACTGCAGTATTACGCGGCCCAGTTGCAGGACTACTACGTGCAACACTTCGCCGGGCTGGTGCACACCTGGGCGCTGGCTGACGACCAATCGCTGACCACCGACCTGCGATATTTCAAGACCGATGCCGACGGGCGCAACGACTCGGCCAGCGGTCGGGCGGCCGGCTACCAGGTGAGTGGCCTTGGCGACACGCCTGGCAAGATCGACAACGATACCTGGAGCGCCATCTTCACCTACGCTATCGGCGGCCATGCATTTCTGCTGGGCCATCAGCGGGTATCCAACAGCGGCAACTTTGTCCAGTTGAACCAGGGCAATACGGGCGAAGGCGCAGCCGGTTCGAGTATCTACCTGTTCACCGATCGACTGGCGACCAGTTTCACCCGCGCGGGCGAGCGCACCACCTTTGGCCAGTACACCTATAACTTCGCCGCGCTGGGCGTGCCGGGCCTGGTAGCATCGTTGACCTACCTGAAAGGGACAAATATACGCATGGCCTCGGGGGGCGACGAGAAGGAATGGGAGCGTGACATCGCCCTGGACTACGTCGTACAGAGCGGGACGTTCAAAGGGCTGGGCTTCAGTTGGCGCAACGCCATGCTGCGCAGCGGGGTGCCGAGCGAATGGAATCAGGATCAGAATCGACTGACGGTGAGTTACTCGATACCTCTGCTGTGATCGCAGGCACTCGAGCACATGCACCGTCATCGATCTCGTAGATGGTACTGCCACTGATCATCGATGACTGAACCTTCCCGCCTGAGGCCCACTCCACATGGCACCGCGCCTACGTCAACCAAGGAGCTGCCATGACGACCCAAGCCTTGCAGTCCTGCAGCGGTGCCTCAGCGCGGGAAGGTTTCTACAGCACCGACATCCCCGCCCGCCTCGACCGTTTGCCGTGGACGCGTTTTCACACGTTGTTGGTGGTGGCGCTCGGTATCACCTGGCTACTCGACGGGCTCGAGGTCACTTTGGCTGGGTCGGTGTCCGGCGCCCTCAAGGACAGCCCGGCCCTGGCCATGAGCAATACCGAGATCGGCCTGGCCGGCGCCAGCTACATCGCCGGCGCGGTGCTCGGTGCACTGCTGTTCGGCTGGCTCACCGACCGCCTCGGGCGGCGCAAGCTGTTCTTCATCACCCTGGCGCTGTACATCGGTGCCACGGCGGCCACGGCGTTTTCCTGGAACCTGTGGAGCTTCCTGGTATTTCGCTTTCTCACCGGCGCCGGTATCGGCGGCGAATACACCGCGATCAACTCGACCATCCAGGAATTCACCCCGGCACGCTACCGGGGCTGGGTCGATCTGACCATCAACGGCACGTTCTGGATCGGCGCGGCACTCGGTGCCGTAGGCGCAGTGGTGCTGCTCGACCCGGACGTGGCGGGTGGAGAACTGGGTTGGCGGCTGTGCTTCGGCATCGGTGCGCTGTTGGGCCTGGTGATCCTGCTGATGCGCCTGTGGATACCAGAGAGCCCGCGCTGGCTGATGATCCACAACCAGCCCGAAGAAGCCGAGCGTATCGTCGCCGACATCGAGCGTCATTACCACGAGCGCGGTATCGAGATACCGTCCCTGCAGGCCCCACCCCTGCGCCTGCGCACCCGCAACCACACGCCGCTGCGCGAGGTGGTGCACAGCCTGTTCGTCGAGCATCGCCAGCGGGCGCTGGTGGGTCTTGCGTTGCTGACCGCCCAGGCGTTTTTCTATAACGCCATCTTTTTCACCTACGCCCTGGTGTTGACCGATTTCTACCAGGTCCCGTCGGCTCAGGTGGGCTGGTACGTCCTGCCCTTCGCCCTGGGGAACTTCTGTGGCCCCCTGATACTTGGCCGCCTGTTCGACGTCATCGGCCGACGGATCATGATCAGCTCGACCTACCTGATCGCAGGTGTGCTGCTGACGATCAGCGGCTACCTGTTCCAGCAAGACATGATCGACGTCACCCAGCAGACCCTGGCCTGGATGGTGATCTTTTTCTTCGCCTCCGCCGCTGCGAGCTCGGCCTATCTCACGGTGGCCGAGACGTTCCCGCTGGAAATCCGCGCGCTCGCCATCGCTGTGTTCTACGCCTTCGGCACCGGTCTGGGTGGTCTGATCGGGCCAACCTTGTTCGGCGCGCTGATCGAGACCGGCGAACGCACCAATGTCTGGTATGGATACCTGATCGGGGCAATGTTGATGATCGTCGCCGCGCTGACCCAGGCGGTCTGGGGTGTGTCGGCTGAGCGCAGATCGCTCGAGGAGGTGGCCCGGCCACTTTCACAAGTCTGCGAATAACTGAGCGCCTCTCGGCCTCGGCGAGCCCACCCTCTCAGCGGATGTAACGAAATGTGAAAAAAATGTCGAATTGCTAGATGCCTTTGATGTAGATTCTCATTCAGATTATCAAATGCATCAAAGTCCATTTCGCCGTAGGATCTTTTCTTTGAAACGTCACTTCCCTGCCAGTCTCCTGCTGGTCGGCGCGTGCAGCGCCTTGCCCAGTGTTCATGCCGCCGACGACCTGACGCTACCCGCCACCGAGATCGTCAGTACCCACGAAAGCATCGACGGTGTCAGTCAGGGATACGAGGGCCAGGCATCCTCCACCACCACCAAGCTGGGCCTGACCGACAAGCAGACGCCCCAGGCGGTCACCACCCTCACCCGCCAGCAGCTGGACGACTTCAAGATCAACGGCATCAAAGAGGCTCTGCGCTCCGCGCCGTCGGTGACCGTCGAACAGACCGAATCGGACCGCACCGAATTCACCTCGCGCGGTTTCGACATCAACACCTTCGAATTCGACGGCATGGGCATGCCCTTCGTCGGCACCGTGCTGGTGGGCGAACTGGACCTGGCCGAATATGAGCAGATCGATATCCTGCACGGCGCCAATGGTTTGATGAGCGGTGCCGCCAACCCGTCCGCCACGGTCAACTTCGTGCGCAAACGCCCTACCGAGACGTTCCAGGCCCAGGTCAATACCAGTGTCGGCTCGTGGGACAACCGCCGCGTCGACGTCGATCTTTCCGGCCCGTTGACCGACAGCGGCAATGTCCGCGGCCGCTTCATCTATGCCCACGACAAAGGCAACTCGTGGATGGACCGCTACAGCCACGAGCGCAACATCGTCGCCGGCCTGTTGGCTTTCGACGTGACCGACACCGACACCGTGACCGTCGGCTTCTCCCAGCACAACAGCGACTCCAACGGCAGCACCTGGGGCAACCTGCCACTGGTCGACAGCGCCGGCAACGCCATCCACTACAGCAGCCGCAGCAGCAACATCGGCCAGCCGTGGACGTACTGGAACCTGCACACCCAGCGAGCCTTCGTCGAGCTCAAGCACGACTTCGGCAACGATTGGAACGCCACCCTCACGGCGACTGGCGTGCAGGAGAAGCAGACTACCAACATGCTCTATGTAGGGTCGGTCGACGGTGACGTTGCCGGCGCCTATGCCAACCATACAAGCAGCGAGGCGCACCAGTTGCTGGGCGAGGCCAAGTTGCAAGGTCCGTTCAGCTTGTTCGGTCGCGAGCATCAACTGACATTGGGGGCTGCGTACGGGCGAACCCATCAGAAACTTAAAGAGTATGACGAGGACCTGGCGCACTTCAGCTACTTCGAGACTTCATGGTCGGACATTCTGGCAGGCAAAACGCCTATGCCATCGTTCACGGCCAACGACGCATCGCTGTCGCAGAATTTCCAAGATACTCAGAAGAGCGTGTTCGCAGCGACCCGCTTCAGCCTCACCGACGACCTGCACTGGATCGCCGGCGCACGTCTGCTCAGTGCCGACGGGAAAGGTGACAGCTATGGCTCCGAACGCTCCACCCGCGAGCACGGCAAGGTCACGCCCTATACCGGACTGGTCTATGACCTGAACGACGCCTGGAGCGTGTATGGCAGCTGGACCAAGATCTACAACCCGCAATTCAACCTGTCGGACGCCTCCGGCAAGCTGCTCGATCCGTTGGAAGGCAAGAGTATGGAAGTCGGCCTCAAGGGCAGCGTCATGGACTCACGCTTGCACGTAACCGCAGCACTGTTCAAGACCGAACAACGCAACGTCGCCGTGGATGCGGGCATGGTAGCCGGTCGCCAGGCCTATACCGCCGACGAGTTCAAGAGCCACGGCGTCGAACTGCAGGCCACGGGCGAAGTGATGCCAGGCCTGGACCTGATGGCCGGCTATACCTATGTCCGCATCGACAATGACGACGGCGATCGTGCGCGCAAATACGTGCCGAGCCACGCCTTGCGCGGCATGCTCACCTACCGCCTGCCGGCCCTGCCGCAGATGAAGGTCGGCGCCCGCCTCAGCTGGCAGACCAAGGTGGAGAACGACGACAACAGCGCCATCCACCAGAATGCCTACGGCCTGGTGGACCTGATGACCAGCTACGACATCGACAGCAACTGGAGCACGTCGCTGAACCTGAACAACGTCACCGATCGCAAGTACCTGCTGTCGCTGTACAACAATGCCACCACCGCCAGCTACGGCGCGCCGCGTAACCTCACGGCCTCGGTGACCTGGAGGTACTGATCCCCGCCTGGGGCTGCTCGGGACGGGCCTGACGAACCCGCCTCCCCCGCCCCGCGCCCTCCTCGCCAGCGTTAGCCCAGGTAGTCCTGCACCCACTTCACCCAGCACTCGGCGCCGATCTTCACCAATGCATCGTTGAAGTCATAGTGAGGGTTGTGCACCGAGCAACCATGGAACTCGCCCGTGCCGTTGCCGAGCATGAAGTAGCAACCCGGTCGTGCTTGCAGCATGTAGGCGAAGTCCTCGGTGCCCATGACCTTCTTCGGCATCTTGTCCAACAATGCGCCGTCGGCGAACAGCGGACGCAGACTCTCGCGCAGCAACGCGCTTTCGTGCTCGCTGTTGCACAGCGCTGGCGCAAGCTGGGTGAACTGGACATCGATGGTCACACCGAAGCTTTCCGCGTGACCTTTGACCAGCGCCTCGATACGACTGTTGATCTTCTGCTGGGTTTCGCTGGTATCGGTACGCACGCTCAGCAGCATGCAGGCCTCATCGGGAATGATGTTGTACACGGTACCGGCCTGGATCATGCCGATGCTGATGACCGCGTACTCCTCCACGCTCAAGTTGCGCGACTTGATGGTCTGGATACCACTGATCAGGCTGTTCAAGGCCATGACCGGATCGACCGACAGTTCTGGCATCGCACCGTGCCCGCCCTTGCCGGTGATACGGATGCTGACGCGCTCGCTCGAAGCCATCGTCGGCCCGGCTTGCACCACGCAGGTCCCCACGGGCAAGCCAGGCATGTTGTGCAGCGCATATACCGAATCGCACGGAAAGCGCTCGAACAGGTCGTCGTCGATCATCGCCTTGGCGCCGGCCAGGCCCTCTTCATCCGGCTGGAAAATAACGTTCAGCGTGCCGTTGAAATTGCGCGTTGCCGCCAGTTGCGCGGCTGCAGCCAAGAGGATCGCGGTATGCCCGTCATGGCCGCAGGCATGCATGCGACCGGGGATCTTGCTGGCATGCTCGAAGCGGTTCTTCTCGCTCATGGGCAATGCGTCCATGTCAGCGCGCAGACCAATGCTGCGCGGACCGTCGCCCACCTTCAAGACGCCTACCACACCATGCCCGCCGACCTCGCGATGGACCTCGTAGCCCCAATCCTGAAGCTTCTCGGCTACCAGTGCCGCGGTCTCAGGGGTATCGCCCCCCAACTCCGGGGCGGCATGAATCTGCCGCCGGATCGCAACGAAAGCGTCCAGTTCTTCTGCTGCAGGCCGCGGTTGATTGCTCTGGAAAGTACCCATGTCACGCGCATCCTTTGTTTTCTGGGAAAGCATTGAGGCAAGCCAGGCTGACGATGCCGCCGGCCACCAGGAAGTAGGCTGGCGCCAAGGGAGTGCCTAGCGCAGAGATCAGCCAGGTGGCGACCAGCGGCGAGAAACCACCGAAGATCGTCACGCCCAGGCTGTAGCTGACCGATGTGCCGAAGGAACGCTGGGCTTTCGGAAAGCCTTCCATGATCAGCGCGAAGAACGCACCGGCACCGATGCAGGTCGGGAGGATCAGCACGGCGACGCACATCATCGCCAAGCCCAGGTGCTGCACCTGCCCGAGCAGATGGAATACCGGCAGGATCAGCACCATCGGCGTAGCCACCGTCCACACCAGCAAGCGCTTCCTGAGTTGGTATTTGTCGGCGAACCGGCCCGCCAACGGGCAGATGATCGCCATGCAGGCGCTGCTGACGCAGGCGATCGCCATGGCGCTGCCCGCTGGATAGTGCAAGGCGGTGGTCAGGTAAGTCGGCATGTAAAAGACGAACAGGTACATGCCGATGGTCGAACTGGCCATCAGACCGATGCCTTGAGCGATGCGTTTGAGCAGTACAGGGTCCAGGCCCTTCTCGGCCTTGTGCGCCGCCCCTGCCTCATGGGTTTCCGGTAAGCGGGTGCGGATGTACCAACCGACCGGTCCGATCAACAGCCCAAAAATGAACGGTATCCGCCATCCCCAGCTTTCCAGGGAAGCAGGCTCGAGGAGCTGGCTCAGGGCAAAGCCGAAACCTGCCCCAACCAAGGCCGCGTAGCCCTGGCTGGCGGCCTGCCAACTGACGCTCTGGCAGCGATTGCGCGTCGAGCTCGACTCCATCAAAAATACCGACGCGGTGCCGATTTCCCCGCCTGCCGACATGCCTTGGATCAGGCGCCCGACCACCAACAGCAGCGTCGCGCAAATCCCGATCTGCGAGTATGTAGGGGCAAAGGCGATCAACGCGGTACCCAGGGTCATCAGCCCGATGGTCAGGCTCAAAGCCGCCTTGCGCCCCCGCCGGTCAGCGTAACGACCGATGACCATCGCACCGACCGGGCGCATGAGGAAGCCGACACCGAAGGTGGCCAGCGACATCAACAACGAAGCCATCGCCGACTCGGAGGGGAAGAAATGCTTGCCGATCAACACCGCGAAAAAGCTGTAGATCGTGAAGTCGTACATTTCCAGCGCATTGCCCAGCGAGCAGGCAATCAGGGTTCTACGGGAAGAAGATGCCTGCGCGGCTGAATCCGAGCATGTCTGCATGATTGGCGGTGCGGGTAGCGGTCTGGTCATTGTTATCTCCGATGGCAAATCACGGCGTGCAACGACTATCGACCAATCGTCCCCC
The DNA here is from genome assembly GCF_004357765.1 of Pseudomonas putida. Classification (GTDB taxonomy): domain Bacteria; phylum Pseudomonadota; class Gammaproteobacteria; order Pseudomonadales; family Pseudomonadaceae; genus Aquipseudomonas; species Aquipseudomonas putida_U. Next base: position 71,278 of record NZ_SMTE01000009.1, on the reverse strand, counting down.
CAACACACTTGCAGTTTCGGCATGCAGTTAACCAGTGGTTAATTGACCGGAGCTGTCGCTGGCCGATCTGCCCTGAGCTGGCGCACAGATTGCCTTGGTCGCAGGCGATGCCCCAGAAGTGCCCACGGCTCCGCATCCGAAGCCTGACCTGGAAGCAGTCGTACAACCGTTCTACAGCAGACGTTGGCGCCAATCAGAACGGCTCGCGGCATCTCGATTAACCAAACGGCATGGCATGGCCGAATAAGCAATCACACTGCAACGTTCTCTTCACCGACGCTACAGCCACCACATCACCGTGCTGGCCTGGAGTCGTGAATGAACACTCGCACTACGTCGTTGCTGTTGATGATCCAAGGGGCTTGCCTTGCCGCGCAGGCACAGGCTGAAGGCTTTCCGACCCTCGGTCGGATCGCACCGGGTTTTGGTTATTACGGGATCGACTCAGGTTTCGACGACAAGCTGAAGATCTATGGGACCGTGGACGCGTTCGCCAGTTATCACGACTCGCAACACCACTCGGGTTATCGACTGGCCGGCGGAGGCGCCTGGACCAACAAGATCGGTTTGTATGCGCGCAAGGGGCTGACCCCGGATACCGTCGTCGAGCTGGATGTGGAGGAAGGTTTCAACCTCAATGGCAAGGCCCTTGACGCAACCTGGGACAGTATCGGCAGCCTGCGCCTGGCGACCGTGGCCCTGCGCTCGCGGACCCTGGGCAAGCTTGAGCTTGGCAAGACCTACGGCATGGGCACTCCCACCTACGCCGACCCGTTCCTGGCGGTCTACGGTTCGCCCTACACCTACCTGGCCCTGCCCGCCGCCGGCAAAGGCGCCTACTACCTGGACATGCGCCCGAAACATACCCTGGCGTATACCAGCCCGAACCTCAACGGCTTCAGCATCGGCACCGCGCTGAGCTTCGGCTTCGACGATGTCGCCAGCCAGGGCCGCACGCTGCGCGGTGGAGGCATGCGCCTGCAATACCGCAACAGCCGGGTGATGCTGTTGGCCTCCTACAACCTGTACTACAGCGACCCATGGGACGACGACGGCGATTCGCGTCAGACCGCCAACCACTACAAGAGCCTGTCGGCGTTCTACGACTTCGGTCCGTTGGCCGCCAGCCTCACCTGGCAACGTCAGGACGTCGACCAGGCGGGAACCCCAAGTACCACGCTGTACACCTTCGGCCTGATGGCGCCAGCGGGCGAACGCGACGTGATGCGCCTGGCCGTGATGCAACGAAAGGTCACGGCGCGCGACAAAGACGCCTTCGGCGTGATGGTCGGCTACGACCATTTCTTCACCTCGCGCTGGGCCGTCTATGGACGCCTTGGCATGATCGCCAATCAGCGGGCCTCGTCGGTCACCTACGCCGGCACGCCTGTGGATCAGGTCGGTGACGACCCCAGCAACATTGCACTAGGTATGTACTACCACTTCTGATGTGACTGGGTGGACTTGCTTGAGCACCTGCCCGCGCAGGCTGTGGAACAACTCCTGGGCGGGCGCGGTGAGGCTGTGACGGTCGATGCAGACGAGGTTGATGGGATAGTCCGGAATCAGCTCCTGCACCGGCATGGCCGCATACTCGCAATCGACGCCGAACGTGAAGCCCCGGTCCACGGCCAGTTCACTGATGGTCATCAACGATTCGGTGTTCTTCAATAACTTGAGCGCCATCATCACCGACGTGCATTCGATGGTGTGCTGGGGCACCCGCAGACCATTGACCTCGAACAGTTGGTGAAACTGTGATGCCTGGTCGGACAATTCGTCCAGGCTGATCCAGTTCGCGTACTGCAACGTGCGCAGCGACTGGGAAAACTTCTGCTGATTGGACGCATGGCAAATCACCCGCCCCTTGATGCTCCCCAACGCCTCCCAGTCCAGGTTCAGACGGCTCAACGGCTGCTGCGAGGTGATGGCGAAATCCAGGCTGCCGTCGCGCAGGCGTTGCAGGATCTGACTGGGACGAAGGTCGGTGATGGTGATCTTCACCCGCGGATATTTGCGCCGAAAGGCCAGAATGCTTTCATCGACACCGTCGAGCATCGCCGTCAACGAAGTGACCCCGATCGACACTGCGCCGAGCGCCGCGTCCTGGATATTCGCCGCCTCTATCTGCAGGCGGCGGATGCTCTCGACCACCAGGTTGGCATGACGGATCACCCGCTTGCCCTCCTCGGTCAGAGCCATGCCCTTGTGCGAGCGCTGCAGCAGGGCGAACCCCACCTCGCGCTCCAGGTCCTTGATCGAACGGCTCAGCGCGGGCTGGGTGATGTGCAACTGTTTGGAGGCCTCAAGGATGCTGCCTGCATGATGAATGGCGACCAGCGCCTTGAGTTGGTGAAGTTTCAACCGTTTGTACCTTGTTGTTTGCGGTTCGGTTCGCTGCTGCGAGCCCATTAAACTGCAAAAACGAGGTTTGGCGGCGAGAAAAAATCGCCAAGCCGATCAGGACGTCAACGCCTGCTGGGGTATTGGCCTGCCATGACGCTGCGGCTGCTGCCAGGCCAAGGTCTGCTGGACACTCATCGCAGCGTCCAACACCTGCTGGGCCCAGCGTTCGTCCTTGGGGCACACGACGACCACGCGAAAACCGTGATCGTGGCCTTCGATGCGCACACCCTCGGAGTCATCGACGTGCAAGTCGATATCGAACGCCGGCGGGTACTTCGACGGCCCCTTCGAGAAGCCTTGCGCGTTCAGCGCGTGCTGATGGCGATCGCTGTTGACCACGCCATCGACACGAATGCCGTAGAGCATCAGCCAACGCCGGATATAGGCCGGGGTGCGCCCGGACGAGGTATAGATCCAGACACTGCAACCCTGGCGGCGCAGGTCGCGTATCAGCGAACGGGTGCCTGCCCGCAGGGGCTCGCCCAACCAACGGTGGACGAAAGCAGGCAATTTGCTGTCCTCGGCGGCGCTGTGTTCCGGCAGGCAGGCGAGCGTGTCGTCGATATCGAACGAAATGCGCATCTTTGGCCGGGTAAAGGCGCGGACCAGCGTTCGCCATCCCTGCTGGATACAAAGTCGCCATTGATTGAGCATCGGATAGCGGGCCATCAGTGGCTCCCCTGATAGATAGCCTGTGGTGTAGCGCCGAGGAAGAACGCCCTGGCGTCAGGCGCCTGCGCTTCCAGAAAGGCCGCGTATTTTTTCTTGATCTTGGGCAACTCGTAAAGGGCCTTGACGCCATGCTTGGCGGAGTTGCGAATCACCGAGGAAGGATTGAAGTAGCCTTCGGCGTTGTCCAGCGACAGCACGAACGGCGGCAGACCGGCACGCATCAGCAAATAGCTGACGATGAGCGAGCCGGTGCGGTTGTTGCCCTCGATGAACAGCTGAGGTTTGCTCAGAATCCGCACATAGACGCCCGCAGCCCGCTTCCATACCGAATCACTCCGATACGAGCAATACCAGTTGTACAAGTCCTTGATGCCGCCCTCGACGTTGTTGAAGAAGTGCGCCTCGGTGGCGGCCAGATGCTGGGCGAACTCCCGCCGGCGTCGCGGATCTCGACCGCACAGTACCGTGGCATTGAGTTCGAGCATCAGGTTGACCTGCTGCAGCTCGAACAGGTCGATGCCCCGCGCTACGTAGTCGTCTATGAGGGCATAGCCTTCGACCACATTCAGCAACACCTCATCGGTGAACGGGTCACGCGGCTCGGTGAAGTGCCGGCTGAGCTCGGCGAAACGGTTCTGCACCTCACGCAGTGCGCGTTCTACCGCAGACAGATCAAGACGACGCGTTGCAGGCATGGGTGATCCCGACACAGACTGGAAAGTAAAGCGATCCGAGTGGCTCCCGGCTCAGCTGAATTTACCGCTGATGTAATCGCTGGTCAGTTGCTCGCGAGGGTTCTCGAAAATCTGCCGGGTCTCGCCCATCTCGACCAGGTAACCGGTACGGGTCCCCTGGGAAATGTCGACCGAGAAGAACGCGGTGGTGTCGGCGACACGGATCGCCTGCTGCATGTTGTGGGTCACCAAGGCGATGGTGTAATCCTTTTTCAGCTCGACCATCAGTTCTTCGACACGGCGGGTAGCGATCGGATCGAGTGCCGAGCATGGCTCGTCGAGCAACAGCACTTCCGGTTCGGTGGCGATGGCGCGGGCGATACACAGCCGCTGCTGCTGGCCACCGGACAGCGACAGGCCGCTGACCTTGAGCTTGTCCTTGACCTCGTCCCACAGCGCAGCACCTTGCAGGGCGTGCTTTACGCGGTCGCCCAGATCACCCTTGTAACGATTCAGACGCAGGCCGAAGGCGACGTTGTCGAAGATGCTCATGGAGAACGGGTTCGGCTGCTGAAACACCATGCCGATGTAGCGGCGCACCACGACCGGATCGACGCCCTTGCCATAGACGTCCTGGCCGAGAAAGTGCACATGGCCCTCGAAACGGAAGCCCTTCACCAGGTCATTCATGCGGTTGAGGCTGCGCAGCACGGTGCTCTTGCCACAGCCCGACGGACCGATGAAGCCGGTGATCTTGTTCTTCTCGATCGGCACATGGCTATCGCGCACGGCCATGAAGTTGCCGTAGAAGATCTTGTCCAGCTTGCAGTCCATGACCACGGGCGATTGGTTGACCATCGGAGCGGCGCGGTGCGCAGTGGATACGTTCAAGTTCAGATGCTCCCTGTCTTAATACTTGGGCTTGCCGAAGATGCGGCTGATGACGTTCACCACCAGCACGATCATCACCAGCACCAGCGAGGCGGCCCAGGCGAGCTCCAGCTGGTTGTCGAACGGCATGCCGGAGAAGTTGTAGATGAGTACGGCAAGCGAGGCCGTAGGGTTCATGACCGCAAGGCTGCCGTCATGGTAGATCCAGTAGTTGCTGAACAGCGCGGTGAACAGCAGCGGCGCGGTTTCGCCGGCGGCACGTGCAACGGCCAGCATGACGCCGGTGAGGATCGCCGGCAGGCCAGTTGGCAAGACGATCTTCCAAACCACCTGGGCGCGGGTGCAGCCCATGCCGTAAGCGGCATCTTTCATGATCTTGGGCACCATCTTCATGGCTTCTTCGGCGGTCAGCACGACGATCGGCAGCATCAGCACGGCCAGGGCGACACCGCCGGCCGGTGCCGAATAAGTCCCCGTGGTCATCACCACCAGCGCATAGGCGAATACACCGGCGAGAATCGAAGGCAGGCCGGTGAGCATCTTGGCGGCGAAGCGTGCGGCATTGGCCAGCTTGCTGTCCGGGCCCAGTTCGGCCAGGAACACCGCCGCCAGGATACCTACCGGCACGGCGATGGCTGCGGCAATGCCAACCATGACGAAGGTACCGGCCATGGCGTTACCGAAACCGCCGCCCATCTCGAAGCCCGTCGGCGGCAGTTCGGTGAACACTTCGAGGTTCAGGCGCGCACCGCCGCGGGTGATCAGCATGTACAGGACCGAGATCAGCGGCACGCTGGCGAGCAAGGCAACCAGCCAGACCAGGGTGGTCAGTACCACGCTGCGCAGGGCACGCCCTTCGAACCTGCGTTGCAGGCTTGGCAAGGCGACGGCTGGGGTGGTCAGGTCGGTCATTATTTGTTACCCCGCTGGGCGTAGAGCATGATCATCGAGCCGAACACGTTCACCAACAGGGTGATGAACATCAGTACCAGCGCGGCGTACATGAGTATCTCGATCTCGTTCGGTCCGGCCTCGGGGAAGTTCAGGGCCAGCAGGGCCGCCAGGGTGTTGGCCGGGGCGAACAAGGACAGCGAGATGTTGTTGGCGTTACCCACCAGCATGGCCAGGGCCATGGTTTCGCCCAGTGCCCGACCGAGTCCCAGGACCAGGGAGCCGAAAATTCCGGTGGCAGCCGAGGGCACCATCACCTTGAGAATCGCTTCCCAATGGGTGGTGCCCATGCCGTAGGCCGCCTGTTTGGTTTTCATCGGTACGCTGGTCAGCGCATCCTGCGAAACGGCGGCGATGGTCGGCAGAATCATGATGGCGAGTACCAGTGCCGCTGGCAGCAGCCCAGGCCCGCTCAAGGAGGTGCTGAAGAATGGAATCCAGCCCAGCTCGCTGTTGAGCCATGCGGTCAGCGGGCGGATCGCCGGGATCACTACGTAGATGCCCCACAGGCCGTAGACCACACTGGGGATGGCCGCGAGCAGCTCGACGATGGTACGGAACACCGCAGCCAGTCTCGCGGGTAGAAAGTCCTGGGTGAGGAAGATGGCCATGCTGATGCCGAAGAAACCGGCAATCAGCAGTGCGATGAAGGCGCTGTACAGGGTGCCCCAGATGGCCGGCAGGATGCCGTACTTGCCCTGGTTGACATCCCAGACGCTGCCGAACAGCACGTCGAAGCCATGCTTCTCCATCCCCGGAAGTGCCTTGCTCCCCACTTCGTAGACCAACGCGAAGACCAGTGCCAGCACCAGCACCACGCCGATCCGCGCAAGCGCACGGAACGTGCGATCGACCAGGAAATCCCTGGCCGAGGGTGGCTGGCACGCTGAGTCGGGATTATCCGGTATGGCAAAGGGTGTGTTCATTGGCTGTTTCCGCGACGAAGGTCAAATGCTCCCGACGCGGTGGTCACACCGGTCAGGAGCGGTCTGGCAGGTATTACTGAATGTTCTGAGCCGCTTTACGCACTTCAGCGACGACCGACGGCGGCAATGGGATGTAGCCCATCGAGTCGGCGATTTTCTGACCTTGGGTCAGGCTGTACTCGACCATTTCACGCATGGCCTTGGCCTTGGCCGGATTGCCGTTGTCCTTGCGGAAGATCATCCAGGTGTAGGTGGTGATCGGGTAGGACTTGGCACCGTCCGGATCAGGCAGCCAGGCCACCAGGTTTTCCGGCATCTTCACCGCCGCCAGGGCTTCTGCACCGCTTTCGGCATTCGGCACGACGTATTGACCGGCCTTGTTCTGCAGTTCGGCGAAGTCGACCTTGGCCAGCTTGGCGAAGCCGTACTCGATGTAGCCAATGGCACCAGGCGTCTGGCGTACGGTCGCGGTCACGCCATCGTTCTTCGGCGACTTGATGAACTTGTCGGAGGCTGGCCAGTTGACGGTGTTGCCCTCGCCCATGGCGGACTTGAAGGCCGGATTGATGGTGGACAGGTGCTTGGTGAAGACTGCGGTGGTACCGCTGGAGTCGGCACGCACCACCACGGTGATCGGAGTGTCAGGCAGCTTCAGATCAGGGTTGGCCGCGACGATCTGCGGATCGTTCCAGTGGGTGATCTTGCCCAGGAAGATATTGGAGTACACATCACGTGGCAGCTTCAGGCCCTTCGGATTGCCTGGCAGGTTGTAGGCCAGGACGATTTCACCAGCGGTCATTGGCAGCAGTTGCACGCCTTCACCCACCTTGGCGATGTCTTCGTCCTTCATGGCCGAGTCGCTAGCGGCAAAATCGACGGTCTTGTTCAGGAAGTCCTGAACGCCCGCACCACTGCCCTTGGACTGGTAATCGACGGTCACGCCATCGGTGTTCTTGCTGAAATCCTTGAACCAGGTGAGGTAGATCGGTGCTGGGAAGCTGGCGCCGGAGCCGGTCAGGCGAACGTTCTCGGAGGCGAAGGCACCCGAGGCACAGAGAGAGACCGAGACGGCGAGTGCAGCAGACTTCATCAGGCGTATCATCGAAAGAGCTCCATGTGTTGGCCGGAGCACTTTGCAATAGCTATGTTACAGCTGTGTGACGATTGGGTGGCAACGCTCGAGACAGACCCACTTTCCGACTAATGCTTAGGCGTTGGAGCCTATCGACTCGAGGCCGTCAGGCCTGAGCCCATGCGATCTGCAGGGCACGCAGGCCGTTCTCCACCGATTCGCGCATGGCTACGTCTTCGATGCTGTCGGCGGCGCGGCGCTCGGTCTTACCGCTACGACAATCCGCTCGCCTCACACCTCCACGCCCTCAAAAACCCAAGGTAGCCGACAACAAATACGTCCGCGGCGTAGACAACGTCAGCCCCGGTTCGCTGTCATCCGATGCCCCCGCCGAGGCCCAGTAACGCTCATCCATGACGTTCTCGACACTGGCGCGCAAAGTCACTTCGGTAGCATCGACCTTGAAGGCATAGCGTGCGCCCAGGTCGAACCTTTCCCAACCATCGATCTGCTTGCTGTTGTTCTGGTCCAGGTATTGCGAGCTCGAATGGATGCCCCGTGCCGTCAGGGTCAGCCCGCTGACGCCAGGTATGTCCCATTCGGCGCCAAGGTTGACGTTGTATTCAGGCGTTGCCGGTGCGCGATTGCCATCGTAGGCACCGCCCACGGTATCGGTCAGTTCGCTGTCGATGTACATCACCCCGCCCAGGACACGTACACCCTCCAGCGGCTCGCCGAACACACTCAACTCGATACCGCGGTTGTCACGCTTGCCATTGGGGCCGAACACCCGGGTGCCGGGGTTGGTCTCGTAGGCAGGTTGGCGAATTCGAAAGGCACTGGCGGTGAATGCCACGCGGCCCAGATCGTACTTGGCCCCGACCTCGACCTGGCGACTGGTGAACGGCGGGAAGATCTGGTCCTCGTTGATCGAGGTCGATGGGGCGATCTTGCCTTGGCTCAAACCTTCCATGTAGTTGGCATAGAGTGAAAGCTGGTCGGTGACCTTGAGCAGCACACCACCCGAGGGCGACAGCTTTTCTTCATCATAGGCCGTGTCGCCCTTGACCCCATCGCTCCAGTCATCGACCTGGACCCGCTGCCAGCGGGCGCCCAAGGTCAGCAGCAAACGGTCGTCGAAAAAGCCCAGGGTGTCGGCCAGGGCGATGCCGGAAAAGCGGTTCTCGGTGTACACCTCGGCATCGGTGCGCGTAGGCGTGGCCGGAGTGGGCGTGGTCACCGGGTCGTAGAGGTTGCTGGGCGCCGAGGCGTAGCGCGCACCGCCGTTGGTGAAGTCCATGTAGAAGTAGCTGGCTGCAAGGTTCAGTTCGTGGCTGACGGGACCTGTGTGAAACCACTTGCGCAAGCCGGCCATGGCAGTCCGTACCGTTTCGTCTCGGGTGAAATCACGCGGTTGCACGGTGAAATCGCCGGCATCGTTGACGATCGATACGTTATGGCGGAGGAAATCATGATTGCTCTTGCGCGCCCCGACCGCGCCATAGGCCAGCAGCGAGTCGCTGATATCGTACTCCGCGTTCAGTGCGCCGAAGGTGTCGTTGGTACGCGCCTTGCTCCAGGCCTGGGCATAGTTGCGATGCACATCGTTGGCGTCAGGCACCTTGGCATTGGCACCCACCAGCACCCGCTCTTGTGGCGCATCGGTATCGCGCTCGGTATGCCCCAGGTCGGCCGAAAAACGCAGGCGCTCGCCACGAAAATCCAGCCCCAGCACCGCCATCTCGCGGTCGACGCTCTGATGGTCCCACTCGGTATCGCCGGACTGCTTGACGCCATTGAAACGCATGCCGAATTGCTCGCCCTCGCCAAAACGACGCCCGATATCCACCGCACCTCCGACCTGGCTCCCCGAAGCATAGCTACCGGTGAACTCGGTGACAGGCTGCTCGCCCGCCCGTTTGGGCACCACATTGATACCGCCACCGACGCTGCCCCGTGGCGAGATGCCATTGATCAGCTGGCTGGGGCCCTTGATGATGTCGACGCGATCGGCCATTTCCATATCGATGGAATAGGTCGGCAAGATTCCGTACAAGCCGTTGTAGGACACATCGCTGTTGAACAAACTGAAGCCGCGGATGGTGAATTGCTCGAAACGCCCGCCTGCAGGGTTGGTGGCACGTACCGACGGGTCACTGGCGATCAGATCGCCCAGCGTGCGCGCCTGCTGGTTCTTCACCAACTCGTGGGTGTAGGTGGTCATGCTGAACGGCGTTTCCATGAAGTCCCGGGCGCCCAGCAGGCCCTGGGAACCCTTGCGGGCGACCTGACCGCCGGCGTATGGCTGACCATCGTTGTCCAGCGACTGACCGCCGACGATGCTGGTCGGGGCGATCTCCAGGGCGTTCGCGCCCTGGGAGGCCGGCACCAGGGTGAATGCACCCTCGCCTACCGCATGCAACTGCAAGCCACTGCCCTGGAGCAGCAGCAGGAAGCCTTCATCGACCCGGTAGCTACCCGACAACCCGCCGCTCTGCCGGCCACTGACCAGCGCCGGATCGAGCGACAGACTGACGCCGGCCTGGTCGGCGAACCTGGTCAGCGCCGCACCCAGGCTGCCGGAGGGCACGTCGTAGCTACGTCGTGCGCTTTCGTCAGCCCAACTGGGCGCATTGAGGAACAGGCTCATGGCAAACCCGATGTGCATCAGGCGGCAGGACTTTACGGCGGACATTGAAAAAGGCTCCTTTGATTTCTCTCTACCGGTAATGACCGACGAGTGAAAAAAAGGGGACAGCCTCAAGCACGATTTTCCCGCGGCACCAGCGTGATCCAATATCGGGTACGCGCATGCACCTCCACGGGCAGGCTGGCAGCGAGCAGCGCGAGGACCTGATCGGTATCGTCGAGGCGGAAGGTGCCAGTGACCCGCAGGGTCTCCAGCGCGGAAGACCAGCGCAGCATCCCAGGGCGATAGCGACGCAGTTCCCGCAGCAGGTCACCCAGGGGCCGATCGTCCAGGCGCAGCACACCCTCGCGCCAACCGAGGAGCCATTCCTCCAGGCCGCGGGCCGGACCTGCGCCCTGTGCGTGGAGACTGGCCTGCTGACCACTGTCCAGCGTCAGGACATCGCCGCGCGATGGCTGCAAGATGGCCGAGCCCTTGATCACCGACACCCGGCACGTCTCATCGAACAGCCGTAGGCAGACTTCCCCGGAAGCCAGCGCTACCCGCCCGAAGGGCACTTCGACCGCGAGCCCCAGGCTGCCGGGCAGGCTCACCGCCACTTCGCCCCGTAGCAGTTTCACCCGGCGCGACGTCAGGTCGATGTCCACTGCACTGTCGGTGTTCAGGGCGAGCAAGGTGCCGTCTGCCAGGGTCAACTGCCTGCGCTCGCCTACCTCGGTGCGCACATCGGCCGTCCAGCTCTCCAGCGGCAACTGCCGCGCCAGCATCCAGCCGGTAGGAAGCAAAGCCGCCACAGCCAGTGCCTGCTTGAGCAGTGCGCGACGGCTGGTCTGCGGGCGATCGAGAGTGGCCAGGGCCAATTCGCTGGGCAACTGGGAAAACCGCTGGCGCAGGTGCATCGCTTGCTGCCAGGCCTGTTCGTGGCGGGTATCACTGGCCCGCCACTGCGCCAGACGCTGCAGCTCGCTGTCACCGGCCTCGCCGGACTCCACCAGTGCCAGCCAGCGTGCGGCGGCGCGTATCACCGCGCGGGCATCAGCGTTAGCGCCCGACATCACAGCTGCGCCAGCAAGCAATGTTCGTAAGCCTGCGCCATGTAGCGTTTGACCGTCCGCTCGGACACCGCCAGGCGCGTGGCGATCTCACAATAGCCCAGGCCTTCCAGCTGGCTCCAGAGAAACGCCTTGCGCACTGGGGCCTTTAGCCCGTTTAGCAATTCATCCAGAGCCTGCAGGGTTTCCAACAGGATCCAGCGTTGTTCTGGCGATGGCTGGTTCTGTTCGGGTAGCTGCGCCAGCGCGTCCAGATAGGCCTGTTCGAGGCTGCGCCGCTGGTGGAAGTTGCTCAGCAGGCGCTTGCCCACGGTGAGCAGGTACGCCCGCGGCTCGCGGATGTCGGCCAGTGGCTGGGTACTGGCCAGCACCCGCAAGAAGGTATCCTGGCTGAGGTCGGCGGCATCCCAGGCATTACCCAGGCGGCGCCGCAGCCAAGTCTCCAGCCAGCCGCGGTGATCGCGATAGAGGGCTGGCAGATTGTGCTCCTGGGACGGCTCGGCTTCGGTCATGGGGGAAGGCTCTGCGGAAACGTAAATGTGACTGATTCTAATTTACGTCAAGAAGCAGATCCAAGGGGTTTGTGCAAAACGTCCTACATCGCCTCACGCAGTTGCGCCAGATGGGCGAACAGACGTCGTACATAGCCCTTGGCGATCATCGCGCCCCAGTGCCCATCGCAAAAACGCTCACCCCTCACGTAGTAGGTGACCAGGCTTTGCAACTGCTCAAGACTGGCTTGCTCGATGGCGTCTGGCTCACTGACCAGGCGATCGGCCGTGGAACGGTAGTCGAGGGCGAGCCAGCAATCCTTGCACGCCTCCTGGTAGAAGTCGTCGACCACCTTGGCGTAGATCGGCCAAGATTGCCCTTCTTTGAAGGTGTAGGCTTCGATGGCCTTTCCACCAGGGTAGAGAAGCGGCAGAAAGCGCAACAGCGCGTCGATATCGGACTGGTTGGGAAGCATCGCGATGTCCTTGTCGTCGATCAGGGTCACAGTCTACACACGCCGTGGGTGGCTGATTACAGGGTCATGACCATTTCATGCCAGGCCATTCCACCGTGGTCCGAGGGCGAGGGCCGCACGTACTGGTAGCCCAGCTTGCGATACAAGTCGACATGGCGTTCCTTGCACATCAGGTGGATGGTCGCCTTGCCCTGGGCGCGCATGAGGGCGATGAATTCATCCATCAGCTGTTTGGCGTAGCCCTTGCCTTGGTGGGCCGGGTCGACGACCACCGACATGATCACCACATTCGTCGCCTGCGGATCGTGGCCGATCAGTTCCTTGAAGTCCTCGTCGGACATCACCACCTCGTGGGCGCAGCCGCTGTTGATGAAGCCCACGATCTCATCCGCTGCTTCCAGCAGCAGGAAGCCTTGGGGATAGTGAGCGATCCGGGTACGGATTTTTTCCAGGGTTGCGGCTTCGTCACCTTCATAAGCACCGATTTCGATGGCATAGCAGCGCTCGGCATCTTGGTCGATGGGGTGGCGAAATGAGGTGTTGCTCATGGATGGGCTCCGGCGAGATGAGAGGGGGGAAATAGGGTAATTGACCGGAGGGTGCTTTCGCTGCATTTTTTAGTTTGGCTATGGCGGCGAACACGACCCCATCCGCAGTCGGTACTGTCCAGGTGTCATGCCCAGATGCTTGCGGAACGCACTGCCCATGTGCGACTGGTGCGCAAAGCCTGCCTCCAGCGCGATGGAGGCCAGAGGCTGGTCGGTCTGTTCGATCAGGCACCGGGCGGTCTGCAGGCGGACCTGCACCAGATAGGCATGGGGCGTGACGCCGATAACCTGGGTGAAATCACGCAGGAACCGAAGCGCGTCGTGCCCGTACGTACTGGCCAGCTGCGCCAGGCTTAGAGGCTGATGATGTTCATCGCCGATTCGGTCCAGCACCTGGCTCAATGCCCCAGCCTCGACCTTCGACGGCAGGATAGGCGCATTCGCCTGGGCGATGAAGCCCATCGCAGCCTCCTCCAGCGCCAGGCGATCGGCTCGTGGGGCGAGCAGCAAGCGTCGAAGCGCCATCGCTTGCTGCAAGGCGCGGCGCTGCCCGCTGGCCTGGACACGCCCAGTGCTCGCCGGGAGCAACTGCTGGGCCAGCGTCGTCTCCAGGCGCAGCACCAGGTACTCGCCTCCCCTGGCGGACTCGGAAAACACATCGACGCCGACCGGCGTCTGGGCCAGCACGCCGGCGTAGGTATCGAAATCCATCCGGCGGTCCGAATCGATCGCATGCACCCCCTGTTGCCGCTCTAGGGTAATGCCCAAGGAGGCCCAGCGCACCGGATCGCGGGCACTGTACGCCGCGCGCGGGAGCAGCTGCAGGCAGAGCCTGTCGTCCAGCAGGCTGTGACTCAACATCTGAAATTTCCTGATAGACCATCCGCTGCTTGCATCGGACACTCCCGGGTGAACGATCGACCATAACGGGAGCACCGCATGCGCACCATCGGCCTTATCGGCGGCATGAGCTGGGAATCCAGCGCCGAATACTATCGCCTCATCAACCAACAGGTGCGCGACTGCCTGGGCCCCCTGCGCTCAGCGCAAGCGCTAATCTACAGCGTCGACTTCGGGCCTGTCGAGCAAGCTCAGCACGCCGGACGCTGGGATGACGCTGCGGCGATCCTGGTGGATGCGGCGCGGCGCCTGGAAGCCGGAGGGGCCGATTGCGTGGTGCTCTGCACCAACACCATGCACAAGGTCGCGGCGCAGATTCAGGCTGCAGTCAGCATCTCGTTCCTGCACATTGCCGATCCAACCGGCCAGGCGGCGCTCGCGACCGGGGCTACGACAGTCGGTCTGCTGGGTACCGCCTTTACCATGGAAGAGGATTTTCTCAAGAGCCGCCTGCGCGACCTGGGGCTGCAGGTCCTGGTGCCGGATGCCGCCGAGCGGCAGACGGTGCATCGGATCATCTACGACGAGTTATGCGTGGGGATCATCGATCCGGCCTCACGCACGGCCTACCAAGCCGTCATCGAATCGCTCGCGGCCCGCGGCGCTCAAGCGATCATCCTCGGCTGTACCGAAATCGGCCTGCTGATCAAACCCGAGCACAGCCGCGTGCCCCTGCTCGATACCACCGAGCTGCACGCCCGGGCCGCGGTGGCGTTCGCCCTGAACCAGTGACTCGCCCGTGGGGGTGTCCGCCGCAAACGCCAAGCGAACACCTCGCACCACTTTGACCGCCATGGCGCCCCAAAACCGCCCATCCATCCCTGGCATTGCCCTGTTGCGACCACGACCCTGCATAGGCAAACCCTTTAACACGGGGCCTTGCACAATAATCTGACCACTTGGCCATGTTTTTGCTTCCAGGCTGCTCAACCCCTTCACTTCGAGCAGCCTCATGTCCGAATCCCCCTCGCCCCTGCGCCTGGAACTGCGCGCCATCACCAAGCGCTATCCAGGCACGCTGGCCAACGACCGCATTGACCTGCGCATCGCCGCCGGCGAAATCCATGCCCTGCTCGGCGAGAACGGCGCAGGCAAGAGCACCCTGATGAAAATCATCTACGGCGTCACCGCGCCGGACGCCGGCCAGGTACTGTGGGAGGGCCGTCCGGTACAGGTACGCGATTCCGCCCAGGCCCGCCAGCTGGGAATCGGCATGGTGTTCCAGCACTTCTCCCTGTTCGAAACCCTGACCGTTGCGCAAAACATCGCCCTGGCCTTGGGCAAAGAAGCCGGTACCCCGCAGCAACTCGCACCGCGCATCCGCGAAGTATCGCAGCGCTACGGCATGGGCCTGGCCCCCGAGCGACTGGTGCATAGCCTGTCGATCGGCGAGCGTCAACGGGTGGAGATCGTTCGCTGCCTGATGCAAGACATCAAGCTGTTGATTCTCGATGAGCCCACTTCGGTACTGACGCCACAGGAGGTCGACGAGCTGTTCGTCACCTTGCGCGCGCTGGCCGCCGAAGGCTGCAGCATCTTGTTCATCAGCCACAAGCTCAACGAGGTCCGCGCTCTTTGCCACAGTGCCACCGTGCTGCGCGGCGGACGGGTTTCCGGGGACTGCGAGCCGGCCCGATGCAGCGACCTGGAACTGGCGCGGCTGATGGTCGGCGACGCCGAGGGGCTGGAGGCCAGCTATGAAAAACGTGCAGGAGGCCTGCCGCGCTTGCGCGTGGACGACCTGTGCTGGCGCAACGAGGACCCATTCGGCACCTCGTTCGAGCACCTGCGCCTGGAGGTACGTAGTGGTGAAATCGTCGGTATCGCCGGGGTCGCCGGCAATGGCCAGGACGAACTGCTGGCGTTGCTCAGCGGTGAAACCCGCCTGCCCACCGGCGAGCGCGAGCGCATCACCTTGGATAACCAGCCGATGGCCCACCTCTACCCCGATGCCCGTCGCGCCTTGGGCCTGGCCTTCGTGCCGGCCGAGCGCCTGGGTCACGGCGCCGTGCCGGACATGACCTTGGCCGACAACGCCCTGCTCAGCGCCTTCCAGCAAGGTCTGCTCAGCCACGGGATGATCCGCTCGAGCAAGGTACAGGCACTGGCCGAGCAGATCATCCAACGCTTCGCGGTAAAGACACCCGACACCCAGGCCACTGCACGTAGCCTGTCCGGCGGCAACCTGCAGAAATTCATCCTGGGTCGCGAAATCCTGCAGAACCCCAAGCTGCTGATCGCCGCCCACCCCACCTGGGGCGTCGACGTCGGTGCCGCCGCCGCCATCCACCGCGCCTTGATCGCCCTGCGTGACGCTGGCGCGGCGATCCTGGTGATCTCCGAGGACCTCGATGAGCTGTTCCAGATCAGCGACCGTATCGGTGCGTTGTGCAGCGGGCGTCTTTCGCCGCTCAAGGCCACCGCCCAGACCCATACCGTGGAGGTCGGCGGCTGGATGGCCGGCCAGTTCGATACCCCGCAAGACGCTGCCTGACGAGAGCCCGCCATGTTGCTATCCCTTGAACCCCGTACCCAGCAATCGCGCGCCATGTTGCTGCTGTCTCCGCTGCTTGCCGGCCTGCTGACCCTGGTCAGCGGCGCCCTGCTGTTCAGCGCCTTGGGGCATGATCCACTGCTGACGTTGCACACCTTGCTGATCGAACCGATCAGCGATTTCTACGGCCTTTGCGAACTGCTGCTCAAGGCTTTGCCGATCCTGCTCTGCGCTTTCGGACTGGCTGTGGCTTACCAGGCGCGCATCTGGAACATCGGCGCCGAAGGCCAATTGCTGATCGGCGCGTTGGCCGGCAGTGCCCTGGCGATCCAGATCATCGACTGGGACAGCCGCTGGGCGTTGTTCTGGGTATTGGCCGCCGGCACCGTCGCGGGGGCACTGTGGGGGGCGCTCGCCGCCTGGCTGCGCACCCACTTCAACGCCAACGAAATCCTCACCACCATCATGCTCAACTACATCGCCTTGAACCTGCTGCTGTACTTCGTGCATGGCCCACTGAAAGATCCGGACGGCTTCAGCTTCCCGCAGTCGGCGATGTTCGGCGATGCCAGCCGCCTGCCTGCACTGTTCGAGGATGGCCGACTGCACGTGGGCCTGTATTTCGTGCTGCTGGCCCTGGTGGCGTCGTGGGCGCTGCTGCACAAAAGCTTCCTGGGCTTCCAGATCAAGGTGCTGGGACTCGACCAGCGCGCCGCCGGCTTCGTCGGCTTTCGCGAAAAGCGCCTGGTCTGGCTGGCGCTGTTGATCAGCGGCGGCCTGGCGGGCTTGGCGGGGGTCTGCGAAGTCAGCGGACCAATCGGCCAACTGGTGCCGCAGGTATCGCCCGGCTACGGCTATGCGGCGATCACCGTGGCCTTTCTCGGGCGCCTGAACCCACTCGGCATTCTGGTTGCCGGCCTGCTGATGGCGCTGCTCTACCTGGGCGGCGAGAACGCGCAGATGACCCTCAACCTGCCGCAGTCGCTGACTGGGCTGTTCCAGGGAATGATGCTGTTCTACCTGCTGGCCTGCGACGTACTGATCCTTTACCGACCGCGCCTGAACTTGCAATGGCGCCGCCGCGCGCCGCTGGCGGAAACCGCCAGCGCCTGACCCCCTTGACCTACTCGTTTGCCTGCCGCCCGGGGCGCGCAGGCTGAGGCTTCGACTATGGATCTCGATCTGCTGGGCAACATCCTCTACGCCATGGTGCGCTGTGGCACCCCACTGCTGCTGGTCGCACTCGGCGAACTGGTCTGCGAAAAGAGCGGCGTACTCAACCTCGGCCAGGAAGGCATGATGCTGTTCGGTGCGGTGGTGGGCTTCATCGCCGCCTTCGCCACTGGCAACCTGTGGCTCGGCGTGTTGATGGCGTGTCTGGCCGGCATGCTGCTGTCGGCACTGTTCGCCCTGGTGGCGCTCGGCTGTCAGGCCAACCAGGTCGCCACTGGCCTGGCTCTGACCATCTTCGGCGTCGGCCTGTCGTCCTTCGTCGGCAGCGCCTGGGTCGGTAAGCCGCTGACCGGATTCGAGCCGGTAGCCCTGCCGCTGCTGGCCGACCTGCCGATAGTCGGTCACATGCTGTTCAACCAGGATGTGCTGGTCTACCTGTCGTTTGCGTTGTTCGCACTGATTGCCTGGGTGCTGCTGAAAAGCCGCATCGGCCTGGTGCTGCAGGCCGTCGGCGAGAATCCCGATGCCGCCAGCGCCATGGGCCTGCCCGTCCTGCGTGTGCGCACTTTGGCGGTGTTGTTCGGCGGTGCATTGGCCGGGCTTGCCGGTGGCTACCTGTCGCTGGCCTACACGCCGATGTGGGCGGAGAACATGACTGCCGGGCGCGGCTGGATCGCCCTGGCGCTGGTGGTGTTCGCCAGCTGGCGGGTGTTTCGGGTGCTGCTCGGTGCCTACCTGTTCGGCCTGGCGAGCATCCTCCACCTGGTCGCCCAGGGCATCGGTGTGAGTTTCCCGGCCAACCTGCTGGCGATGCTGCCCTACGTGGCGACGATCCTGGTGCTGGTGGTGCTGTCGCGCAATGCGCTCAAGACCCGTTTGTATGCACCGGTATCCCTCGGCCAGCCGTGGAAGGCCGGGCGGTGACCAGGCGATAGGACCATCAGCACCTGCGCACCAGCCAGGTGCACCCACGCAAGCATCACGCACCAGACCTGCTCCACCCCGCCCTGGCCAAACCACAGGCACCCCACGAAATGCAGTTTTTTGCCCACCTGGTCAGCTTTTTGCAATACCTGAACAGCCCGACACGGCCACAAGAAAAGACCCACAGGAGCCACTTACAGATGCATCAGAAGAAAACCAAGAACCTGCTGCGCACCCTGGCCGCCGCCATCGGCCTCACCAGCGCGTTGTCTGTCTCCGCCGCCGACCCGTTGAAGGTCGGTTTCGTCTACATCGGCCCGATTGGCGACCACGGCTGGACCTACCAGCATGAACAGGGCCGCCAGGCCTTGATCAAGCAGTTCGGCGACAAGGTCCAGACCAGCTTCGTCGAAAACGTACCGGAAGGCGCCGACGCCGAGCGGGTGCTGCGCAACATGGCCAAGGGCGGCTACGACCTGGTGTTCGCCACCTCGTTCGGCTACATGAATCCCACCGCCAAGGTCGCCAAGCAGTTCCCCAAGGTCACCTTCGAACACGCCACCGGCTACAAGCAGGACAAGAACCTCGGCACTTATCTCGCCACCTCCTACGAAGGCCGCTACGTCGGTGGCTACCTTGCGGCGAAGATGACCAAGACCAAGAAGATCGGCTACGTCGCCTCGTTCCCGATCCCGGAAGTACTGCGCGATATCAACGCCATCCAGCTGGCCCTGGACAAGTACAACCCCGGTACCGAGATCAAGGTGGTGTGGGTCAACTCCTGGTTCGACCCAGGCAAGGAAGCCGACGCTGCCAACGCCCTGATCGACCAAGGTGTCGACGTGCTGTTCCAGCATACCGACAGCCCGGCACCGATCCAGACCGCCGAGCGCCGTGGCATCTATGCGGTCGGCTACGCTTCGGACATGGCCCATTTCGGTCCGAAAGCAGTGCTGACCTCGATCGTCAACAACTGGGGTCCGCACTACATCAAGAGCACCCAGGCAGTCATGGACGGCACCTGGAAGCCCCAGGACTACTGGGGAGGCTTGGCCGAAGGCACCATCGAGCTGCCGATCAGCGACCTGGTTCCGGCCGATGTGAAAAGCGGCGCCGAACAGATCATCGCGAGCATCAAGGACGGCTCGTTCCACCCGTTCACCGGTCCTATCCTCGACCAGAGCGGTACGCTGCGCATCGCCGAGGGCGCCGTGGCCAGCAACGCCGAGCTGGCCGGCATGAACTACTACGTCAAAGGCATCACCGCGCAACTGCCGAAGTGACCCGGAGCCCGTCATGAACAGCCTGCCGATCATCGATATCGCCCCGCTCTACCAGGACGATCCTGCCGCCCGCCGCGCCGTGGCGCAGCAGATCGACGCCGCTTGCCGGCAATGGGGCTTCTACTACATCAAGGGCCACCCGATCCCTGCCACGCGCATCGCCCAGTTGCAAGCGGCGGCGCAGGACTTCTTCGCCCGCCCGGCCGAGGAAAAACTGCGCATCGACATCACCCAAAGCGCGCACCACCGCGGCTACGGCGCCATCGCCACCGAGCAGCTCGACCCCAACCGGCCGAGCGACCTCAAGGAAACCTTCGACATGGGTTTGCACATGAGCGCCGAGCACCCCGACGTGATTGCCGCAAAACCCCTGCGCGGCCCCAACCGCCACCCGGCGATCGCCGGGTGGGAAGCCCTGATGCAACAGCATTACCAGGACATGCATGAGCTGTCGTTGACCTTGCTACGGGCAATGGCCGAGGCATTGGGCATCGAGCAGGACTTTTTCGACCAACGCTTCGCCGAGCCCATCAGTGTGTTCCGCATGATCCATTACCCACCGCGCCAGACGGCCAGCAGCGCCGACCAACAAGGGGCCGGCGCGCACACCGACTATGGTTGCGTGACCCTGTTGTATCAGGACAACGCCGGTGGCTTGCAGGTGCGCAGCCTAGACGGCGAGTGGATCGACGCACCGCCCATCGAGGGTACCTACGTGGTCAACATCGGCGACATGATGGCCCGCTGGAGCAACGACCGCTACATGTCCACGCCGCACCGGGTGATCAGCCCGCTGGGTGTCGATCGCTATTCGATGCCGTTCTTTGCCGAACCGCATCCGGACACCGAGATCAGTTGCCTGCCCAACTGCTCCGACGGCGAGAACCCACCCAAGTATCCCGCTGTGTCATGCAGCGCATACATGCTCTCGCGCTTTGCCGAGACCTATGCATACCGTAGGGAGGAACAGCGCGCCTGAGGACACTGCATTTCGAACCAGCCCGCTCGCCGTCTGCGTCAAAGCATGGACATCCACCGGTTTTCCGATCAACACTGGCAAGTCCACCCCCCGCGGTACGACCTGACAACGAGGAGACTGCTTATGGATTCACCCGACGACCGATCGCGCGGCTGGCTCGCCAGCAAACTCCTGGCCGAAGGCCAGGAGCCGGATCCACGCTTCACCCTGGCCAACGAACGCACCTTCCTCGCCTGGATCCGCACCGCGCTGGCGCTGCTGGCCAGCGGTATCGCCGTGGACATGTTCACCGCCGAGATCTTTTCTTCCGGTACCCGCCGCCTGCTGGCCGTGTCGTTGATCCTGCTGGCCCTGCTGCTGAGCTTGCCGGCATTCGTGCGCTGGCTGAACGTGGAGCGGGCCATGCGCCTGAAACGGCCGCTGCCTTTCCCGTTGATCGCCCCCGCCTTGTCGATCGGCGTGTCACTGGTCATGGTGGTGTTCGCCTATGCGGTGTTCTTCCGTGCTTAGTCCCGCCGACGAAGGCTTGCAGCCTGAACGCACCTTGCTGGCATGGCGTCGGACAATCTTGGCGATGGTCGTCTGCAGCTGCTTTTTCCTGCGTTGGGTGCCGCATCACCATTGGTCTGCGGTATTGCCCGCCGTGGCCTGCATGATCACCGCGCTACTGGCCTGGTTGGGTCTGAAGAAACGCTACCAGCTGGCGGCTTCCGGGCTGAGCGCGCAGGCGCTACCTGCCAGCGTCTGCACCAACCTGCTCCTGGCCCTGTGCGTAACCGGACTGTGTGCTCTGGAGCTGGCGGCGATCCTGATGGCCTAGACAAATGTTCCGCTAGCGCTCCGCGCCCGGCGGATGGCCGAAATACGCCTTGTAGGCATGATTGAAGTTGGCCGGGTTGGCGTAGCCCATACGGTAGGCGATCTGTGCGACCTGCCATTTGCCTTGGCGCAGCAGGGTACGCGCCAGCTCCATACGCTGACTGCGCACGTACTGCAGCATCGACTGCCCGAACACCTGGGCGAAGGCCCGGCGCAGTGTGGTCTCGCCCACCCCCAGTTGCACCGCGAGCGCCTGACTGCCGGGTGGCTCGGCCAGTTGCGCATCGAGCAGGCGGCGCGCTTCGTGGGCCAGGTCGCGTTGGCCACGTAGCGAAGGTGCAGGCTTGCCAGGCTGGTGCTTGAGGTGTTGCGCCAATTCGACCAGTATCGCCAGGCTCAGACTCTCCTGGTTCAGGCGCTCCAGGGCGCCATGGTAAGGCGAGTGGTAGAGGCGTCGGAACAGATTGCCCAAGGCCTGACAGCGGTGCAGTTCAGCAAACTGCACGCCGTCGCGCAGCAAGTCGAGCAACGGTTGCAGCGACGCATCCTCTTCGGCCAGCTCATGCAGGTAGTCGCCGGCAATGCGCAGACCGGCCATGCGCACGTAGCTCCCGGCGGGCAACTGGTCCACGGCCTCCATGCTCTCGCTCAAACCCAGCGTATGGGGGGCACCGGTGGTATAGGCATTGTGCCGGCCGTCGACGCGATGCTGCCACTGGCCGTCGAACACCTGCACGATGCACAAGCTGCCTGGCAGCACCTTGTGCATACGCAGCGGCTCGGGAAACTGCAGGTCACAATCGAAATACTGCAGGTGCGGGCGTACGGTGCGGGCTCGGTAATGCCCCACCGAACTGCCTGTGATTGCCCCGGTGTTGGACTGCAACACACCGGCCTGTTCCAGACTCCCCGGTTGGTCGAATCGGAAATCCGTATCCAGATAAGGGTTCCACCCTTCCATAGGTATTCTCTCGGGTGTGGTTTGCATGGCCCGGAATGTTAACGCGAACACAAACCGAGCGTCAGCGATTGTGACCATTGGACTATTCGTTGTGTTCCGCAGCCAGCATGGTTGGCAGTTCGCCGTGCAGCGACTTCAATGGCGCGTTTTACCCTCCAAGGAGCTCCATCGATGTCATCCCTGCGTAAATGGGCAGCAGTGCTCACCACCTCCCTGGCCCTGCTCGGCGGCGTCTGCCACGCTGCCGAACGTCCGCCGGTAGCCGACAAAGTCGTCGCTTACTCGGGCCAGCAAGGCGCCAAGGTCTGGACCCTGCGTATCGGCGAGCGTAGCGCCAACGAGGCACTGGTTCAGATCGGCGGGATCGATCATGACTGGGACATGCGCATCCAGAAAATGTCCGTGGAGAAAACCGCCAAGGACACCCGCTACTCCACCACCGTCGACGGCAAGAAGTTCGTGGTACTGATTCTGCAGAACGGCTGGGGCACCCTTTACCTGCCCAATGAGACCCAGGAAATCCTCGTTGGCTACGACCCGAACCTGTCCAACCAGGGCGATGCCCAGGCATTTCTCACCGACTACCTGCAGGCCGAGTGAGCCATGGCGCGTGTGAAACGGCTGGCCTGGGTATTTCTGCCGCTGTTGCTGATGGGCTGGAGTAGCCTGCAAAGCTGGCGCGTGGACAGTGCACTGGGCGAGGCGCAGATCATGCGCCAATGGCTGGCCAACCCCAGCGAAGCCTTGCTCGGGCAACTGCCGCGAGACGAACGCAAGCTGGTGATCGACGAGCAACATCGGCGCGAACGCTTCCAGCGCATGGTCGAACAGACCGAGGCCGACCGCGGCGCATTGCACCTGCGACAGGTACTGGCCACGCTGAGCCACTGGCTGGCCATCGCCGCCCTGCTGGCCGGGCCCGCCACCTGGCTGAAACTGCGGGTGGATGCCTGGCGGGCGGTGCGTTCGCGGGACTTCCTGCACGACCGGCTGTCCACCCGCTGGCGTGTGCTGAGCCAATGCCTGATGGTACACACGGCACTGCTGATGGGCTCGCTCGGGCTGGCTCTGCTCTACGAACTGAGCTGGGCCCATAGCACGCCCCAGGCCGGCAAGCTGGCGATGCTGCTGATGTGCTTGCCGGTGGTGCCGGTACTGGGCGTCGGTGCAGCGCTCATCCTGCGTCTGCGCCAGCACTGGCAGGTCCTCGATGCACCTTGCTCGACCTTTCTCGGCCGAGCCTTGGGTCGTACCGACGCCCCCGGTTTGTGGGCGTGGGTCGAATCGCTGGCCCAGTCCACCGGTGCGCCGGTGCCCGATCATATCGTCGTGGGTATCGACCAATCGTTCTTCGTCACCAGCGTCGAGGTCATGCTGCAACCTTCCGGCCAGGTGCTCAAGGGCCGCACTCTGTACCTTCCCCTGACCTACCTCTCGTGCATGAGCCAGGATGAGGTGGCCTCGGTGGTTGGCCACGAATTGGGGCATTTCACCAGCCGCGACACCGAGCGGGGCAGCGAGGCGGTCGCGCGGTTCAACATGATGTGCCTGCATTTCTCGCTCATCACCGGCGAAGGGACCCCGCCTTCCTGGATTGAACGCCCCGCCATCTGGATGGCCGAGCGCTTCCTGTATCACTTCCAGATCGCCGTGCAGCACTGGAGCCGTGCTCAGGAGCTGGTGGCCGATCGCGCCGGCGCCCAGATCGCCGGGCCTCGCCTGTTCTGCCAAGCTCTGTTGCGGGTCATCGCCCTGGACGACGCCATCGCTGCACTGTTGCACCAGCGCCGCCAACCGGACCTCATCCAGGCGTTGGCCGCGCACCTGCGCGAGCATTCCCTGTGCTTGAGCGAACAAGTGCTTGGCCGCGCGGTACCGCACCCGTTCGACAGCCACCCTCCAACCGCAGTACGCCTGCAGCAGCTTGACGTGATGCTGGACGCGCAACTGCTGACCGAAGCGACCCGCCGCCCTTCCGACCACGACCGCCACTGGTTCGGCCAACTGGCCAGCCCCAGCCCAGCGGCGACAGCAAAGCCTGGCTCGCCGGAGTGATCTGCCTGGCAGGCCTGATCCACCGCGCGCAGCGTGCGCGCGGTTATCCATCTGCCGAACTGGGGTGCGAAGGCTGCTAGAGCATCCGCCTGGCATCCCGGCGCACAGCCTGCGGAGGCACGCCAAAACCGCGGATGAACACCTCGCGCAGATGGCGACGGTCGCGAAACCCGGTTTCCTTCGCCACCACATCCAGGCTGTGGCGGCTCTGCTCGATCATCAGGCGGGCAGCCTCCAGGCGCAGGCTTTCCACCGCCTTGGCCGGTGACTGCCCGGTTTCTGCAGAGAACACGCGGGTGAACTGCCTCGGGCTCAAGTGCACGGCCTCGGCAAGCTCCTCGACAGTGAGGGGGCGGGCCAGATGCTTGCGGGCGTATTCCAAGGCGATCTGGATGCGGTCCGACTTCGGCGCCAGGGTGAGCAGTTCGGAATGCTGCGACTGCCCACCCGAGCGCCGCTGGTGCATTACCAGCTTGTGCGCCACGGACCTGGCGAGTTCTACGCCCAGGTCTTTCTCGACCATGCCCAACGCCATGTCCAGCGCTGCGGTCATGCCTGCCGAAGTCCAGATCGGGCCATCGACGATGAAGATCCGATCGTGCTCGACCGCGATGCGCGGATGCTGCTTGTGCAGGGCCTTGGCGTAGGCCCAGTGGGTAGTGGCGCGCCGGTTGTCCAGCACTCCCGCCTGGGCCAGGACGAACGTGCCGGTGCACAGGCCAGCGGTGCGTCGCGCACCGCCCACGAACGCTCGTACGCGTTGCAGTACCTCCTCCCGCGGTGGCGTCAACGGCGTCAAGGTACCGGCGACCATCCAGGTATCAGCCAGCCCTGGTGCACCCAGTGGCAAGGTGTCGATGTGCATGCCGAGCGAAGACCGCACCGTGCCGCCTTCGAGCGAAAAATTCTGGATCCTGTACACCGCTTCGCCGGCAACGATATTGGCGAACTCGAACACGGTCTGCGTTGCCAGGGACATTACCTGGAAGCCTTCGGGAATCAGATAACCGACACGATGCATGGCTGGACACCTGCTAAGAATGTCTCAAAACACTACCATAAACGTCATTTGAGACAAGCCAGTTCCACAGCATCATGAACGCCAGTACCCACCCACGGAGCTGGATCATGAACAACTTGCATCAAGGCACTGCACTGGTCACTGGCGCATCCAGTGGAATTGGCGCGATTTACGCCGAGCGCCTGGCGCGCCGGGGCTACGACCTGATCCTGGTCGCTCGCAACCGAGACCGTCTCAACGCCCTCGCCAGCCGCATAACCTCCGAAACCCGGAGAAGCGTCGAGGTCTTTCCTGCGGACCTTGCCAACCCAGGCGACCTCGCCAAGGTCGAGCACAAGCTGCGCGAGGACGCGAGCATCACCCTGTTGGTGAACAACGCGGGTATCGGCACGCACACTAGCTTGCTCGACAGCGACGTCGAACGGATGGTCGAGATGATCAGCCTCAATGTCACCGCCCTCACCCGCCTGACCTATGCGGCGGTGCCAGGCCTCGTCGCCCGCCAGCAGGGGGCGGTGATCAACATCTCCTCGGTCCTCAGTCTCACTCCCGAGGCGCTCAATGGCGTGTATGGTGCCAGCAAGGCGTATGTCACGGCGTTCACGCAGTCGCTGCACAAGGAGTTGTCCCCCCAAGGCATTCGGATCCAGGCCGTGCTCCCCGGGGCCACCGCCACCGAACTGTGGGAAATCGGCGGCTTGCCCCTGGCCCATCTGGATCCGCGCATCGTGATGACGGCCGGCGACCTGGTCGACGGGGCCCTGAAGGATTTCGACCAAGGCGTCCTGGTGTCGATACCATCTTTGCACGACCTCGTGCCGTACCAGACCTACGAAGCCAGTCGCCAGGCTCTGGCAGGCCTGCTCTCGAACAGCCAGCTCGCCCCGCGCTACAGCCAGTGACGGATCTATCGGTCATTTTCACTGCAGTAGTGAAAGTCCTGCTCGATTGCGCCGCTTTTTATCAGCAATCGAAGCAGTTAGCCTGATACCAACGTTCAATTCCTCGAGGTACCGCCATGAAGGCCGTCGTCTATACCCAACCCGGCTTGCCGATCAACGATCCCCAATCCTTGGTCGACAGCGAACTGCCCACGCCTAGTCCAGGCCCCCGCGACTTGTTGATCGAAGTCAAGGCTATCGCTGTCAACCCGGTCGATACCAAGATCAGAGCGAGCCGAGGGGGCGACCAACCTCAGGTGCTGGGGTGGGATGCGGTGGGCGTCGTCCGCGAAGTCGGTGCGCAGGTGACGTTGTTCCAGCCCGGCGATGAAGTGTTTTACGCTGGGGCGATAGATCGCCCTGGCAGCTACAGCGAATTTCACCTGGTGGATGAACGCATTGTCGGACATAAACCGCGCAGCCTGGATTACGCCAGCGCCGCCGCCTTGCCCCTGACCTCGATTACCGCCTGGGAACTGCTGTTTGACCGCCTGGGTATCGAACAGCACGGTGGCCAGGGCCAGCGCCTGCTGGTGATCGGCGCAAGTGGCGGAGTGGGGTCGATCCTGGTTCAACTGGCCCGCACCCTCACCCAGCTCACCGTCATCGGCACCGCCTCACGCCCGCAGACACAGGCCTGGGTGAAGGGACTGGGCGCCCATCACGTCATCGACCATGCCAGCTCGATCCCACTCCAGCTGCAAGCCCTGGGGCAGAACCCGGTCGACTACGTGATCAGCCTGACCCACACCGACACCTACCTGCCGCAACTGGTGGAGGTGCTTCGTCCGCAAGGCAAGCTGGCATTGATCGATGACCCGGCGCAGCTCGATGTGATGCCACTCAAGCGCAAATCGCTGTCGCTGCATTGGGAGCTGATGTTCACCCGCTCGCTGTACCGAACCGAGGACATGATCAAGCAGCATCAACTGCTGGAACAGGTGTCGACGCTGATCGATCAAGGCGTGCTCAAATCCACTCTGGGCGAGCACTTCGGCGCCATCAACGCCGAGAATCTCAAGCGCGCCCATGCGCTGATCGAGAGCGGAAAAGCCCGGGGCAAGATCGTGTTGGAAGGTTTCTGATCCGGCCTGGCCGATGCTTTTTCCTGTCCCCATTCAGTCCCGGTTCGTGTCCGTCACTGGCACGGCCGGGCTGAACGAGTAGGCAACCACCGCACCATCGGGCCAGGCGACCAGCACCAGCGCGGTCAGCAAGGTCATCAGCGTCCAGCCGAGGATGCTCGCGCGTAGCGAACAGCGATGCAGGATCCACGGCTGCGCCGCTGCCGCCACCAGCGCCCCAAGGCTCAAGACCGCTAACGCGATACCTCGGGTGCCCGCATCGAGGTCGAACACGCTGGCCAGGTACGGTCCGCCCCAGGCGTTGCGAAACGACGTCCCTGCAGCCATCGCCAGGCACATCGGGATCAACGTCCACATCGCCGGCATCGCCAGCAAGCCAAGGCTTGCCCGCAGCATCCCGCCCAAGCTCTCTCCTTGGCGCGGTCGCGCACAGGCCGCCGACCATGCCCATGGCGCGCGCTCAGTCCGCGGGTTGCAGAAGTCGATGCCATGAGCCCCACATTGATGGCGATGCAGTTTTCGTTGTTTTGCTAACGATACCGCTAGCACCGCCTGGACGTCACCCGTGTGTTCACGGTCCTGTGCGAAAAAACCGAGCCATCGTCCTCACCCCAAGGGGTGATTTCCCCTGCCCTGGCAGTGTGGGAGCATTCGTCAAGGCCCGTTGGCTTCAACCGTTGCAACGGCTTCGAGAAGCCAATGAGCGGCCTTATCCTTCGTGCCTTGATAAAAAAGAGAACAATGACATGAACGCATCCCTCGCCCAGCCCGCCCTGTGCGGTCCGCCTTTCCCTGAACATGGCAATACCGGGCGCATCCGCTAGTCCCTTTCGCTCCACCTGGGCAACGTTCGCCCACCTTTCCTGCCCAATCGTCCGCTCCAGACATCCCTAACGGTATCGAGCCTGCTCGCCTACCGCGGCGTCCTGCATCCGACATCAGGAGTTCGCAATGCATACAACAAGCACAACCGCCACGCCCCCCGCGCATTCCCCTTCAGCCTCGAACACCACCGGCCGTTTCCGCAAATCCATGAGCATGACTGCCCTGGTGCTCTTCGGCCTCGCCTACATGGTGCCGCTGGCAGTGTTCTCCGCCTATGGCCTGGTGGCGCAGATGACCAAAGGCCACCTGCCCACCGCCTACCTGCTGACCCTCGGCGCGATGTTGTTCACCGCCTACAGCTACGGCCGGATGGTGCAGGCCCATCCCTACTCCGGCTCCGTCTACACCTATACGCGCAAAGCCTTCGGGGCCTGCGCGGGGTTCATGGCCGGGTGGACGCTACTGCTCGACTACATCTTCCTGCCGTTACTGAGCTATCTGCTGATCGGCATCTATATGTCGGAATACTTCCCGGATATTCACCCTTGGGTGTGGGTGCTCGGTTCGATCGGCCTGGTGACCTTTCTCAACCTGATCGGCATCGAGTCGGTAACCCGG
Organism: Pseudomonas putida; assembly: GCF_004357765.1. Taxonomy (GTDB): domain Bacteria; phylum Pseudomonadota; class Gammaproteobacteria; order Pseudomonadales; family Pseudomonadaceae; genus Aquipseudomonas; species Aquipseudomonas putida_U. The sequence continues at coordinate 42,391 of NZ_SMTE01000009.1, read as the reverse complement.
GTCAACTGGATTCTGGTGGTCGCCCAGTTGGTGTTCATCGTGGTCTTCGTGGCCTTGTCGATCCAGACCGTGTCTGGTCAGGCGCACCCGGTATCGCTGACTTCACCGTTCTACCACGAAGGATTCAGCGCTTCGGCGATCATGGCCGGCGCAGCTGTACTGTGCCTGTCATTCGTCGGTTTCGACGCAGTGTCGACCATGGCCGAGGAAACCAGCGACCCGAAGCGCCGCATCCCCCAGGCGATCATGGCGGTATCGTTGAGCGGCGGACTGCTGTTTCTGCTGGTGTCGTACTTCGCACAGCTGGTGCATCCAGACTGGAGCAGCTTCGCCGACCCCGACTCGGCACCGGTGGAAGTGATGCGCAGCACCGGCGGCCAACTGCTGGCCAGTGCCTTCACCGCGACCTACGTCGCCGGCTGCTTCGCCTCGGCGATGGTGTCCCAGGCCAGCGTGTCGCGGGTGCTGTTCGCCATGGGACGCGATAGCGCCCTGCCTCGGGTATTCGGCCAACTGGTGACGAAAAAGCGTGTGCCGGCCTGCGCGATCCTAGTGGTCGGGCTGGTTTCGCTGACCGCCCTGGTCATCAGCCTGGATACGGTCGCCAACATGATCAGTTTTGGCGCGCTGTTCGCTTTCTCGGCGGTCAACCTGGCCGTGGTCAAACATTACCTGATCGACCAGAAGTTGCGTGGCACCCGCGATGCCCTGCGCTACGGCTTGATTCCGGGGCTGGGGTTCCTCAGCACGATATGGCTGTGGACCAGCCTGTCGAGCCTGTCTTTCACCATCGGCTTGTGCTGGATGGGCGCAGGCCTGCTGTTCTTGCTGGGGCTGACGCGGGCATTTCGAGTGAAGCTGCCTGAACTGCAGATGGCCGACTGACCGTATAGGTCGCTTTACTGCGGCAGCCATGAACAAAAACGCCGACGAGTGATCGTCGGCGTTTTCTTGAGTTCATCTGGAGCGCCGTGGCACCTCAGCCACGCAGCTGGAACCACGTGGTCTTGAGCTGTGAGTACTTGTCGAACGAATGCAACGACAGGTCACGCCCGAAACCGGATTGCTTGCCACCACCGAACGGTACGCTCACATCCAGGGCATCGACCGTATTCACCGACACCGTACCCGCTTTCAACCGCCTGGCGACGCGGTGGGCGCGGTTGAGATCGTCGCTCCACACCGAAGCGGCCAGACCGTAGATGCTGTCATTGGCCAGGGCGATGGCCTGTTCCTCGGTGTCGAAGGCACTCACCGCCAGCACAGGGCCGAACACTTCCTCACGCGCCAGACTCATGCCCTGCCCGACCTCGGCGAAGATGGTCGGCTCGATGTAATTGTCACTGCCATCGATGGTCAGTCGCTGACCGCCACAGACCAGGCGCGCACCCTCCTCCTTGGCCCGGCCGATGGCTCGGGCGATGCGTGCGGTCTGTTCGGCATCGACAATGGCGCCGGCGCGACTGGCCGGGTTCAGTGGATTGCCTGGCAGCCATTGATGGGCCTTGGCTTGCAGGCGCTCGATGAACGCGTCATGGATCGAGCGCTGCACGTAGAGGCGCGAGTTGGCCGAGCAGACTTCGCCCTGGTTGAAGAAGATACCGAAGGCGGCCTTTTCCGCAGCCAGATCCAAGTCCTGACAGTCGGCGAATACCAGGTTCGGGCTCTTGCCACCGCACTCCAACCAGACTTGCTTGAGGTTGGACTGCGCCGAGTACTGCATGAAGTACTTACCCACCTGGGTCGAACCGGTGAACACCAGACAATCCACATCCGGATGCAGGCCGAGGGCGCGGCCGGCCTGTTCGCCCAGGCCCGGTACCACGTTCAGCACACCTTCCGGCAGGCCGGCTTCCAGGGCTAGCTCGGCCAAACGCAACGCTGAGAACGGCGACTGCTCGGCCGGCTTGAGCACCACGCTGTTGCCCGCAGCCAAGGCGGGTGCGAGCTTCCAGGCGGCCATGTCCAGGGGGAAATTCCATGGCACCACGGCAGCGACCACGCCGAGCGCTTCGCGGGTGATGGTGGCCAGCGCGTTGGCTGCGGTCGGCGCGACCTGGTCGTACAGTTTGTCGAGTGCCTCGCCGTACCAGGCGAAGACATGGGCGGAGCCTGGCACATCGATGTTGTAGGCATCCATCACGGGTTTACCCATGTTGAGCGAGTCGAGCAAGGCCAGCTCTTCGCGATGGGCCATGATCAGCTCGGCCAGGCGCAGCAATACTTTCTTGCGCTCGCCCGGCGCCATACGCGGCCAGGGGCCATGTTCGAATGCCTGGCGGGCGCTGGCAACGGCGAGGTCGACTTCGGCTTGGGCGCAGGAGGCTACCTGGGCGAGGAGTTGCTGGGTGGCCGGATTGATGGCGGCGAAGGTTGCGCCGTCGCTGGCGCTCAGTTGGCGGCCTTCGATCAGGGCCTTGTTGGGGAGCGTGAGGGTGGAGGCGCGTTGTTGCCAGAATTGCAGGGTTTGCATGGAGGGCTCCGAGGGCGCTTGAGACGGTTTTTTGTCGGTTTTGGGATGGGGTTTGGCTGGGGGGGATTTGAAGAGAAGGTGGGGCTCGGGGTGTTCGCTTGAGGGGTGTGGTGCTGCGCATATCGAGCGCCGCCCGCGCGGCGCATCGCGAGCTGCGCTCGCTCCTACGCTTGTTTCAGGCCAGTAGCGTCAGTTATGGCGGCGCGCGGACGCCTTGTTGGCACGACGCAATATCGTGTCGTGCCAACAAGGCGTCCGCGCGCAAATCGCACAGACCTCACTGGCCGAAAACAAGCGTAGGAGCGAGCGCAGCTCGCGATGCGCCGCGCGGACGGCGCTCGATATGCGCAGCACCACCCCCCTCAAGCGCACAATCGAAAAATCAGCGCCCCACTAACCTGGCAGTCCGATCTACCGCAATGCGGGTCTTCTCCACCAACTCATCCAGCTCGCTATGGCTGGCCACCAGCGCCGGCGCCATGATCATCCGTCCGAGGGTCGAGCGAATGATGACGCCTTCCTCGAAACCAAAGGTGCGGCACTGCCAGGCCAGATCGTTCTCGTTGGCAAAGCGCTTGCGGGTGGTCTTGTCTTCGGCGAACTGCAACGCTGCCACCAGCCCGGCGCCCTGCACCTGGCCGATCAGCGGATGGTTGGCGAACACCTCACGCAGAATTCGCTGCAAATACGGCCCGGTGTCATCCTTCACCTGGCGCACGATCCCTTCGTCACGCAGGGCCTTGAGGTTGGCGATGGCCACCGCCGCCGCCACCGGGTGACCGGAGTAGGTCAGGCCGTGGGCGAACACTCCTCCCTGCTCCACCAGCGCCTCGGCGATGCGCTTGCTCAGCACCAGGCCACCCATGGGCACATAACCCGAGGTCAGACCCTTGGCGATCGACAAGGTGTCGGGCTCGAAACCAAAGTACTCATGGGCGAACCACTCGCCAGTACGGCCAAAGCCCCCGATCACTTCATCGGCGCATAGCAGCACATCGTACTGGCGGCAGATCCGCTGAATCTCCGGCCAGTAGCTCTCTGGCGGGAAGATCATGCCGCCCGCACCCTGGAACGGCTCGGCGATGAAGCCGGCAACGTTCTCGGCGCCCAGTTCGAGGATCTTTTCCTCCAGCTGCAGGGCACAGCGGCGGCCGAACTCAGCCGGCGACAGCTCGCCGCCAGCGGCGTACCAGTAGGGTTCGTCGATGTGTGCCACATCCGGAATCATACCGCCCATCTCGTGCATGAACTTCATGCCGCCCAACGCCGTGGCGGCCAGGGTCGAGCCGTGGTAGCCGTTCCAGCGACCGATCATGATCTTCTTGCTCGGCAGGCCAACCACCTGCCAGTAGCGGCGGACGGTGCGGATCAGCACCTCGTTGGCCTCGGAGCCTGAGTTGGTGTAGATCGCGTGGCTGTAGTGACCCGGTAGCAGGCTGAACAGCAGTTCGGACAGTTCGATCACCGCCGGGTGGGTGGTGTGGAAGAACATGTTGTAGTACGCCAACTGGTCCATCTGCGCGGCAGCGGCGGCGGTCAGGTCCTTGCGCCCGTAACCGAGCTGGGTACACCACAGCCCCGACATGCCGTCCAGGTAGCGCTTGCCCTCGCTGTCCCACAGATGCAGTCGCTCACCACCGACCATCACCCGTGGACCTTCGGCGTTGAGCGCCTTCTGGTCGAGGAAGGCATGGATGTGGTGGGCGGCGTCGCTGGCCTGATAGTCACGGGTCTGGCGTTGCGGTACGAAAGGCGCATTCATGGCGGGTGTTCCTTGTTGGTATGGGGTGGAGCGAGGCAACTGCGCTCAGCGCAGCTTGCCCATGTAGCTTTCCAGCGGATCTCGGCCCAGCACGCCCTGAGCGTTGGCCAGTGCGTCGATGAACAGCGAGAACAGTTCCGACTGCGTGCCGATGTCCAACTTGGCGTAGACATTCTTGCGGTGGGACTTGATGGTGTCTTCCGAGACGCCCAGACGCTCGGCCAACGAGCGGGTCGAGTGGCCGCGCAGGATGAGTTGGGCGATGCGGCACTCACGCTCGGTGAGCAAGGACGAGCCGAAGTTGCTCAGCGCGGCGTGGACCCGTTGTTCCCAACCTGTTTCGATCCGCCCACCGCGGCCCTGATAACCGTCGAAGTGCTTGGCCAGCACAGCCAACACCCAAGGACTGATGCACGTGAAGCGGGCTCGGGTGTCGTCGTCGAGTTCGTCGGTGAAGGCCAGGGAAACCGCCAGGCTCAAGCCGTTGTCGAGCTGCAGGATGTAGTTGATCTCGTCTTCGAGGTACGAATGGCGGTAGAACGCCAGGTAGTACTCGCTGAGCTTGAAGTGATCAGGGGCCACCTGGTCCAAGGCATAACAGCCCGACGGCACGCCCTCGATGCTGGCTTCGTAGAAAGGGTCGAGCAGGTAGAAGCCCGACAGGTAGCGCCGTACGTTGCCTTCCGGCGCCCAGGGCCCGGCCCCGTCGCACTCGAACCAGGCCGACGGCAAGCCTTGATGCGGGTAGAGATACACCGTGGTGGCCTTCACCGGACCGATGCTCGCCAATGCCTCGATCAATGCTGCAGCGAAGCCCGATGCGCCGATGGCCGCGGTCACCTTGGCCATCGTCTCGTACCACTGCATCGAAGTGAGTTGCGCACTGTTCACGTCTGCATCCACCTGAAATGACTGCCTGGCATGAGGCGACATCGTTGCTCTGTTAAGGGGATGTTCCCATGAGTCCGTGTCCTGGAAAATCACCCGATAGGGTGAACCTGTACGTGCCGGCGGCCTTCTCGTTGCGCCTCGTGAAGGCCGCCTCGCTTACGCCTGACGCAGATACACGGCCAGACGCTGCAACATCGCATCGCAGCCGTGCAGTTGCGCGATGCTGACGAACTCGTCCGGCTTGTGCCCCTGGTCCATGCTCCCCGGCCCGCAGACCACCGTGGGAATGCCGGCCTGGTCGAACAACCCGCCCTCGGTACCGAAGGCCACCGTGCCAAACGCATCGGAGCCGCTGAGCAACGCCACCAGCCGCGCCGCCTCGCTGTCTGCGGTAGTCGCCAGCCCCGGATACGCACTCAGCGGTCGCAGGCGGATATCGCTGGCGGCATTGACTGCCCGCATGCGCGGCAGCAGTTCCGTCTCGGCGTATGTCTGCAGTTGATCGGCCACGCGCTGCGCCTCGAAACCGGGCAAGGCACGCACCTCGAAGTCGAACTCGCACTCCTCGGGCACGATGTTCAGTGCCCGACCGCCCTTGATCACTCCGGTCTGCACGGTCGAGAACGGTGGGTCGAAACGCTCGTCGTGATGCGCAGGCAGGGCCAACTCGTCACCGATCTGGCCAAGCTTGCCGATCAACCGGGCGGCATATTCGATCGCATTGACACCATAGGGCGCGTAGGCCGAATGACAGGCCGCGCCGTGCACTTGGCAGCGCATGGCCAGCTTGCCCTTGTGGCCGAGCACCGGCTTGAGCTCGGTCGGCTCGCCGATCAGGCACAGCCGTGGTTTGTGCGGGCGCTGTTGCAAGGCTTCAAGCATCGAGCGCACGCCCAGGCAACCGACTTCCTCGTCATAGGAGAAGGCCAGGTGCACCGGCATGGTCAGCGGCTCGGCCAGAAACGCCGGAACCGCCGCCAATACCGAAGCGATGTAGCCTTTCATGTCGGCGGTTCCACGACCGTACAGACGGCCTTCGCGCTCGGTAAGGCGAAACGGATCGACCGTCCATGCCTGGCCGTCCACCGGCACCACGTCAGTGTGGCCGGAGAGCACCACGCCGCCTCGGTCGCCTGGACCGATGGTGGCGTACAGATTGGCCTTGGTGCCTGCGTCGTTGAGAAACAACTCGCTTTGCACACCCAGCCCGGCCAGGTAGTCACGGATGAACCCGATCAGTTCGAGATTGGAGTCGCGGCTGACCGTGGCAAAGCCCACCAGGCGCTCGAGCAGCGCACGGCTGGACACTTCACTCATCGCCCGGTACCCCGTAGCTTGGCGCTGCGGTGGGGTTCAGGGCGCGGGTCACGTAGTCCTGCATCTGTGGTCGGTAAGCCTGCCAAAGGCGGTCGAGTTCGCCGATCGGGTCGTGCTCGACCCAGTCGACGCGCAGGTCGACCAACGGCCAGGTGTGCTCGCCAGCGACCTTCAGGGCTGCCGAATGCACAGGCCCTGCCTCGCCCCCGGCCGCCATGGCTGCATGCATCGCCGCCAGCAAGCGGTCCGCGAGGTGGCCACCGGCTTGCTCGAAGGCAGCGACCATGGCTTCGATCACCGCCTGCGACGCCAGCAGGTTACCCGCCGCTGCACATTGCTCGCCAGCCACAGCGTTGTGCACGCCGAGCGCTTCTTTGCCGGTGAACAGCGCCACCTGGCCTTGGTTGTCGATCACCGTCACCTGCCGGTATTCGCTCCAGCCGTTGGCGCTGAGCACCTTGTCCAATGCCGCTGCCGGCGGCATCTGGTCACGCTCGAGGGCATCGAGGATCTGCGGGCCGAGCGCCGGCAAGGTGATGTTCTGAGTCGATACGGCCCCCACGCCGGCCCGCACCCATGGGCAGCGTGCCCCCACGGCGATGCTCGACGAACTGATGGCGATGCCGACCTGGCCAGTTTCCTGGCAGCGGCCAATGATGGAGAAAGTCATGGTGCAGCTCCTGTTCGGGTTCAACAGGATTCTCTGCAAGCCCCGTCAGGGACGAAACCAACATTTTCCTCGGCATTGCCAAGGAAAAACCTAAGGGCCCGGCAAAACCCTGCCGATTCTGGCGCCGAGCCTTGTCCCCGGCACCCTTCGGCAATTTATCGGCAAGCCCCAGCTAAATACTATTTTCGCGATCTTGCGCCCCTCCCTAGTCTGGCCCCAGGCAACGGCGGTCCATCGAACCGACCTGACAACAACCGCCTGAACAAGGGCTCGGAAATGACACTGAACAACATCGAAATCGACACCCTCGTAGTCGGCGCCGGCCAGGCCGGCGTGGCCATGAGCGAACACCTGAGCAAGCTTGGCGTACCGCACCTGGTACTGGAGCGCAACCGCATCGCCGAAGCCTGGCGTACCGGCCGCTGGGATTCGCTGGTGGCCAATGGTCCGGTCTGGCATGACCGCTTCCCGGGCCTGGAATTCGACCTCGACGACGACGCCTTCGCCGGCAAAGACCAGGTCGCCGACTACTTCGAACGGTACGTGCGCACCTACAACCTGCCGGTGCGCACCGGCATCGAAGTCAAGAAAGTGGTGCGCAATAGCGACCGCCCTGGCTTCATCATCGAGACCAACGAAGGCGTGATTCGCGCCAACCGTGTGGTGGCGGCCACCGGTCCGTTCCAGAAACCGGTCATTCCTGCCATCGCGCCGAAAGACGCCAACCTGCACCAGATCCACTCCGCCGCCTACTTCAATCCCGAGCAACTGCCCGAAGGCGCAGTGCTGGTAGTCGGCGCCGGCTCCTCCGGCGTACAGATCGCCGAAGAACTGATGCGCGCCGGTCGCCAGGTGTACCTGTCGGTCGGCGCCCACGACCGCCCGCCGCGCAGCTATCGCAACCGTGATTTCTGCTGGTGGCTGGGGGTGCTCGGCGAGTGGGATGCGGAAATCGCCAAGCCCGGCCGCGAGCACGTGACCATCGCCGTCTCCGGCGCCCGTGGTGGCCACACCGTGGACTTCCGCGCTCTCGCCCATCAGGGCATGACCCTGGTCGGCCTGACCGACTCCTTCGACAACGGCGTGGCGCGGTTCCAGAACAACCTGGCCGATAACCTCAACCGCGGCGACGACAACTACCTGGCTCTGCTCGATGCCGCCGATGCCTACATCGAGCGCAACGGCCTGGACCTGCCGGAAGAGCCCGAAGCCCGCAAACGCCTGCCCGACCCGGAGTGCGTCAGCAACCCGCTGCTCGAACTGGACCTGGCCAAGGCGGGTGTCACCAGCATCATCTGGGCCACCGGCTATGGCGTCGACTTCAGTTGGCTGCAGGTCGACACCTTCGACGCCAACGGCAAGCCGCAGCATCAACGCGGCGTGGCCAAAGAGCCCGGCGTGTATTTCCTCGGCCTGCCGTGGCTGTCGCGCCGTGGCTCGTCGTTCATCTGGGGCGTATGGCACGACGCCAAGCACGTCGCCGGCCACATCGCCACCCAACGTACCTACCTGGCCTACCGCGACCGCGACCAGCGCGCCGCAGAGCAACCAGCCACCACGACCCGCAACGTCAGCACCCTCGGAGCCCACTGATGCCTACCCACACTCGCATCCGCATGTTCAATACCAAGGAAACCTACCCCAACCAGACCCTGGACAACGACCTGTGCCAGGCCGTGCGGGCCGGTAACACCATCTATGTACGTGGCCAGGTCGGTACCGACTTCGAAGGCCGGCTGGTCGGCCTGGGTGATCCTCGGGCGCAGGCCGAGCAGGCCATGAAGAACGTCAAACAGTTGCTCGAGGAAGCCGGCTCGGACCTGTCGCACATCGTCAAGACCACCACCTACATCACCGACCCGCGCTTCCGCGAGCCGGTGTACAAGGAAGTCGGCAAGTGGCTCAAGGGGGTGTTCCCGATTTCCACCGGCCTGGTGGTTGCCGGGTTGGCCCAGCCTGAGTGGCTGATGGAGATCGATGTGATCGCGGTAGTGCCGGATCAGGCGTAACGACCGGTGCGCTCGGGGCGCTTGGCGCCCCTGTTCGCAGTAGACCCCGGCGAAGCTGTCACAGCTTCGCCAACTCTTCCCGGCAGAACTCGACGAACAACTGCGCCGGCTTGGTCAGTTGTACTCGCTTCAAATGTGCCGCTGCCAGCCCCGACAATGCCACCGGTTCGGCGATGTCGACCATCGCCAGGCGCTGGCCGTCGTAGGTGAACGGCGAATGGGGCCGAGTCACCAGCAGCGAGAAACCGAACCCCTGCCCGACCATCCCGCGCACCATCTCGATCGACGGCGAACTGAAGACGATGTTCGGCGTCAACCCCAGTTCGTTGAACAGGCTGACGAAGTACGTACGGCTGGGCGCCACGTCCAGCAGGATCATCGGCTCCGGGCACAGGTCGCGCAGCGAGACCTGGGCCTGGCTGGCGAAGCGATGCTTTTCCGGCAGCAGCACATAGGGCTTTTGCGGCGGCATCAGCGGCTCGGTCTCGATGGTGCCGTCAAGGTCGTGGTCATACAGGAACGCCAAGTCGAAGCTGCCCGCCGTCAGGCCCTGGATCAGCTCCTGCTGCTCACCATCGCGCAGACGGATGTCGACGCCCGGATAGCGCTCACGAAAACCGGCGATCAGCCGCGGCAGGTAGAGCGGCGCCACGGTCTCGAAGCAACCGATGTCGATCTGCCCGGCCACGGTGTCGTTGTCGGCCAGGGCGTTCTGCTCGAACTCATGGGCCATCTGCAACAGCGCCCGGGTCTTGGCGTAGAAGCGCTTGCCGCTCGGCGTCAGCGACACGCCCTGGGCGTGATGACGAATGAACAACTGCACGCCGAAGCTTTCTTCCAGGCTCTTGATCGCCGTGGAAATCGACGGCTGGGCGATGTACAGCTGGCGCGAGGCCTCGGCGACGCTACCGGCCTCGACCGTGGTGACGAAATACTTGAGTTGACGCAGGGTATAGGAAGCCATGGGCACCTCTGTGGCGCCGCTAACCGCGCCGTGGGGATCTTTTCGCCACTTTACCTTGCGCAGGATGCTTGTGCAGGGGCGCTGGCGCGAGGATTTACCTGGGACCTGAGCATATTTTTCCTGTGCTTGCGCTGGACGGCGCTACCTGTCTGCCTCAGGCGACGGGAATCGACAACGTAGCCGCCAAACCGCCGCTATCACGGTTGTCCAACTGCACCTGACCGCCGAGACGGTCGATGATGGTGGCCACGATGGAAAGCCCCAGCCCCGCCCCGTTGGGACTATTGCGACTGTAGAAGCGTTCGAAGACCCGCTGCCGGCTCTCTTCGTCCAGGCCTGGGCCTTCGTCCTCGACGACCAGCTCGAAAGCAGTCGCCCGACGCCTGAGCGATACCGTGACGCGCCCGCCCGGGGGCGAATGCTCGACGGCATTGGCGACCAGATTCTGCAAGGCGATACCCAATACCCCGGCATCGACGGCCAGGTGATGATCGGCTTCGTCGATGACCAGCGAAGGCTCGAGGCCTCGGTCCAGAATCCAGGGCGTGAGCTCGGCCAGGATGTCGGTCACCACTTCGCCGAGGTCGACCGCGGTGGTGGCACGTTGGCCCAGACGTGGCTCGACGCGGGCCAATGTCAGCAACTGATTGACCACCCGTGTCAGCCGGTCGACACCGCCGATCAGGAAGCCCAGGGCCTTTTGCCGCTCAGCCTCGTTGTTCGCGGCCTGGGCGTTCTGCGCGTGCAGCCGGAGGATGGCCAGCGGCGTGCGCATTTCGTGGGCCGCATCGGCGATGAAGCGGTGCTCGCGACGCAGCAGATCCTTGATCTGCGCCAGCAAGCGGTTGATGGCCGCCTGCATGGGCTCGAGCTCCGACGGCAGCGGTACCAGTTGCAGCGGCTCGAGCGATTCGGCATGCCGTGCGCGGATCACGTTGGCCATGTTCTGCAAGGGCCGCAGCCCCCAACCGATCGCTGCCCATACCAGCAGGGCCAGGGCCAGGCTGCCGAGCAGAAATGGCATCAAAGTATGGCGTACGATACGGTCGATCAGGTCATAGCGCACATCGTTGCGCTCGCCAACCCAGATGACCCAGTGCTTTTCCGGCACCGGCAGAACGAACCCGCGCCAGCGGTCGCCACCCAGCACAAAATCGGCAAAGCCAGGCGCCGAAGGCGGCGTTCCCAACGCCGGTGCACTAGGGGTGTGGACCAGCAAACCGCCCCGGTCATCCCAGATCTGGAACGCCAGCTTGCTTTCGTACGGATGGCCCACCCGGTGCCGACCGGCCCGGCTCAGCGCCTCGTTGAACGCTTTATACAATTGCTCGCGGTTGCCCTCCTGCACCGGCAGGCTCATCACGCCTTGCAACAGACGCGCATTCTGGGCCAGATGCGCGTCATAGACCTCGTTGATCTCGTGACGGCTGTCGTGGAAGTTGTAGAGCGCCAGCAGACCGGTCCCCAACAACAGCAGCAGCATCACCCGCCACAACGTGCGCTGGCGCAGCGAACTCATGCCTTGCCCTCGACCAGGTAGCCGATACCGCGCACGGTGCGGATCAGGCCGTTGAACAGTTTCTTGCGCAGGTGATAGATATTCACCTCCAGGGTGTTGCTTTCCGGCTCCTCATCCCAGCCGTACAGCAATTGGGTCAGACGGTCGCGGGTGAATACCTTGCCAGGCTGCGCCAGCAGCTCGTGCAACAGCACGTACTCCTTTGGCGTCAACACCACCAGGACGCCGTTGTAATGGACTTGTTGCGTGCTGGGGTCGAGGCTCACGCCGGCATGCTCGATGACCAGCTTGGCCCGGCCGGCACTGCGCCTGAGCAAGGCACGCAGGCGCGCCTTGAGCTCGTCGAGGTCGAATGGCTTGACCAGATAGTCGTCGGCCCCGGCATCCAGACCGGTGATACGGTCTTCGGTGGCATCGCGTGCGGTGAGGATCAGCACCGGCAGGCTGTCGCCCCCGGCGCGCAGGCGGCGCAGCAGCTCGATGCCATCCATGCGCGGCAAACCCAGGTCGAGAATCGCCAGGTCGAATGCCTCATGTTGCAGGGCATGTAGCCCGCTCACTCCGTCGCGCAACCAGTCGAGGGTGTAGCCCTCCTGACGCAACCCATCACAGATCCCCTCGCCCAAGGCGGTATCGTCCTCAACCAGCAGCAGCCGCATGTTCAATCCTGTTATTACCTGATGGCCTTGAGTAAAGCATCGAGATTATCCCACCGCACGACCGCTCGCGCTCATGCGGCATGCCCCGTTTCCTGGTCGACCAATGGCAATCCCAGGCGCTGGAACACCCCTGCCGCACTCAGGCGTTGAAAACCCTGCTGGATGTTGCCGGCAAACACCTGTGGGTGCTGGCTGTAGTACGTGCCCCACTGCGCGCGCTCCCCGTTCAGGCGCTCGGGGTCGGCCTCTGCCAGTACGACGGGCTCCAGGCCCAGGCGCTGGAAGCTGTTGAGCAATGTGGCAGCACCGGTGAATGCCACCCATTGCAAGCCCCGCGAGGCGAGCAGCCAGGTGACCGCGATGATCATGATTCGCGCACTCCCGGCACTGAGCGACGCCAGGTTGCCGACTTCGACCATGCCTTCACGCGCGTGGACACCACCGGTCAGGCGGGAAACCGCGCTTTCCAATGGCTCGTCCAAGTAGTGCTCGAGAAACAAGGCATTGTTGCCGGCCAGACGCATGCCCGCCGCCGCGATCAAGCGCCCATGGCTGTCATGCAGCGACAGCAGCTCCGGCAGGTAGTGGTGCACATCGGCATGGTGCACCGCAGCGAAACAGGCATGGATGAAACCTTCCAGCTCGACACGGCCGGCATCCTGCTCCAGCACCAAAGACAGCTGGGCGTGATGGTCGGCATGGCAGCCGATGGGCAGTGGGAGCAGGCTGCTCCAGGGAAGTTGGGTCATGGGAGTCCCCCCGCTGGGTTCGATGGGGGGAGTATCGAGGGTCAATCTGAAGGGAATCTGAAGAGCGTGGCGAGGATGTCGGGCCCCGCTCATTCCTTCAGGCGGTTGTGCTGCAGCCATTCCCTTGGGCTTGTGCCCACCTTGCGGCGAAAGGTGCGGGCCAATGCAGAGGGGCTTTCATAACCGACCTCATCGGCGATCAGGGCGATCGGTCGGCCTTCGCGCAGGCGTTTCTGAGTCAGACTGATCCGCCAGTTCGCCAGATAGTCCGCCGGTGTCATCCCCACGGTCTGGCGGAAGTGCGCGGCGAAGCTTGCGCGCGACATCCCGGAGCGATCGGCCAACTGCGCTACCGACCAATTGCGCCGAGGTTCGTCGTGGATGCTGACTAGCGCCCGGGAGAGCTGGGCGTTGGCCAGGCCGGCCATCATCCCCGAGGCAATGCTACGGCTGGCAATAAGGTGGCGAAGCAGCTGAATCACCATCAGTTCGAACAGCCGATTGAGCATGACCTCCCTGCCGCATTCGTCGCCCGAGGCTTCTTCGAACAGCCAGTCGAGGGTGCCCATGAGACCGGGCAACTCGCGCAGAGGCTTGATGATGAAGTCCGGCAGGGCCAAGGTCAGCGGGTTATTGGCACCGCCCTCGAACTGCAAGGTTGCACACACCAACTGCGCTTGATCGGCTTCTGCGGCCAGCAACCGATGCTCCTGTGGACGCACCGCCAGAATCACGCTGGGCTCGTTCAGTTCGATGAGCTGACCATGTTTGTCCTTGAAGACCAGGCGGCCAGCGCGGAGCAAATGGGCGTGGCCCACGCTGTGCTGCCCGTAAAGCTCGCTGGTGCCACAGAACCCGCCTGCATGGAACGTGGAGGCGTGCAGATTGAAGTGGTTGAGCAATGTCGATAATCGATCCATAGCGCGCTCAGATTTAGACGATCTGTTGCATAGAATCGACGATCTGGATCCGAAAGAGAAGACCGTCTCCCTAGAATGGGCTCCAAGCTTGAACGACAAGCCGATTGAATCAACCTTTGGAGAACCACCATGACTCGTATCGACGCACTCTCTCTCGACCAAGCCCCTGCTGGCTCGCGCGCTGCCCTCGAAGGCATCCAGAAAGGCCTGGGCTTCATTCCCAACACCTTCAAGACCCTGGCCCACTCCCCGGCTGCACTCAACGCTTACCTGGGCCTCGCCCAGGCCCTGGGCAAGATTTCACTGAGCGCCGCCGAACGCGAGGTCGTCGCACTCGCTACCTCGCAAATCAACGGTTGCGATTATTGCCTGGCTGCCCACACCTTTTTCGGCGCCAAGGCGGGTCTGAGCGATGAGGCCATCGCACAGGCCCGAAACGGCACACTCAGCGCGATCGCAGCGCTGGCCCATCAAATCACCGAAAGCCGCGGCCAGTTGAGCGACGATCAGATCGCTGCAGCGCGCCAAGCCGGCCTTACCGATGGCAAGATCATCGAGGTGGTGGCGCAGACGACACTGCTGACCCTGACCAACTACCTGAACAATATCGCCGCGACCGAGATCGACTTCCCACCCGCGGCGCAGTAGGCAGTCGTGTGCCGCGCTGAACGGGCCTTCACGCACCCGCTTCGCTAAGCACCGGCAAGGTGAACTGCACTTCAGCGCCAGGGCTGTGCCCGGCGCTGGCCCAAAAACGCCCGCCGTGACTGTCGATGATCGAGCGGCAGATCGACAGTCCCATGCCCAGTCCTGCCGCCTTGGTGGTGTAAAACGGCTCGAAAACCTGCTCCACGTTTGCCGCTGCGAATCCAGGCCCGCTGTCCACCACCGTTACCCGTACACCCTCCTGGTCGATGGCCGTGCTTATCTGCAGCGTACGAGCACCTTCCACCTCTGACATTGCTTCCAGCGCATTGAGGATCAGATTCAGCAGCACCTGCTGCAACTCCACGCGGTCAGCGAGGACCTGCGGCATTCCGTCGGCGAGCAGGGTCTGCACCTGAGCCCCGGCCCTGATCGCCTCGCCACGGATGAAGTCGACCATCTCCAGCACCACGGCGTTGACGTCCACTACCTGTTTTTGCGGCGGAGCTTTGCGAATCAGCTCACGAATACGGCCCAGAACCTGAGCCGCGCGGTTGGCATCGTTGATGATTCGTCCCAGGCCCAGGCCCACTTCATCCAGCACCGGTGGCTGCGCGTTCAACCAGCGAATGGCGGCATTGGCATTGGTGACCGTAGCGGCAATTGGCTGATTGATTTCATGGGCGATCGAAGCGGCAAGTTGGCCCATGGTCGCGACACGGTTGGCATGGGCAAGCTCGGCCTGTACCTGTCGGTTCTTCGCCTCCCGTTGCGCCACCTCGTGATACAGCCTGGCGTTTTCGAGCGAGATAGCCGCCTGTGATGCCACCAGACGCAATACGGCAATCCTTCCAGGATCGAACACACCGGCGCTGAGATTGTTCTCCAGATACAGCGCCCCGATCACCCGCGCCTGATGACTGAGCGGCAGGCATAGCAACGACCGGGCGCTGCAGCGGCGGATGTAATCATCGGCCATGAACGCAGCTTCGCCAATGGCGTCGTCCAGACAGAGGCTGTCCCCCGTACGCAGTACCTGGTAGAGCACGGATTCGGCCAACAGCGTGTTGCTCACCGGTTTGCTGCAGAGCACCACCTCGCACTCCCCCACACCTGCCTGCGCGACGATAAGCGCCTCACCCCCTCGGACGCGCACCAGCACGCCTCTTTCGGCTCCGGCTTGCTCGATGGCAGTGAGCAGCACTTGGGTGATCAGCTTCTGCAGGTCGACTTCGCCCGAGACGGCTTGGGACACCTTGAGTACTGTTACCAGGTCCAAGTGCTCGACCGGGGTGGCGATGGTCGCGGTGGGGCCAGGCTCCGGTTCGACACTGCGCAGGTTACGATGGCGACTGTCCAACTGGCGCACCTTGCCATCGGCACCCCAGCGCAGGTAGCCATAGCGTGCGTCACGAAGGTAGACCCGCGCAATCCGGGCCAGTCCGCGGCTGCCGTAGAAGCGCGATGCCAACTCATTGGCCAGTGCCTCGACATGCACGAAGCCGCTATCACGCGCGAGCTGGATAGCCTGCTCATAGAGGTGCTCAGCGTCGACCAGGCGTCCCTGCAGCCGCGCGATCTCTGCCTCCAGCAGGACCTGTCGGCTGGCAAAGGTTTCCGCGCACTGGCCGGCCCAGATCGCCAACATCTCGTGGTGTTCGGCCAATGCCTGCAAGGTGGCTTGATCAACGCCCTCCCCAGCCGCCAGCGTCAGTGCGGCAAAGAAGTGATACTCCGCCTCCTCGAAAAAGGAGGCGATCACCCAGGTCAGTGCCTTGGCCCGGGCAGCGCAAGCTGAGGCAGCGGCATAGTCACCTGCCAGGTAGCGCGCCTGCAACTTGCGAACCCAGTACTTGCCGGCCGCCAGAGCCAAGTCCGGGGCAGCGTCAAGGTGCTGCTCGAAACGCGCCTCGCTGAAGTGTTCATCATCCAGGCAACCGAACGATGGCGTTTGCCCCCGCAACGTCCGGATCAGCGCCAACTGCGTGTTCATGAAATCGATCACCAGCCCGAAATGCACCTTTTCGGCGTAGGCCAGGCCTTGCTCGGCCTCGGTCTGCATGCCGCCCAGTGGCTCGCCAATGAACAGCCGATCAGAGATCAGCCCATTGCCGACATAAGCGGCGTACGGCAGGTCACCGACCCTGTTGGCCGCGACGAAGGCCCGCCGCAGCAACTCGCGGCACTCGCTGACCGGCCGCATCCAGCGCACCACGAACATCGAGAAACACAAGAACGTGTTGGCCTCGAAACGTTGCAACCCCCGCTGTTCGACCAGCTCGCAAGCAAGACGCCCGAAACGATAACCGGTCTGGTAATCGCCATAGCGCCGGGACACGCGTCCGACATTGGCGTAGAGCATGCAAGATGCATCACAATTGCCATGTTCAAGGCTCAAGCTCACGGCTTTGCAGATGGTCAGGCAGGCCAGGTTGGCATTGGTTTGCAGGGCCGGTGCGAACAGTTTGCACAAGACGTCCAGGATGGCCAGGGAGGTCGTGTCCTGCATCAGCGGCAGGTCGATCAACTGCTCGATGCTGCGCCTGCCGACCCGCAACGCGATCTGGTCATATTCGCCCCGTACCTGGTCGTCGCTCGGCTGCGCGATCCAGTGAATACCCACTTGGCGCAACCACGCCAGGCAAACCGCCACCGCACGGTCGCTGCGATCGAGCATCAGGCACACATCCATATGCAGGCACGCCACCGCAACGCCTTCAGCCGTGGTCCTGGCGCGCAACGCCAGGTCAATCAGGCGCTCATCCGCGAGCCTGAGCTGACCGGTGAGAAACTCGCATTCCGCCAGGTTGAGCGCCAGGGCAAAGCTCAACTCGTGCATGGAAGCGGCACACCGCCCTTCCAGCAATCGCTCGCCCACCCTCAGGTAGCTCAAGGCCGATTCGTATGCCGATGCGGCCTTGGCTCGACGCCCGGCCAACAGGTTGAGCTCGGCCAGCCGTTCGCGCTCACTGCGAGCATCGATCAGGGTCGCGCCGCGGTTGAGCTGTCCGACGATCTCGAAAATGGCTTCATCGCGGTGCTGGGCCGACACGTGATCGGCCAGCAAGCGACCGATGCGCAGGTGCATGGCAGCGCGGTCGCGGTCGGCGATCAGCGAATAGGCGGCCTCATGGATGCGGTCATGAACGAACGCGCAGGTGCCGTCCTGGTGTACCACCAGTTCCAGTCGAATCGCCGCCCAGAGAGTCGCCTGGACTCGCTCCATCGGCAGATCGAGAACCAGAGCGAGCGTCTGCGCATCCGCCACGTTGCCCAAACAGGCCAGGTGCTGAAGTGCCTGACGGGTTGCCAACGGCAGACGGGCCAGTTTGCCAACCATCAGATCCACCACATTATCCGTATAACCCTTGGCATGGATACGCTGGGAATCCCACTGCCAGCGCCGCGCCACGTGGTCGTACGCCAGAAGCGACTCCTCGGCCAGGGCGTGAAGAAACTGGATGATGAAGAACGGATTACCAGCGGTCTTGTCCTGGACCAGCTTGGCCAGGCCCATCACGCTGGGCGCCGGGCAATGCAGCGACTCGGCTATCAGTTGTTCGATATGCGGACGGGCCAGGGGCGCAAGGCGAACTTCACGCACGGGCGCGCCAGCCCTGCGAATCGCCTGCAGCCTGGCAGTCAACGGGTGGAGGGCATCTACCTCGTTGTCGCGATAGGCCCCTACCACCATGATGTAGCGCAGCTCCGGATGAGTGAGCAGTTCCTCCAGCAGATCGAGGGTCGCCGCATCGAGCCACTGCAAGTCGTCCAGAAACAGGGCAAGCGGATGCTCGGCGCGGGCGAACACCGAGATAAAGCGCCGCAATACCAGCAAGAACCGCCGCTGCGCCTGTTGCGGATCCAGTTCCGGCACCGGCGCCGGCTCGCCGATGATCAGCCGCAGTTCCGGAATCAGGTCGGTCATCAGTCTTGCGTTGGGCCCGCACGCCGTCTGCAAGGCAGTGCGCCATCCGGCCAGCACCTCACTGCTTTTTCCCAGCAACGTGCGCACCAGCCCCTGAAACGCCTGCACCAACGTGGAGTAAGGAATATCGCGCTTGTACTGATCGAACTTACCGCTGGCGAATAGCCCTCTGGGCGGTACTAGCACCTTGTGCAACTCGTTGACCACGGAGGACTTGCCGATGCCCGAGTAGCCACTGACCAGTACCAGTTCCGGCACGCTGCTGCGCACCATGCGGGTAAAGGCCTCCTCGAGAATCTGCACTTCGTGCTCACGGCCATATAGCTTTTCCGGAATCAACAGGCGGTCGGCGGTGCCTTGTTCATCCAGGCTGAAGGCCGCGATGCTCCGGTTCTGTCGCCATTGGGCGAGGCATCGGCGCAGGTCTTGCTCAAGGCCCGCGGCGCTCTGGTAGCGATCTTCAGCGGTCTTGGCCAGCAGTTTCATCACCAATTGGGACAGCAGCTGCGGCACGGTGGCGACCCGTTCGCAAGGTGGCAGCGGTTTGCGAGCGATGTGGCAGTGCACCCACTCCATCGGATCTGTGGCGTTGAAAGGCAGCGAACCGGTGAGCATCTGGTACAGGCTCACCCCCAGCGCGTAAAGGTCACTGCGAGAGTCTACGGAACGGTTCATCCGCCCTGTCTGTTCAGGCGCCATATAGGCCAAGGTGCCGGCGATGGTCTCCGGCGGCTCGGGCGCTTGCCGCTCGCGGGGTAAGCGCGAAGCCAGGCCAAAGCCGGTCAGCCGGACGTTGCCGTCGTCGCAGTCGACCAGAATATGATGCGGTTTGAGATCCTTGTGTACCAGCCCGGCCAGGTGCAGGTGCCCCACCGCAACGCTGATTGCCACCGCCAGTTCAAGACAGGTTTCGATGCCCAGCGGCGACACCAGCAAAGTCGACAACGGTTGCCCACCCGGATCGCCCAGCACCAGGCGCAGCGTGCCATTGATGCGCTCCAATGCCTGAGGCTGCAATGCCCAGCTACTCTCGAGTTGCTGGCGCAGGCCGTACTCATGCGCCAAGCGGTCGACGGTGGCGGGCGCAGGTTGCTCGTTGGCAGGTCGCATCAGCAACACGTGTTTGCCATCTGGCTGACGTAGCCTGCAAAACAGGCGATCGCCATCGTTCCACAGCACTTGCTGTCTACTTGACATGGGTCCGGCCCCCTTCATCGGGTTGGGAGAAAACAGACTGCGTCAGACCGTTCGACCCAGCGGCTCGACACCCAGCGCCTCGGCCATGCGCACCAGGTCGGCAACAGAGCGGGCGCCGAGTTTCTTCATCATCTGCCCACGATGCACTTTCACGGTGACCTCACTGAGGTTCAGCTCAGCGGCGATCTGCTTGTTCATCAAGCCAGCGATCACGAAGGCCAGTACCTGACGCTCCCTGGGCGTCAGGGTTTCGAAAGCGCCGCGCAAAACCCCGCCGGCCTGCTCATCGGCCAGACGCTCGCGGTCGCGGGCCAGGGCATTGGCCACTGCGTCGAGCATGTCCTGGTCACGGAACGGTTTGGTCAGGAAGTCTATCGCGCCAGCCTTCATGGCCTTGACCGACATGGCGATATCACCGTGCCCGGTCATGAATACCACCGGAATGCGCACTCCGCCCTGTTCCATCTGGGCCTGGAACGACAGGCCGCTTTCGCCGCGCAGACGCACATCCAGGACCAGGCAACCGGGCACGGACTTGCGCGGGAAGTCCACGAACTCCTGGGTGCAAGCGAAGCTCTGTACCTGCAGCCCGACCGAACGGAACAGCCCGTCCAAGGCGACGCGCATGGACGCATCGTCATCGACGATGTAAACCACCGGTTCATTCGGGCCATGGGTACTCTGTACGGCCATTTGCGCTCCTTCAGCCGTGACGCCGCGTGCTGCTGGCAGGTAAGCAATCTAGCCTATTGTTGGGCAAGGTTCACCGCTTTGGCCACTGGAAACTACCAATGCCAGACGCAGGTATGCTCCGGTTATACCTAGGTATACTTCTGCCACTTGCGCGACGGCGTATCTTGGATCAACGGCATCGGCCACCAGGAGCAGATCGCGCATGAAGCAGCCCACCGCAACCCTGATTGCCGTTGTCGACGACGACGAACCCCTGCGAGTTGCGCTCGATGGTCTGCTACGCGCCACGGGCTACCGGGCGCGCACCTTTGGCAGCGGCAGCGATTTCCTCGCCTCCGATAGCCTGGGGCAGGCCGACTGCCTGATCTGCGACATTCAGATGCCAGGCATGTGCGGAGTCGAACTGCTGACGCAACTACAGGCACGGGGGTTCGACATCCCGGTAATCTTCATCAGCGCCCACCCCGGCCAACGCTCGCGCATCACCCCAGGCATGGCCGGGGTGGTTAGTTGTCTGCCCAAACCATTCGAGGCCCAGCATTTGCTGGACTGCATCGAGTCCGTACTGCAGCGCTGAACGGTACTTTCGATACCTTGGTATAGCGCGGCTACGCCCATGTGTACGGCATTGCACACCCATGGAGAAGTGTTTCCGTCCCTGCCCCTGCCTAACATCGACCTACAGCGAACGACTGGCCCGACAGCGTCTCGCCAAGGCTGATGTACAGCACCCTCACCGTTCACGTCAGGAGCACGAACATGAAACAGCAACTTCTGGTTATCGGCGCAGGATTCGCCGGATTGTGGAGCGCCCTGAGCGCCGCGCGCCTGCTCGATATGCATGGCCGGCAGGACGTGCAGATCACCGTGCTTGCGCCCCAGGCCGAACTGCGCATCCGTCCGCGTTTCTATGAAGCCGACGTGCACAGCATGTTCGCGCCACTCCAGGCGCTGTTCGACGCTGTTGACGTGCGCTTCGTCAAGGGTCGCGCCGAAAGCATCGACGAACAGGCTCGCTCCGTCAGCTACCGTGGCGACGCTGGCCAACAAGCGCAACTGGGCTACGACCGCCTGATTCTGGCCAGTGGCAGCCAGCTCGCGCGTCCTCCCGTGCCTGGACTGGACCAATACAGCTTCGACGTGGATCAGATCGAGTCGGCAGCACGTCTTGAACAACACCTGATGACGCTGGGCAAGCGCCCAGAAAGCGCCGCCCGCAATACCGTGGTGGTGTCCGGCGGCGGTTTCACCGGCATCGAAACCGCGACCGAGATGCCTGCCCGACTGCGCGCAGCACTGGGCGCAGAGGCGAAGGTCCGAGTGATCCTCGTTGACCGTGGCGAGCGCATCGGGGCAGCCCTGGGTGAAGGTATCCGACCTTCAATCATCGAAGCCTCGCAGCAACTGGGTATCGAATGGGTCGTCGGTACCAGCGTAACGGCGGTGGATGCCAATGGCGTGACGCTGGCTGATGGCCGACATATCGAGAGCCAAACCGTGGTTTGGACCGCAGGTATGCGCGCCAGCCCCCTGACCGAACAGCTGACCAGCGCACGCGACCACCAGGGCCGCCTGCATGTGGACGGCCATCTCAAGGTGCGCGGCCTGGACCATGTATTTGCCGCAGGAGATGTCGCCTACGCCGCCACCGACGAGATCGGCAACTTCGCGGTGATGTCCTGCCAGCACGCGATCAGCCTCGGACGCCACGCCGGCAACAACGCCGCCGCCGATCTGCTGGGTGTGGCACCGACGACCTACCGTCAGCCCAAGTACGTGACCTGCCTGGACCTGGGCACGTGGGGCGCCGTGTACAGCGAGGGCTGGGACCGCCAGTTGAAGCTGGTCAAAGGCGAAGCCAAAGAGCTCAAGACCCAGATCAACACCGTGTGGATCTACCCACCTGCAGCCGATCGCGCCACCGCCCTGGCCTCTGCCGATCCATCCATTCCCGTGGCGTGAGCCTCGCACGACCTTGCACCAGGAGAACGACCATGACCATGCCAATCGACGATCTCGTCCCGACCCTGTCCGAAGAACTGGTACCCTCGCGCTACGCCTTGAAAGTCGGCGACATAGAAGTGCTGGTGGTGAGTGACGGTGTACTGCCGCTGCCCACCGAAACCATGTCGACCAACGCCGATCCTGCCGCCCGGGCGGCGTGGTTCAAGGACATGTTCCTCGGACCGGACACCTTCGACTGGGCCCTGAATGTGTTGCTGGTGCGCAGCGGCGAACAGGTCATCCTGGTGGATGCCGGGCTGGGTGGTCAGTTCCCTGGTTTCCCACGGGCCGGGCTGTTCCCGAAAAGGCTGGCGGCAGCCGGCATCGCGCTGGAGTCGATCACCGATATCGTCATCACCCACTTGCACATGGATCACATCGGCGGTCTGTTGGTGGACGAGGTGAGGAACCGCTTGGATGCGGACGTGAAGATCCACGTCAGCGCGACCGAAATGGACTTCTGGGCTGCACCGGACTTCTCGCAAACAGACATGCCGCAACCGGTACCGAACGTGCTGCGGTCCACGGCAAATGCGTTCATGCAAACCTACGCCGACAAGATCCGCACCTTTGACCGGCACCGCGAAGTAGCGCCCGGTGTGGTCGCCAGCCTCACCGGCGGCCATACCCCAGGGCATTGTGTGGTGTACATCAACTCAGGCGCAGAGCGGCTGACCTTCGCCGGCGACGCACTATTCCCGGTGGCCTTTGACCACCCGGATTGGCACAACGGTTTCGAACACGACCCAGAGGAGTCGGTGCGGGTGAGGATGGCGCTGCTGCACGCTGCCGCCGCCAGTGGCGAACTGTTCGTCGCCACGCACTTGCCCTTCCCTTCCGTAGGACGGGTGGCAATCGACGGTGAAGGGTTCCGCTGGGTCGCGGGGTTCTGGAACTATTGAGAAAGCCGTGGTATCGACTGCCCCTCACACAGACCGGTGCGATGCACGACATACGCGGTGACGTGTGGGGAGCAGGCCGGCATACAAGATGTCCCTCACTCCGGCAATCCCGCCAACCTCAGCCCCTCGGCAAACTTCGAAAGATCCTCATCACGATAGATAGGCAACCACTGGCTCAACGCCGACACTCGCAATCCAGGGTCCAGTTCCTGCAAGCGCGCGATCGCGACCTGGGCACTTTGCTGGCGTCCACTCAGCGCGTGACTGGCGGCCAGCAATGCCACTGCGGCAAGCAGACTGGGCACATTCCCAAGAGCCTTTTCCGCCCACATCACGGTTTCGTCATACTTCGCAGCGAAGAAGTTCGCCAACGCCATTCCCACTTGCAAACGAAACATCTCAGGGTCCAGCGGGCTCAGGCGTTCAGCGTGTCTGAGGTCTTCGATCGCCGCCTGTGTCTCACCTCGCAATGCACGCAAGATTCCGCCGAGAAACCACGCGGGCGCCAGGTTGGGATTAAGCAGGCGCGCACGTTCGAGCAACGCCATACCGCCGTCCAGATCGCCTGCCAGGTGGCCCAGGGTGTGTCCACCTCGGGTCAACGCCACCGCATCGTCTCGTCCTAATTCGACCGCCATACGTGCCAGTCGAATCCCTTCGGCGATTTCCGAGGCGCGATCATCCATCCAGCCATTGAGCTTGCGCCAGAAATAACACCACGCCGCCATGCCGTAGGCAGAAGCGTACTCAGGGTCACGCTCGATAGCGTTGTAGAAAAGCGGCAATGCCTGTTCGATCGCTTCATGGGTACCAA
Source organism: Pseudomonas putida (assembly GCF_004357765.1). Classification (GTDB taxonomy): domain Bacteria; phylum Pseudomonadota; class Gammaproteobacteria; order Pseudomonadales; family Pseudomonadaceae; genus Aquipseudomonas; species Aquipseudomonas putida_U. The sequence goes on along the minus strand of NZ_SMTE01000009.1, from coordinate 18,275 downwards.
GATGCAGTTTCGCCATGCCTCGCAGGTAGTAGTCATAAGCGCACAAACTGTCGGTAGGCTTGCGCCTGGCCCTTTCGATTTCGACACGCTCCAACTGGGGTGCGATGGCCCCGACCACACTCTGCGCGACCTGATCCTGAAGCTCGAACAAGTCATCGATTTGCCCCTCGAAACGCTCGGCCCACAGATGCTCGCCCGTGATCGCGTCAATCAGTTGGCCGGTAATGCGCAATCGGCTGCCCGCCTTGCGCACGCTGCCTTCGAGCACATAGCGCACGCCGAGTGCCAACCCCACCTGCTGTGCGTCTACACGCTGGCCCTTGAAGGTGAAACTGGAGTTTCGCGAAATGACGAACAACCAGCGGATGCGTGACAAGGCAGAAATGACGTCCTCGACCACGCCATCGGCGAAGTAGTCCTGCTCTGGGTCACCACTGAGGTTCTGAAAGGGTAGAACGGTAATCGACGGTTTGTCGGGCAGAGCAGGCCCGCTGACGGTGTACCCCGCCTCAGATAACGCTTCGAGGGGGCCAGACGCTGCACGGACCTGTCCCACGAAACGATAGCCCTTGCGGGCCACCGTACGCAGCAGTCGCTGTTGCTCGCCGGAGTCGCCGATGGCTTTGCGCACGGCATTGATATGACTGGTGATGGTCGACTCTGAAACGATCTTGCCATTCCAGACACGCGCCAGCAGTTCGTCGCGACCGATCACCCGCTCGCGGTGGCTGACCAGGTGCACGAGCAGGTCGAACACCTGCGGGCCGATGACAACGGGTGCTCCGTGCCGGGTCAGCTCCCTGCGCTGCTCGTCGAGCATGTAGTCATCAAACTCAAATGGCACGATGGATGCCCCCTGCGTACGCTCAAGCTGTGTAGTCGAGGCGCTTATTGATCGGTTCGGTTCGATGATACGGCAGCCGCTCGTCGCTGGCACGTGCCCAGGCGTTGGCCGAACCGTTTGGACAGAAATTGAAGCTCGCCTGAAGACAAACCCAGTCCGTCGACAAGGACACGACCCTGGCCTGCGGAGCATGCTTGTCCCTGAAGACGGCAACGGTTGCGGTCGAACACGCGAGGAAACCACAATGAAAGTCGTGGTCATCGGAGGCACGGGCCTGATTGGCGCTAAGCTCGTCAACGGCCTGCGAGCGCGCGGCCACCAAGCCATCGCGGCGGCGCCGAGCACCGGGGTGAACAGCATCACCCGCGAAGGCCTGGCGCAGGCTATGGACGGTGCTGACGTGGTAGTGGATGTCGCCAACGCTCCGTCCTGGGAGGACCAGGCGGTGTTCGAGTTCTTTGAAACGGCCACCCGCAATCTACTGGCTGCCGAGCAGGCGGCTGGGGTCCGGCATCACGTGGCGTTGTCGATCGTCGGTTGCGATCGCCTGCCGGACAACGGGTACTTTCGCGCCAAGGTCGCGCAAGAAGCGCTGATCAGACGCGCTGGAGCGCCCTACACCGTTCTGCGCGCCACGCAATTCTTCGAATTCGTTTCTGCAATTGCCCACCTCAGCCAAGTGGGTGATGAGCTCCGCCTGTCGCCAGCGCTGGTGCAGCCCATCGCATCGGACGATGTGGTCGCGGCGCTGATCGATGTCGCGCTCGCGCCAGCGGCCAACGACATCCTTGAAATAGCCGGACCTGAAGCACTGCCGCTCGATGAGCTGGTGCGTCGCTTCTGTCGCCTGAGCGGCGACCCGCGCAAGGTCGTGGCAGATGTGCATGCACGCTATTTCGGCGCCGTGCTCGATGACAGATCGCTGACGCCTGACAGCGGCGCGCGACTTGGCACCACCCGTTTCGAGGATTGGCTGGCACGCCAGTGAAGCAACCCTGCACTTCCCCACCCCGCATAGGAGCAACGCCATGTTCAGCCGCACTCTCATGACCCTAGCGCTCACTGCGCTGGCCATCACTCCCGTGTTCGCCGCCGGAGATCCGGCCAGCAAGGTCACTGTGGTCTTCGACCAACCACTGCCGAACGTGCCAGGCAAGAGCATGCGCGGGGTGATTGTCGACTACGCCCCAGGCGCCGCCTCCCCCGCGCACCGACACCCCAAGTCCGCATTCATATACGCCACGGTACTGGAAGGCGAAGTGCGAAGCAGTGTCGATGGTGAGCCGCCCCACACCTACAAGGCAGGTGAAAACTGGTACGAGGCACCCGGTGCATTCCACGGTGTGAGCGCCAATGCCAGCGACAGTAAGCCTGCAAAACTGATGGCCGTGTTCGTGCTCGATAGCAGCGAGACGGTACTGGTCACTCCAAGCGATCGATAAGACGCGCCGCCACGATATGCCCATCACGGCTCGATCAGAGCGCGCACTCGAGAGGAAAAGACATCATGCAACGCCTGAACTGGTTCGAGGCTTCACCTGGCGCAGCGAAAGCCCTTGGAGCCCTGCATCACTTCGTGACCACCGCGACGAATTTACCGGCGCAACTGATTCACCTGGTATTTCTCAGGGTCTCCCAGGTCAATGGGTGCGCGCACTGCATCGACCTGCATTCGCGGGACCTTCTAAAAGGAGGCATGTCTGTTGAAAAGCTGGTCCTGGTGCCGGTGTGGCATGAGGCGAAGCACCTGTTCTCCGATCAAGAACGCTCGGCGCTGGCGTGGTCGGAAGAGGTCACCCGGGTCAGCGAGACGCATGTATCGGACGAGGCCTACGCAGCGGCATCGGCCACGTTCGACGAGAAGGACCTGGTTGACCTGACCACAGCCATCGCAGCCATGAATGCTTTCAATCGTATGGGTGTCAGCTTCCGCCTCAAGCCTGCTGCGAAGCCATGACGATAGGCGCTTGTGCCTTCAGTCACCTTTAGTCGAGCGCACCTGCAGAAGGCCTCTTGGCAGTATGAAACCCTTGAAAGGTTGTTGGGTGATTGGATTGAAGGCTTTTTCGGCATTCAGGCGATAGCGCATCACCCCGTCACCTACCTTGAAGCTCAGATCGACGCTGGTGGCGGTGCGCCCGTTGAGCGCGCCCCGACTCAGGAGTCGGAACATGGACCAGGGGCCCCGGTAATCCAGGTTATTGCTGTTGCCGTTTCGCCTGAGCAACGTGAGGCTGCTACGCACCTGAGGGCCCAGGGTGTTGGGCCAGATGATGCCGCTTATCTGGCGAGGTCCGTGAGTGTATGAAACCAATTGGCCATCCAGATCCAGCAGGCTGGTGCGCTGGTTGCCACTGAGCCCCATCGGCTCGATGCTGAACTGCACACTCAGATTTCCTCGCTGGTCGAAGAAGGTTTCCCTGATCCGCTCGGCTGCTGCCAATTGCTCCAGGACGTCGCTGCGGATCAGCGAGCCGCCCTGTTGATTGCCCAGCGCCTCTGGATTGTCCTGGAGAAAGACTTCAAGGTAGCGGTCCTGGAACTGCCGCAACCGTCCCTTGGGGCCGAAGAACGCTTCGAAATCCTCCAGGGACGCATCAGGCGCGTGGGCAACGAAGGGATACCGATCCGCCAACCGTTGCTGGAAAAAACTGTAGACCTCGGTATCCCACCGCCGCTCCAGCTCCCGCAGTGCCTCGACATTGAGTACACGAGCGGTCTGCTCGGCAAGTTTTCTGACCTGTTGATCGAGCGGCTCCGGGAGCCCAGAAGCGACCCTTTGCAGGTTGGCGATCGGATCGAAACCGGTCATCGAGAAGCGCTGGAGCACCACATGCAGAGCGGCCTTGCCACGATCGGAGCTGTCTTGCACGGCTTTTGCGTAGTCGTAAACCGCCGTCACTGCATTCAGGGTTTCAGCGTAATAGCTGGGTTGAGTGCCTTTGGGCGCCAACAAAGCGTGCAATCCCGAGAAGGCACGGCGGATATCGAGCCGATACTGTTGCTCCTCTTTACCTTCAGCAATCGGCAAAGGCTGGAGCTCGGTGTTGTCCCTCACGGTTTCGAGCAGACGAAGCAAGGGTGCAGCCGGGCCTGTCAACTGTTGCAAAACCGACACGCCATGGTCCAGGTCCTGAAAATCGGTCACGACGAATGCCGTCAAAGATCGCCGCCAGGTATCGATGTAATCCGAGGTGTACAGATTGCGAATACGCTCGCTCAGTGCTTTGCGGTCAGCGCTCGAGTAGTCCAATTGAGGACGCTCACCCAGTGCCCACTGGTCGATCACGGCCATCTCGGTGAGGCGTTGGCTGCGGGGCTCGAAGAATTCCTTGAAACCTCGGGCCGTCACCAAAGGCGGAAGCACGACGGCCGCCTGGCTCGTCGCGGGCTGATAAACCACGTCGAATGCCGGCCCAATCTGATTGCGCAGATCCAGGCCAGCGGGCAGCTCATCCTGAGCTTCCTGTTTGAGGCTGGCGTACACCCGTTGTGGCAGGGGTATCTTGCGCAAAACCTGCTGGATCTCACTCACGCGGCGGGTGAATTGTGGCAGATCAGTTTCGGCATAGGCCAGGGCGTACTGCAGGTGCCCCATGAGGTCGCGTTGCAATGCCCCCTGTCCTGGAAACACTTTCTGCCAATACAGCGACATCCATTCCTGTATCAATTCCGGTCGGCGGTTGTCACGGTCCTCGATCATCCGATAGACCCTGAGAGCAGCCATCTGCTGATCACTGCCAGGCGGGGCTGCATCCATTGCCTCGACGACGCCGCTGGCAACTGCTGGGAGGAAACGACGAGATAGCAGGTTCAAGTAGGCTTCATCGACCATCGGCCCGATGGCGCGCCCCTGATAGAGGCCCAGATCTGCAACGCCCGGCCAGGCGGAACGATATGCACCGAACACCGAAACTGCTTCCCGAATTTGATTCAGCGGCGCCAGGAGATTACGACCGGTAGGATCCAGCCGCTGATCCAATTCCTGAATGCTGAACGCCTGAGTCTTAGCCAGCACGCCGGCCGCCTTGGCTGCGTTGATGTCGAAGAAACGATGCCAACTGGCAATGGCGATGGCAAACGCAAGCACGCCTACTCCAGATCCCACCCACAACAGCTGACGCTTGCTGCGTGCCACCCTGACATTGTCTCCCGCCAGCCCAGCCTCTTTGTAGATAACGCTCTGAAAAAGGTGCTGGATGAAATAAGTCTGCGGACTCTTCTGCGATTTGCTCACGCGCAGCGGCGGCGTGGTGTTGTAAGGCTGCGCTGCCTGACGTACAAACGCGTTGCTGATTTCGCCGTGCTGCACGACCGAGGAGCAATAGACTCCCCGCACCAAGGCAGGGGTGGTAAAGCGATCACTGGCCAATATCTCCCGCAGCAACCCCACCAGTACAGGACGCAGACCAGCCAGCTGGGCATGCAATGATGCCAGACGCACACGCTGCGTCGGACAGCCAACACTATGGAGAGCCTGCGCCACCTGTTGCTGCACCTGACAGACCAATTCATCGTAGTGCTCGACGAACTCGTCCAGCCAGGCATCGAACCTGCTGACGGCGTCCAGCCTGAAGGTGAATCCAAGCAGCTGTTCACGCTCATTGGCGTTCAGCCGCGAATAGAGTTCGTCGAATCCGTCCAGCAAATCGAACTTGCTGAACACGACGTACAAAGGAAGCCGCGAGCCAAGTTGGCTGCTCACCTCATGCAATCGAGTACGCAGCGTTCGAGCAAGGACTGTTCGCTGTTCGGGCCCGCCACGTAACAGCGATGGTAGATCGATCACCAGCAACAAACCGTTGAGAGCTCTTTGGCTACGGTTGCGCGCCAGCCACTCCAGCAAATGATCCCAGAGCCTTGAAGGAGCACCGACCGGGACACTGACCTGTGGCCTTCCCTCCAGGGCATCAGAGCGTTCGCTTGTCATTGAGATCTGGGAAATCAGTTCTCCAGGAGGGTCGAGAATCACTGCCTCGTCGCTGATCCACCAGCTGATCGGGTACTCGAGTTCTTGCACGTGAAGCCCTTGGGTTTGAATCTTGGCTATGCGGGTCAGGGAAAAACGCTGATTCGAGCCGTCAATCAAACTACTCTTGCCAGCGCCCTGCTCTCCGATCACCAGGTACCAGGGCAAACGATACAATGTGCGTCGACCGCCGGAATGGTCCAGATAGCTTTCCAGAGCTTGGTTCAGCGACTGCTCTTGAGCCTGGACATAGGAAAGGCAAGGGTCGGCCTCGACAGCAGCTTCCTCGCGTCGCTCCGCCTGCAACCGACGAAACCTGACACGAAGCATGAACGCCCAGGACAAGATTGGCAGCAACACCAGGAACAGGCTGACCATCCCACGGCTAGACAAGCTTTCCAGCAGTCGCTGTCCACCCCACGTCCATTGCGGCCCCAGCCACCAGATGGCGATCAGCAACAGGGAGATACCCAACCCGAGCAACATGGGCAAGGCCAACCCAATACGTATCGCGAGCGGCGCGCCCCAGCGCTTGCACAGTGTCCAGAGTCGATTCATGAAGGCTCCTATTGCTTGTTCTTTTCGAGCAGCGCTGAAGGTGCGCCGTAGTGCTGAAGTCTTTGGAAGACGTCAGGTTCCCAATCATCGGCAGTGGTTTGCTGCATCGTCTGGGCGACACTGGCGCACAGATCCTGGGCCAGCCAGGAAATGCCCCTTGCCGCCAGCAAATCGGCCGCTATGGTCGTGCAGTGACATCGCTCGCGAGGGGCCAGGAATTCCGCTTGCATGCTCTGCAGGCGCAACAGCAATGGCTCTACCCCGCCATCCAACTGGCTCGCCAGTTCCTCACGCAGGCTTGCGAATTCCAACCCCGCGCTTGGGCGCTCGGCACCGGCCGGCCCGCCCCTCAGCCACGCCAAGCACTGGCTATCGACGAATGCTGTGCCATCGCTGAAACACAATTGCTGGAGAGCCGGGAGGCGTTGTACGAACCGCGCCGTGGTGCTGCGGATGGCCTCCGCTATTTCATCCATCGCCAGCTGTGCAGCCATGGCTGCGGCAAGAAAACTGCCTCGAATCCAATAGGGGGATGACGTCACGCTCTTCTCGATGCGAAGCAGCAAGCTAGCGGACACCGACGTACTGGCGATCGCTTCCTCATAACCGCGGACGATATCCAGAGGAACTGCCATCAGCTCCGTGCGGTTCTCCTGCCTGGCGCCAGGCGCAGTCTGGATATGAGCCCATAAGCCGAAACGTCGGAGTTGATAGCCAGTGGGGTCGTACAGGTCCTGCTGATTGATGAACTCCGCCATGCTCAACACGGCTCGACGAGTCTCGCGTTCGGTACCGAGAGACAGGCTCGTCTTGGGCGCAGCGAAGGCATCAAGCAGAGGCGGCGGTTCTGCACGTGGCGTGGCGACTTTGGCAGCATGGTCGGCATCGCTCTCAGCGGACTTCAGATGCTCGCGCAACAAGCGCTCAAGCTCCCTCAGGACCTTGGCGTCCAATTGCGCTGCATCAGCGCGCCGCTGCAGCCGTTCCAGGGCCGTCTGCGCATCGATCGCATGCGTACTGCTATAGGTAGATCGGTCTAGCCGGGCAAGCGTGTCGAGCAATCGATAGATGATAAGACCCACCAGTTTGCGCTTGCTCAACAGCCCCTTGGGACCTGGCTTAGGATGGGCGGTCTCCCAGTAGCGTTCGACCATGCCGGCGAGTAACTCCAGGGTCGAAGTCCACTGCTGCCAACGATCGCTACGCAGCCAGACGACACTCAAGTGCCAAACGATCCGCAAGTGCTTGCACTGCTCGGCGAGGTATTGGCGAGATGCCTCCTCGATATAGCACCAATCGATCGACGCTTCTTGAAGCCCTCCCAGCTTCACCATCTCCTGATCGATGGCCTGATAGGTTTCGTCTTCCATGTCGAACAGTCCGGCAGGAACCTGCGGGTCTATGGGGGAAAGCAACCGCGCCATTTCCTCCGCCGATGTCTGCGCTACCAGCGACATGTCTTGCGCGCCTGGTCAATGAGAAGGTCCAGTCCCTCGGCATCGAACGTCAGTCCATCGATCGTGGGGTGGTCGCTGACCACGCGGATACGATGGGCACCTAAAAGCACCTTGATCTGCTCGATCGCCGGCAGACCCCGGCCTGCATCGAGCACCTGACCGTTCTCCATGACTTGCCAGAGGGTAGCGACCGTAGAACGCCTCTCGCCCTGCAACTGCACCTTGACCCGGCTGGTGTCGAACGGTTGCGGGGCAATCAGCTGCAGCCGGGAAATGTTCTGTATGCAACTGATCGCCAGGTAGGGCCGCGGCTCAACCGAAGCGATGGCTGGGGCGGTGATGATCACCCGCGCCTGCGGTTGCCCGTCGGCCTCCTTGCCCATGCGAAAGGTCAGGTCGTCCGGCGTTCGCTCGACTTCGTTGGCAAGCACGTTCAAGACGCTGGGCGCGTCCTGTTCGGGTACCGACCAGCTTTGCTTCGCTACCCGCGCGGGCGTTCGTGCGGCCTCATCAAAACAGGCCAAACGCTCGAGGTTAGACACGATACCGGGACAGTCTCGAACTGTGCCGGCCCACACCGGGCCAAGATAGAAAAGCAACGACAATCCAGCACCATATGCGCAGCGACTAATCATTGGAACAGCACTCTCTTCAGTGGAAACGGCGGCCCAAGTTACGAAGAGAAATTTCCTACACTTGAGCCGAAAAAACGACAACACTGACCTTCAATAAGCGAAAACAAAAACGAGACTAGTACAGAGAGCCTGCCGCACACAAACAAATATCAACTTACAATTTTCACCTCGACTAAAAACCAACTTTGGATGCATGTTCTTCCCAAGCAACAGCACGCACAAGCCGATAGAAATTATAACTATTCAACAGTGTAGGACCCATCTTACAGAAAGATCCCACGCAACTAGCTTTAGCAGGAAACTTCTTACAAGGACTTAGACGCCATGCCCAAAACCATGAGTTCCGTTGCGCCCAAAGAGCGCATCAACATTCGCTACATTCCTGCCACGGGCGGTGAGCAGGCGGAAGTCGAACTGCCTCATAAAATGCTGGTCTTGGGTGACTTTGGACTGCAGGACCAAAGATCGCTCGAAGACCGCCCGGTATTGCGCATAGACAAGCACAGTTTCAACGACGTACTGAAGGAAGCCGACGTCAGGTTGAATATGTCCGTGCCCTCCGCGCTCAGCCCGATACCGGACGCCGAGATCGCAATCAGCCTGCAGTTCGGCTCCTTCAATGACTTCGGGCCAGACCAGATTGCCCGTCAAGTACCCGAACTCAACAAACTGCTAGCGCTTCGTGAGGCGCTGATCGCCCTAAAAGGCCCGCTGGGAAATGTCCCCGCCTTTCGCAAACAGATGCAACTTCTCCTGAGCGATGCGCAAACCCGCAAGCAACTAGCACACGAGCTGGGGCTGGAGCTTGAAACAACCACTGAAGGTTAAGTCAAGGAGCGTGGCCAATGCCAAATCAAACCCATGCGGTACCCGGCACCGATATTGAAATCGAAACACTAGGTCAAACTACATTGCTCGACCAGATCATGGCCGAAACCATGTTGATTCCGACGCAGGACGGCTATCAGGTTGCAAAACAAGGCGTCGCCGCTTTCCTTGCGGAAATCCTCAAGAGCAACGACGTAGAACAGCCGGTCAACAAACACCGTGTAGATCAAATGATCGCTGAAGTCGACCGCGTGCTGAGTAAGCAAATGGATGCGATTCTCCACCAGCCTGAATTTCAACGACTGGAATCCGCCTGGCGTAGTCTCAAACTACTGGTCGATCGGACAGACTTCCGCGAGAACATAAAACTTGAGGTGCTCCATACCAGCAAGGACGATTTGCTCGATGATTTCGAGAACGCCGCGGACATTACCCGAAGTGGGCTTTACAAACATGTCTACACCGCGGGTTTCGGACAGTTTGGTGGCGAGCCCGTGGCGGCCATGCTCGGCAACTACAGCTTCGGCCCCTCCTCTCCCGACATCAAGTTGCTGAACTACATGGCCTCGGTCGGCGCCATGGCGCATGCCCCTTTTCTGGCGGCACCCGCGCCGGAATTCTTCAACCTCAGCAGTTTTGAAGGTTTGCCTGACCTGAAGGAGATCAAAGACATCTTCGCCGGACCTCGCCATGCGAAATGGCGCGCATTCCGCGACAGCGAGGACGCGCGCCATGTCGCCCTGGTCGCGCCTCGCTTCATGCTGCGCTCTGCCTATCATCCCGAAGAGCAACCTATCCAGAGCTTCAACTACGACGAGAACATAGAGGGCCGACACGCCAACTACCTGTGGGGCAATGCCGCTTTCCTGCTAGCAGGTTGCATCAATAACAGCTTTGCGTGCTATCGCTGGTGTCCGAACATCATCGGCCCGCAATCCGGAGGCGCCGTGGAGGACCTGCCAGTACATCTATTCGAGTCGTTGGGGCAACTGCAAGCGAAGATTCCCACCGAGGTACTCATCTCCGACCGCAAGGAATTCGAACTGGCCGAGGAAGGTTTCATCGCCTTGACGATGCGCAAGGACAGCGACAATGCGGCGTTTTTCTCAGCCAACTCAGTGCAAAAGCCCAAGACATTCCCGAAAACGCCCGAGGGCTTGCAAGCACAGACCAACTACAAGCTTGGCACCCAGTTGCCCTACCTGTTCATCGTCAACCGGCTGGCCCATTACATCAAGGTGCTCCAGCGCGAACAGATCGGAAGCTGGAAAGAGCGACGCGACCTGGAGTCAGAGCTCGGTAAGTGGCTCAAGCAGTACGTCGCCGATCAGGAAAACCCATCTGCCGATGTGCGCAGCCGTCGCCCTCTCAGAGCGGCGAAAATAGAAGTCTCCGATGTAGCGGGCGATCCAGGTTGGTACCAGGTGTCCCTCGCCGTGCGCCCGCACTTCAAGTACATGGGGGCAAATTTCGAGATATCCCTCGTCGGTAGGCTCGACACGCAATGACCGGTCTTTTCAGCCGCCTCGCAGCGCAATTGCCACATGCCCCAGCGCCTTCACGACGAGAGCGGGCCGGGCAAAAGATCGAGCTGATCAAGCGCCATCTCGAAACGCTGCTGAACACCCGCCAGGGTTGTTCACAGAGCAGCCCTGGCCTGGGGCTGCGTGATTTCAACGGCCACACCTCGAGCAATGGCAATTTGCTTCAGCAGGTCAGTGAGGACATTCGCCTGACCATCGCCCGCTTCGAGCCGCGGATACACCTCCAGGCGCTTACCGCTATTCCAGATGCAAATACCCCGCTTGAGCTGCACTTTCGCCTGGATTGCCAAGTGCACGTGAACAATCACGCGGAGCAGTTGCAAATCGAATTGTTGGTCAACGGCCACAACCGTTACACACGAGTCAGCTAGCCATGTCGTTAAAGGATCAATTCAGCGAAGAGCTTCGCTACCTGCGCGAACTAGGAACCGATTTCGCCAGGGACAATCCTCAGCTTGCCCGCTTTCTCGGCACGGATAGCAGTGACCCTGATGTCGAGCGCCTGCTGGAGGGCTTTGCCTTCCTGACGGCCAAGCTAAGGCTCAAGCTCGAGGATGATCTACCGGAACTGACCCATCCGATGCTGCAGCTGTTGTGGCCGAACTACCTGCGTCCGTTACCGAGCGCAACCATCATCCAGTTTGCCCCGCTCGACCAGTCGCTCAGCCAAGCCCACCGCATCCCCAAGGGTGCCCGTCTGTTCTCCACGCCGGTGGACGGCGTCGCCTGCGAATTCCGGACCTGCACGGAGGTTACGCTACAGCCTTTCGAGATAGACCAGGTGACTGCCACCCAGACATTGGATAGCTCAGTCGTGAATATCGGCCTGGAAACTCGTCTCGATCGGCCGCTGAATACCCTGGAATGCGACAGGCTCGACTTTCATCTGAGCGGTGACGACCACAGCGCCAGAACGTTGTATCTATGGCTTTCGCAATACCTGCGACACATTGCGGTGACCATCAACGGGCAGGTTCGAAGACTGCCGGCCAGTAGTGTCGGCTTTCCAGGCTTCGCCCCAGAAGAGGCTTTGCTGCCGTATCCGCAGAATGTATTCGATGGCTACCGCATCCTGCAGGAGTACTTCCTGTTTCCCCAGCGGTTTCATTTTTTCAGCTTGAGCGGGCTGAGCACGCTCTGGCCCGACCAGACCAGCCAGAACGTCCATATCGAGTTCAACTTCAGCCGACAATTGCCTCAGTCGGTACGGGTCGGCAAAGACGATTTCCGCTTGTTCTGCACCCCTGCGGTCAACCTTTTCCCGCACGGTGCCGAGCCCATTGACCTGTCCGGCGAACAGGCACATGCCTTGTTGAAGCCAAGCGCGCCCCACGCTCACGCCTGCGAGATATTCAGCGTCGATCGGGTGATCAGCACGCGCACCACGGCAGGCAGCACCATCGGTGAACCTGTACGGGTATTTCGTCCGTTCGAGAGCTTCGCCCATGAGATCGAACATGTGCAGGGCCGTACCGCGTTGTACTACCGCTGCCAAATGGAAGAGTCACTGATACATGATGGGGTGATCCACCGCATAGCCTTCGTCCGCGCCGACGCGAGCCTATACATCGGTGAGCTGGAAACCGCCTCGATCGAGCTGACCTGTACCAATCGAGATCTGCCCCTCGCCCTGAGCGTGGGCGATATCTGCGTGAACTCGGAGGTCACCCCGCCACTGGTGAGCTATCGCAATATCCGCCGCCCGACTCGACCTTGTCGACCCGTGCTCGATGGCCAGTTGCAATGGGCGCTGATCTCCAATCTCTCGCTGAACTACTTATCGCTGTTGTCGGCGGACCCGCTCAAGGCAGTTATTGGCGCCTACGACTTCGTGGCCTTACATGACATCCAACAAGCGCGCTCCACTCGCAAGCGCCTTGAGGCCATCAGCGAAGTCTGCACCCATCCCCTGGACTGGCTGATCAAAGGTCAGCCGATCCGAGGTCTGCGCACCCACCTGCATATCGATCAGAGCGGGTTCCTCTGCGAGGGCGATCTCTACCTATTCAGCTGCGTGCTTTCCCAGTTCTTCGCACTTTACGCCAGCATCAACTCCTTCCATCAATTGGAAGTGACCAACACCGCCAACAATGAGCATTACACATGGCCACTGCTGACCGGCAAGCAACCGCTGATCTAGTCGATCGGCTGCTGGCCGATGCGCATCAGTACAACTTCTATCAACTGTTGGAGCGCCTGCACGGCCTTCATGGAGACGATCTGGAGCCTCGCTGTCTGGAGCGGGCCGCGCGCCGGCGTGTGACGCTGACCAATGACCCGAGTCTGAAATTTCCGGTCTCAGATGTACTGAATGCCGAGCGAGTACCTGGAGGGGATGAGCGTTACACCGTTTGTACAACGTTTTTGGGGCTCCACGGTACTGACTCTCCCTTGCCGACGTACTATTTGGACCAACTGGCTTACGAGCATGCCCAGGGTATCGGTGCACGGCCTGCATTCTTCGACTTCTTCAACCACTACATACTCAGCCTGTTGCACCGAATCTGGCGTAAGTATCGCTATTACATCCGCTTTCAAGCCGGTGCCAGCGACCAGTTCTCTCAATATGTTTTCGCCTTGATCGGGCTCAACAACAAGCAACTGCGGGGCGCCACCGCGCTGCCCTGGAGTCGACTGCTGAGCTTTGCCGGTGTCATCGCCAGCCGCAGCCGCGCTCCCGGCACGGTGGCGGGCATCATTGCTCACTGTTTCGACCTGACTTCTGTGCAAATCCGCGAGTTCGAAACGCGAATAGTCAGCACTGCCGCACAGCAGATCGTGAGTCTGGGACTAGCCAACGGCCAACTCGGAAGCAGTTTCTCGGTGGGCAGCCGCACGCGTACCCGCAGCAGCAAGTTCACCCTGTTGATCAGCGAACTAGACCAGGATCAGCTACGCGACCTGTTACCCCACGGCGTCAACTTCGGACGCCTACGCGCGCTCATCGATTTCCTGCTGCGCGATGGCCTCGCCTACGACCTGGAACTGCGACTCAAGCAGCACGCCCTCTCACCCTTCTGCCTGCATCGCAGCCAGGGCGCCCATCTTGGCTGGACCAGCTTCATCGCCGACAAGCAGGGCAACTATCGACCAGTCGTTAGCATTCGGGGACGCTCATGAATACATTGACCCTTAGTATCGTCAACTTCCAGCAACTGCAACACGGCATGACTCGCCATCATCGGTTCGATCGCAACGGCGGCACCATCGGAACGCAGGCGGCAGACTGGCGGCTGATCGACGACAGCCAGCGTATACGGCCTATCCATTGCGAGATCCGCTGGGCAGAGAACAGTTTTTGCGCTGTCGACCATTGCGGTCGGACTTTTCTCAATAGCAGTTCTCGCAGCCTTGGACAGGCTGGGCCAATGTGTCTGAAGGATGGTGACCGACTGCGCATCGGTGAATATCTGATCCAGGTTCATTACCAGGAACAAGCGATCGCACCTCCATTGCAGGGTCTGCTCCTGCCAGCGCAAGGGGTGCTCGCTGCCCTGCCGCCGGCAAATCCCGAGGCTGAGGACAACGTACACACAGCCCTCCCGCCTTCTCCAGACATATGCCAGGCACTGCAGAACGACATCGGACTTGATCCGTTATTGGCCCTGGACAATCTGCAGCATTCGAAACCCACGCAAGCAGGCATCCTGCATGGCCTTATCGTGGGAGATCAACAATGACTCGCCGCGTGCTATTGCTGATCGCACTGACATCTGCGTTCCTCGCCAGCGTGGGCTGCACCACCCTGAACAAACTGGGTCGGGTCATCATGGATCCCTCAGTGACCGTGGGCTCACCTGAAGATCAGCCCACCGAGGTTGCATTCAGTATCAACGTCAGCCCTACGATCAATCGCAACCCCAACAGCCTCACTGCCACCGTCCAGGGAAGATCACATCAGGTGTTGGAGGAAACCACCGAAGTGTCATCGCCCAGTTGGCCCGATACGGAGGACACCCCCGGTAGCTACGCAGAGCCAACCGTGATCTTGGACTTACCGGACGCCAAGGCTGAAGCCTCGGAGCAGATAGCCACTCCTATCGCCGTAAAAATCCTGCAGTTGAGGGACGACTCAGTGCTACGCAATAGCCTGTATCAGTCGCTCGACAAAGACTCGGCGAAAACGTTGCGCAGTACCTATATCCGCGGCGACGACTACCTGCTCTTCCCCGGCCAGTTCAAGTTCGTGCCCTTCACGAAGGTCCATGCCGAGAGTCGCTACATAGCCGTGATTGCCGATTACGGCTCCGAGCAGGACGCGACCTGGCAGCAGGTGCTGCAGATCGCTCCCCAAGGACGGCACATCGTCCTCTCGGTGCTGGTCCAGGACTCACAACTGGTTCTGAAAGAGGAAAGCCGATGACAGCCCACTCTGCCCGCCAACCTGTCTACTCTGAACTGGAGCGCACATGAGTTCACGTAACCCTGTACTGTGGCCCGAAGGCTTGTTCGTCAAGCCGCAGCACTTCCAGCAGGTGACCCGAGCCAGCGAGGCAGCCTTTCACCAGCGCCTGAGCAGCCTCAATGACGCCTTCTACGGCTTCACCGAGCTGCAACTCAATGATGAATACCTGAGTCTGGGCAAGATCGCCATTACCCGGGCACGTGGCATCATGCCCGATGGCAGTGTGTTCGACATTCCTGGCGACCTCCCGCCTCCTGCACCTCTTCAAGTCACCGGCGAAGTGTCACAGTCCAGCGAGATTTATCTGTGTCTGCCACTGCGCACGGAGGGTGGCCGGGAGGTCAGTTGGCCAGACGACGCCGCTAACTATCGCTATGTCGCCCAACCTTACGAAATCAAGGACACCCATACTGCAGACGGCGACTTGGTGAAGGTAGACCTGGCAGTACTCAACTTCCAGATCTCAGGCGAGGCGCAAGACAGTAGCGCCTATACCCGCCTCGCTTTGGCCAAAGTTCTCGAACACCGACCTGATGGAGGTCTGCGACTGGACGAGAATTTCTATCCCACCAGTCTCTCGGTACAGGCCGTGCCTGGCCTCAAGCGCTTTCTCGACGAAATCACCCACACCTTGCGAGAGCGCGCCCGAAACTTGGCGGCTCGCATCGGCTCGTCGGGCCAGTCCGGTATCGCGGATATCCGTGACTTCAACTTGCTGCAAGCCATGAACCGCTGGTGGCCACACTTCCAGCACTTGGCGCGCCAGCGGCAGACCCACCCGGAACAACTCTATCTCTGCATGAGCCAGGCTTGCGGCGAATTGGTGACGTTCACCGATGAGAGCAGGACGCCCGAGGACTATCCGGCATATCGGCACACGGCCCTGCATAGCTCTTTCAAGCCATTGGAAGACACGCTGCGCCGGACGCTTAGCACCGTGCTTCAGCCACGTGCGATTTCGCTTCCGTTGATATCCCACCAACACGGTGTACTCAACAGTACCTTGGAGGATCGCCGGTTGATCGACACGGCCGTGTTCATTCTCGCCGTACATGCCAACCTGCCAGCCGAAGATCTGCGACAGCAGTTTCTACAACGCACCAAGGTCACATCGCTGGCGGCCACCAGCGAACGAGTGCCGTACCTGTTGGACGGCATCACCCTGCTGCCGTTGCCCGTGGCACCGCGCGATCTGCCCTACCACGCTGGCTTCTGCTACTTCGAACTTGAACAGCGCGGGCCATCCTGGGATTCCATGAAGGACAGCAATGGTTTCGGGATACAGATTTCCGGCGAGATACCCGGCTTGCAGTTGCAGTTCTGGGCGATCAGGAGTGAATGAGATGGAAGTTCATCTGTACAAAGCCGATGACGACAAAAAGGCTGAAAGAACAACAGAATCCGAACGTAAAACCAGCGCATGGACGACAGTCAGCGTGGAGGAACAGCCAAACAAACTGCTCGAAGGCGCCTATCCTGCCGACCCTGAGTTTGCCCTGCGGGGCGGCTATGCCAATCAGATGATAGACGCCGCCATGCCACTGTTCGGCCTAGTGATGCGATTACGGACCCTGGATGATCTGCCTCACATCGCAGAGGTGCACAAACAGGTTCGTTATGAAGTCAGCCACATCATCGAGGAGATGCGCCAGCACGCCTATGAACCTGCCCACTTGCTGGCGTACTCCTACGCGCTGTGCCTGTACCTGGATGAGGCAGTCATGACCCGACCTTGGGGGACGCCCTCCTGCTGGAGCCACGAACCGCTGTTGAGCATCTTCCATCATGAAACTTCGGGCGGCGAAAAGATCTTCACCGTGCTCTCGCGGTTGATGCAGGAACCCAAGCGCTACCTGGACGTGATCGAGTTCATCTACATGTGCCTTTGCCTTGGCCTGAAGGGTAAATACGGTATTGCCCCGAAAGGCGACGAAGCACTGAACAGTCTGATCAGAAAGGTCTATGCCGTCATCCGTGAAGTGCGCGGCCCAGTCCAGGCGCGTTCCCACGATCCGCTCGTCAATGTCGCGCCGCGTCATTTTCGCATGAGCCGGGGATGGCCGTGGTGGAGCCCCTTGGTCATTTCCGCCATGGCCATGACGGTGGCATACGGGCTTTACCACTATCGCTTACACCTGATCACCACCGAAGTGCTGCAGTCACTCAACAGCATTCTTCAGCAATAGCCGCTAGCCGGCCGAGTCGCTCATTTCAACGAATTGGCGGGGCCTTTGCCGCGCCGACAAGCCCATCGTCTTCGATGGCCACGCCACCTTTTGGTGTGCGTGTTTTATCCACATGGATGCAGGAGAAACTGCGATGCCAACACCCGCTTACATCAAGATCGAAGGACAAACCCAAGGCAATATCACGGCCGGTGCATTCACTTCCGATTCGGTCGGCAACGTATTCGTAGAAGGCCATGAGGACGAGATTCTGGTTCAAGAAATCAAGCACCTGATAAGCGTACCCACGGATCCACAAAGCGGACAGCCTTCGGGGCAGCGGGTACACAAGCCGTTCACCTTCACAAGTTCGTTGAATAAGGCCACACCGTTGATGTACCAGGCGCTGGCGAGCGGCGAGATGCTTCCAACCGTCGAGATCAACTGGTACCGCACTTCCGTTGAGGGCAAGCAAGAACACTTCTTCACCACCAAGTTAGAAGACGCGACCATCGTCGAGATCAGCACCGTCTTACCCCACGCCCAGAGGAGCGAGAACGCGGACTTCACCCAATTGATCGAGGTATCGATGGCATACCGCAAGATTGCCTGGAGCCACGTGACCGCAGGTACCGAAGGCGCTGACGACTGGCGCAAGCCGATCGTTTGACCTGCCTCGAATACACCGGACAGGCGTGCCCTGTCCGGTCTTCGCTCCCCCAAACGGCGTACAAGGAATTGCCATGCCTAGCCAATCCGATCTGCGTTTCACCTTCCATCCCCTGGTCGGCACAACGCAATTCGAAGTGGTGTCGTTCTCACTCACGGAGGCGGTGAGCACGCCCTTCAAATTGATTCTCGAGCTGATCA
>NZ_SMTE01000088.1 GCF_004357765.1 Pseudomonas putida | reverse complement strand
TAAATATTATTCCTATTTTAAAATCTTAAAAAACCCCTATCCCATTTTAATCCCTATATTATTTATAAATTTTATAATTTCTCACATACATAATAAAATATAAATAATACTTCCATTATTCTAACTAATTTAATATCAATTACTTTATCTAATCTATAAAAAAATATACTAATATTCTTTAAATATCAAAAATTATAAAAATTTAAATTAATTTCTTATTTTTATCATTTAATAAACATCTTATATTTCATAAAAATTTAAAACAATATAATCTTTACACAAAAGCCATCCTATCCAACTTTCAAACATTAAAATACATCTCAAACACAAATAATTATCATAAAAAATTCCCAACATATCATAAAATTCCTTTTCTTGAAAATCCACACCTTTCCAAACCCAAAAAATAAAAAAAATTCTAAAATTTTTTCTTACAACAAATATTTTTATACAAACCTCTTCAAATTAATCTATACCATACTCTAATCTCATAAAATAATATACACTAACTAATAATCCTCCTAATACTACATCATAAACACATTAAAAACATAAATAATTATAACCATATACATATAAAATAACAACAATAAAATACCAATCCTCAAAGTTTATTTATAAAATCTCAATTCCTTAATAATCAAAACCCAATAATCTATAAATTAATCCATATTTAACTAACCAAAAAAACAAACACCC
>NZ_SMTE01000087.1 GCF_004357765.1 Pseudomonas putida | reverse complement strand
TACCTATTATTACTTATATTAGAAATATAAAATAAAGTTAAATAATCTAGATAGTTTATTACCTTTAACCTAAAAGGGGCTTATAACCTTATCTATATAAAGAATAGTTATAAGTAAAAAACTATCTTTTAAACCTTAAGAAGATACTTTAAGTATTTAATAATACCCTTTAGTCTTATAAATATACTAGTTACTTTTTAGACTATAATTAATAATATCTTATAAAAATAACTTAATAAGTTTATTATTATTTATCTTAATAATATCTTTATTTATTTTAATATACTTAAAAAGTATAAGAAATATATATATAAAGTACTCTAAGTACTTTAAGATAATAACTTACTAGTTAAACTAATAAAAAGTAAGTTTTACTAGTAGAAAGTTAAATTCTTAGGTTATAAAATTACCTTAGGATATATTAGGATAAGTCTATTAAAAATTAAAGATATATAGAATTAGCTAGTACTAACTAATATTAGAGAAGTTAGAGGATTCCTTAGATTTATAAATTTCTACTAATACTTTATATATAAATTTAGAGAGATTATAATTCCTTTAACTAACCTTATAAAGAAGGATTATATCTTCTAGTAGACTAATAAGGAAGCTAAAGCCTTCTAAATATTAAAAGATAGAATACTAGATAAACTAGTTCTAATTATAGTTAACCTAAGTAAACTATTTAAAGTTAAGACTAAC
>NZ_SMTE01000086.1 GCF_004357765.1 Pseudomonas putida | reverse complement strand
TTTAATTTTATTATTTGCTTTGAATTTATTATTAATAGAATATTTAGATTATAGATATGAAAGAATATTTTTGGTAAAAGTAATTATTGATAATTTGTAATAAAAGATTTGATTTTTATTATAAATTTATTTTTGAAATTTATTTTATATATTTTTTTATAAAAATTTAATTTTTTAGAAATTTAGTATTAAAAGAAATAAAATTTGTTGTAATATAAGAGAATTTATTTTTTTTTTTGTTGTTTTTTAATTATTTTGGAGATTTTATAATGTTTATTTTAAAATTATTTGTTTATATGGTAGTGATATTTTTTGTTTTTTTTTTTATATTAGAAAATTTTTAATAATTTTTATTTTAATTAGAAGAAAATATAATATATGAAAAAAAAAGAAATTTTTGGATTGTTGAATAATAAAATGATATAAAAAATAATGGAATTATTGTAGTATTTTTAATTAAAGTGATTTAAAAAATAAAAAAGAAAGTTGGTTATTGGATTGTTTATTAATTAAGGATTTGGATTTAAAAGATTTGGTAGATTTTGTATTTCGTTTTTTTTTGATGAAAAAAAAATAAATTTGTAAATGTAGAAAAAAATTTATTAAAGAAAATATTTTATTTATAGTAGAGGAAAAAAATGAATTGTAGGGATGGAAAAGTTGTATGTATTAATATGTAGAAAATGTTTGTATGGTTATTTAATATT
>NZ_SMTE01000085.1 GCF_004357765.1 Pseudomonas putida | reverse complement strand
GATATTTAAAAATCTTTCATTTAATAATTATTTAATTTTTAGAAAAATTCTTTCAAATCAAATATGTAATAATAAAAAAAATAAATACCTCTTATTTTTTAAAATATTAAATTAAAAAAAATTATTTAAAAATAAATAAAGTTTTAAAAAAATTGGTGAGATTTTTATAATTAAATAAATTAGAAAAAATAGATTTATTAATTAAAATAATAGTTTAAAGGTAAATAAAATAAATATATGTGTAGGGATTTTTAGAAGATCAAATTGGGGTTAAAATGAATATGTGTAGGAATTTTTAGGGGATTAAATTAGGATTTAATTTGGAATGTTTATTGTATTGAAATTTTTTTTGTATGATTATGTGAAATTGTTCGAGGGTTTTTATTTTCCGTGGATTGAGAAATATTTTTGTATAATTTATTTGTTTTGGATAAGAGTTATTAGATTAGTATGATAAATAGTTATATTGGGATTATGAAATTGTGATTGAAATTGTGTATAAGTGATAAATTAAATATGTGATGAATTGTGGAATAATATGTTGTTTTGAGATTATAATATTGTTATTGAGATTGAGTAAAAGTGTAAAGTAGAACAGGTGTTGAATTGTGAGATACGTGAAGGTATGTGATGGTGGATTGTGATATTATGAGATGTGAAATTGTGAATGAGTTTTGGTTGTGAATAAGTGTGTGATTAATTTTTGAT
>NZ_SMTE01000084.1 GCF_004357765.1 Pseudomonas putida | reverse complement strand
GCTCGCAGTCTTCTGCGGTGATCTCATCCTGAGAGGAGAAATATGAAAAAATTTGCCAAGCTCGCGTTCGCTGCAGCTGCGGTAGCCATGGCTGCGTCCGCTTACGCTCAGTCGGTGCCCTACGAAAAGAAGGCCGTCAACGACAACTGGGGTAACGGCACGAGCGAGTGGGTCTGGAAGAACGGCACGAACGAACTGTGCTGGCGCAACGGCTTCTGGACGCCGGCAACCGCCAACGCTCAGTGCGACGGCGCTCTGGCCCCGGCTGCTGCTCCGACCGCTGCTCCGGCTGCTCCGGCTGCTCCGGTTGTGTCGAGCGAAAAGGTTACGTTCGCTGCTGACACCCTGTTCGATTTCGACAAGGCTGTGCTGAAGCCGGAAGGCAAGGCCAAGCTGGACGACCTGGTCTCGAAGCTGAATGGCATCAACCTGGAAGTCGTGATCGCCGTTGGCCACACCGACTCGTTCGGTTCGGACAAGTACAACGACCGCCTGTCGGTCCGTCGTGCTGAAGCCGTCAAGGGCTACCTGGTCAGCAAGGGCATCGAAGCCAACCGTGTCTACACGGAAGGCAAGGGCAAGCGCCAGCTGAAGGTTGATCCGAAGTCGTGCAAGGGCGCTCGCAAGGCACAAATCGCCTGCCAGCAACCGAACCGCCGCGTGGACGTCGAAGTGGTCGGCACCCGCAAGGCTCAGTAAGTCGGTTCACACCGG
>NZ_SMTE01000083.1 GCF_004357765.1 Pseudomonas putida | reverse complement strand
GTATAAATTATTAAAGTAATTCTATTTTTAATAGTTTAAAGATGAAAATTTTGGTAATATTTTGAATTATTTATAAATATTATAGTAAATATTATTAAAATATTTATAGTGTTTATATAAATAAGTAGTTGTGATGTAGTTATAAAATGGGAGTTTGATAAAATATAGAATAAAGATATATAAATAAGAATTAGGTTTAATGAAAAAGTAGAAAAAATGGGATTTGTAAATAATATTATTTTTAGATTTTTTAATATAAGATTTGATTTAAGAAAGATTAAAAGAAAATTATGTAGTGGTTTGGGTAAATCTATTTTATGTAAAATAAGAGATAAATAAATTGAAATTTTATGATTTTATTGATATGATTAGGAAAAAAATTTATTAAATATTAAAATTATTTTTGTATTGAATTTTATTAATTTTTAACATAAGAGGTGTGAGTTGTTATAGGTATAGTTGTTATAGGATCAATGTTATTTTATTTTTTTTTTTTAGTGAAAGAAGAATTTTAAAATAAATGAATATATATATATTTGTATTTTATTTTTTTTATATTTTATATAAGTATTTTATTATTTTAGTTTTTAGAAGAATTTTATAATTTTATAAATAATTAATTGAATTTTATTTGAATTGTTTTAATTGTATAATTATTAATTATTGATATTGGTAAATGGTTTAAAGCAATTTGATTATAATTTAATTTGTGGTGA
>NZ_SMTE01000082.1 GCF_004357765.1 Pseudomonas putida | reverse complement strand
ATTAAATTAAAATAACTATTAAACAATTCTTTTAATTTACTAAAAACATCTACACTTTTTTAACTCAACAAAAATTTTATACTTTTCCTAAAAATTCTATTAAATAAAAATAAAAAACAAAATAACTAAAAAAAAAACATAAATTATTATAATACTACTCTTCTAAAAAAATCATCTAAAAAACAAAATATTTTAAACTTATTCATACAAAACAAAAAAACTAACATAAATGTTATAAATCAATTTTTTAATTTTCCATCTCTTAATTTTTTCTATAAAAAAACCAAATAAAACAAAAATTTCACATTCAATTTTAAATTAAAAACATTAAATTAAAATCAAAATAATAAATCAACATCAACTATAACCCCTAACCTTCCAAACTAACAATACAAATTCAATTCCCACTACCCACTTATATTCTCTATTTATTCTATTTAAATCTATCTTTTTTCTTATAAAATAAATCTAAAATTTTAAATAAATTTATCAATTCTTTTTTTTAATTTCTTAATTTAATTTTAAATATTTATTTTAAATATTTATAACAAATTAAATTTTATTTATTTTCTATAAATTTTCTATATCTTTTCTATATATAAAATATAAAATTCCTATATATAAAATATAAAATTCTTTTATTCTTTAACCTTTTTTAATTAATAAAGTTAAAAAATAAAAAAAAAAAAAAAAAAAATAAAAACATCCATTATCTAATAGAT
>NZ_SMTE01000081.1 GCF_004357765.1 Pseudomonas putida | reverse complement strand
GGCATCCAGAACGCGAATGCTCATTTATTCAGAGATCATGGCATATGTGCCCCCGACGACGGAACAAAATCGTCAGCTCAGAAGAGAGCAGAAAAGGTGAAGGCCAAAGACCAAAGATCCATTGTTGACGTGATGAAACTCGATACGCGGCTTCCACGAGAGCAAGATATTGCAAACCATCTTGTTCAGGGGTTCGATCGGAAACACTTCCAGCGTCTGGTGCTGGAATGGATCGTCGAAGAGAACCACTCCTTTCGTGTGTGCGAACAGGGGAGGCTGCGTACAATATTCGAATACCTCAACCCTCTCGTTAAGATCACCGACGCCAACATTAGCCGAACGACTATTCGACATAAGGTTCTTGCATCCTACGAAGCACACAAGGACAAGGTGGCCGCGGTGTTGCAAAAGTCGCCCGGGTTGATTCACATCTCTTTTGACGGATGGAGGTCGGGGAACAGGCATAGCCTCTACGGTGTAACGTGCTTCTTTCGGGATGGGAACAGCAAGCCGTGCAAGCTGGTGCTTGGTGTTCCCGAATTGCGAACTCGCCACTTTGGGCACGATATTGCTGCGGAAATCCTAGACACCCTTGCTGCCTATGGGATTCAGGATAAGATTGGATACTTTACCTTGGACAACGCGGAGAGCAATGACGCCGCGATGGACGCCATTGGGGGTGAGCTTGGATGTGTTGGATCTACAAGGCGCGGCCGCTGCTTTGGCCATAGTC
>NZ_SMTE01000080.1 GCF_004357765.1 Pseudomonas putida | reverse complement strand
AATATAATAAAACATCAATCTAAATCAATTCATATCTATTTATATATAAATTAATTTATAACATAAACAAATTAAAAACTCTAAATCAATAAAAACTAAAAATATTAATTCACAAAAAAACAAATCAATATTCAAAAAAAAAAAAAATTATTAATTTTAAAATATAAAAAAAACTCCATTATCAAATTCAAACCTAACCATTAATCAAAAAATAATAAAAACAACAAAACCTACAAATACTTAAAATTTTATTAAAAACAAATCTTAATAATTCATTAAATAAAATAACAAAAAAAACCAAAAAACAATCCTTTTTTTAAAAATTATACCCTACATTACATCTAAATTTAATTAATAATAAAAAAATAAATATTCACCCACAATAATTTTAATTTTATTAAATTTTTTTTTTATTTTTACCAATTCTATTTATTCTTTCTAATAATAAAAAATATTCTAATAACTAATAATAAAAAAAAAAATAAAAATTCATTAAAATATTATAAAATAACAAATAATAAAACAAAACAAAATTCTTTAATTATATATATAAAAAAAAAATAATTTATTTATAAAAATACATATTCCATTCTATATCAAAACAAAATATAAAAATTTAAAATAAATTCTATAAAATCTCAAAAAATCCCACTATTCAATTATTCATTAAACATATAAATATTAATACATATTATTTTATCAATTAAATTAAATAAATTATCTATATATATAAATAAATATC
>NZ_SMTE01000079.1 GCF_004357765.1 Pseudomonas putida | reverse complement strand
TAAATAAATCAATCAAATACCCAAACTCTAAAAGAAAATCATTATTTATAGTCCAAGACCATACATATTAATAAAAAAAACTATTATTAATTTAATAAATAAACAAATCAAACAAAAACATCATAACTATAATTAACAATAAAATACTAAAAAAAACCCACATACAACAAAAATATTTAATTACTATCAAAAAAAATAAAAATCCCACTCCTATTAACATAAAAACTAAAAATAAAATAAAAAATATAATCCATAAATATTAATATATATATTCCATACAATAAACAAAAAAATTATAATTCTAATAAATTTTATTTCTTATTCATCAATTTTTATTTTATCTTTTTTATAAAAAAAAAATTCAATTAATAAAAAATAAACATAAAATTAATTAAAATAAAATAATCTATTATTAATTATTCTAAATCTTTATCTTTATACAATATTTTTTTTTTCAAAAACATTAATTCATTTTTTTAACTAATTTAATATTTTTTATTACAATAAACAATATCTATATTTAAAAAATTTTAAAAAAAATATTATAATATTCAATATTTTACTTAAAATAATAAAAAATAAAAATTAAAATAAATAAAATATATAACTAATTAAAAATAAATATATTTTCATAAAAATATCTTTCACATCAAATTCTATAACAATCAAAAACTATACTAATTATATAACAATTCCAAAAAAACACACCTCTATATCAACAAAAAAAATTCAAAACACTCTA
>NZ_SMTE01000008.1 GCF_004357765.1 Pseudomonas putida | reverse complement strand
GCAGCGGTAGTTCAGTCGGTTAGAATACCGGCCTGTCACGCCGGGGGTCGCGGGTTCGAGTCCCGTCCGCTGCGCCATCTTCGCCTCGAGGTCCCATGAACATCTCGAAGCAACGGAAAGAGCGAATGATGTCCGTTCTTTTCGTGCCTCCCGCCTCTATTCGGCGGAGCAGGTCCAGGTTTCAACCGGGCGTAAGCCCAAGCGATACGCAGCGGTAGTTCAGTCGGTTAGAATACCGGCCTGTCACGCCGGGGGTCGCGGGTTCGAGTCCCGTCCGCTGCGCCATATTCGCCTCGAGGCCCTGAACACCTCGAAGCTACGAACAAAGCGACCTCCGGGTCGCTTTTTTCGTTTCTGCGCCCGGTCAGCACTGACTTTTACAAGATGCTGACACACTCTTAATCTAACGACGGTTCCCGTGCTGCCTGCGCTGTTGCACAATAGGCACCCTTCGACTTACCCGGAATTCGCAATGACCAGATCATCCGTCTTTGGTGCGCTCGGGCTGGCCCTGGTGCTGGCGGGCGTGACCGGTTGCTCCTCGAAAAAAGCCGCAATCTACGAGCACGAGAACTTCGATGATTCGGGCACCTTCTCGCGCAGCTTCCCGGTCAGCGATGCCGGTTCGTGCGAGGCGGCACGCCGTGCCTTGCTCAGCCAGGGCTACATCATCACCAACAGTGGCCCCAATCAGGTTGCCGGCAACAAGAGCTTCCAGCAGAACAGCGAGAACCACCTGCAGATCAGCTTCAACGTCACCTGTGCACCGGATGTCAGCGACGACCAGCGTTCCACCATGTTCGCCAACGCCCTGCAGGACCGCTACAGCCTGAAGAAATCCAACACTTCCGCCAGCCTTGGGGTGGGGGTGCTCGGGTCGGTGTCGATGCCGATCGGCTCCAGTGACGACTCCATGGTCAAGGTGGCCAGCGAGACGGTGACTGCGGCGCAGTTCTACGACCGTTATTTCGCCTTGGTCGAGAGCTATCTGCCCAAGCCGAAGAAGGTCAAGAAAGCCAAGACGGAAGCACCGAAAGCCGAGCCGGCCGCGCCTGCCCTTGGCTTGCCGGAACAGGCCCTGGCTGCGCCAGCGGTGCCGGCCCCTGAGCCCGCCCCGGCAGCAGCGCCCGCGGTTGCCACTGAGCCTGCGCCTTCGCCTGCAGCCGAGACGGCACCCGCAGCGTCCGCAACCCCTCCTGCCGCAGTAGCCGCCGCCAGCGAAGCCGCTAGCGCACCGGTGGTCGACGACAGCCAGGGGTCGCAGCCCATCGCTCCTCCTGCCGAGCCTGCGCCCATTGAGGTGCAGTCGCAGGAGGTTCAGTCCAGTGAGCCCAGCCAGACCAGCGAAGCGGTCGAGAGCGCGCCTTCAACGCCGTGATGGGAGCGGCACACGACCTGTAACAGATAGCCGGCGATAACTTCCTGAACACCTGCTACGTTTATCACTCATAAGCTCGTCATCATTCCTTCATCCAGCCACCGTAGGTTGGGAAGATGACCCACGAAGACACATGAGAGAAGAGGACGCAGGACCATGGATGACTATCAGGAAGAACTGCTCGAAGACCGCGCCTACGAGCTCGATAGCCCGGAACCGGCAGACGACGCCACCGAGCTTTAACCTAGCCGTCGCTGGTTGCGACGGTAATCCCCGGGCGTCAGGCCGGTCCAGCGCTTGAATGCGCGCTGGAAGGCCTCAGCCGACGCAAATCCCAACAAGTACGCAATCTCGCCGAAGGCCAATGCCGTGTCGCGGATATAGGTCTCGGCCAGGTCGCGGCGGGTGTCGTTCAGCAGTTCGCGAAAACCGGTGCCTTCCTCGGCCAGTCTGCGCCGCAGCGTCCACGTCGGGAGCTGCAGGTGGCGCGCCACATCTTCCAGGTCAGGTTCTCGTCCGCCATTGAGCAACGGGCCGAGCAGGTGGGTGATCCGTTCACCCAGGCTACGCACCCGCGTACGCTGCACCATCTCGGCTTCGCACAGCTGCAACAAGTGCTGCCAGGTGCTGGGGCAGTGGTGTGGGTTGACGATGTCCAGGGTCGTCCGCCCCAAGCGCAGCTGGTTGCCCTCGGCGGAGAACTGCACGGTGCTGGTGCACAGGGCTTGGTAACGTGCCGCATAGCTTGGCGCATCGAATTCGATCTCCAGTCGTTCAGCCTGCAAGGGGCGTCCCACCAGATCGGACAGCTGGGCCAACCAGCCCGCCAGCAGTGACTCGACCACGAAACGGTTGTAGGCGTTGTACGGACTGATCGAATAGAAACGCAACCACGCGCCATGGGCGTCTTCATGGTAGCTCGACTGCCCCCGGTAGTTGGCCGCATACAGGGGTTCGAAACGCAACAGGGCGTGCGCCGCGGCGCCCACCGTGGGGGCCTGCGCTGCTGCGACCCCGGCCAGGCCGGCATGGGGCAGGCGGCTGAGGTGGCCCATGCGCAGGCCCAGGGCCGGTTCGCCGGCCAGCGCCTGGGCCGCATGCCCCAGGTGCATGTAACGGGGTATCGACAAGCGTGCCCCGGCTTCGGCCAGACGCGCCTCGTCCAGACCGTAGCGGTGCAGAAGCGGCAGCGGGTCGTGACCCAGCTCGGTCAAGGCAGCGGCCAGCGGTTGGACGAAGCCTACCGAAAGGTCACCCAGGCGTACGCGGGGACGTAACATCGCACTACAGCCACAGGTTGAGCAGACGCGCACCCTGGCTGGGTGGCCCCGCGAGCAGCTCGCCGTCCTGATAGGCGAAGCCCTGGCCGTCGCTGCCCTGTTCCCAGAATTGTCCGCGCATGAACACGCTCATGCTGATCACCTCGGCCGAAGCCGGCTGGGTCAATCGCTCCCAGGCGGTGCGCTCGCTGACCTCGCCGCGTTGTACGTCCAGGCGCGCAGCGGCCTCCTGGTGACGGTTGCCGCGCCAGGGCGCCTGCCAGCTGTCCTTGCCGCTGAGAAACACCGGGTTGGCGATCAACTGCACGGATTGCTTGGCCAGTTGCTGCTGGTTCTGCGGGTACCAGCTGTCGCTGCCGACCAGCACGCCCAAGCGCCCGGCCGGTGTATCGATGACTTGCAAGGGGTGCTGGTGGCCGGCATGGATGTAGCGGCGCGTTTCGCTTTCCGGAAACTGCTGGTGCTGAGGCTGGCCGAGCAACGAGCCGTCGCCGGCGAAGACCAGGCTGCTGTTGAACAGCGGGCCGCTGCCGGCGTGCAGCACGCCCTCTTCGACATATGGCGCAGGCAGGACGATGGAGCCCGCTACGAGGGTCACGCCGAACTCTCTGGCCAGGCCGCCGAACAACTGCTGGTAGTCGCTGGCCATCTGTTGCGCCTTCATGCGCAAGTGGGCATCGGCGCGGCGATCGTCACCACTGGCGCCGAGCATCGCCAAGCCATAGCGCAGCGGGTTGCTCAGCTCCAGCCATTGCAGCGCCTCGCGACTCTGGGTGGCCTGGTACAGCTCTTTCTTCTCGCCCCTGGCCCATAACCAGGTGCCGATGTGTTCTGGCAGTACCACCACCGTGCGCGGTCCCACCAGTCCTTGCGCGCGCGCCTGTTCAAGGTAGGCAGCGAGCTTGCGGTGCAGGCGTTGCAGGTTCTGGTAGTCGCTGGGGTAGAGCAGGGGCTCAACCCCCAGCAGGTTGCCGCGCTCGCCCGGTACGCCATGATTGAGCGCCACGGCGATGCGCAGGTCGGATAGGTAGTGGCCTTCCGGGCGCTGCTGGGTCCAGAAGCCGTAGCCGCACGCGGCGGCGATCATCACCAGCGCCAGGGCGCTTGCCAGGAGTTTTCGCATGGAGCTTCGGTATTCGCTGAAAATGGAGTGGGCCAGGCGATTGCGCCAGCCGATGCCGGGCATTCTGTCACGATATCCCCGGCGGCGGCGAATGATCGGCGCCCAGGTTTTGCCGAACCTGTAGGGCAAATGCCTGCAGGGCCGGCAGGTAGCGCTCGGCAGCCTGTTCGATGGTCATTGCCTTGGCGATGTAGATCAAGCTGACGCACCCCAGCAGGCGCTGCTGATCATGGTCGTACAGGGGCACGGCGATGGACGCGATGCTGGCCTCGCGGTTCCAGCCCATGTAGTTCTCGCCATAACCGCGGTGGCGGGCTTTGCGCAGGAGGTTGTCGAGGGCCAGACGGTCACGCGCCAGGTGGTATTCAGGCTCCTCGCGGGTCGCCAGTAGCGTGAGGATCTGCTCGCGCTCGGCCTCGCCGCAAAACGCCAGGTAGGCCATCCCGGTGGCGGTCTGCAGCACCGGCAGACGGCGGCCGACCATCGAGCGGTGGAAGGACAGGCGGCTGAAGCGGTGGGTGGTTTCGCGGACCACCATCTCGTCGACTTCCAGGGTGCAGATGTCGGTGGGCCAGACCACCTGCTGCAAGAGGTCGCCCAGCAAGGGGGCGGCGATGGCGGAAATCCACTGTTCATCGCGAAAGCCCTCGCTCAGTTCACGCACCTTCAGTGCCAGGCGAAAGCTGTCGTCGGATTCGCTGCGGCGCACGTAGCCCTCGTCCTGCAAGGTCTCGAGCAGGCGCCGGACGGTCGTGCGGTGCAAGCCGGTGAGCTCGGCCAGGCGCGTTGGGCTGGCACCCCCGTCCAGCCGGTTCAAGGTGTTGAGCAGGGTCAGGCCACGGCTCAGGCCGCGCACGGTCTTGTAGTCGGAGTCTCGATCTTTGTTCACTAAAAAACCTTAAAAAACAATGATGTGCACTAAGTGCACGCTGACGCTGTTTTTCATTGTAGGGCAATTGGCGCCATTCCTATACTCGCCACAACAACTACAAACGCCCTGACAGGGGAATACACCATGCGCCATGCCTGCCTGCACGCGACATCCCTACCTGCATCCATCGCCCGCGTCTTTGCCCCGCGAAGCGTAGCGACATTCCGCTAGACCCGTACCAGTCAAAACGCCCGTTCATCCCCCTTGCGCCTGCCTGCGCGAGGACGGTCGCGGCTTGCCTGGAAACCTTCCGGGCCGCCGAGGGCAGTGTCGAGGATCACAACAATGAACAAGCCGCATCCAGATCACATCCAGGCCGACTACACCGCAGACGTGGTGATCATCGGTGCCGGCCCCGTGGGGTTGGCCATCGCCAACTATCTCGGCCAGGCTGGCGTAAAGGTGCTGCAGATCGAGAAGCTCGACCAGCTGATCGACTACCCACGCGCCATCGGCATCGATGACGAGTCGTTGCGCACCATGCAGGCCATCGGTCTGGTCGAGCAGGTGTTGCCGCACACCACGCCGTGGCACGCCATGCGCTTTCTCACGCCCAAGGGTCGCTGCTTCGCCGATATCCAGCCGACCACTGACGAGTTCGGTTGGTCGCGCCGCAATGCGTTCATCCAACCGCAGGTCGATGCCGTGCTGCACCGAGGCCTGGAACGCTTCGCCCATGTCCGCACGCTGTTCTCCCGAGACGTGGTGCAGTTCCAGCAGGACGACGAGGGCGTGAGCCTGCAGATGACGGCTCCGGACGGTCGTCAGGAAACCGTGCGGGCGCGCTACCTGGTGGCTTGCGACGGTGGCAACAGCCTGATCCGTCGTACCTTGGACATTTCTTTCGAGGGCAAGACCGCCCCCAACCAGTGGATTGTCATCGACATCGCCAACGACCCGCTGGGCACTCCCAACGTGTACCTGTGCTGCGACCCGGTGCGCCCCTACGTATCGGCGGCGCTGCCCCATGGCGTACGACGCTTCGAGTTCATGGTGATGCCGGGTGAGACCGAGCAGGAGCTGGGCAAGCCGGAGAACCTGCGCAAGCTGCTGACCAAGGTGCTGCCCGACCCCGACCGGGTCGAGCTGATCCGCAGGCGCGTGTACACCCACAATGCCCGTCTGGCCGGCCGCTTCCGGGTCAAGCGGGTGCTGCTGGCCGGCGATGCAGCGCACATCATGCCGGTCTGGCAGGGCCAGGGTTACAACAGCGGTATGCGTGACGCCAGCAACCTGGGCTGGAAGCTGGCCCTGGTGGTCAAGGGCCTGGCCGGCGAAGCGCTGCTCGATACCTATGAGCAGGAGCGCCGCGACCACGCCAAGGCGATGATCGACCTGTCGGTGCTGGCCGGCCATGTATTGGCGCCGCCCAAACGCTGGCAGGGCGCGCTGCGCGATGGCATTTCCTGGGCACTGAACTACCTGCCGGCGGTCAAGCGCTACTTCCTGGAAATGCGTTTCAAACCCATGCCCCAGTACACCAAGGGGGCGCTGGTCGCCGCCGCGGACAGCAAGACCACAGCGGTCGGGCGCATGTTCATCCAGCCCAAGGTACTCACCGAATCGGGTGAAATCCGCCTGCTCGATGACGTCATCGGCAGCCAGTTCGCCTTCATCGCCTGGGGCAACGATCCGCTCTGGGGGCTGAGTGCCGCCCAGGAGCAAGCCTGGCGTGCGCTGGGGGCCTGCTTCATCCAGGTGGTGCCGGACGTGCAACTCAAGGCCGGTCGCGAGGTGCCGGATGGGGTGATTCGCGTGGGCGACTGCACGGGTCGTCTGAAGGAGTGGTTCGGTCGCTACCCGGTATCCATTGCGCTGCTGCGTCCGGACCGCTTCGTCGGCGCGGTGGCCATCCCGCAAACCATCGGTCAGGCCAGCGATACCTTGCTGCGCGCCTTGGCTGCCCAGCCACTGTCAGGCGCACAGGTGCCCCTGGCATCGAAGGTGGCGTGAGATGAGCGCCTATCTGCACTGCCTGTCCCATACCCCGTTGGTAGGTTACGTCGATCCGCCGCAAGCGGTACTGGCCGAGGTCGACGAAGTGATCGGCGCGGCTCGCGCGCGCATCGCTGCATTCGACCCCGAGCTGGTGGTGCTGTTTGCCCCGGACCATTACAACGGCTTCTTCTATGACGTCATGCCGGCTTTTTGCATCGGCATGGGCGCCACCGCCATCGGCGATTTCCAGAGCGCCGCCGGCCCGCTCGACGTGCCCCGCGAGCTGGCCGAGGCCTGTGCCGGCGCGGTGCTCGAGGCGGGTGTGGACGCTGCAGTGTCGTACCGCATGCAGGTCGACCACGGCTTTGCCCAGCCGCTGGAGTACCTGCTTGGCGGCCTGGCGCACAAGCCGGTGATTCCGGTGTTCATCAACAGCGTCGCGGTACCGCTGCCCGGCTTCGCCCGCGCCCGGCTGCTCGGTGAGGCCGTTGGTCGCTTCGCCCGCAGCACCGGCAAACGCGTGTTGTTTCTCGGTTCTGGCGGCCTGTCGCACCAGCCGCCGGTGCCAGAGCTGGCCCATGTCGATGCGCGCATGGCCGATCGCCTGATGGGCAGCGGCCGTGACTTACCGACCAACGAGCGCCAGGCCCGTCAGCAACGGGTGATCAGCGCCGCCGAAGGTTTCGTGCGTGACCAGCACAGCCTGCACCCGCTCAACCCGGCCTGGGACAACCACTTCCTCGACCTGCTCGAACAGCGCCGTTTCGAAGAGCTCGACGTCATGGCCAACGCCGACCTGTCGGCCCTGGCCGGCAAATCGACCCACGAGGTCAAGACCTGGGTAGCGGCCTTCGCCGCGCTCGCTGCCTACGGCGACTACCAGACCAGCGAGCGCTATTACCGGCCGATCCCCGAGTGGATCGCAGGTTTTGGCTCGCTCAGCGCCCATTCCCTTATTTGATGACCGGAGGACTTCCATCATGACCAGCATTTCCATCAGCGAAGCCGCCAGCAGCCGATTTGCCCGTGTCCGCGAAGGCGAGCTCGATCTGCAGGTGCACTACAACGACCTTGGCGAAGGTGCCGAGACCGTGGTCATGCTCCATGGCTCCGGCCCGGGGGCCAGTGGCTGGGCCAACTTCAACCGCAATATCGAACCACTGCTGGCCGCCGGTTACCGCGTGGTCTTGATGGACTGCCCAGGCTGGAGCAAGAGCGACCCGATCGTCTGCCGTGGCTCTCGCTCGGACCTTAACGCCACCGCCCTCAAGGGCCTGCTCGGTGTGCTGGGCCTCGAACGCGTGCACATCCTCGGCAACTCCATGGGCGGCCACAGCGCAGTGGCCTTTGCCCTGAGCTACCCCGAGCGCGTCGGCAAACTGGTGCTGATGGGCGGCGGCACCGGTGGCGTGAGCCCGTTCGTGCCGATGCCCACCGAGGGCATCAAGCTGATCAACGCCCTGTACCGCGAGCCCACCATCGACAATCTGAAGAAGATGATGAACGTCTTCGTCTACGACCCCAGCGACCTCACCGAGGCGCTGTTCCAGACCCGCCTGGACAACATGCTCAGTCGCCGCGACCACCTCGACAACTTCGTCGCCAGCCTGGCCGCCAACCCCAAGCAGTTCCCCGACTTCGCTGCACGCCTGGGCGAGATCAAGGCCAAGACCCTGGTGGTCTGGGGCCGCAACGACCGTTTCGTGCCGATGGACGTCGGCCTGCGCCTGATCGCCGGTATCGCCAATTCCGAACTGCACGTGTTCAACAACTGCGGCCACTGGGCCCAGTGGGAACACGCCGAGACCTTCAACCGCCTGGTACTGGACTTCCTCCAGCACTGATTTGAGGTACATCCCATGACCATCGATTCGCAAACCCTCGAGCGCCTGGCCGCCGACCTGCGCCGTGCCCAGCTGCTGGGGGAGGCCATCGCTCCGCTGCGTGACGTCATCGGCGCGGAAAACGCCGAAGCGGCCTACGCCATCCAGCGCTTGAACGTTGCCCACGCTCTGGCTGACGGGCGGCGTCTGGTGGGCCGCAAGATCGGTCTGACCAATCCCAAGGTGCAGGCCCAGCTGGGCGTCGACCAGCCGGACTTCGGCAGCCTGTTCGCCGACATGTGCTACGGCGACAACGAAAGCGTGCCCTACGCCAGCGTCTTGCAGCCGAAGATCGAGGCCGAGATCGCCCTGGTGCTGGCCCACGACCTGCCCAGCGCGCAGACCACCTTCGCCGATGTGATCGCCGCCACTGGCCATGTGCTGCCGGCGCTGGAGATCGTCGGCAGCCGTGTGCAGGGCTGGAACATTCGCTTCGCCGACACCGTGGCCGACAACGCCTCCAGCGGTTGTTTCGTGCTTGGCGGCCCAGCACGCCAGTTGCACGACCTTGACCTGCGCGGCGCCGCCATGCGCATGACCCGCAACGGCGAACTGGTGTCCAGCGGCACGGGTGCCGAATGCCTCGGCCACCCGCTCAACGCCGCCGTCTGGCTGGCCCGTACCATGGTGCGCCTGGGCGAGCCGCTGCGGGCGGGCGACATCATCCTCACTGGCGCCCTCGGGCCGATGGTGGCGGTGGCGCCGGGCGACCATTTCGAAGCCGAGATCGACGGCCTGGGCCGCGTCGGCGTGACCTTCAGCGACGAGTGACGGAGACCTCCATGAGCCAGAAACGCAAAGTTGCCATCATCGGCTCCGGCAACATCGGCACCGACCTGATGATCAAGATCCTGCGCAACGCCAAGCACCTGGAAATGGCTGCGATGGTTGGCATCGACCCGGCCTCCGACGGCCTGGCCCGCGCCGCCCGCATGGGCGTCGCCACCACCCACGAAGGCGTGCAGGGGCTTACCCGTCTGCCGGTGTTCAAGGACATCGAGTTCGTCTTCGACGCCACCAGCGCCGGTGCCCACGTGAAGAACGACGCGTTCCTGCGCCAGCACAAGGCCGACCTGCGCATGATCGACCTGACTCCAGCCGCCATCGGTCCATACTGCGTGCCGGTGGTCAACCTGGAGCAGCACCTGCAGGCGACCAACGTCAACATGGTCACCTGCGGTGGCCAGGCCACCATCCCCATGGTCGCGGCGGTGTCGCGCGTGGCCAAGGTGCACTACGCCGAGATCGTCGCCTCGATCGCCAGCAAGTCCGCCGGCCCCGGCACCCGCGCCAATATCGACGAGTTCACCGAGACCACCAGCAAGGCCATCGAGGTGATCGGCGGCGCGAGCAAGGGCAAGGCGATCATCATCATGAACCCCGCCGAGCCGCCGCTGATGATGCGCGACACGGTGTACGTGCTCAGCGAAGCCGCCGATCAACAGCAGGTGGCGGCGAGTATCGAAGAGATGGCCGCTGCGGTGCAGGCCTACGTGCCGGGTTACCGCCTCAAGCAGCAGGTGCAGTTCGAACAAGTGCGCGACCTCAGGTTGCCGGGGCAGGGCACCTTCACCGGCCTCAAGACCTCCGTGTTCCTCGAAGTCGAAGGCGCGGCCCATTACCTGCCGGCCTACGCCGGCAATCTCGACATCATGACCTCCGCCGCGCTGGCCACCGCCGAGCGCATGGCGCAAGCAATGGGGGCCTTGGCATGAACGGCAAGAAACTCTACATCTCCGACGTCACCCTGCGCGATGGTATGCACGCCATCCGTCACCAGTATTCGCTGGACGACGTGCGCGCCATCGCCGCTGCCCTGGACCGGGCCAAGGTCGACTCCATCGAAGTCGCCCATGGCGATGGTCTGCAGGGTTCGAGCTTCAACTACGGCTTCGGTGCCCATACCGACCTCGAATGGATCGAAGCAGCCGCCGATGCGGTCAGCCACGCCAAGATCGCCACGCTGCTGCTGCCAGGGATCGGCACACTCCACGACCTGAAGAACGCCTACGACGCCGGTGCCCGAATCGTGCGCGTCGCCACCCACTGCACCGAAGCGGACGTCTCCCGTCAGCATATCGAGTATGCCCGTGAGCTGGGCATGGACACCGTGGGTTTCCTGATGATGAGCCACATGCAGACGCCCGAAGGGCTGGCCCAGCAGGCCAAGCTGATGGAGCGCTACGGCGCCACCTGTATCTATGTGGTGGACTCGGGCGGGGCGATGAACATGGACGACGTCCGCGCGCGCTTCCGTGCGGTCAAGGCCGTACTCGACCCGGCCACTTCTACCGGCATTCATGCCCATCACAACCTCAGCCTGGGCGTGGCCAACTCCATCGCTGCGGTGGAGGAGGGGTGCGATCGCATCGACGCCAGCCTCGCCGGCATGGGCGCCGGTGCCGGTAATGCCCCGCTCGAGGTGTTCATCGCCGCCGCCGACAAACTCGGCTGGAACCACGGCACCGACCTGTACGCGCTGATGGATGCCGCCGACGACCTGGTGCGTCCGCTGCAGGATCGTCCCGTGCGAGTGGACCGAGAAACCCTGGCGCTGGGATATGCCGGGGTCTATTCGAGCTTCCTGCGTCATGCCGAGGTCGCGGCTGCCCGCTACGGCATCAAGGCGGTGGACATCCTCGTCGAACTGGGCAAGCGGCGCATGGTGGGTGGTCAGGAAGACATGATCGTGGACGTGGCGCTGGACCTGCTCAAACGCTGATCCGAGCAGTCGGGCTGCTGCGCAGCCCATTCGCGGGTCAAGCCCGCTCCGACAGGTGCAGCACTGCCCTCCAGAGCTGCACGGTACCTGTGGGAGCGGGCTTGACCCGCGAATGGGGCGCACAGCGCCCCCTCTCGAGCCCAATACAAAAACAATACGGGTAACACCATGACTTCTTCTGCAATCACCTCGCCTCGCGTGGCCGTCACCATCGGCCTGTGTTTTCTTGTCGCCCTACTGGAAGGCCTCGACCTGCAAGCCGCCGGTATCGCCGCTCCGGGCATGGCCAGTGCCTTCGGCTTGGACAAACTGCAAATGGGCTGGGTCTTCAGTGCCGGTATTCTCGGCTTGTTGCCCGGCGCCCTGGTCGGCGGCTGGCTGGCTGACCGTTTCGGCCGCAAGCGCATCCTCATCGGCTCGGTCGCACTGTTCGGTTTGTTCTCCCTGGCCACCGCTCATGCCTGGAGCCTGCCCAGCCTGTTGCTGGCGCGGTTGCTCACCGGGGTCGGGCTGGGCGCTGCATTGCCCAACCTGATCGCCCTGACCAGCGAAGCTGCCGGCGCTCGCCTGCGCGGCAGCGCCGTCAGCTTGATGTACTGCGGCGTGCCACTCGGTGCGGCACTGGCTGCCGGTATCGGCATCGCCGGCTACAGCGGAGAATGGCAGCGGGTGTTCCATGTCGGCGGCGCCGGGCCGCTGCTGATCCTGCCGCTGCTGGCGCTGTTCCTGCCTGAGTCGGGACAGTTCCGTAGCACCGCCGAGGACGCGCCGAGCCTGCGCCGCGAGCTGTTCGGCCAAAGCGCCACCTGGCTACTGTGGCTGAGCTACTTCTTCACCCTGATGGTGGTGTACATCCTGATCAACTGGCTGCCGAGCCTGTTGGTCGGTCAGGGCTTCAGCAGCCATGACGCCAGCTGGGTGATGCTCGCCCTGCAGATCGGTGCGGCCATCGGCACGTTGATCCTCGGTCAGGTGCTCGAGCGCCTGCCGGCGGGGGTCACCGCAGCAGTGGTTTACGTCGGCATCCTCGCCGCCCTGGCGGGCCTGGGGTGGGCCAGTGCACTGCCGGCAATGCTCGTCGCTGGTTTCTTCGCCGGCTTCTTTGCCACCGGCGGGCAGGGCGTGCTGTATGCCCTCGCACCGCACTTCTACCCCGTGCGGGTGCGCGCCACGGGCGTTGGCGCGGCAGTGGCGGTCGGGCGCCTCGGGGCGATGAGTGGGCCGTTGGTGGCCGGACAGATGCTAGCCCTGGGCGCCGGCTCCGCCGGCGTGCTGATGGCTTCGGCGCCCGGTGTGGTGATCGCGGCCCTGGCGCTATTCCGCCTGATCGGCCGCCGCCCGGCCTGATTTCCCGCTGTTCGACCTTGCTGTGCTCCCTGCTGCGTCTGCGGCAGGGCCTCCTACAACTACAAGAAAGTGAAGTGACCATGCACAAGGCCCGAAAAAACTGCCTGGCTCTGGCCATCGGCCTGTTTTGCGCCAACCCCAGCCACGCCGCTGGCTTCATCGATGACAGTCATGCCGAGCTGGTAGTGCGCAACTATTACTTCGACCGCAATTACGTCGGCCAGACGCCGCAAGCCGCTGCCCGTGAGTGGGCCCAAGGCTTCATCCTCAACGTCAGCTCCGGCTTCACCGAAGGCGCGGTAGGCTTCGGTCTGGACGCCAAGGGCATGCTCGGCGTCAAGCTCGACTCCTCGCCCGACCGCACTGGTACCGGTCTGTTGCCGTTCGACCCGATCACCCGCGAGCCCGCCGACAATTACTCCGAGCTGGGCCTGACCGGCAAAGTGCGTATGTCGCGGACCGAGTTGCAAGGTGGCACCATCAGTACCTTCCTGCCGATCGCCTTCGCCAGCCCGACCCGATTGCTGCCGCAGACCTTCCGCGGCGCCTACTTACGCTCCAGCGATATCGAGCGTCTGAGCCTGCACGCCGGCTGGCTCGACCGCATCAATCTGCGAGACTCCACCGACTATCAAAAAATGAGCGTCGCCGCGCCCAATGGTCGCTTCAACGGCGCGGCCACCTCTGACCGCTTCACCTTCCTTGGCGGTGACTATGCCTGGTCCGACGCTTTGACCCTGCGCTACTACCATGCGGCACTGGATGGGCTGTATCGCAAGGACTATTTCGGCTTCGTCGATGACCGCAAGCTGGGGCCGGGCCGGCTGAAGAGCGACTTTCGGCTGTTCGTCACCGGTGAGGATGGCGCCGCCAAGGCCGGCCCGGTGGACAATCGCAACACCGCGCTGATGCTCACCTATGCCTGGGCCAGCCACAGCCTGGGCGTCGGTTACATGCAGCTCGATGGCGACACCGCCATGCCTTATCTGTACGGCACCGAGCCGCTGGTGATCACCGAGGGCACGCTCAGCTCCGAGTTCATCAACCCCAAGGAGCGCAGTTGGCAGGTCAAGTTCGATCAGGACTTCGCCGCGTTCGGCGTGCCTGGCCTCAAAGGCATGCTGCGCTATGTGCGCGGCGACAACATCGAACTGGCGCGGTTTGGCGGCAGCGGGCTCAGCGAAAGCGAGAAAGATGTGGAGCTGTCCTATGCCGTGCAGCAGGGCAGGTTCAAGGGCGTGGCGCTGCGTCTGCGCCACGCCTGGTACCGCAACGACTTCCTGCCCGGCGCTTCGCACCGGGACGACAACGAGTTGCGCGTCAACCTCGATTACACGGTCAAGCTCTGGTAAAGCTCAACTGCTGGTTCTCAATCGGCCACGTTGCGAGGCGCGGTGTTCTGGGGCGGCTCGCGCGGTGCCAGCTTGTCGATGATCTGCCGGGCCAGGGCGTGATACAGCGATACAGGTGAGATCCAGCCGGAAATCGCCGCCGCCATCAAAGTGACGGCGAGCATCGGGATCGCCAGATCCGGGCTGTGGGTCAGCTCCAGTACGATCACCGAAGCGGTCAGCGGCGAGCGGGTCACACCGGCCAGGTAGGCGCCCATCCCGAGCAGTGCGCAGGCCTGTGGGTCGACGTCCGGCAACCAGGCCACCACGGGTGCGAAGGCTGCACCGATGCTCAGGGATGGCGAGAACAGCCCGCCTGGAATGCCGGAAAGGTAGGAGACGACATTGGCCAGGAATTTCCAAGCCAGGAAGTCGGCACCGGTGATCGGCTCGCCCTCCAGCAGTGCACGGGTTTCTTCGTAGCCGGTGCCGAACACGTGGTTGCCGGATATCACCCCAAGTACGGCCAGCAGCAGCCCGCAACCGGCGGCGAATCGCACCGGATACCGCCCGCGTAGCGCCGCCATGCGACCCAGAGCGCCGCGGTCGCTGGGCAACACCAGCTTGGCATAGAAGCCGCCCAGCACGCCGCCCAGCACCGCGCAGGCCGGCACTACGCTCCAGCCCCAGCCTTCGGGCATGCGGCCGCTGATCTGGCCGAAATAGGCGTAGTGTCCCATCAGCCCCAGCGTCACCACGCCGCCGATCAAGACCGCGGTCAACACCAGGCCGCTGAAGCGTTGCTCGAAGGTGCGGCTCAACTCCTCGATGGCAAACACCACCCCCGCCAGCGGCGTGTTGAAGGCTGCAGCGATGCCGGCGGCGCCACCTGCGAGGATCAGCCCAGCGACGGTACGCCGACCATGCAGGCCCAGGCGCCGGCCAAAGGTATAGAGCACTGCGGCGCCGATGTGTACGGTGGGGCCTTCACGACCAACCGATCCTCCCACCAGCAATGCGCCCAGCGTCAGGGTCATGCGCGTGGCTGCCACTGGCAACGAGAGCAGTTGTGCACGAAACCTGCGTGAAGGCATTTCCAGGGCGGCGATGACCTGGGGTATCCCGCTGCCCTTGGCGTTTTGAAAGCGGCGCTGGGTCAGCCAGGCCAGGCCGGCGAAGCCAAGAGGGGTGATCAGTAGCGGCGACCAGGGGGCCCATTGCAACAGACGCTTGAAGGAGGCGAAGGCTGCATCGGCCAGCCAGGCGAACGCCAGCGCGACCAGCCCTACCAGCAGCGCGCCTACCCAGAACGCCAGGCGCTGGCGCCACTGGCGCCAGCGCAGGCGGTGGAGGGAGGGGGCGGAGGGAGAGGTCTGGTCGGGCATCGTCCGTGCGCTGCTGAGTGGCAAAGCCACGAGTATGGCGTTTTTTTCAGCACCGGCATACCCGACCCAGGTTGTAGCTCCCTCAGCGCTTGCGCAGACTCCAGGCGCCCCAGGCCAGTCCGAGCGCGGCGGCAATCACCGAAGCGCACAATACGCCCAGTTTGGCGGCGCCCAGGGCAGCAGGGTCGGCGAAGGCCAGGTTGGCGATGAAGATCGACATGGTGAAGCCGATGCCGGCGAGCAGGCCGATCAAGGTGATGCTGCGCCAGTTCACGTGCTCTGGCAGCGAACACCAGCCCAGGCGGACCATCAGCCAGCTGACACTGACGATGCCCAGGGGCTTGCCGGCCACCAGTGCGACCGCGACGGCGATCATCACCCACTGCGGCGCCTCGCTGGTCAGGTCGACTCCCGACAGGTTGACGCCAGCGTTGGCCAGGGCGAACACCGGCATGATCCCGTAGGCCACCCAAGGGTGCAGCGCGCCCTGGACACGGACCACAGGCGGTACCAGTTCGCGCTGGGCAAGGCGCAGGTTCTTCAGGGGACTGATCAGTTCGCTGGCATCGCGCTCCGGCGCTTTGGCGCGGCCCAGCAGTTCCTGGGTGAAGCGCGTCACGGCATCCAGTGGGCGCTCACGCATGGGCATTGCCGCGACAGGCGTCATCAGGCCAAGCACGACACCGGCCAGGGTAGGGTGGGCACCGGTCATCAACACACCGACCCAGGTGATAGCGCCCGGAACGATGTACGCATAGGCAGAGCCGATACCGATCTTTTGCAGCCCC
Source organism: Pseudomonas putida (assembly GCF_004357765.1). Classification (GTDB taxonomy): domain Bacteria; phylum Pseudomonadota; class Gammaproteobacteria; order Pseudomonadales; family Pseudomonadaceae; genus Aquipseudomonas; species Aquipseudomonas putida_U. The sequence goes on along the minus strand of NZ_SMTE01000008.1, from coordinate 298,695 downwards.
ACGACCATCAGCAAGCCAATCAGCGCGACGCCGAAACCGCTGTAGTCGAGCCCGCCGGAGTAGAAGAAGGCGATGATCAGCACGGCGATGATGTCATCGATGATCGCCAGCGCGAGCAGGAAGATCCGCACGTTCGAGGGAATCGATTTACCGAGCAGCGCCAGCACGCCGACGGCAAAGGCGATATCGGTGGCCGTCGGTACGGCCCAGCCCTGTTGTTCGCTTGGCGCATGGCCGAAACCGAGGTAGAGCAGTGCAGGCACCACCACGCCCCCGATGGCCGCTGCCATGGGCAAGGTGGCCTGGCGCAGGCTGGAAAGGGCGCCTTCGTGGATCTCGCGGCGAATCTCCATGCCGACGACCAGGAAGAAGATGGTCATCAGGCCGTCGTTGATCCAGAAGTGCAGGGACTGGGCGTATACCAGCGACCCTACGCCAATGGTGATGGGCGCGTGCCAGAGGGCTTCGTAGCTGTCGGCGGCCGGAGAGTTGGCCCAGATCAGAGCGGCGATGGCGGCGATGAGCAACACGATGCCGCTGACGGCTTCGATGTGCAGAAAACGCTCGAGGTTGGCAAAAGCGCGTTCGGCCAATTGTTGGGCACGAGGCAACTGGTTCAATTGCATAGGCGCAAGAACTCCCGCATGGCGGCCCGACCTGCGTGGTTCTTTAACCTGCTTCACTGCCCTATGCAGCTAGCACCCGGGCCATAGTCTACCGTACAAGCGTGCCGTGTTGAATGCGAAGCCGTGGCTAAACGTTACAGAGCATGCACGTAACCCCCTAATATTTGAGATTTAATTGAACTGACGGTACGGTTTTCAGCACCAATGCGTCGCACACCACCCGGTGTGGGCACGCTCGTATCCAGAATAAGGAGAACTGCCGATGACCGAAGAGGCAAAACGCAGGAGCACTCTCAACCCTCCCGTCTTCTACACCAGCGCACTGCTGGTTTTTCTCCTCGTGCTTTACGCCACGGCCTTTCAGGAAAATGCCCAGGCACTGTTCGAAGAAGTGCAGCAATGGATCATCACCAACGCCAGCTGGTTCTACATTCTGACCGTGGCACTGGTCCTGATCAGCGTGGTGTTTCTCGCCGTCAGTCGTTATGGCGACATCAAGCTGGGGCCTGACCACAGCGAGCCGGACTACCCGAACAGCAGCTGGTTCGCCATGTTGTTCTCGGCCGGCATGGGCATCGGCCTGATGTTCTTCGGGGTGGCCGAGCCGGTGATGCATTTCACCTCTCCGCCGGTGGGCGAGGCCGGAACCGTGGCGGCCGCCCGTGAAGCCATGAAGATCACCTTCTTTCACTGGGGGCTCCATGCCTGGGCGATCTACGCCATCGTCGCACTGATACTGGCCTACTTCAGCTTTCGCAACGGGCTGCCGTTGACCCTGCGTTCGGCGCTCTATCCATTGATCGGCGAGCGGATCTACGGGCCGATCGGCCACGCAGTGGATATCTTCGCCATCCTCGGCACGGTATTCGGTGTAGCCACTTCGCTGGGTTATGGCGTTCTGCAGATCAACAGCGGCTTCCACCATGTATTCGGACTGCCGATCAACACCACCGTGCAGGTGATTCTGATCACCGTGACCTGTGCCCTGGCCACGCTCTCGGTGGCCAGCGGCCTGGACAAGGGCATCCGCATCCTCTCCGAGTTGAACCTGGGCCTGGCCGTGGTCCTGATGCTGTTCGTGCTGATCCTCGGCCCGACGGTATTCCTGCTCCAGGCCTACGTGCAGAACACCGGCGCCTACCTGTCCGAAATCGTCAACAAGACGTTCAACCTGTTCGCCTACGAGCCCACTGACTGGATCGGCGGCTGGACCTTGCTGTACTGGGGCTGGTGGCTGTCCTGGTCGCCGTTCGTGGGGTTGTTCATCGCACGTATTTCACGGGGACGGACAATTCGTCAGTTCGTCTGCGGTGTGTTGTTCGTGCCCGCCGGTTTCACCTTGCTGTGGATGACGGTGTTCGGCGATTCGGCCATTCACATGATTCTCAATGATGGTATCCAGGACCTGGCCACCGTGGTCGGGCAGGACAGTTCATTGGCCTTGTTCGCCTTCCTTGAGCACTTCCCCTGGTCGACGGTGATTTCCCTGATCGCGGTGCTGATGGTGGTGGTGTTCTTCGTCACTTCCGCCGACTCGGGCGCGCTGGTGGTGGACATGCTCGCCTCGTCCGGCAAAGGCCATTCGCCCTTGTGGCAGCGGATATTCTGGTCGGTGTGCATTGGCGCGGTGGCCATCGCCCTGCTCCTGGCCAATGGGCTCAAGGCGTTGCAGACCGCGACCATTGCCAGCGCCTTGCCGTTTGCGGCGATCCTGTTGCTGGCGATCTGGGGACTGTTCAAGGCGCTTGGCCTGGATGCCACGCGGCGCGGCCTGCGCAACCAGGCCTTGCCCGGCTCTCGGCATCATCCCCAGACCCACGGCGGTTGGCAGCGTCGGCTGCGCAATATCGCGATGATGCCGCGTCGTGCCCACGTCACGCGTTTCATCGCCGAGGTGGTCAAGCCTGCCTGTGAGGAAGTGTCCCAGGAGCTGCGCAAGCAAGGCTATGACGTGGCGGTCGAGGAAAAGGAAGACGGCCGGGTTGCACTCGAACTGTCGCACGCAGGCGAAGGCCGGTTCAGGTACGAAGTGCGTCCGCGTGCGTTCACCACCCCAAGCTTCGTGATGCGTGACACCGACGATGGCGCCGAATCACGCAAGTACTTCCGTGCCGAGGTGCATCTGCGTGAAGGCGGACAGGATTACGACATCATGGGTTGGAGCCGGGACGAGGTGATCGGCGATATCCTCGATCAGTACGAGCGCCACCTGCATTACCTGCATGTCGTCAGCTGAGTGATCAAAGCACAGCTGCGGCGATCAGGGCACGCTGTTATCTGCCCTGATCGCTGGCAGCGGGCAAGCCCAGAAATCCACTGCGGCGATGTCCTTGCGCGGTGGGCCCAGCCAGTGGGCGAGGGGCTGGCAGCCTGCTTGCGTACATATTTGGTAATCGCCCGCCTCGGGCGTGCGTCCCGCATGCAGCGGTTGCAGCGCAGGCATCTGGCGGGTGTAGTGCCAGGTGCCATCGCGTAGCTGGGCCTGGTCGGGGATTTCCATGCCGGCGCCGCTGCCGCGCACCCTGGCTTCCTTGAGCAGCAAGCCTTCGGGCGTCACCTGGTAATCTTCTTCCCAGCGGATCTTTTCGATGCTGTGGTTCCAGGCCAGGGTGAAGGCTTGCAGGGGAAGGCTGGCCCACACCACCCCTGCCAGGCCCAGGCACAGTCCGGTCAAAGGGCCTGCCTCACTGCCGGACGGTGTCGCCAGCTGTGCCAACCCAGCACCGCTGCGCCCAGCGCGAAGCCCAGTTCGTCACTGATGGGCAGGGCAAGTATCAGGCAAATCCCCGCGATAAGCGCCAATAGCCGTTCCCACCAGGGCATGGGCGCAGTCAGGTGGCCGATCGAGGCACAGCCCCACAGGGCGACGGCGAGGATGGCTTTGAGCAGCATGTACAAGGTGGCGGTAATGCTGTCGCCCTGCATCATCAGCGCCGGATCGTAGACCGCCATGAATGGCACCACGAAGCCGGCCAGAGCGATACGCACCGCCCAGACGCTGATCAACAGGCCCTTTTCCTTGGCGATGGGCGCCGCGGCGAAGCAGGCCAGCGCCACCGGTGGCGTCAAGTCGGCGAGTATGCCGAAGTAGAACACGAACATGTGCGAGACGATCAGTGGCACGCCCAGTTCGAGCAAGGCCGGTGCGGCGATGGAACTGGTGATGATGTAGTTGGGAATGGTCGGGATACCCATGCCCAGCACCAGGCAGGTCAGCATCGTCAGTAGCAGGGACAAGAACAGGTTGTCACGCCCCAGGTCGAGGATATAGCCGGCGAAGGTGGTGGCCAGCCCGGTCAGCGAAATGACGCCGATGATCACCCCGACCAACGCGCAGGCGATACCGACCGGGACGGCATGCCGTGCACCTTCGGCCAGTGCCATGACGCAGGCCCGCAGCGTCGCGCGGCCACCCTGGACGAACCAGCAGGCCAGCGCCAGTGCCGCGATGACCAGCAAGATGACGCCGATCCCCATGCGGAAGAAGCCCGAACACAGCAGTCCCAGCGCGATCCAGAACGCCGCGCGCAACCAGCCTTGGTTGGCACGCAGGATGATCGCCGAGCCGAGAATCACGATGGCGGTCAACGCCAAGCCAACCATGCCCGAGTACAGCGGGGTCCGCCCCGAGAACAGCAGGGCGACCAGGACCAACAGCGGAATCAGCAGGAACCAGCGCTGGCGCAGTGCGGCCCAGGCGCTGGGGCACTGGTCGCGGGGTAGGCCATGGAGCTGGCTGCGACGTGCCTCCAGGTGCACCATCCAGTACACCGAGCCGAAATAGAGCAAGGCCGGAATCAGCGCAGCTTTGGCCACCTCGGCATAGGGCACGTTGATGGTTTCGGCCATGATGAAGGCCACTGCGCCCATGACCGGCGGCATCAACTGGCTGCCCATGCTCGAAGTGGCCTCTACGCCACCGGCGAAGGCCGGTGAGTAACCGAAGCGTTTCATCAAGGGGATGGTGAACTGGCCGGTGGTGACCACATTGGCCACACCGGAACCGGTGATGGTGCCCATCAGCGCCGAGGAAAACACCGAGACCTTGGCGGGTCCGCCGCTGCGATGGCCGAACAGGCCCATGGCGAAATCGGTGAACAGGCGAATCATGCCGGCCTGTTCGAGAAAGGCGCCAAAGAGGATGAACAGGTAGATGTAGGTCGCCGAGACGTAGGTCGGGGTGCCATACAGGCCCTCGGTGCCGAAGGCCAGTTGGTTGACCAGTTGGTCCAGGCCGTAGCCGCGATGGGCAAGATCTCCCGGTAGGTACTGCCCCAGCAAGCCATAGGCCAGGAACAGGGCGCAGATGATCGGCAGCGCGATCCCCATCACCCGCCGCGCTGCCTCGAAGACCAGGCCGATCAAGACCAGCCCCAGTACCAGATCGGTCGACGTGAGCTCACCCGAACGCTGGATCAGATCGCCTTCGAAGTACCATTGATAGACAGCGGTTGCCATGCCGGCCAGGCCCAGCAGCCAGGCTAGCGGCTGCCATGGTCGGTGCTGGCCACGGAACGGATAGCAGAGGTAGACCACCAGCAACAGCATGCCGACGTGCACCGCTCGCAATACCTGGGTGGAAATCAGTGGAAAGGCCGCCGTGGCGATCTGGAAGATGGAAAAGGCCAGGGCCACTGCGAACAGCGCCTTGGGCCAGCGTTCGGCATTGGCGTGCAGGCCCTGTGTAGGCTCGCTCATGGATGACACCCTCTGGCACTGAAGTGGACTCACGGAAGCAACTGCTTTTCCTTGAAGTAGCGTTCGGCACCTGGGTGCAGGGGAATCGGCAGGTTCTTCGCCGCCTGCTGTGGGTCGATATCCTTGGCTGCAGCATGGGCGGTGGCCAGGCGAGGGAGGTTGTCGAAGATCAGTTGAGTCATCTGGTAGGCCAGTTCGTCGCTGATATCCGAACGGGTGACCAGGATATTGGTGATGGCCGCGGTGGGGACATCCTGATCCTGCCCGTCATAGGTCTTGGCTGGAAGAACGGCCGGTTGGTAGGCGCTGTTGCCGATCTTTTCCACCACATCGGCTGGGATTGGCACGAATACCACTGGCAATGTCGCCGCCAGGTCGCGGATGGCCGCCTGGCCCAGGCCCGAGGACTGCAAGGTGGCATCCAGCTGGCGATTCTTGATCAGCTCGACCGACTCGGCATAGGGCAGGTATTCGACCTTGCTCATGTCATCGTAGCTGAGCCCGGCAGCCTTGAAGATCGCGCGCGCATTGAGCTCGGTGCCGGATTTCGGCGCGCCCACGGAGATGCGTTTGCCTTTGAGATCAGCCAGTGTCTGGATACCGGACTCCTTGCTGGCGACGATCTGGATGTAGTTGGGGTAGGTGCCGGCGATGGCGCGCAGTTTCTTCAAGGGGGTCTTGAAGCCAGCCTCGGCGTCGCCGTTCCAGGCGTCGGCCACCGAATCACCCAGGGCGAACGCTAGCTCACCACGGCCGGACTGCAGCAGGTTGAGGTTCTCGACCGAGGCCTTGGTGGCTTGCACGGACGTCTTGCTGCCTTCGATTCCGTGGCTGTAAAGCTGCGAGATGGCTACCCCCACGGGGTAATACACCCCACTGGTGCCGCCGGTGAGGACATTGATGAAGGTCGGTGCGGCCTGCGCGGTTGCGCACAGCGTCAGGACGGTGCTGGCCATTGCCAGACGAAGGGCTCGGATCATGGGGCGTTCTCCATTTATTGTTGTTGTGTGCTGCGCCATTAAACCTAGAACGAATAAGACCATTCTGCCCAACTTTCACGAACAGCGTTGTGCAGATTGGCCATAAAATTGTCAGTTATGATCATTGAGGGTGTTAAAACACCTGTTTAATGTCGGCGCCAAGACAACCGACGGGGCCCGCTGACGACGAGGCATCCGCATCCCGTGATCTCGCCATTGAAGGAACCGTGCCATGGCTGCCAATCGCTATCCGCACCTGCTGGCCCCGCTCGACCTGGGCTTCACCACCCTGCGTAACCGCACCCTGATGGGCTCGATGCACACCGGCCTGGAAGAACGCCCCGGCGGTTTCGAACGCATGGCAGCGTACTTCGCCGAGCGCGCCCGCGGGGGTGTCGGTCTGATGGTGACGGGTGGCATCGCGCCAAACGACGAGGGAGGGGTGTACTCCGGGGCGGCCAAACTCAGTACCGAACAAGAGGCCGAGCAGCACCGCATCGTCACCGAAGCGGTACATGCCGAAGGCGGCAAGATCTGCCTGCAGATCCTTCACGCCGGACGCTATGCCTACAGCCCCCGCCTGGTCGCCCCCAGCGCGATACAGGCCCCGATCAACCCGTTCAAGCCCAAGGAACTGGACGAGGCGGGGATTCAGAAACAGATCGATGACTTCGTCAATTGCGCCGTACTGGCCCAGCGTGCCGGCTACGATGGCGTCGAGGTGATGGGCTCGGAAGGCTACTTCATCAACCAGTTCCTGGTCGCCCATACCAACCACCGCAGCGACCGCTGGGGCGGCAGTTACGAGAACCGCATGCGCCTGGCGGTGGAGATCGTCACCCGGGTGCGCGAGGCGGTGGGGCCGAACTTCATCATCATCTTCCGCCTGTCGATGCTCGACCTGATCGAGGGCGGCAGCACCTGGGAAGAGATCGTGCAACTGGCCAAGGCCATCGAGCAGGCGGGCGCCACCTTGATCAACACCGGCATCGGTTGGCATGAAGCGCGTATCCCGACCATCGCCACCAAGGTGCCGCGGGCGGCGTTCACCAAGGTCACCGCCAAGCTGCGGGGCGCGGTGCGACTGCCATTGATCACCACCAACCGCATCAACACCCCTGAGGTGGCCGAGGCAGTACTGGCCGAGGGCGATGCCGACATGGTCTCGATGGCCCGGCCATTCCTGGCCGACGCCGACTTCGTCAACAAGGCGGCTGCCGGGCGTGCCGACGAGATCAACACCTGCATCGGCTGCAACCAGGCCTGCCTCGATCACACCTTCGGTGGCAAGCTGACCAGCTGCCTGGTCAATCCACGGGCGTGCCACGAGACCGAGCTCAACTACCTGCCGGTGCGTGCGGTCAAGCGCATTGCCGTGGTCGGTGCAGGCCCTGCCGGCCTGGCGGCGGCTACGGTTGCCGCCGAGCGTGGGCACGAGGTGGTGCTGTTCGATTCGGCCGAGGAGATCGGCGGGCAGTTCAATGTGGCCAAGCGCGTGCCCGGCAAAGAAGAATTCAACGAGACCCTGCGCTATTTCCGTAACAAGGTGCGCACCACCGGCGTCGACCTGCGTCTGAATACCCGGGTGGATGTCGAGACCTTGCTGGCCGGAAGCTTTGACGAGGTGATCCTCGCCACCGGTATCGCGCCGCGGACCCCCGCCATACCGGGAATCGAGCACGACAAGGTGCTGAGCTACCTGGATGTGTTGCTGCAGCGCAAGCCGGTCGGCAAGGCGGTGGCGGTGATCGGTGCTGGCGGTATCGGTTTCGACGTTTCCGAGTACCTGGTGCACGAGGGCGTGGCTACCAGCCTGGATCGCGAGGCGTTCTGGAAGGAGTGGGGGATCGACACCCACCTGCAGGCGCGTGGAGGCGTGGCGGGTATCAAGCCTGAACCCCACGCCCCGGCGCGTCAGGTGTACCTGTTGCAGCGCAAGACCTCGAAAGTGGGCGATGGGCTGGGCAAGACCACTGGCTGGATCCACCGCACCGGGTTGAAGAACAAGCGGGTACAGATGCTTAACGGCGTCGAATACCTGAAGATCGACGATGCTGGGTTGCACATTCGCGTTGGCGATGGCGAGCCACAATTGCTGGCCGTGGACAATGTGGTGATCTGCGCCGGCCAGGAGCCGCTGCGGGAACTGCAGGATGGACTGGTGGCGGCGGGGCAGTCGGTGCACCTGATCGGTGGAGCGGACGTGGCGGCGGAGCTGGATGCCAAGCGCGCGATCAACCAGGGATCGAGGTTGGCGGCGGAGCTTTGAGGGGGGCTGAGGGCCTGGCTGGGGATTGGTAGCGCGGCGGATATCGAGCGCCGCGCGGGCGGCGCTCGATGTGCGCCCCACTGCAATTCTCAAGCGCACCCCTGCTAAGCTGCCCCCCATGAATCCCGACGATCTCCCCCAAGCCCCTCTAGAACCCCTGAACCTTCCCTGGCTCCACCAAGCCGAAATCGAGGTCGCCATTCTGCGCCTGGACCTGATCGACCCGCTGATCAGCGGCAACAAATGGTTCAAGCTCCGCCACCATCTGCAACAGGCTCGACAGCATGGCGCACCGGGACTGATCAGCCTCGGCGGCAACCATTCCAACCACCTCCATGCCCTGGCCGCTGCCGGCAAGCGTTTCGGCTTCGCCACCGCCGGCCTGCTGCGTGGCCATGCCCAGGACACGCCCACGGTGCGTGACCTGCAGGCCATGGGCATGCAGTTGCACTGGCTGGGTTACAGCGCCTACCGCGAGCGCCATGCCGCCGGTTTCTGGGTGCCATGGCAGGCCCGCTATCCCGGCTGGCACTGTATCCCTGAAGGTGGTGGTGGGCTGGCCGGGGCCGAGGGCTGTGCGCTGATGGTCGAGCAGGCCCGGGCGCAACTGGCAAACCTGGGATGGGCGGACTACCACGGCTGGTGGCTGGCCGCAGGTACCGGCACCACCCTGGCGGGGCTGGTGCTGGCCGAAAACGGCGCGCACGCGGTCCATGGCGCGCTGGCGGTGCCGGCGAGTCACGGGGTGGCAGAAGCGGTGGCGGCCTTGGCCGGTGCTGACGGCTACCAGTTGCATGAAGCCTGTCGGGGTGGTTTCGCCCGATTCGACGCTGATCTGTTGGCGTTCATCGCCGACAGCGAACGACACAGTGGTGTGCCGTTCGAAGCGCTTTACACCGGCAAGGCCCTGATGGCGCTGCACGAGCAGCTCGAGGCGGGGCGCTTCGCCGCCGGTACGCGGCTGATCTTCGTGCATACCGGCGGGTTGCAGGGGCGACGCGGTTACTTGTAGGGCAGCATGCGCACCAGCGTGTTGTCGCGTTGCACGTAGTGGTGGTACAGCCCGGCCAGTGCATGCAGGCCGATCAGCCAGTAACCCCAGCTACCTACGCGCTCGTGCCAGCCCTTGATGAATTTGGCCTGGTCGGGGTTCGGGCCGATCAGGTGCGGCAGCTCCAGCCCGTAGAAAGGCACGGGTTTATCGGCGGCGCTGAGGATCAGCCAGCCGGCCAGTGGCAGGCCGATCATCAACAGGTACAGCGCCAGGTGCATCAGGTGCGCGAGCCCGGTCTGCCAGGCCGGTGGCTTGGGCACGATCGGCGGAGTCGGGCGGCTCAGGCGAACGGCCAGGCGCAGCCAGACCAGCACGAACACACTCAGCCCGAGCATGAAATGCAGGTCCTTCATCAGATTGCGTTCGGCGCTGTCGCGGGGGAATTGACCGCGCAACTCGATACAGGCGTACACAGCGGCCAGCAGTATCAGCATCAGCCAGTGCAGGGCGATGGATAGGCGTGCGTAGTGGGCCGGAGGGGTGGATGCAACCATGGATTTTCCTCTTCATCAGGTCGACGGTGGCGCTCTTTTCGGCGCTCTGGGGTAACTGTAATCGGTATTGGGTTTAAAGCTTTGCGCCAGGTCGGTGAAAATTGTGTCGTTTAGGTCGACCCACGCTGACCTCCATCAAATTCCTGGCAGATTCGGCCAGCTGTCAGCCACCAGAAAGACCCGCTCGACCTCGTGCCAGGCACCATCGGATTCCTGCTGCAACCTGACCAGCAATTGCGCCGGGGCGTATTCCTCCAATGCCGCCAGCCACGCGGCGAACTGGGCCTGCGTCCAGCACTGCTCGGCCAGGACCCGCGCAGGCGCGAGCCAGGCGTGGCGTGGCAAGGGCTGCCAGCGGGCATCGCGGTTCCCCGGCCAATCCCGCCGGCGTACCCAACGCCCGCGTAAATGCCCTGGGTTGGCGCCGCTGGGCGATTTGGCATGGCCGGGGCAGGGGTAGAACAGATACCCACCCAGCCACAGGTGCGCCTGCACAGGGCCAACGCCAAGATCGGCCAGCAACTCGCGGCTGCGTGCAGTGCCCGACATCGGTAACTGGTGCCCGGCCAAGTGCGCCAGCTTGCTGCCCAGGCGGTCGTGGCAACCTGGTCCGAGCCATTGCGTGGCATCGTGCCCGTCGCCGTGGGTGGGCCCCAGATAAAGCTTGATCGCCAGCTCCAGGTGGTGGGCGCCGTCGCCATCGCGCAGCAGGATATCCAGCTCGCCCAAAGTGCGGCCCTCGGCGCGGATCGCCAGGTTGGCGGCCAGTAGTTCGACGCCTGGCGCCTGGGCCAGGGCAAATTGCCACAGGCCTTCGTAATACAGCCCCAGGCGCCGGCTGGTGATGCGTCCCAGCCAGGCGTGCAAGGTATGGGCATCGGCGTCCAGGGCCCGCAACCAGTCGTGCAGGCGCTGCGGATCGGACGCCCAGGCGCTACCGGCCAGTGGGTGGCGCTGGGGGCAGGGCGGGGCGTCGAGCAGCGGCGGCGAAAGCAGTGTCCAGGCCAGGTCGCGCACGGCGGGCTGGATCAGATCACGGGGCAAGTGCTGAAGTGGGGCGAAAGGCTTCATGCTGCGAGCATAGCCGGTTTGCCGCTGGCTGGTCGTTTCGCCCATAATCCCGGCATAGTCACCCGCCGCAGAGCCTCGCAGGAGCCCCATGGAGCAATTTCGCAATATCGGTATCATCGGACGCCTTGGCAGCTCGCAGGTGCTCGACACCATTCGCCGACTGAAAAAATTCCTCCTCGAGCGCCACCTCCACGTGATCCTCGAAGACACCATCGCCGAAGTGCTGCCCGGTCACGGTCTGCAGACGTCCTCGCGCAAGCTGCTGGGCGAGGTCTGCGACCTGGTCATCGTGGTCGGCGGCGACGGCAGCCTGCTCGGTGCTGCCCGCGCCCTGGCGCGGCACAACATCCCGGTACTGGGCATCAACCGTGGCAACCTGGGCTTTCTCACCGACATTCGTCCTGACGAGCTGGAAGAAAAGGTCGCCGAAGTGCTCGACGGTCACTACCTGGTGGAAAACCGTTTCCTGCTCAGCGCCGAGGTGCGCCGCCATAACGAGGCCATCGGCCAAGGCGACGCGCTCAACGATGTGGTCCTGCACCCGGGCAAATCGACGCGGATGATCGAATTCGAGATCTACATCGATGGCCAGTTCGTCTGCAGTCAGAAAGCCGACGGCCTGATCGTCGCCACCCCGACCGGCTCCACGGCCTACGCGCTGTCAGCCGGCGGCCCGATCATGCACCCCAAGCTCGATGCCATCGTCATCGTGCCGATGTATCCGCATACCCTGTCGGGCCGGCCGATCGTGGTCGATGGCAACAGTGAGCTGAAGATCGTGGTGTCCAAGGACCTGCAGATCTACCCGCAGGTCTCATGCGACGGCCAGAACCACTTCACCTGCGCCCCTGGCGATACCATCACGGTAAGCAAGAAGGCGCAGAAGCTGCGCCTGATCCATCCGCTGGACCACAATTACTACGAGGTCTGTCGCACCAAGCTCGGCTGGGGCAGCCGCTTGGGAGGTAGGGACGACTGATGCTCGATCCGGCGCGAAGTTTCGACATCATCGGCGATGTTCATGGTTGTGCACACACACTCGAACGTTTGCTCGATACCCTCGGCTACAAACGTGTCGCCGGTGTCTGGCGCCACCCTTGGCGCCAGGCGCTGTTCCTGGGCGATATCGTCGACCGCGGCCCGCGTATCCGCGAAGCGCTGCACATCGTCCATGACATGGTCGAGGCCGGCCAGGCGTTCTGCATCATGGGCAACCACGAGTACAACGCCCTGGGCTGGGTCACCCCGGCATTGCCCGGCAGCGGCAAGGCGTTCGTACGCGAACATACCCCGCGCCACGCGCGCTTGATCGACGAGACCTTGACCCAGTTCGCTCACCACCCGGCTGACTGGCACGATTTCCTCCAGTGGTTCTACGAGCTGCCACTGTTCGTCGACGCCGGGCGCTTCCGCCTGGTGCACGCCTGCTGGGACCCGCGCCTGATCGAACCGCTGCGCCAGCAACACCCCGACGGCTGTATCGACGAGCATTTCATCCAGGCGTCGGCCGTGTCCGGCAGCTTCGCCGCCACGGTGTGCAACCGCCTGCTGCGCGGTACCGACATGCGCCTGCCGGATGGCCTGACCTTGACCGGCGGCGATGGCCTGACCCGGGCCTTCTTCCGCACCAAGTTCTGGGAAGAAGATCCACAGACGTACGGCGACATCGTCTTCCAGCCCGACGCATTGCCTGAAGCGGTGGCACGCACACCGCTCGATCCCAAGCAGAAGAATGCCCTGCTGCGTTATGCCGAGGACGAGCCACTGCTGTTCGTCGGCCATTACTGGCGGAGCGGGCGGCCTGCACCGATCCGCGCCAACCTGGCCTGCCTGGACTACAGCGCGGTGCTGTACGGCAAACTGGTGGCCTATCGGTTGGACGATGAAACCTGCATCGACCCGCACAAGTTCGTCTGGGTCGATGTCGAGCGCCCACAGGTAACACCATGAATATCGTCGCGGTGATGCGCCTGCCGTTGCAGCAGGACCTCAGTGGCTTCGTCGCCATGTTGCAGCGCCTGGGGCTGCCACACCGGGTCAGCGTGGAGGGCGAGACGCAGGTGCTCTGGGCGCCGGACACCTTGGCCGGGCAGGTCGAGGAGCTGTATCGGCGCTTCCCGGATGGCAATGCCGACTTCGCCGGTCCGATGACCCCAGGCATGCCTGGCGGACCGGCGCCCCAGCCGTCCCTGCTGTTCCAGGCCCGCGCCTGCAAGGTCACCGCCGCCGTGCTGCTGCTGTGCCTGATCGTCGCCGGAATCACCGGTTTGGGCGACAACCTGTCTACCCTTCACTGGTTCACCTTCCTCGACTTCGACGTGCAGGGCGACTATCTGTATTTCACCTCGCTGGCCCAGGGCCTGAGTGAAGGCCAGTGGTGGCGACTGGTGTCGCCGATGCTGCTGCATTTCGGCGTCCTTCACCTGGTGATGAATGCCCTGTGGTACTGGGAGCTGGGCAAGCGCATCGAACTGCGCCAGGGCGCCTGGATGTTGCTGAGCCTGACCCTGCTGTTCAGCCTGGTATCCAACCTGGCCCAGCACTTCGCCAGCGGGCCGAGCCTGTTCGGCGGCTTGTCCGGCGTGCTGTACGGATTGCTCGGGCATGTCTGGCTGTTCCAGTGGCTGGCCCCGAGCCGCTATTTCAGCCTACCCCGGAGCGTGATCGCGATGATGCTCATCTGGCTGGTCGTCTGCCTGAGCGGTGTGGTCGATCAGCTCGGTTTCGGTCAGATCGCCAACGCCGCCCATGTCGGCGGACTGCTCATCGGATGCCTGACAGGGCTCTTGGGCGGATGGCTGGCCCGGCGTAAACTGTCGGCTTGATTTAGGAGACGCTATGTCCACTTTTGCGCAAATGATCGAGAACATCACCCCTGAGATCTACCAAAGCCTGAAGACGGCGGTGGAGATCGGCAAATGGTCGGACGGGCGCAAGCTCACCGCCGAGCAGAAGGAGCTGTCGCTGCAGGCGGTGATCGCCTGGGAGATGAAGAACCTTCCCGAAGAGCAGCGCACCGGCTACATGGGCCCGCAGGAGTGCGCCTCGAAGTCGGCGCCGATTGCCAACATTCTGTTCAAGTCGGACTCGGTACATTGATTGAAATCGCTCGTGGCTCGTTGAGCAAGATGGCGGTGCGCCTCGAAGGCCCGCTGGTGCAGTACAGCTTCCGCCTGGGTGAGACGCAGGTCCCGGTCAACCCCATGATTGGCCAGCGCCTGCGCCTGGAATACCTTGGCGCCATTCATTGCAGCCATTGCGGCAAGCGCACCAAGACCAGCTTCAGCCAGGGCTACTGCTACCCGTGCATGACCAAGCTGGCCCAGTGCGATGTGTGCATCATGGCCCCGGAACGTTGCCACTACGACGCCGGCACCTGCCGCGAGCCGTCCTGGGGCGAGCAGTTCTGCATGACCGACCACGTGGTGTATCTGGCCAACTCGTCGGGCATCAAGGTCGGTATCACCCGCGCTACCCAGTTGCCCACCCGCTGGCTCGACCAGGGTGCCAGCCAGGCCTTGCCGATCATGCGTGTAGCCACCCGCCAGCAGTCGGGCCTGGTCGAAGACCTGCTGCGTAGCCAGGTTCCGGACCGTACCAACTGGCGCACCCTGCTCAAGGGCGATGCCGAGGTGCTGGACCTGGTGGCGGTGCGCGAGCAGATCTTCGACGCCTGCGCCGAAGGCCTGCGCGGGCTGCAGCAGCGCTTCGGCCTGCAGGCCATCCAGCCGCTGCCCGATGCCGAGGTGGTGCAGATGACCTACCCGGTCGAGGCCTATCCGAAGAAAATCGTCAGCTTCAACCTCGACAAGGATCCCGTGGTGGAGGGCACGCTGCTGGGCATCAAGGGCCAGTACCTGATCTTCGACACCGGCGTCATCAACATTCGCAAGTACACGGCCTACCAGCTGGCCGTACTCCAGTAAAAGGACCTGCACATGCGCACCGAACAACCGCAAGTGATCTACCTCAAGGATTACCAGGCGCCCGAGTACCTGATCGACGAGACGCACCTGACCTTCGAGCTGTTCGAGGACCATACCCTGGTGCACGCGCAACTGGTGATGCGTCGCAACCCGGCACGCGGTGCCGGCCTGCCGCCACTGGTGCTCGACGGCCAGCAGCTGGAGCTGCTGCGTGCCTCGCTGGACGACCTGGAATTGCAGGCCGACGACTACCAGCTCGACGCCGACAGCCTGACCCTGCAGCCCAAGGCAGACCGCTTCACCCTCGATACCAGCGTCAAGATCCATCCGGAGAGCAACACCGCGCTGGAAGGCCTGTACAAGTCGGGCAAGATGTTCTGCACCCAGTGCGAGGCCGAAGGTTTCCGCAAGATCACCTACTATCTCGACCGCCCGGACGTGATGAGCACCTTCACCACCACGGTGATCGCCGAACAGCATCGCTACCCGGTGCTGCTCTCCAACGGCAATCCCGTCGGTAGCGGCACCTTCGAGAAAGGCCAGGGCGAAGATGGCCGGCACTGGGCGACCTGGGAAGACCCGTTCATGAAGCCGGCCTACCTGTTCGCCCTGGTCGCCGGCGACCTGTGGTGCGTCGAGGACAAGTTCGTGCGCCAGTCCGGCCGTGATGTCACCCTGCGCATCTATGTCGAGCCCGAGAACATCGACAAGTGCGACCACGCCATGGTCAGCCTGAAGAAGTCGATGCGCTGGGACGAGGAAGTCTATGGCCGTGAATACGACCTGGACATCTTCATGATCGTCGCGGTCAATGACTTCAACATGGGCGCGATGGAGAACAAGGGCCTCAACATCTTCAACTCCAGCTGCGTGCTGGCCCGCGCCGAAACCGCCACTGACGCCGCCCACCAGCGTGTCGAAGGCGTGGTCGCCCACGAGTACTTCCATAACTGGTCGGGCAACCGCGTGACCTGCCGCGACTGGTTCCAGCTGTCGCTCAAAGAAGGCTTCACGGTGTTCCGCGATGCCGAGTTCAGTGCCGACATGAACTCGCGCACGGTCAAGCGCATCGAGGACGTCGCCTACCTGCGTACCCACCAGTTCGCCGAGGATGCAGGCCCCATGGCGCATCCGGTGCGCCCGGACAGCTTCATCGAGATTTCCAATTTCTACACCCTGACGGTGTACGAGAAGGGCGCCGAAGTGGTGCGCATGGTGCGCACCCTGCTGGGCGCCGAGGGCTTCCGCAAAGGGAGCGACCTGTACTTCGAGCGCCACGATGGCCAGGCGGTGACCACCGACGACTTCATCAAGGCCATGGAAGACGCCAACGGCGTCGACTTCACCCAGTTCAAGCGTTGGTACAACCAGGCTGGCACACCGCGTCTGGAGGTCAGCGAGTCCTATGACAGCGCCGCGCAGACCTATAGCCTGACCTTCCGCCAGAGCTGCCCGCAAACCCCGGACAAGGTCGAGAAGCTGCCGTTCGTGATCCCGGTTGAACTGGGCCTGCTCGACGCCGAGGGCAACGACCTGGCGCTGCGACTGGTCGGTGAGGACGTTGCTACTCAGACCAGCCGTGTGCTGTCGGTGACCGAAGCCGAGCAGACGTTCACCTTCCAAGGCATCCAGGCCAAGCCGCTGCCGTCGTTGCTGCGTGGCTTCAGCGCTCCGGTCAAGCTGAGTTTCCCCTACGACCGCGACCAGTTGATGTTCCTCATGCAGCATGACAGCGACGGCTTCAACCGCTGGGAAGCGGGGCAGCAACTGGCGGTGCAGGTCCTGCAGGAGCTGATCGGCCAGTTCCAGCGCGGCGAAGCGATGGTCCTCGACCAGCGGCTGATCACCGCGCTCGGCACCGTGCTCGGCAACGAGACGCTGGACCCTGCCATGGTCGCCGAGATGCTGTCCCTGCCGGGCGAGGCCTATCTTACCGAGATCAGCCAGGTAGCCGACGTCGATGCCATCCATGCCGCCCGCGAGTTCGCCCGTCAGCAGATCGCCACGCAACTGTTCGATGCCCTGTGGGCGCGCTACCAGGCCAACCGCGAGGTATCGCGTCAGACCGCCTACGTGGCTTCGGCCGAGCACTTCGCCCGCCGCAGCCTGCAGAATATCGCCCTGTCCTACCTGATGCTCAGCGGTCAGGCGCAGGTGCTGGAGGCGACGCTGGAGCAATTCGAGCAGTGCGACAACATGACCGAGCGTCTGACCGCCCTGGCGGTACTGGTCAACTCGCCGTTCGAGGCCGAGCGGGCCAAAGCCCTGGAGGCCTTCGCCGAACACTTCAAGGACAACCCGCTGGTCATGGATCAGTGGTTCAGTGTGCAGGCGGCCAGTGCCTTGCCGGGTGGCCTGGAGCGGGTCAAGGCGCTGATGCAGCATCCGGCGTTCACCATGAAGAACCCGAACAAGGTGCGCGCGTTGATCGGTGCTTTCGCCGGGCAGAACCTGGTCAACTTCCATGCGGCCGATGGCTCGGGGTATCGCTTCCTGGCCGATCTGGTGATCGAACTCAACGCCCTGAACCCGCAGATCGCCTCGCGCCAGCTGGCGCCGCTGACCCGCTGGCGCAAGTACGATGACGCGCGCCAGGCGCTGATGAAGGGCGAACTGGAGCGGATTCTCGCCTCCGGTGAGCTGTCCAGCGATGTGTATGAAGTGGTGAGCAAGAGCCTGGCGTAAGCCTGGTAGATCCTGGGGCTGCACAGCAGTCCCAGCTTTTTGGCGGTTAACAAAACATAACGTCCCGTTCGTTGTAATCCTTCAAGCTTCCCCGATACGATCCGCACAAGCCTCTAATACAGGCTTTTCACAGCACAGACCCACCAATAAGAGCACAACAGGGGATGTTCATGAGGAAGCGGGTGATGACGCAGGCCTGGCGTAATGCCTGGCCGTTGGCGGCCAGCGCAATGCTGGCGCTGGCACTGGGGATGTGGGCCGACAGCGCGCAGGCCGCTGCAGCCGACGAATACTCGACCGAATCGGCCAAGGCCAGCCAGAGTCTGTTGATCGATGCCGCACACGCCGGCAAACGGCTGGTGGTGGTCGGCGATCGCGGCCATATCCTGTTTTCCGACGACCAGGGCAAGACCTGGACCCAAGCCCGCGTACCGACCCGGCAACTGCTCACCGCGGTCACCTTCGTCGACGACAAACGCGGTTGGGCCGTCGGTCATGACGCGCAGATCCTCGCCAGCAGCGACGGCGGCGCGACCTGGAGCAAGCAGTTCGAAGATCTGAGCCGCGAAGCGCCACTGCTCGATATCGGCATGCTCGACGCCCAGCACGGCTTTGCAGTAGGCGCCTACGGCGCATTGCTGGAAACCACCGATGGCGGCCAGCACTGGCAGGACGTCGCCGAGCGCCTGGACAATCCGGAGCAAATGCACCTCAACGGTATCGCCCGGATTACCGACAGCGGCCTGTTCATCGTCGGCGAGCAAGGCAGCATGTTCCGCTCGGCCGATAACGGCCAGACCTGGACCAAGGTCCAGAGTCCCTACGAAGGTTCGCTGTTCGGGGTGATCGGGACCGGCCAACCTCATACCCTGCTGGCTTACGGTCTGCGCGGCAATGTGCTGCGCTCCAGCGATTTCGGCGACAGTTGGCAGCCCATCGAACTTCAGGCCAATCGCGGCACATTCGCGTTCGGTCTGGCCAGCGCCAGCCTGCTCGACGATGGCTCACTGGTGCTGGTCGGCAACGGCGGCAGCGTGCTGCGCAGCCACGACCATGGCCAGCACTTCACCCTCTACAACCGCGCCGACCGCATCGCCCTGGCCGCCGCCACGGGTCTGGCCGACGGCGGCCTGTTGCTGGTGGGGCAGGGCGGTATCCATTTGGCCAACGCAGAAGGCGCCGCGCAGGTGAACCCATGACCAGTCGCGAAAGCATTGCCGTGCATCGGCACCACGGGGACAAGGCGTCCCTGCTCGAACGGATCATCTTCAACAACCGCCCGGCAGTGATCGTGCTGTGCCTGCTGGTCAGCGTGCTGCTGTTCTGGCAGGCCACGCAGATCCGTCCGTCCACCAGCTTCGAGAAGATGATCCCGCTCGAACACCCCTTCATCGAACAGATGATGGCCCACCGCAATGACCTGGCCAACCTCGGCAACACCGTGCGCATTTCGGTGGAGGCGGTCAAAGGTGACATCTTCGACCAGGCCTACATGGAAACCCTGCGGCAGATCCATGACGAGGTGTTCTACATCCCTGGCGTCGACCGTGCCGGGCTGAAATCGCTGTGGAGTCCCAGCGTGCGCTGGACCGAGGTGACCGAGGACGGTTTCGCCGGTGGCGAGGTGATCCCCAACACCTACGACGGCTCGCAGCAAAGTCTCGATGCCCTGCGTGACAATGTGCTCAAGTCGGGCCAGGTGGGGCGTTTGGTCGGCAACAACTTCAGGTCCAGCATCGTCGATGTGCCGTTGCTCGAGAGCTACCCTGACCCTCAGGACCCCGGCAAGCAGGTCAAGCTCGACTACCAGCAGTTCTCCCACCAGCTCGAGGAGAAGATTCGCGATAAGTACCAGGCGCAGAACCCCAATGTGAAGATTCACATCGTCGGCTTCGCCAAGAAGGTCGGCGACCTCATCGACGGTCTGGTGATGGTGGCGATGTTCTTCGGAGTGGCCCTGGCCATCACCTGGGCCCTGTTGTATTGGTTCACCTGGTGCATGCGCAGCACCATCGCCGTGTTGGTCACTACCCTGGTGGCGGTGGTGTGGCAGTTGGGGCTGATGCACGCGGTGGGTTTCGGCCTAGATCCCTACTCGATGCTGGTGCCGTTCCTGATCTTCGCCATCGGCATTTCCCACGGGGTGCAGAAGATCAACGGCATCGCCTTGCAGTCCAGCGATGCCGAAAACGCCCTGACTGCGGCGCGGCGCACGTTCCGCCAGTTGTTCCTGCCTGGGATGATCGCGATTCTTGCCGATGCCGTGGGCTTCATCACCCTGCTGATCATCGACATCGGGGTGATTCGCGAACTGGCCATCGGTGCCTCGATCGGCGTGGCAGTGATCGTCTTCACCAACCTCATTCTGTTGCCGGTGGCTATCTCCTACATTGGCATCAGCAAAAAGGCTATCGAACGTAGCAAGAAGGATGCGACCCGCGAGCATCCGTTCTGGCGCCTGCTGTCGAATTTCGCCAGTGCGAAAGTTGCGCCGGTGTCCGTTGCCCTGGCGTTGGTCGCCTTCGCTGGCGGCCTCTGGTACAGCCAGCATCTGAAGATCGGCGACCTCGACCAGGGCGCCCCGGAGCTGCGCCCGGATTCGCGCTACAACCAGGACAACAACTTCATCATCAGCAACTACTCGACCAGCTCGGACGTGCTGGTGATCATGGTCAAGACTCCGCCGGAGAGCTGTTCGATCCACTCGACCCTGGCGCCGATCGACGAGCTGATGTGGACCATGGAAAACACCCCCGGCGTACAGTCGGCGATCTCCCTGGTGACAGTGTCCAAGCAAGTGATCAAGGGCATGAACGAGGGCAGCCTGAAATGGGAAACGCTGTCGCGCAACCCGGACGTGCTCAACAACTCCATTGCCCGTGCCGACGGCTTGTACAACGCCGACTGCTCGCTCGCGCCGGTATTGGTGTTCCTCAACGATCACAAGGCCGAGACCCTGGAGCAGGTCACCGCGGCAGCCAGGGCATTCGCCGACAGCCATGACCGCGACGGTCTGCAGTTCCTCCTGGCGGCCGGTAATGCCGGGATCGAGGCGGCCACCAACGAGGTGATCAAGTCTGCCGAGTTGACCATTCTGGTGCTGGTCTATCTGTGCGTGGCGGCGATGTGCATGATCACCTTCCGCTCGTTCGCGGCGACCTTGTGCATCGTCCTGCCGTTGGTGCTGACCTCGGTGCTGGGCAATGCGTTGATGGCCTTCATGGGGATTGGCGTCAAGGTGGCCACCTTGCCCGTGGTCGCGTTGGGTGTGGGCATCGGCGTGGATTACGGCATCTATATCTACAGCCGCCTGGAGAGCTTCCTGCGTGCCGGTCTGCCGTTACAGGAAGCCTACTACCAGACCCTGCGCTCGACCGGCAAGGCAGTCCTGTTCACTGGGCTGTGCCTGGCCATCGGCGTGTGCACCTGGATCTTCTCGGCGATCAAGTTCCAGGCCGACATGGGGCTGATGCTGACCTTCATGTTGCTGTGGAACATGTTCGGTGCGCTGTGGCTGCTGCCGGCACTGGCGCGATTCCTGATCAAACCGGAAAAGATGGTCGGCAAGCAGGGCGGCTCGATCTTCGCCCACTGAGGAAAGAAGGGGCCGCGCAGCGGCCCCAAGGCTATAATGCCGCCTCTTTTTCACCGGGTATCCCCATGACCACCCTCACCAACGCCCTCGCGGCATGCGACATGCTCCTGATCGACGGTCTGCATGCGTTCGACTTTACCTGCGATGCAGTCGGCCTGACGGTCGAATGCATGGATGGCCGCCAGCTTCGCCGTTGGCAGTTCACTGCCGAACAGGTCGCTGCCGCCACGTTAGAAGGGAACGACTGGCTCATCAGCGATGTCCAGGGTGAACACCGTCTAGTCTGTATGGAAGCGTTTCGCGCACCCGATGAGGACGAAGATGAACCGGACCTGGAAGAGCCTGCTGACCGCTAGCCTGATGACCCTGATGATCGATGCCCATGCCGCCACCCTGCTGGTCGGTAGCTATACCGATGGCCAGAGCGAAGGAATCTATCGCTACCGGTTCGACAGCAAGACCGGTCATATCGACCCCAAACCGCTGCAAGTGGTGAAAAGCGTCAGCCCTTCGTGGTTGGTGCTGTCGGCCGACCAGCGGCTGCTGTTCGCGGTCAACGAGACCAAGCAGGGCCATGCCAGCAGTTTCAGTGTCAGCGACCGAGGTGAGATCAAGCCGCTCAACCAGGTGCCCAGCCGCGGCGATGAACCCACGCACGCCAGCCTGAGTCAGGACCAGCGCTATCTGTTCGTCGCCAACTATGCGGTGGCAGCCGACCCTGGCGGTAGCCTGGTGGTGCTCCCGGTGGCCAAGGGCGGAAAGCTCGGCGAGGTGGTGCAGCAGGTGCGGCACAAGCCCAGCGGCGTCAACCCCGAGCGTCAGGCTGGCGCCCACGTGCATTCACTGGTGGTGGCGCCGGATGGTCAGCACGTCTATGCCAGTGACTTGGGGGCGGACAAGGTGTTCATCTACCGCTACGACGGCGCCAGTCCGGACCGTCCGCTGAGTCCGGCCAGCCCACCGGCGGTAGAGCTGCCACCCGGCAGTGGACCGCGCCATCTATTGTTCGATGCCAAGGGGCGCCATGCCTACCTGACCTTGGAAATGAGCGGCGAAGTGGTGATGTTCGACGTCCGCGAACATGCCCTGGTGGAGCGCCAGCGGCTGCCACTGACCGAGCATCCGGACGCCGCTGCCAAGGCTTCCGGTGGGCTGCACCTGTCCGCCGACGGGCGCTTTCTCTATGTCAGCAACCGCGGCACGGCCAACGAGATCGTGGTGTACGGTGTGAGCGCGGAGGATGGTCGACTGACGTTGTTGCAGCGCCGCTCGGTGGAAGGCGATCACCCGCGCGAGTTCGCCCTCGACCCGAGCGACAATTTCCTGCTGGTGGCCAATCAGAAGAGCAACCAGATCGTCGTCATTCGCCGTGATCCGCGTAGCGGCAGATTGGGAGAGACGGTGCAGACCCTGTCTCAGGATGCGCCTTCTGACCTCAAGTTCATCGAGTGATCATCGATAGCGATGATATTTCCTACCAGTGCAATGAATTTCTGTGGCTGAGCCCAGCGGCGTAAGTTTGATCCAAGGCCCGGATGGGCCATGTCAAACCACTGAAGCAGAGGTCAGCCCAGATGAACTTCAATCTCTTCCCGGTTATTGCCGCATCCGCCATTTCAGCCTCCGTCGTACTGCCGGCGCATGCCCAACTTGAAAGCCACGCCAAAACACCTGTCACCCACAGCTACACCGACCAGTACCTGCGCCAGAGCGCGCATTTCCACGCGGCGTTGAGTGGCAAGCAGACTCAGTGATCGGAGCTGCAGGACAGCCCGGGGCAACGGGCGGCAGTCACTGTTGCCGCGCCATCACCGCCTTGAACAGCTCCGACTCAAGCCATCCCTCCAGCCAGCTCCGCAGTCGCGGATAAGCTGCCTCGGCGAACCACTGCGGTTCGACCCCGGCAAACTGGCGCATCAGAGGGAGCAGGGCGGCATCGGTCAGGCTCGGGTGGTCGGCCAGCAAGTAGGGCCGGCCTTCCAGCAGGCCTTCCAGCTGCGCCAGCCAGGGTTCGGCCTGCTCACGGTAGTACGCCCGTGAATGCTCCGGATACCGTTCGGCGTACTTGTACAGGTTGACCTGCGCCTTGAAGGCGCTGTCGTTGCGGGCAATCAGCGTATCCGCATGCTGCCTGGCCTGGGGATCGGCCCGCAGACGCCAGTCCTGCGGGTCGTTGCGCTCGAGTGCCCAGTGCATGATGTCCAGGCTTTCCTCCAGCACCTCGGCCCCAGTGTCGAGCACTGGAACCGTGCCTTTGGGCGACAGGGCCAGCAGTTGTGCCGGCTTGTTCTTCATCGCGACCTCGCAGATCTCCACCTCGCACCCGGCATAGCGCAAGGCCAGGCGCGCACGCATGGCCCAAGGGCAACGGCGGAACGAGTAGAGGATCACCCGCTCACCTCGACATCGCTCAAGCCATTGCCCTGGCGACGCACCTGGATCTGCACTGGAATCCGTTCATGCATCTCCTGCACATGGGAGATCACCGCGACTTTGCGACCTTGTGCCTGCAAGCCGTCGAGGGCGTCCATGGCCAATTGCAGCGACTCGGGGTCGAGGCTGCCGAACCCTTCGTCGATGAACAGTGATTCGATCCGCAAGGTGCTGGAGGCCATCGACGCCAGGCCCAGGGCCAGCGCCAGCGAGACCAGGAAGGTTTCACCACCGGACAGCGAATGCACCGAGCGCAGCTCGTCGCCCATCTCGGTATCCAGCACCAGCAGACCCAAGGCACTACCCCCGCGCTTGAGCCGGTAACGACGAGCCAGCTGGCGCAGTTGGGCGTTGGCATGGTGCAACAACAGATCGAGGTTGTAGCCTTGGGCGATCTTGCGGAACACATCGCCGGAGGCCGAGCCGATCAGGGCGCTGAGCCGTGCCCAGCGCTGCCATTGCTGGTTGGCCTGTTCGATGTCAGCGGCCAGGGCCTGGTGCGCCTGCTGCCGGCGTTGGTCGTCGGCTTGCTGCGCACGCAGTTCGGCGCACCGTTGTTCATGGCCGGCGAGGCGTTCGCGCAGCTCGCCCAGGGCCTGTTCCAGCTCATCGGACGAGGCGTCAACCGTCATCAGCGCGGCATGTTGCTGCAGGCGCTGGTCGCGCTCCTGGAGCAGCACCCGGGCTTGCTCGACGGCTTTCTCGGCCGCTTGCAACTGTTGGCGCAATTCGGTCAGTTGGGCGTCGTCCATGGCCAGCAGGCGTTCAAGGCCGGCATCGTCCAGTTCCGGGTGCTCGGCGCGCCATTGGCCGATCTCGCCCTGCAACTGCTGGTGCTCCTGCTCCAGCGCCTGGTGCTGTTGCCGCGCGGCGTTGAGCTCGCTGGCCAGTTGCACGCCCTGGGTACGTAGCGCCTGCAGGTGCTGGGCGGTGTCGGCCTCCCGTGCGCGGGCTTGCTCCAGTTCGAGGTCGCCGTGCCGTTGCCAGGCTTCGGCGCTGGCGTGTTCGCCGAGCAGTTCGGCCAGCTCGGTTTGGGCTTGCTGGCGCTGCCGGTCGAGCGCGGTCAGTTTTTCCTGCAACTGCTGTTGCTGCTGCAGCCGCGCCTGTTGCTGGTCGCGCAGTTTGTCCAGTTGGGTCTGACGCGCCTGCTGTTCGTGCTGTTCGTCCTGGCGCTGGTCCAACTGCTGCAGGCGTAGGGCGATTTGCTGATCGAGGGCGAGGAAGGCATTCGCTGGATCGTCGCTCAGCGCCTTGAGCAGGTCCTCTGGCAACACGCTGGCCAGATCGCCCAGGCCTTGTTGCAACTGCCGCTCGTCATTGGCCAGCGCTTGATGCTGTTGCTCGAGGTGGTGCATGGCCTGTTGCTGGGCTTGCTCGGCGGCCTGTAACTGCTGGCCGAGGCGGGCGGCATCCTTTTGCAGGCTGAGCAGGGCGGCCTGGCGTTTCTCATCCTGGCCGATCTGTTCCTCGAGGCGCTGCAACTGACTGGTCAACCACCGGCTGCGGGCCTGATCGTCCTGCGGTGCGAGTGCTGGCCAGAGGCTGTGTGCCTGCACCTGCTCGACCTGGGCGTGCAAGTGTTCGCTCAACTGCTGCTGTTGCTGCTGGTTGTCCTTGAGCTGGGCGTTGACCACGCCCAGTTGGGTGCGCAGTTCGACCAGCTTGCCGTTGATGGTTTCGACCTGCTGCTGCGCTGCCGCTTCCTCGGCCTGGTCGTGGCGTCCGAGGCTCT
This sequence comes from Pseudomonas putida, assembly GCF_004357765.1. Classification (GTDB taxonomy): domain Bacteria; phylum Pseudomonadota; class Gammaproteobacteria; order Pseudomonadales; family Pseudomonadaceae; genus Aquipseudomonas; species Aquipseudomonas putida_U. The sequence continues at coordinate 273,132 of NZ_SMTE01000008.1, read as the reverse complement.
GCAACAGGGCTTCAGGTTGATGGAACGGGTGTTCGGCGCTGCCGCATACCGGGCACGGTTCACCGTCGCGCAGTTGGCCGCGCAGTTCCTCGACGCTGGTGTTGCGGGCCAGACGCTGACGGTCGAGCAACTGGCGGGTCAGGTTCAGGGCCTGCTCGGCGGCTTCCAGCTCGGCCTTGGCTGCGGTGCCTTCGCCGATCAGTTGCTGGCGCTGCTGCATGGCTTGCTGTTGACGCAGCTGTTGGGCGTCGAGCTGTTGGCGCAGCTCCATTTCCCGCCCGTGCAGGCGTGACAGCTCTTCGACGGCACGCAGCTGTTTGCGGTTGTCCTGAAGCATGCCGCCGAGCAGATCGATCTGCTCGGCCAGGGCCTGAGGTTCAGCCTTGGCCTCGCGGAACAGCAGTTCGTACTCGTCGCGCTGCCCTTGCAACAGGGCATTGGCCTGGCTGACCTGGGCCTGCAGGCCTGGCAGCTCTTCACGACCCTTGGCCAGGCGGCCGCCGATCTGCATCACCTGCTTGAGTTGTGGCAGATACGCCTGCCAGGCATTGGCCACGGTTGCCAGGTGCTGGCTGCCGGCCAGGGCGGCGTCGATCTGCGCCAGCTGTTGCTGACTGCGCTGCTGGTTCTCCTCCAACTGCTGCAACTGCTGCTGGCCTTGGGCGACCTGCTGTTCGGTCTCCTGGACAGCGGTGCGTTGTGCCGTCAGTTCCTGCTCCAGGCGGGTGAGGTTGTCCTGCCCGGCGAACGCCTGGCGCAGCCGCGGCGCGTTCTCGCTCTGCCTGGCCTGGCATTGGGTCAGTGCCTGACGGGCGTTTTCCAGCGTCTGTTCAAGGTCGGCGGTCTGATGCTGCAGCGCGGTTTGCTGGCGTTGCTGCTCGTCGATCCGGGTCGCCAGGGGCGTCAGCTGTGCGTTCACCGTCTGCTGGCGTTGGAACTGGTGGCGTTGCGGCGCCAGGCGTTCCAGGCGCTGTACGTCCAGACGCTGTTCGGCCAGTTGTTGCCAATGCTGTTCGCCAGCATGCAGGGTCGCCAGCGCTTCGGCGTGCTGGGTATGCAGTCGTTGCTGTTCGCTCAGCCAGTTGCGCTGCTGTTCCAACTGGCGCTCAGTGGCCTGTTCGGCCTTGAATTGTTGCTGTGCCTGCTCGAGGCGTTGGTCAAGTTCGACGCGTGCCGCTTCGTCCATCGGCAGCAGATGGCTGGCGCGTTCCTTGAGGGCGTTGTGCGCTTCGCCGGTTTCCCGGGCCTTGCTGAAGGCGCGTTGGCCGAGACGTGTATAGATGGCGGTATTGGTGAGCTTTTCGAGCAGTTCGCTGCGTTCCCTGTCGTCGGCCTTGAGGAAGGCGCCGAACTCGCTTTGAGCCAGCATCACGGCACGGGTGAACTGCTCGAAGTTCAGGCCCAGGCGGGCCTCGACCAATTGCTTGTACTCGTTCTTGCCGCTGGCCAGCACCTGATCGCTGTCGAGGTCATAGAAGCTCTGGCGGCTGTGCTGCAGCTTGCCGTTGGCCCTGTCGCGGGCGCGGTTGGCTTCCCAGCGGGCACGATAACGACGACCGTCGATACCGACGAAGTCGACCTCGGCAAAGCCGCTGCCAGTGCCCCGGCGCAGCAGGTTGCGGGGGTCGGACGTGGGGATTTCACCGTCCGCATCCGGCACCTTGGCCTCGCGGCCGATGTCGTTGAGCCTCGGCACGCTGCCGAACAGTGCCAGACAAAGCGCGTCAAGCAGGGTGCTCTTGCCCGCACCGGTGGGGCCGGTGATGGCGAACAAGCCCGCGCTGGCCAGTGGCTCGGCGGTGAAGTCGATGTCGATCGGGCCGGCCAGGGATGCCAGGTTCTTCAGGCGGATGGCGAGAATCTTCAAGGCTGTTCCTCTTCCAGTTGCACGTCCTGCAGCAACAGGGCGAAATCGGCCAGAGCCTGGTCGTCGACCGGATTGCCATAGGCCTGTTCCCAGGCCCGACTGAACAGGTCCTGCGGGGTCATCTGCGACAACTCGACAAACGCCAGGTCATCGTCCTCATGATGACCTCGCCCGGCGTACTCGGCGCTGATGCGAATCAGGCGCACCGCCTTGCCGTGCAGGGCGGCCTCGATCTGCTGACGCAGGTCGGGCTGCGGCTCGTCCAGTTGGACCCGGACTTCGAGCCAAGGCTGGCGGTTGGGGTCCTCGAGCAGGTCGACCACCGGCAGGTCGGCGAGTTGTGCCAGCAGTTCGCCCAGCGGCGCCGGGCCGATACGTTGCAGGGCCACGGCGCGTGGCACCGGACGCGGCTCGACGCTGACCAGCTCGGTACCGTCCAGCTCGACTTCCAGGACCTGGTGCGGGTAGTTGATCTCGGCGAACGACAGTGGAATCGGCGAGCCGCTGTAGCGGATGCGGTTCTCCCGGTTGACCTTTTGCGGTTTGTGCAGATGGCCCAGGGCGACGTAGCTGATGGCCTTGTCGAACAGCCTGGCCGGCAGGGCTTCGGCATTGCCGATGATCAGGCTGCGTTCGGAGTCTTCGGAGACGGCGGCCCCGGCCATGTGCGCGTGGCTGATGGCGATCAGCGCCTGGCCCTTCTTGCGCTTGTCCTGTGCGGCTGCAATCAGCTGCTGATGGACCTTGGCGATGCCTTGCAGGTAATCGTCGCCCAATTGCGGCCCGGTGACCTCGGCCGGGCGCAGGAACGGCAGGGCCAGGCACCACGCCTCGACTTTACCGCGAGCGTTGGTGAGCGGAATCAGCAGGCGCTCGGCGTCCAGTTGGCCTTCGTCGAGCCAGTGCACCCGACCCAGGGCATGGGTGCGCAGGCGCCGCATGAGTGCGGCGGGCAATTCGATCCGTGAGCCGGAATCGTGGTTGCCGGCGATCATCACGATGTCGAGCTTGGGCTGTTGCTCGTGGGCCTGAACGATGAAGTCGTAGAGGCGTTCCTGGGCTTTGACCGGCGGGTTGACCGTATCGAAGATGTCGCCGGCGATCAGCAGCGCGTCGGGCTGGCGCAGATGCAACTGGCCGAGCAGCCATTGGAGGAAGCAGGCGTGTTCGAAATCGCGTTCCTGGCCGTGCAGGCTTTGGCCCAGGTGCCAGTCGGAGGTGTGAAACAGACGCATGGATGACCTGTCGGTGTCGATTCGGGCAAGCAAGGGGCTTGTCTTGGAAGATGGGCTTTGCGCAAAGGCGATATGGTACCTGTTGCGCAGTGGATCGCGAAGGGTTCGCTTGAGGGGTGTGGCGGCGCTCGATATATGCACCACCGCACCCTTCAAGTGACCCCCAACCCCTCTACTTCGGATAAAGCGGCGGCAGGCTGCCATTTTCTCCGGTAGGTACCACGACCTGCTCCGCCGATGGGATGGTGCCGATCGCTCGCCACAACTCTTCACCCTGCCAATACTGGCCGCTCTCGCTATACAACGCCCCGTTCAACCCATCCAGCGCATCCGACAACGGCACGAAGCGCGCTGCCATCTCGGCCAAGGTCTCCGGTTGTTGGCGGGCCCAGGCGTCGAGGGCCTGGCGGGTGGCCTGGGGGTCGTTGGCCAGACACGCGCGCTTGAGGTCGTCGAGCAGCGTGCGGGGGCTAGGCCCGTTCTGCGCGGCACGCAACACCGCCGGCTGGGTGCGTGCCCGCCACCACAGGGCGAAGCCCAGCAAGGTCGTCAGGGCGAACACCAGCGTGGCCAATTGCCAAGGCCAGAGCAAACGGCTGGTGCTGCTGTTGTCGCCCACCGGCGTCTCTGCGCTCAGGGCAGGGTTGTCGCGCACGCTCAGGGTCCTGGCTGGCAGGCTGCTGTGCTCCAGATGATCTTCGCGGGTATTCCACCAGGTCACCTCCAACGCCGGCAGGGCCAGTTCGCCGCTGTGGGTCGGCACCAGCGCTTCGCGTTCCTCGCGGTTGGCGGTCATGCCGCGTTCGCTGATGTCGTTGCGCAGCACCGGTTGATCCGGGTAGCGACGCAGGCCGTTGATCTCGGTGGCGGGCAGGGGTGGCAATTGAGTGCTGGACAGGCCTTCGGCGCGCAAGGTGATGCTGCGGGTCAGCGAATCGCCGATCTGCGTGGCCTGACTGGCAGGGTCGGGATTCCAGTGCTCGTCCAGGCTCAGCTCGCGTGCCGGCAACCACGGGGTGTTGGCTGGCCAGGCCGGGGGAATGGGCCGCACGGTGATATGCAGTGGTAACGAACTGACCTGCACCTGATGGCCGCTGCGGTTCCCGGTAGCCGTTGGCGACGCACTGTCGACGGCGGTGGCGATGAACGTCAGTGGTGGGATTTCAAGCGTGCCGCTTTGCTGCGGGTAGACCACGTACCGGGTTTCGATCACGCCATGGCGCACGCCATTGATGTCTTTTTCATAGGTGCGCGACTCACCCAGCGGCTCGACCTTGGCGCTGTCCAGCTGCAACGGGCTGAGGCTGCTGTCGTCATACAGCGACACCGAATGGTAGATACGCAGGGTCAGCACCACCTGGGCCTGGACATAGACCTGCGCGCTGTCCACGCTCGCTTCGATGAACACTTGCTGGGCACTGTTCGGACGGCTGGCGTCGGCTTGCAGGACCTGCAGGTCGATCGGTTCGCTGTGTGACTGGCCCAGTTGCAACGGGGGAATGCGCAGGCTGCCACTGCGACGAGGCAGCAGCGTGATGATCCAACGGGTGCTGGCGCGGGTTTCGCCGTCGAGGGTATGCAGGCTGTTGAGCTGGCGTGTACCACGTACATCGAAGTCGCCTTCCAGGGCACGCAGGTCAGGCTTGCCGAACTGGGTCACGTCCTGGCTTTCGAGGGTCAGCTCGAAGGTTTCGCCGGCTTCCAGGCGGTTACGGTCGACACTCGCCTGCAAGCTCGGCGCGGCATGGGCCAGCAGGCTGCATAGCAAGCTGAAAAGAAAGACGCCGAAGCGACTCATCGTGGATTTTCCTGATGCAATTGCTGTTCATACCAGAATTTGCGCCGCAGCAGTTCCGCCGGATTGTCGGGGATTTCCCGCAGCCATTGTTCCAGGGCCTGACGCTGTTCGGCATCGAGGCTGGCCGCGGCTGGGCGCTGTGGAGGCTTGATGATGCTGTCATCGTCACCGCCTGGATCGCTCCCAGGTGCCGCCTGGCTTGTGCTGCTGCCCTCGCCGGGAGCCGTTGCGCTCTGCTCGTCGTCACCCGGCGCACCCTGAGTCGGATTGCCGGCCGAGCTGCTGTTGCCGTCGGTATCGCTGCCTGGAGTGCCCTGGGCGTCATTGCCGGCCTGCGCCTGCTCGGCCTGGCCCTCACGTTGTTGCAGAAGTTGCTGGACCAGCGCCTGGTTGTCCAGTGCCGGTTGCAAATCGGGTTGCAGTTCCAGCGCCTGCTCATAGGCATCCAGCGCAGCTTCCAGTTCGCCACTGCGGGCCAGGGCGTTGCCCCGATTGTAGTGTGCTGCGGCGCTGTTGCTTTGGGCAAATGCCTGGGCGGCGCCCGCGTAGTCACCGGCCTGATACAGTGCCACGCCGCGCCACAGCGGGTTGCGGAAATGCTGCGCCGCGTCCGCCGGTCGCTGTTGCTCCAGCAGACGCTGACCTTGCTGGTCCGGGCGTAGCCAGAGGTCATCGAAGGTCATGGCCTGGCTCGGTTGCGGCAGCGCCAGCAGCAGCGGCAGGCAGAACAACCAGCCGCGCCGCCCGGCGCAGGCCGCCAGCAGCAACAAAGGCAGCAGCAACCAGTAGCCCTGGTCGGCCCAGCGGTCGAGTTGCAGGTTCTGGCCGTCGTTGCGTAGGCGGTGGGGCGAGTCGAACAGGCCCAGCCCGCGCAGGTCGAGGTCGTCGATCCGGGCGTGACGGTAGCGGCCGCCGGTGCTGCCGATGAAGGCCTTGAGCGCGGCGCTGTCCAGGCGTGGCACGAGAATGCCGCCCTGGTCGTCCTTGAGGTATTCGCCGTTGGCCTGACGTACCGGCGCGCCTTCGCGGCTGCCGACGCCTAGCATCAGCAGGCTCGGCCCCTGTCGGCCCAGGGCCTTGACGATGCCCTGGCGTTCATCCTCGCCAAGTGCCGAGCCCACCAGCAACAGGCGGCCCTGGCCCAGTCCGCTCTGGGCCAGCAGGGCCAGGCCCTTCTGCACGGCCAGGTCGGCGCGCCGACCGGGTTGCGGCATGATCGACGGGTCGATCGCCTCGAGCAGGTTGCGCGTGGTGCCCAGGTCATCGGACAGCGGTACCAGGGTGTGCGCGGAGCCGGCGTAGACGATCAGGGCGGTCTGGCTGTCGCGGCGGTGTTCGAGCAGGTCGAGAATCTTGCGCCGAGCCTGTTCCAGCCGATTGGGCGAGGCGTCTTCGGCAAGCATCTGCGGGGTCAGTTCGAGCAGGATCACCAGTGGGTCGGCCGGCTGCTGGTGGGATTGCTCCAGGCGCTGCCAGCTCGGGCCGAGCAGGGCCAGCACCACCAGCAGCCAAGCCACGCCCAAGGCGACCCAAGGCAGCTTGCTGTTGCTGCCACTGCCACCGCCCAGCAACACCGGGTGAAATGCCGGAGGCAGGATCATCTGCCAGCGCCCGGCACGTTTGCGTCGGTGCCAGAGCTTGAACAGCAGCCAGCTCAGCAGGGGTACCAGCAGCAACCATAACGGGCGCAGCCATTGCGGCCAAAGCTCGATCATCTTCGCCTCCTCAGGCGCAGGCGTTTCAGGCGCTGGCGCCATTCGGGGTGAGGCTGAAGAAAGCGTGGTTTGCGCAGGGCACGCTGGAGCAGGTTGTCCGGCCACAGCGTGTCGGTTACCAACAGCATGCTCAGCAGCAATGCCAGGGCCAGGGGCCAGGGATAGAGCTCACGGGCGGTCCGCGCCTGGGTCGGTTGCTGGGCCACCGGTTCGAGTTGATCGAGGGTGTCGCCGATGGCGTCCAGTTCGGCGCCATCGTGGGCACGGAAATAGGCTCCGTGGGTCAGCTCGGCGATTTCCTTGAGCGAGGCTTCGTCCAGGTCCAGGCTCGGATTGAGTCCCAACAAGCCTGGCGTGCCGCTGGCCTCGGGGTTGGCGCCGATGCCGATGGTGTAGATGCGCACGTCTTCCTGGGCGGCCAGGCGAGCGGCGGTCAAGGGGTGAATCTGACCGCCGTTGTTGGCGCCGTCGGTGATCAGCACCAGCACTCGGCTCTGTGCCGGGCGCTCGCGCAGGCGCTTGACTGCCAGGCCAATGGCGTCGCCGATGGCGGTGTTCTTGCCGGCGATGCCGATCTGCGCCTCATCGAGGAAGGTGTGCACGGTTCGCCGGTCGAAGGTCAGTGGCGCTTGCAGGTAGGCCTGGCTGCCGAACAAGATCAGCCCGACCCGGTCGCCTTCGCGCTCCTGCAGAAAGTCGCCGAGCAGCGCTTTGACCAGATCGAGGCGGCTGATCTCCTCGCCCTGCCATTGCATGTCGGGGAAGTCCATCGATCCCGAAACATCCACCGCCACCAACAAGTCGCGGCCGCTGGCAGCGACGGGCACTGGTTCCCCCAGCCATTGCGGGCGTGCCGCGGCGAACAGCAGCAGTACCCAGATGAGCACGAACGGCAACTGTTGGCGCAACGTCGGCAGGTTCAGCCGGGCGCGGCGTCCGGCGAGGCTTTCGAGTTCGTGCAGAAAGCCGACCTTGAGCACCGGCTCGCCGCTGTCGGCGGCCGGCAGCAGCAAGCGTGCCAGCCAGGGCAGCGGAAGCAGCGCCAGGAGCCACGGCCAGGCGAACTCAAACATGTTTGCGGATCCAGGTTTCGACCGCCTGGGCCAGCCCGGCGATGGCTTTGTCGTCGAGCCGGCACTCGGGCTTGTAGGCCCCTTCGACCAGCACCATCCAGCGGGTCAGGCCGGCGGCGGGGCAGCGGTTGTCGAGGAACGCCAGCCACTGGCGGCCGTTCAGGGTGTGGCTGTTGGCGCCAGGGTAATGGTTGCGGCACAGCCGTTTGAGCAGGGCGTTGATCTGTTGCAGCCAGGCACCGGCCGGGGCGCCGTCATAGGGGCGGGGCAGGCTGGCGAGTTCGGCCAGGGCGGCCAAGCGCACCGGGTCCAGGGGCTGCTCGGCGCGTACCACCGGGCGTTTGCCCGGGCGCCAACGACGCAGGCGCCAGAGCCCCCAGCCCAGCAGCGGCAGCAGTACCAGCAGCAGCCACCAGCCGGGTGCGGGCGGCCACAGGCCGATCGGCGGCGGAGCGATCAGCGGCTGCAGTTGGTCCAGGGGATTCACGGCTGGCTCCCTGGGCGTTGCGCGTTGGTGTATTCACGCAATTGTTCGATCATCTCGCTCTGGGTGCTCAGAGGCATCAGTACGACCCGCAGCTTCTGCGCCATCAGTTCCCAGCGCTCGACCCGTGCTTCGGCCTGCTGACGGTAGGCCTGGCGCAGGTTGGCGTCCAGCGTGTCGAGTTGCAGTTGCCGACCGCGCTGGGCGAAACGCAGCAGGCCGGCAGCTGGTAGGGCGTGGTCGAGGGGATCGCTGACCGGCATCAGCAATAGGTCGCAGTGCCGTGAGAGCATGGCCAGGTGCTGTTCGGCCTGGTCGCTCAGGGAGCGCTCGTCGCAGATGACGATGGCCAGGCTGCCGGGGCGCAGTACTTCCCGTGCCCGACGCAGGGCCAGGCCGAGGTTGTCCGCCTGGGGCAGCGCTTCGCTGTGCAACGCCTGGTTGGCCCGGGCCATGCGGTTGAGCAGTTGCAGCAGGCTCTGTTTGCTGCGCCGGGGTTTGATCTCATGGTGCTCGTTGTCGCCGAACACCAGGCCGCCGATGCGGTCGTTGTGGCCCAGGGCGGCCCAGCCGAACAGGGCTGCAGCCTGGGCGGCGAGCACTGACTTGAACATCAACCCGGAACCGAAGAACAAACGGTGGCTCTGTTCGACGAGGATGAAGATTGGCCGCTCCCGCTCTTCGTGGAACAGCTTGGTATGCGGCTCCTGGGTCCGCGCGGTGACTCGCCAGTCGATGTTGCGCACGTCGTCACCGGCCTGGTACACCCGCACCTGGTCGAAGTCGACGCCGCGCCCGCGCAGCTTGGAATGATGCAGGCCGACCAGCGGGCTACGCTGCCCGGGCCGGGAGAACAGCTGGATCTCACGCACGCGATGGCGCATGTCGATCAGCTCGGCGAGGCCGATGCGGATGCCGGGTTCGGCCTGCGGCGTGGTGGGCATGGGCTCACGCAACGGCGACGACATCGAGGATGCGCTGGACCACCCGGTCCTGGTCGACCCCCGCGGCCTCGGCCTCGAACGACAGAATGATGCGGTGGCGCAGCACGTCGAACAGCACCGCCTGAATGTCCTCGGGGCTGACGAAATCGCGCCCAGCCAGCCAGGCATGGGCGCGCGCGCAACGGTCGAGGGCGATCGAGCCACGCGGACTGGCGCCGTAGGCGATCCAGTCGGCCAGTTCGGCGTCGAACTTGGCCGGGGTGCGCGTGGCCATTACCAACTGCACCAGGTATTCCTCCACCGCATCGGCCATGTAAAGGCCGAGGATCTCCTTGCGCGCGGCGAAGATCGCCTGCTGGCTGACCCGCCGCTCGGGCTTGACCTCACCGCCAAGGGCTTCGCCGCGGGCCTGCTGGAGGATACGACGCTCGACGGCAGCGTCCGGGAAGCCGATTTTCACGTGCATGAGGAAGCGGTCGAGTTGGGCTTCGGGCAGCGGGTAGGTGCCTTCCTGCTCGATCGGGTTCTGCGTGGCCATGACCAGGAACAGTGGTGACAGCTCATAGGTGCTGCGTCCGACGCTGACCTGGCGTTCGGCCATGGCCTCGAGCAGGGCCGATTGGACCTTGGCCGGGGCGCGGTTGATCTCGTCGGCCAGCACCAGGTTGTGGAAGATCGGCCCTTGCTGGAACACGAAGCTGCCGGTTTCCGGGCGGTAGATCTCGGTGCCGGTGATGTCCGCCGGGAGCAGGTCGGGGGTGAACTGGATGCGATGGAACTGCGCCTCGATACCTTCGGCAAGCTCCTTGATGGCCTTGGTCTTGGCCAGACCCGGCGCCCCCTCCACCAGCATGTGGCCGTCGGCCAGCAGTACGATCAGCAGGCGCTCGACCAGCTTCTCCTGGCCTAGGATCTGGGAGGAAAGAAAGGTGCGCAGCGCGATCAGCGCTTCACGGTGTTCCATCGGCGACGGTTCCTGGGATTGCGCCAGGGCGAGCGCGGAGCGCGGGCGGCCTGGCAGGGGCTGATACTTTAATCCATCCGGGGGGGCGCCGACCAATGCAGGCTCGCATTTTTATCCTGCTCAGCGAGGCGAATTCTCCTGCTTTGCTTTACGTGTTTGCCGATTTGCAACGGATGCGGGCTGGCGCTTGCTGGTTTTCTTTTCCTTGTCTGGAACGAAACCATGAGCGAGCAGCACGACTTCCCAACTGGGGTGACCCTGCGGGTGGGGATTTTCTTCGACGGCACCGGCAACAATCAGTGCAACCTGGCCCTGGGGGGCGATGGCGAAGCGGGTAGTTATGGCAACTCACGCAGCAACGTGGCGTTGTTGCACGCGTTGTATCCCACCGGGATGCTGGGCGACCAGTTGTTCATCAAACGCTACGTGCCAGGTGTTGGCACGCGCGAAGGTGCTGCCGACTCCTTCTACGGCCAGGCCACCGGACGCGGTTCCACAGGCGTGGAGGCGCGGGTGGCCGAGGTGTTGGCCTGGTTCGAAAACCAGCGGCACGCGGGCCCCTTGCCGGCACGCCTGGCGTTCGACCTGTTCGGTTTCAGCCGTGGCGCGGCGGCGGCGCGGCACCTGGCCAATCGGCTGGCCGAGGTGCAATGGCCGATCAATTTCATCGGCCTGTTCGACACCGTAGCGGCCATCGTCGCGCCGTTGAGTTGGGACTTCGACCCTGCCGACACCCGCAATGGCGCTCTGCGCCTGGGGCTGGCCCCAGGCATTGCCCGGCACGTGGTGCAATTGGTGGCCGGGGATGAGCAACGGCACAATTTTCCCCTGGTGCGCAGTGCCAACGACATCGTCGTGCCCGGTGTACATGCCAACGTCGGTGGTGGTTACAAGGAGCGCATGCACGAGCAGGTGCAGCTGTGCAAGCCGTTTTCCCAACGGGTGGCGCAGTCGACACCGGTCGAGCGGACCGAGGCCTATGCCCAGGCTGTCAGTTTGCTGCAGACCTCGTTCGCCGAATTGGATGCGCCCGCGGCCCAGGTGCTCAGCTGGGAAGAGCCGGTTGTCGGCGGCGCCGTCCAGCGGTTCTTGGCGCAGAAGCAGGTGTATGCCGCGGTTCACCGTGAGCGTGAGGTGCTCGGACACCTGTCGCGGGTGTACCTGAGCCTCATGCGGGAACTGGGCGTGCGTGGCGGGGTGCCGTTCGCGCCGCTGGGGGGAGAGCCTGAACACCGCTTGCCGGCAGAGTTGCGCGGTATCAGCCACAAGGTGCAGGGCTTTGCTTTGGGCGATTGTTCGCAGTTGCAACTGACCGGTGCAGAGCGCCAGCTGCTGCAGGGTCGTTACGTGCACACATCGGCCCACTGGAATGCCCTGAACGGCATGCGCAACAGCCGTCTTGACTGGATGTACGTGCATCGCCCAGCCCCCAAGGGCAGGGTGATGCATGACAATCCACTGGGCTGAATGAGCGGGCGCCGAGCTAGGGCAGATGCCGGGTCGCAGCCTCAACGCTGGTCGATGAAGGTCCCGGTGCCGTCGAGGATATTGCGCAAGGTCAGCGCCACTTCATCCAGGTCGGTGCCCGCCGAGGTCAGTTCGATGTCCAGTGAGGCGTCGCCTTTGAGCGCATCGCGGTCGGTGGCGGCCACCTCGAGCCTCAGGCGCTGGGCACTCAGCGCCACCGTCAGGCCATCGAGGGTCGACGGCTCGTCATCCAAGGTGAGGTCGACGGTGTCTTCATCTGGATAGCGGGTCAGCAGGAACATCTGCCCTTTGTCGCTGTGGCAGCACAGGGTCGCCATGTTGTCTTCCTCGTCGTCGCAAGGGGTGGCGAACAGCAGGGCGGTCTTGATGTGCATGGCAGGGCTCGGACTGGAGTGAATGAAAGGGAATTCTGACAGCCCGATGCGCATCCATAAACGTAAAGTTTCCACCCTTTGACCGAAATTGTCGCAGCACCGCAAGCGGCGATGACCGGCCAGTCGTTAAGCTTCGGCGAGCCATGAGCGTGCTTGCACGTTCAACGCCCAGGTTTTCACCGTTCGTCTTGCCACGGGTTGACTATCGTTGATCCGTGTACGGCGCACGCATGCGACGCTTCATTACAACAAAGCCCACGCGGAGTACCACAGATGGCGTTCTTCACCGCAGCCAGCAAAGCCGACTTCCAGCATCAACTGCAAGCGGCCCTGGCGCAGCACATCAGCGAGCAGGCACTGCCACAAGTGGCGCTGTTCGCCGAACAGTTCTTCGGCATCATCTCTCTGGACGAACTCACCCAGCGGCGCCTGTCCGACCTGGTCGGCTGCACCCTGTCGGCCTGGCGCATCATCGAGCGCTTCGACCCCGCGCAACCTCAGGTACGGGTGTACAACCCCGACTACGAGCGCAATGGCTGGCAGTCGACGCACAGCGTGGTCGAGGTGTTGCACCACGATCTGCCATTCCTGGTCGACTCGGTGCGCACCGAGCTCAACCGCCGCGGTTACAGCATCCACACCCTGCAGACCACCGTGCTGAGCGTGCGCCGGGGCGCCAAGGGCGAACTGCTGGAACTGTTGCCCAAAGGCACCCAGGGCGAGGGCGTGCAGCATGAGTCGCTGATGTTCCTGGAGATCGACCGCTGCGCCAACGCCGCCGAACTGCAGGTGCTGGCCCGCGAGATCGAGCAGGTGCTGGCCGAGGTACGGGTGGCGGTGGATGACTTCGAGCCGATGAAGGCCAAGCTGCGCGAAGTGGTGGCGCAGGTCGAGCAGACCGCCTTCGGCCCCGCCCAGCACGAGAAAGATGAGGTCAAGGCCTTCCTCGAGTGGTTGCTGGACAACCATTTCACCTTCCTCGGCTACGAGGAGTTCACGGTCCAGGCCGATAGCGCCGGCGGCCAGATGGTCTACGATCCGGACTCGTTCCTCGGCCTGCCGCGGCGTTTGCGGGTGGGCCTGACCGCCGAGGATCTGCGTATCGAAGATTACGCGGTCGCCTACCTCAACGAACCGCTGCTGCTGTCCTTCGCCAAGGCCGCCTTGCCCAGCCGGGTGCATCGTCCGGCCTATCCGGACTACGTGTCGATCCGCCAGCTCGATGCGGCTGGCAAGGTCATCAAGGAGTGCCGCTTCATGGGCCTGTACACCTCGTCGGTGTATGGCGAGAGCGTGCATTCCATTCCTTATATCCGTGTCAAGGTCGCCGAGGTCGAGCGTCGCTCAGGCTTCGATGCCAAGGCGCACCTGGGCAAGGAGCTGGCCCAGGTACTCGAGGTGTTGCCGCGCGACGACCTGTTCCAGACGCCGATCGACGAGCTGTTCAGCACGGTCATGTCGATCGTGCAGATCCAGGAGCGCAACAAGATTCGTGTGTTCCTGCGCAAGGATCCGTACGGTCGCTTCTGCTACTGCCTGGCTTACGTACCGCGGGAAATCTATTCCACCGAAGTGCGCCAGAAGATCCAGCAGGTGCTGATGGAGCGCTTGAAAGCGAGCGACTGCGAGTTCTGGACCTTCTTCTCCGAGTCGGTGCTGGCGCGGGTGCAGTTGATCCTGCGGGTCGATCCGAAGAACCGCATCGATATCGATCCGCAGCAGCTCGAGAAGGAGGTGGTCCAGGCATGCCGGTCGTGGCAGGACGACTACACCGCGCTGGTCATCGAGAACCTCGGCGAAGCCCAGGGCACCAACGTGCTCAGCGATTTCCCCAAAGGTTTCCCAGCCGGCTACCGCGAGCGTTTCCCGGCGCATTCGGCGGTGGTCGACCTGCAGCACGTGCTGGCCTTGTCCGAAACCAAGCCACTGGTGATGAGCTTCTACCAGCCGCTGACGCGCCTGGGCGAGCGCCTGCTGCATTGCAAGCTCTACCACGCCGATACCCCACTGGCGCTGTCCGACGTGCTGCCAATCCTGGAAAACCTGGGCCTGCGCGTGCTCGGCGAGTTCCCTTACCGCCTGCGCCACGCCAGTGGTCGCGAATACTGGATTCATGACTTCGCCTTCACCTACAGCGAAGGTCTGGACCTGGATATCCAGCAGCTCAACGACACCCTGCAGGACGCCTTCGTCCACATCGTCAACGGCGACGCCGAAAACGATGCCTTCAACCGCCTGGTGCTCACCGCCGGCCTGCCGTGGCGCGATGTGGCGCTGCTGCGCGCCTATGCCCGTTACCTCAAGCAGATCCGCCTGGGCTTCGACCTGGGCTACATCGCCAGCACCCTGAACAACCACACCGATATCGCCCGCGAGCTGACCCGGCTGTTCAAGACCCGCTTCTACCTGGCGCGCAAACTGGGCCAGGATGACCTGGATGACAAGCAGCAGCGTCTGGAACAGGCGATCCTCACCGCCCTGGACGACGTCCAGGTGCTCAACGAGGACCGCATCCTGCGCCGCTACCTGGACCTGATCAAGGCCACCTTGCGCACCAACTTCTACCAGCCCGATGCCAATGGCCAGGCCAAGCCGTACTTCAGTTTCAAGTTCAATCCCAAGCTGATTCCCGAACTGCCCAAGCCGGTACCCAAGTTCGAGATATTCGTCTATTCGCCGCGGGTCGAGGGCGTGCACCTGCGCTTTGGCAATGTCGCCCGTGGCGGCCTGCGTTGGTCGGACCGCGAGGAAGACTACCGGACCGAGGTGTTGGGCCTGGTCAAGGCCCAGCAGGTGAAGAACTCGGTGATCGTCCCGGTGGGGGCCAAGGGCGGCTTCCTGCCGCGGCGCCTGCCGCTGGGCGGCAGCCGCGACGAGATCGCCGCCGAGGGCGTGGCCTGCTACCGCATCTTCATCAGCGGCCTGCTCGACATCACCGACAACCTCAAGGACGGCGGCGTGGTGCCACCGGCCAACGTGGTGCGGCACGATGACGACGACCCTTACCTGGTGGTAGCGGCGGACAAGGGCACCGCGACCTTCTCCGACATCGCCAACGGCATCGCCATCGACTACGGCTTCTGGTTGGGCGATGCCTTCGCCTCCGGTGGCTCGGCTGGCTATGACCATAAGAAGATGGGTATCACCGCCCGCGGCGCCTGGGTCGGCGTGCAGCGCCACTTCCGCGAGCGCGGGATCAACGTGCAGCAGGACCCGATCACCGTGATCGGCATCGGCGACATGGCCGGCGACGTGTTCGGCAACGGTCTGTTGATGTCCGACAAACTGCAGTTGGTCGCAGCCTTCAACCACCTGCACATCTTCATCGACCCCAATCCGGACCCGGCCACCAGCTTCGCCGAACGCCAGCGCCTGTTCGACCTGCCACGTTCGGCCTGGAGCGACTACGACACCAGCATCATGTCCGAGGGCGGCGGCATCTTCCCGCGCAGCGCCAAGAGCATCGTCATCACTTCGCAGATGAAAGAACGCTTCGCCATCGAGGCCGACCGCTTGACTCCGACCGAGCTGCTCCACGCGCTGCTCAAGGCACCGGTGGATCTGCTGTGGAACGGTGGCATCGGTACCTACGTCAAGGCCAGCAGCGAAAGCCATGCCGATGTCGGTGACAAGGCCAACGACGCCTTGCGCGTGGACGGCGACGAGTTGCGCTGCAAGGTGGTGGGCGAGGGCGGTAACCTGGGCATGACCCAGCTTGGCCGCGTCGAGTTCTGCCTGCACGGCGGAGCCACCAACACTGACTTCATCGACAACGCCGCTGGCGTGGACTGCTCCGACCACGAGGTCAACATCAAGATCCTGCTCAATGAGGTTGTGCAGGGCGGCGACATGACCGAAAAGCAGCGTAACCAGCTGTTGGGCAGCATGACCGACGAAGTGGCCACACTGGTGTTGGGCAACAACTATAAACAGACCCAGGCGCTGTCGCTGGCTGCACGCCGCGCCCGCGAACGGATTGCCGAGTACAAGCGGCTGATGGCTGACCTGGAGAGCCGTGGCAAGCTCGACCGAGCCATCGAATTCCTGCCCAGCGAAGAGCTGCTGGCCGAGCGCCTGGCGGCCGGTCAGGGGCTGACCCGTGCCGAGCTGTCGGTGCTGATCTCCTACAGCAAGATCGACCTCAAGGAGCAATTGCTCAAATCGCAGGTGCCGGACGACGACTACCTCACTCGCGACATGGAGACCGCCTTCCCACCGTCGCTGGTCAGCAAGTTCGACGTGGCCATGCGCCGCCACCGCCTGAAGCGCGAAATCGTCAGCACCCAGATCGCCAACGACCTGGTCAACAACATGGGCATCACCTTCGTGCAGCGCCTGAAGGAGTCCACTGGCATGAGCCCGGCCAATGTCGCTGGAGCCTACGTGATCGTGCGCGATATCTTCCACCTGCCGCACTGGTTCCGCCAGATCGAGGCATTGGATTACCAAGTACCCGCCGAGATCCAGTTGACCCTGATGGACGAGCTGATGCGTCTGGGGCGTCGGGCTACGCGCTGGTTCTTGCGCAGCCGCCGCAACGAGCAGGACGCCGGGCGCGATGCAGCGCACTTCGGGCCGAAGATCGCGCAGTTGGGGCTGAAGCTCGACGAACTGCTGGAGGGGCCGACCCGCGAACGCTGGATGGAGCGCTATCAGGGCTTCGTCGCCGCTGGCGTGCCGGAGTTGCTGGCGCGCATGGTCGCTGGCACCAGCCACCTTTACACGCTGTTGCCAATCATCGAAGCGGCGGATGTCACGGGACATGAGCCTGCGCAGGTGGCTAAGGCGTTCTTCGCCGTGGGCAGCGCGCTGGACCTGACCTGGTACCTGCAGGAGATCAGCAACTTGCCGGTGGAAAGCAACTGGCAGGCCCTGGCCCGCGAGGCATTCCGCGACGACATCGACCTGCAGCAGCGGGCGATCACCATATCCGTGCTGCAGATGGCCGACGCGCCAGAGGACATCAATGCCCGGGTGGCGTTGTGGGCCGAGCAGCATCGAGTGATGGTCGAGCGCTGGCGCGCCATGCTCGATGACCTGCGCAACGCCACCGGCACCGATTATGCGATGTATGCGGTGGCCAATCGCGAGTTGGTCGACCTGGCGATGAGCGGGCAGGCGGTGGTGGTGCCGTCCTGAGTGTAAGTGCGAATGGGGAGCCCCGGCGGTGATGCCGGGGGTGCTCGTCGGGAGAGTTTTAGCGTCTGTGAGATCGAGCGACGCCCGCGATGCGCCGCGTGGGCGGCGCTCGATCTAACCAGCGACGAACAACTTACGGCGAGCCCCACGCCCTACTTGAACCTACGCTCCACACCTTTCTCCACCAGGATCTTCGCGGAAATCTCCTCCACCGAGAAATGCGTCGAATTGATGTTGGGGATGTTCTCGCGGCGGAACAGATTCTCCACTTCCCGTACCTCGAACTCGCATTGGGCGAAGCTCGAATACCGACTGTTGGGCTTGCGCTCGTGGCGGATGGCGGTGAGGCGGTCGGGGTCGATGGTCAGGCCGAACAGCTTGTGCTGGTACTTCTTCAGTACCGCTGGCAACTGCAGGCGCTCCATGTCGTCTTCGGTGAGCGGGTAGTTGGCGGCGCGGATACCGAATTGCATGGCCATGTACAGGCAGGTCGGGGTCTTGCCGCAACGCGACACGCCGACCAGGATCAGGTCGGCCTTGTCGTAATAATGGGTACGGGCTCCGTCGTCATTATCGAGGGCGAAATTCACCGCCTCGATCCGCTCCATATAGTTCGAGTTGCCCCCGATAGAGTGGGATTTTCCGACGGAATACGACGAATGGGCAGTCAATTCCTGCTCAAGTGGGGATAAAAACGTCGAAAAGATGTCGATCATGAAGCCGTTCGACGTCGCCAGGATCTCACGGATGTCCTGATTGACGATGGTGTCGAAGATGATCGGCCGCATGCCGTCGCGTTCGGCGGCCGCGTTGATTTGCGCCACCATGTTCCGCGCCTTGTCCGGTGTATCGATGTAGGGGCGGGTGAATTTATTGAACGGAATGCTATCGAACTGCGCTAGCAAGCTTTGGCCCAGGGTTTCGGCCGTGATGCCGGTGCCGTCGGAGATGAAGAACGCGGTTCGTTTCATTTGCGATCTGGGCCTTAAGCTGATGACAAATCTTGGATATGATAAGTTCGGTTTGCCGAACGTGGCTGTCGGCATTCTCACTTATTTTCCAGGTACAGGCCACAAGCGCCCGGTCAAGTCATAGCGGCAGGCCGGCGCCCTTGAGCGTTTCCCATACAGAAGTGGAGAGATCACCTTGGTAGAGTACGTAGTTTCCCTCGATAAGCTCGGCGTCCATGATGTAGAGCATGTGGGGGGCAAGAACGCATCCCTGGGCGAGATGATCAGTAATCTTGCCGGTGCCGGCGTCTCGGTGCCGGGCGGCTTTGCCACTACGGCTCAGGCGTACCGCGATTTCCTCGAACAGAGCGGGCTGAACGACCGCATCCACGCTGCGCTCGATGCGCTGGACGTCGATGACGTCAACGCCCTGGCCAAGACCGGCGCACAGATCCGTCAGTGGGTCATGGAGGCCGAGTTCCCGGCGCGTCTGGATTCGGAAATCCGTACGGCGTTCGCCGAAATGTCCAAGGGCAACGACAACATGGCCGTGGCCGTGCGCTCGTCGGCCACCGCCGAAGACCTGCCCGACGCTTCCTTCGCCGGTCAGCAGGAAACCTTCCTCAACATCCGTGGCGTGGACAACGTGATCCGTGCGGCCAAGGAGGTCTTCGCCTCGCTGTTCAACGACCGCGCCATCGCCTACCGCGTGCACCAGGGCTTCGATCACAAGCTGGTGGCCCTATCCGCTGGCGTGCAGCGCATGGTCCGTTCGGAAACCGGCACGGCCGGCGTGATGTTCACCCTGGACACCGAGTCGGGCTTCCGCGACGTGGTGTTCATCACGGGCGCCTACGGCCTGGGTGAAACCGTCGTGCAGGGTGCGGTCAACCCGGACGAATTCTACGTCCACAAACAGACGCTGCAGGCTGGCCGTCCGGCGATCCTGCGCCGCAACCTGGGCAGCAAGGCGATCAAGATGGTCTATGGCGACGAAGCCAAGGCCGGTCGTTCGGTCAAGACCGTCGAAGTCGACCGCGCCGACCGTGCGCGCTTCTGCCTGAGCGACGACGAAGTCAACGAGCTGGCCAAGCAGGCCATGATCATCGAGCAGCACTATCAGCGCCCGATGGATATCGAGTGGGCCAAGGACGGTGACGACGGCAAGCTGTATATCGTCCAGGCCCGTCCTGAGACCGTGAAGAGCCGTGCCAGCGCCAACGTCATGGAACGCTACCTGCTCAAGGAAAAGGGCACCGTGCTGGTCGAAGGCCGCGCCATCGGCCAGCGTATCGGCGCCGGCAAGGTCCGCGTGATCAACGACGTGTCCGAGATGGACAAGGTCCAGCCAGGCGACGTACTGGTCTCCGACATGACCGACCCGGATTGGGAACCGGTCATGAAGCGCGCCAGCGCCATCGTCACCAACCGTGGCGGCCGTACCTGCCACGCGGCGATCATCGCCCGTGAACTGGGCATTCCGGCCGTCGTTGGCTGCGGCAACGCCACCCAGGTCTTGAAGGATGGCCAGGGCGTGACCGTGTCCTGCGCCGAAGGCGACACCGGTTTCATCTTCGAAGGTGAGCTGGGCTTCGACGTCAAGCAGAACTCGGTCGATGCCATGCCGGAACTGCCGTTCAAGATCATGATGAACGTCGGTAACCCGGACCGCGCCTTCGATTTCGCCCAGCTGCCCAACGCCGGTGTCGGCCTGGCGCGTCTGGAGTTCATCATCAACCGCATGATCGGCGTGCACCCCAAGGCACTGCTGAACTACGCCGGCCTGCCGCCGGAGCTCAAAGAGAGCGTCGACAAGCGCATCGCGGGCTACGACGACCCGGTCGGCTTCTATGTCGAGAAGCTGGTCGAAGGCATCAGCACCCTGGCCGCGGCCTTCTACCCGAAAAAGGTCATCGTGCGCCTGTCGGACTTCAAGTCCAACGAGTACGCCAACCTGATCGGCGGCAAGCTGTACGAGCCGGAAGAAGAGAACCCGATGCTGGGCTTCCGTGGGGCTTCGCGTTACATCAGCGAGTCGTTCCGTGACTGCTTCGAGCTCGAATGTCGCGCCCTGAAGCGCGTGCGCAATGAAATGGGCCTGACCAACGTCGAGATCATGGTGCCGTTCGTGCGTACCCTGGGCGAAGCCAGCCAGGTCGTCGACCTGCTCGCCGAGAACGGTCTGGCCCGTGGCGACAATGGCCTGCGCGTGATCATGATGTGCGAGCTGCCGTCCAACGCCATCCTGGCCGAGGAGTTCCTCGAGTACTTCGACGGTTTCTCGATCGGTTCCAACGACCTGACCCAGCTGACCTTGGGCCTGGACCGCGACTCGGGCATCATTGCTCACCTGTTCGACGAGCGTAACCCTGCGGTCAAGAAGCTGCTGGCCAATGCCATCGCCGCCTGCAACAAGGCCGGCAAGTACATCGGCATCTGCGGCCAGGGCCCTTCGGACCACCCGGACCTGGCCAAATGGCTGATGGAGCAGGGCATCGAAAGCGTGTCGCTGAATCCGGATTCGGTCCTCGAGACCTGGTTCTTCCTGGCCGAGGGCCAGGGCGCGGCTTGATCTGGTAAATTGCGGGGACGTGCCTGGCGCGCCCCCGCCTGGTCTATCCAGGGCGAGTTCCAGCAATGGATCCCGCCCTTTTTTTGTGCAAGTCATCTATGCAAAGCAGCAGCACTCTATTTCCCGTGGCCCTGCTCAGCGCCGAGCGCCGGGGCGACCTCAGCGAAGACGTGTACCGGATCAAGGCCGGCAACAGCCCGGATCCGAGCGTCGAACTGGCTGTCACCCGCCTGGGGCTGGCGGATCAGACCGCTGGCCATGGCCAGCCGGTCATCCTCCTGCACGGCAGTTTTTCCAACCGACGCTTCTGGTATTCGCCCAAAGGCATCGGACTGGGGGCGCAACTGGCGCGTGCCGGTTTCGACGTGTGGATCCCAGAGATGCGTGGCCACGGCCTGTCGCCGCGCAACCGCGACTGGCAGCGCAATCGCGTGGCCGACTATGCCCGCTACGACCTGCCGGCGATCGCCGCTTTCGTACACGAACAGGCGGCGCGAGCGCCGCACTGGATCGGTCATTCGCTGGGCGGCACCACCCTGGCAGCGGCATTGGGTGGGGGCTACCTGCCGGCCACCCAGATGGCTAGCGTAGCGTTGTTCGGCAGCCAGGTGAGCCGGGTGTATTGGCCGTTGAAAGTGCCACCCTTGACCTGGGGAGCGAAGCTGCTGCTCAAGCGTTGGGGGCACCTTTCCGGTCCGCGCTTGAAACGTGGCCCGGAGGACGAACCGATTGGTCTGGCGCTGGAAAGCATGCGCTGGCATGGCCTGTTCGGGCGTTTCGGCGACAAGGGCGACGATTGGTGGGCGGGGTTGGCCAACGTCGATGTACCGCTGCTGGTGGTGGCCGGCGCCGGGGACACTCAGGACCCGGTATGGGCGTGCCGCAAGTTGTACGAGCAGTTGGGTGGGGAGCGCAAGCAGTTCCTGCGCCTCGGGCGGGAAGAGGGTTTCGAGGCGTTTGGCCATGTCGACATGCTGGTGAGCAAGGCGGCGCAGGCGCAGGTATGGCCATTGGTGGAGCGCTGGTTGCGCGACCCGTTGGTGGCGGTGCATGAGGCGACGGTGGCGGCGGAGGTTGTGCCGGCGGGGTGATCACAGGTTTCCATAAAACCTGAATGACCGCCCGGTCTGGGATGACTGCACCGACCGCTCCGGTGTAGCCTAGCTCCACATCCGCTTTCGTTGCGACTGACAGGAGCTTGCCATGCAGCATTACGTTACGCCCGACCTGTGCGATGCCTACCCGGACCTGGTCCAGGTGCTCGAGCCGATGTTCAGCAACTTCGGCGGCCGCGATTCCTTCGGTGGCCAGATCGTCACCATCAAGTGCTTCGAGGACAACTCGCGGGTCAAGGAGCAGGTCGAACTCGATGGCAAGGGCAAGGTGCTGGTAGTTGACGGGGGTGGCTCACTGCGCTGTGCGTTGTTGGGCGACATGCTTGCCGAAAAGGCCGCCAAGAATGGCTGGGAGGGGCTGGTCATCTATGGCTGCGTACGCGACGTGGATGTGCTGATCCAGACTGACGTGGGGGTGCAGGCGCTGGCCAGCCACCCGAAGAAGACCGACAAGCGCGGCCTGGGCGACCTCGATGTGGCGGTGACCTTCGCCGGTGTTACTTTCCGCCCAGGCGAGTATGTATATGCTGACAACAACGGCGTAATCGTCTCGCCAAGCCCGCTGAAAATGCCGGAGTAATGCGCCGTACGCGCTGATGGAGCGTCAATGTTCGAGGAAGACAACGCGCAGTGGGGGCTGGTCCATGCCCTGGTGCTCGATGGTAAAGGCGGCGCGCGTTCAATCGCCCGTACCGAGCTGGATGGCTTGCAGTTGCAGCCGCAGGAAAGCCTGTGGCTACACTGGGATCGCAGCCACCCGCAGACCCGTACCTGGTTGCTGCGCGACAGCGGCCTGAGCGAGTTCGCCTGCGACCTGCTGCTGGAAGAAAATACCCGGCCACGGTTGTTGCCGCTGGCCGAGGAACAATTGCTGCTGTTCCTGCGCGGGGTCAACCTCAATCCGGGTGCCGAACCCGAGGACATGGTGTCGGTGCGTATCCACGCCCAGGCGCAGCGTGTCATCTCCCTGCGTTTGCGTTCGCTGCGTGCCAGCGAAGAGATCCTTCAGCAATTGCAAGAAGGCAGGGGGCCGAGATCGGCATCGGAACTGTTGCTGCTGATGGGAGAACTGCTGACCGAGAAGGTCCAGGCACTGGTCAGCGACCTGTCTGAACTGGTCGATCTGGAGGAGGAGAAGTTCGAATCCGACGAACGGTACTCTTCACGCCATGCTGGCCCCGAACACGGCAGTCTCCAGCAGATCCGTCGACGCGCCGCGGGCTTGCGGCGCTTTCTGGCCCCGCAGCGGGAGATCTACGCCCAGCTTTCGCGCAGCAAATGGAGTTGGTTCGCCCCGGCCGATGCCGATTACTGGAACGAACTCAACAACAGCCTGATCCGTTACCTCGAGGAACTCGAGCTGGCCCGCGAGCGCGCGGCGCTGGTGCTGGAAAGCGAGGATCGCCGGCGCAGCGAGCGGATGAACCGGACCATGTACCAGTTCGGCATCATCACCTGCATCTTCCTGCCGATGAGTTTCATCACCGGCTTGCTCGGCATCAACGTCGGCGGCATTCCTGGGGCGCAGAATCCCTACGGTTTTCTGTTCGCCTGCATGGTCGTGCTGGGGTTGGCCGTGGGGCAGTGGTGGCTGTTCCGTCGTCTGCGCTGGGTATGAAGGTTGTGACCCATGGCCCGGCCGTCTCGTCTCTGACTGACACTGCGCGAGGTGCCCATGCACGATCCGTTTGAAGAATCCTTGCGCGACCTGCTCAAGGCGTCGCCGTCCGGTAAGGACCGGGATGATGCCGCCTGCCTGGGTCGCGTGCTGAAAACCGCCAACCGCCAGGTCGGCGCTGGCGATCTGTTCAGCTTGCTTGGCCGATGGAGCCAGGCGCTGCTGATCGCCGTGAACAACGGTTCGGCGCATGTCGCGCCGGTCCGTCGACACTCTACTCGCAACGCTGCCGCCGGCAGCAAAGCTGATAAGGCCGATTGAATATGGAACTCGATCTCTGGACCCAGAGCCTGGTCACTGCCATGACTGCCCTTTGGACCAAGGTAGCGAACTTCATCCCCAACCTGTTCGGCGCGCTGGTCGTGGTGCTGCTGGGTTTCGTGGTGGCCAAGCTGCTCGACACGCTGCTGTCCAAGCTGTTGGCCAAGTTCGGTCTGGACCGCCTGATGGCCGGCACCGGCCTGACCAAGATGCTCGGTCGCGCCGGCATTCAGGTACCGATTTCCACCCTGATCGGCAAGATCGTCTATTGGTTCGTGTTGCTCATCTTCCTCGTCTCGGCTGCCGAGTCCCTGGGCCTGGAACGGGTTTCGGCGACCCTGGACATGCTTGCCCTGTACCTGCCCAAGGTATTCGGCGCAGCCCTGGTGCTGCTCGCCGGCGTGCTGTTGGCACAGCTGGTCAACGGCCTGGTGCGCGGCGCTGCCGAAGGCATCGGCCTCGATTACGCCGCAGGCATGGGGCGCATCGCCCAAGGGCTGGTGGTGATCATCAGCATTTCGGTGGCCATTAGCCAGTTGGAGGTCAAGACCGACCTGCTCAACCACGTGATCGTCATCGGTCTGATTACCGTTGGTCTGGCCGTTGCGCTGGCCATGGGCCTGGGCAGCCGGGAAATCGCCGGGCAGATCCTGGCAGGCATCTATGTGCGTGAGCTCTACCAGGTCGGCCAGCAGGTGCGGATTGGAGAGGTCGAAGGGCAGATCGAGGAGATCGGTACGGTGAAGACGACCGTGCTCACCGATGATGGCGAACTAGTGTCGCTGTCCAACCGTGTGTTGCTCGAGCAGCGAGTCACTAGCCGCTAACCGCATAAAAGCTGTTAATGTATGCCGCCGCAAAAATCGGCCCGAGCGGGCCGAGCGGCGACATTGACCTGACTGTCGGCCAGATCCGTTTTGAATAAAGTTCATTCGCCGCCCATGCGTTATGACCCCCGCGAACTCACCGATGAGGAGTTGGTGGCGCGTTCGCATGAGGAGCTGTACCACGTTACCCGCGCCTATGAGGAACTCATGAGGCGCTACCAGCGGACCCTGTTCAATGTGTGCGCACGTTACCTGGGGAACGACCGGGACGCGGACGATGTCTGTCAGGAAGTGATGCTGAAGGTGCTCTACGGGCTGAAGAACTTCGAAGGCAAGTCGAAGTTCAAGACCTGGCTCTATAGCATCACCTACAACGAGTGCATTACCCAGTACCGCAAAGAGCGTCGCAAGCGCCGGTTGATGGATGCCCTGAGTCTGGACCCTGTAGAAGAGGCGTCCGAGGACAAGGCCCCGAAAGCCGAAGAGAAAGGCGGGCTGGACAAGTGGTTGGTGCATGTGAATCCGATCGACCGGGAGATCCTGGTGCTACGTTTTGTCGCAGAGCTGGAATTCCAGGAGATCGCCGATATCATGCATATGGGGCTCAGTGCAACAAAAATGCGTTACAAGCGCGCCCTAGACAAGCTTAGAGAGAAATTTGCCGGTATGGATGAAACTTAGTCCATAGGAAATATCTCTAACCAATCGGCGAGTTCTGCTAGACTTGCCGTCGAGTTGTCCCCCTGATGTTGGTGGGACTGCTTAACTATCACCAGATGGGGATTTAACGGATGAAATTGAAAAACACCTTGGGCTTGGCCATTGGTTCGCTTGTAGCCGCCACTTCGATTGGCGCTATGGCACAAGGTCAAGGCGCCGTCGAGACTGAAATCTTCTACAAGAAAGAATTCTTCGACAGCCAGCGCGACTTCAAGAACGACGGCAACCTGTTCGGCGGTTCCATCGGTTACTTCCTGACCGACGACGTTGAACTGCGTCTGGGCTACGACGAAGTGCACAACGCTCGTGGCGACGACGGCAAGAACATCAAGGGCTCCAACACCGCCCTGGATGCCGTTTACCACTTCAACAACCCGTACGATGCCATCCGTCCATACGTGTCGGCTGGTTTCTCGCACCAGAGCCTGGGCCAGACCGGCCGTGGCGGTCGTGACCACTCCACCTTCGCCAACGTTGGCGCTGGCGCCAAGTGGTACATCACCGACATGTTCTACGCCCGTGCCGGCGTTGAAGCTCAGTACAACATCGACCAGGGCGACACCGAGTGGGCCCCGAGCGTTGGCGTTGGTCTGAACTTCGGCGGTAGCCCGAAGCAAGCTGAAGTCGCTCCGGCTCCAGTTGCTGAAGTCTGCTCCGACAGCGACAACGATGGCGTTTGCGACAACGTCGACAAGTGCCCTGACACCCCGGCCAACGTCACCGTTGACGCCGACGGCTGCCCGGCTGTTGCCGAAGTTGTTCGCGTTGAGCTGGACGTCAAGTTCGACTTCGACAAGTCGGTCGTCAAGCCTAACAGCTACGGCGACATCAAGAACCTGGCTGACTTCATGAAGCAGTACCCACAGACCACCACCACCGTGGAAGGTCACACTGACTCCGTGGGTCCAGACGCTTACAACCAGAAGCTGTCCGAGCGTCGTGCCAACGCTGTCAAGCAGGTCCTGACCCAGCAGTACGGTGTTGAATCGAGCCGCATTGACTCGGTTGGCTACGGCGAAACCCGTCCGGTTGCCGACAACGCCACCGAAGAAGGCCGTGCTATCAACCGTCGCGTTGAAGCTCAGGTAGAAGCCCAGGCCAAGTAATTGGTTTGACGCTTCAATGAAAAACCCGGCCTCGGCCGGGTTTTTCTTTGTCTGGGATTTGCTGCGAGCAGATGATCACAGCCGCCAAATGAGCAATACCAGGTTCAACAGCAAAGACAGCAGCGCCAGGGTGCGCCATACCTTCAGCGGTTCTCGCTCGAGCAAGGGGCGCGGGCGGTCGGGCAGGTCCTGGCGTTCGCCGCGTTCGAGCAGCAACAGCCATTGCTCGGCAGTCTCGAAACGTTGTGCCGGTACCACCGCGACGGCCTGCAGCAGATTGTGCTGCAACCATTCCGGTAGGTCGGGGCGATAGCGGCCAGGATTGACCGGTTGGCCAAAGCGCGGACGCTGGAACGGCTCGATTTCGCCGTAGGGAAAGTGGCCGGTCAACAGCTGGTACAGGGTCACGCCGACGGCATAGAGGTCCTGGCGCGGGCTGGGTGCCTGTCCTTCGAACGCCTCGGGGGCGATGAACGAGGGGGTGCCGGGAACGTCGAACGGCAGGTCTTCGGACAGCCCAGGGCAGTAAGCCAGGCCGAAGTCCAGCAGGCGCAGTTGGCCGTCCTGACCCAGGTGCAGGTTGTCGGGCTTGATGTCGCGGTGTACCAGGTTACGCCGGTGCAGTACCCCGACGGCGTGTAACAGCTGGCGGGCCATCTCCAGCCATTGCGGCAGCGGCAGTGGACCATGCTCGGCAAGGATGTCGGCCAGATTGTGGCCACTGTATTCGCGCATCACATAGTACAAGTGCTGGCGTTGGCTACCGGCATGCAGTTCAGGAAAATGCCGTCCGGTGACGCGGCGCAGAAACCACTCTTCCAGCAACAGTCTCTGGATTGCGCCGGGCTCCTCACAGCTGGCAGGCAAGGTCTTGAGCAGCCATGGCTGGCCTTGTGGATCGCGCACCCGGTAGAGCAGCGACTGACGACTGTGCGCCAGCAGGTTGTCGACGTGCCAGCCATCGATGAGCTGCCCCTCGCGCAGCGGGCCAGGCAGTGGCCACTGACTCAATTGTGCCAGGGTATCGCCGAGGTTGGCCGGGCCGAGTTGCTCGACCTGTACCAGCAGAGCGCTGGCATTGTCCTGGCTGCCATTGTGGTGGGCGCTGGCTACCAACGTGTCGACGGCGGCTTGCGGGTCGGTTTGCTCGCGCAGTATCGACTGGATGTGCCGGTCGCCCAGGCTGGCCCAGACGCCATCGCTCACCAGCAGGTAGCGCTCGCCCGGCTGCAGTTCGCCTTCGCGGTAATCGACCAGCAGGTGCTGATCCAGGCCAAGGGCGCGCTTGAGCACATGCTGCATGCCTGGTTGGTCCCAGACGTGATCTTCGCTCAGGCACTGCAACCGGCCTTCATGCCAGCGATAGGCGCGGCAGTCGCCGACATGCGCCAGGGTGTAGCGCCGCCCGCGCAGGACCAGGGCGCTGAGGGTGGTGAGCAGCGGCTGACCGTTGCCCTGTGCGCGCAACCAGCGGTTCTGTGCACTCAGCAGTCGGTCCAAGGCCTGGGGCACGCCCCAGGTCGCCGGGGTGGCGTAGTAGTCCAGGGCCAGCGCCTGCAGGCTGGCGCGCGCAGCCAGGCCGCCATCTGCGCACTGGCTGACGCCATCGGCCAAGGCGAACAGGTAGCCTTTGCTCGCCGCCAGTTCCGGCGCTGGCGTCACCAGGCGCAAGGCGTCCTGGTTTTCCGCGCGCGGACCGGTGGCGGTGGCCTGGGCGAAGCTCAGCTGCAGGCTCATCGAGCGACCTCAGACCCGCGCCGCGGTGATAGCCGCCGAGCCCCAGGTGGTACGCCAGCGACGCTTGACGCCATGCAGGCCGAACCAGGCCAGCACACCAAGACTGGCGAACAGCCACAGCCCTAGCTGATAGTCGCCGGTGTGTTGCTTGATGGTGCCCAGGCCGGCGGCGAGCAGGAAGCCGCCGATACCGCCGGCCATGCCGATCAGTCCGGTCATCACGCCGATTTCCTGGCGAAAGCGCTGCGGCACCAGTTGGAACACTGCACCATTGCCGGCACCGAGGCCTAGCATGGCGCTGACGAACAAGGCCAGGGCCGCCGCCGCGCTGGGTAGGTTGAAGCCCACTGCAGCGATGCAGATGGCGGCCACGCTGTACATGCCCAGCAAGGTGCGGATGCCACCGAAGCGGTCGGCCAGGGCACCCCCCAAGGGCCGCATCAGGCTGCCGGCGAAGACACAGGCGGCGGTGTAGTAACCGGCCGTGATCGGACTCAGCCCGTACTGATCGCTGAAGTAGCCGGGCAGGGCACTGGCCAGGCCGATGAAGCCACCGAAAGTGACGCTGTAGAAGAACATGAACCACCAGCTGTCGCGGTCACCGAGGGCCTTGAAGTAGTCGGCCATGGCCTTGGGCTTGGGGCGCTGCGGGGCATTGCGCGCCAGCAAGGTGAACACCAGCAGGGTCAGCAGCAGTGGGATCAAGGCGAAGCCGAAGACATTGTTCCAGCCAAAGCTTGCGGCCAGCGCCGGTGCGAGCAAGGCGGCGAACACCGTGCCAGAATTACCCGCCCCGGCGATGCCCATGGCTTTGCCCTGATGCTGCGGCGGGTACCACTGCGAGGCCAGCGGCAGTGATACCGCGAACGATGCGCCGGCAAAGCCCAGGAACACGCCCAACAGCAGTGCCTGTTCGTAGGTCCGCACCCCCAGCATCCAGGCACCGGCGAGTGCGCCGATCACTGCGACCTGGCCGATCAGGCCAGCGGTCTTGGGGGACAGTCGATCTACCAGCATGCCCATGGCAAAGCGCAGCACCGCCCCGGCGAGGATCGGTGTGGCGACCATCAGGCCGCGTTGCTGCGCGCTCAACTGCAGGTCGGCGGCGATCTGCACCGCCAATGGGCCGAGTAGGTACCAGACCATGAAACTCAGGTCGAAATACAGGAACGCGGCGAACAGAGTGGGCACATGCCCGGATTTCCAGAAGCTGGTAGTCATCGAACACCTCATTCGGCAATGCAACGGAACAAAAAAACGCCGCTACCCATTTCACGAAAGTGAAAAGAGAGAGCGACGTCTTTGTCGGATGTAAGTGGGCAACCGCCGTTGGCTACCGGTGCGCTATGTCGAGCAAGACGCGGGCCAACTCGGCGTTCGCCGATTCAGCCAAGCATTTCATGCATGGCAATGATCTGTTCCGCCACCTGGATCAGCTTCTGCTGACGACTCATGGCCTGGCGCCGCATCAGTGTGTAGGCCTGTTCCTCGTTGCAGTCCTTCATTTTCATCAGCAAGCCCTTGGCTTGCTCGATTCGTTTGCGCTCGGCCAGTTGCTGGTCGCGGGCCAGCAGTTGCGCCTTGAGCGCCTGGTCGCTTTCGAAGCGCGCCATGGCGACATCGAGGATCGGCTGCAGGCGCGCGGCGTGGATGCCTTCGACGATGTACGCGCTGACCCCGGCCTGGATCGCCTGGCGCATCACCCCCGGATCGTGTTCGTCGGTGAACAGCACGATCGGCCGCGGGCGCTCGCGGCTGACCAGCACCACGTGTTCCATCACATCACGACCCGGTGAGTCGGTATCGATCAATACCACGTCCGGATGCACCGTTTCGACGCAGGCGGGCAGGTCGATGGTCAGGCTTGGCGCTTCGATCACCTCGAAGCCGGCCTCGCACAGGGCCGCCTTGAGGCGACCGAGTTTCATCTGGGTGTCGTCGATCAGCAGGATGCGCAGCATGGTGGCGTCCTCACAGTCCAACGCGGGCGCTGGGCGCTTCGCCCAGGGCATGCAGGCGGAAGCTGCGGGCATAGCCGTGGGGGTCGCTGCCATCCCAGCGGATGCCATCGATCAGCAGGCTGCTGCGCATCGATGCTTCGTGACAGGGCACGCCCATGGCGCTGGCGGCGTCCCGATACAACGCCAACTGTTGGACCTTGCGCGCCACTGCCAGGTAGTCGGGATCGTCACGCAGAAGACCCCAGCGGCGGAACTGAGTCATGAACCACATGCCATCGGACAGGTAGGGCAGGTTTGCCCGACCCTGGTCGAACACCCGCAGGCCATGGGGGTCGTGCCAGTGATTGCCGAGGCCGTCGTGATAGTCGCCGAGCAGGCGCGGCTCGATGTTGGCCGGCGCGGTGTCGAGGTAGGCGCTGCCGCTGAGCAGTTGCGCCGTACTGCGACGGTTGTCGGCACCTTGTTCGATGAAGCGGCTGGCGGCCAGGATGGCCTTGATCAGTGCCCTTGCACTGTTAGGGTACTGTTCGACGAAGGCGCGTGCGCACCCCAGCACCTTTTCCGGATGATCCGGCCAAATCGACTGGCTGGTCGTCAGGGTGAAGCCCTGTCCCTTGGCCACCGCATCGGCCGACCAGGGCTCGCCGACACAGAAGCCATCGATACGACCGGCCTCCAGGTGAGCGACCATCTGCGCAGGAGGCACCACCACGCTGTCGACGTCGCGCAGCGGATGGATGCCTTGGCTGGCCAGCCAGTAGTACAACCACATGGCATGGGTGCCGGTGGGAAAAGTCTGGGCGAAGGTCAGTCGTGTGCCATGCTGGTGCACCAGTCGCGCCAGTGCTTCAGGGTTGGTCACGCCCTTGCCTTGCAGGGCTGAGGACAGATTGATGGCCTGGGCGTTCTGATTCAGGCCCATGAGCACCGCCATGTCCTTGGCCGGCACTCCGCCGATGCCCAGGTGCACGGCATAGATCAGACCATACAGGCAATGGGCGGCATCCAGCTCGCCGCTGACCAGCTTGTCGCGCAGGCCGGCCCAGGAACCCTGGCGCTTGAGGTTGAGGGTAAGGCCTTGCTGTTGGGCGAAGCCCTGAGTGGCGGCGACCACGACCGAAGCGCAATCGGTGAGGGCCATGAAGCCGATATCGAGGCTGGGCTTCTCCGGCGCATCGCTGCCGTTGACCCACGCGAGTGGTGCTGTATTCACAAAAGTCCTCGCCCGTACTGAATAGGCTGTGGACATAGGCGAAGCAACCCATGTGCCAAGGGCGCCGAGGATTTGCTGTCATGCCAGGCCGGCGCTGGCTATAATCGCACCCTCATTCACCCCCGAGCCTCGCCTGCCCATGTATACCCTGGCCCGCCAGCTGCTGTTCAAGCTTTCTCCGGAAACCTCCCACGACCTGTCCCTGGACCTGATCGGTGCCGGTGGCCGCCTCGGTCTCAACGGCATGCTGTGCAAGCAGCCGGCGCCATTGCCGGTGAGTGTCATGGGCTTGAACTTCGCCAATCCGGTGGGGCTGGCGGCGGGACTGGACAAGAACGGCGCGGCCATCGACGGTTTTGCCCAGCTGGGCTTCGGCTTCGTCGAGATCGGTACCGTGACGCCGCGTCCGCAACCGGGCAACCCCAAGCCACGATTGTTCCGCCTGCCGCAGGCCACGGCGATCATCAACCGCATGGGCTTCAACAACCTGGGGGTCGATCACCTCCTCGAGCGCGTGCGTGCTTCGCGCTACGAGGGTGTGCTTGGCATCAACATCGGCAAGAACTTCGACACGCCGGTCGAGCGTGCCGTGGACGATTACCTGATCTGCCTGAACAAGGTCTACACCGCAGCCAGCTATATCACCGTCAACGTCAGTTCGCCGAATACCCCCGGACTGCGTAGCCTGCAGTTCGGCGATTCGCTCAAGCAACTGCTCGATGCCCTGGCCGAGCGCCGCGAGCAACTGGCGGGCGAGCACGGCAAGCGAGTGCCTTTGGCGATCAAGATCGCCCCGGACATGAGCGATGAGGAAACCGCCCTGGTCGCCGGCGCGTTGCTGGCCTCGGGGATGGATGCGGTGATCGCCACCAACACCACGCTCAGCCGCGAAGGGGTCGAAGGCCTGGAGCATGGCGGCGAGGCGGGTGGCCTGAGTGGCGCTCCGGTGCTGGAAAAAAGCACCCACACCGTCAAGGTGCTGGCCGGCGAGCTGGGCGGCAAGTTGCCGATCATCGCGGCGGGTGGCATCACCGAAGGGCGCCATGCGGCCGAGAAGATCGCGGCCGGTGCGAGCCTGGTGCAGATCTACTCGGGCTTCATCTACAAGGGACCTGCGCTGATCCGTGAGGCGGTGGATGCGATCGCTGCGATGCCGCGTGGTTGAGCGAGGCATAAAAAAGGGCCCCTTGAAGGGGCCCCTGGGCCTTAGCCCGCCGCCCGGATGGGGCGCGCATGGTGACTCGAAATCAATGTCCTCGTTCAGCCAACGGCGTGATTTTCGTTGAGTCTATGGATGCCAGCGGTGCCAGTCATTCCGTCCCAGTTATCACCGCGACCTTCGCGCCAGCCGTTGATCCAGGCTTGGCGTACAGAAGGAAGATTGAAGGGGCAAAGTTCGCGGGATTTGCCGGTGACCCCGTATTGGTAGCCACGTGAATATGCTCTTTCCAACGGATCACGCTTAAGTCTTCTCATAGGGTGTTGCCCTCACTTGTTGACTGTAATGTCCCGTCGGCCTCTCCGAGGCCGGGCAGAATCGTTCTGCCGGTTTGCGCTCGCTGCCGGCGTGGCGAGCTGAAAGTGCCGCCTCGTTGCGAAGTGGCCTGAGACCAGTTCTATCGAAAGCGGCTCGCCCTGGGAATGATCGATTTGTCATAAGGACGTAATCTTTTCTAGGGTGAGAGGATAAGTAAATAAATGCGACTCAACCTTGTTTGGCCCTGAGCCGCCTGTGATCGGGGTTTGCCGCAGCATGATAGGCATTTTGCCATTGCTGGCATGCGCTGATGGAAACACCTGGAAACGCGACGAAGGGTCACATCGAGCCTGGTTCGCGGGAAATT
Organism: Pseudomonas putida; assembly: GCF_004357765.1. Taxonomy (GTDB): domain Bacteria; phylum Pseudomonadota; class Gammaproteobacteria; order Pseudomonadales; family Pseudomonadaceae; genus Aquipseudomonas; species Aquipseudomonas putida_U. Next base: position 240,067 of record NZ_SMTE01000008.1, on the reverse strand, counting down.
ATTCGTACTGCCCGATGATCTAAGCTGTCTTTGCCACCCGGCAAGCGGCCGAATGTCCGGGCGGCCCGGCCGTCCTCTGCGCATGGCGCGTAGCGGCGGCCACTCGAACGCTTGCTGGAAGGGCGTTCGGGCAAACATCGGCGAGGCGATGCGTCGCTTCGTCACTCAAACAGCCCAAGGCTCTGGAAGACTCATGTCGGACCGTTTCGAACTCTATCTCACCTGCCCCAAAGGCCTCGAAGGCCTGCTCGCCGAAGAGGCCAAGGGCCTCGGCCTGGATGACGTGCGTGAGCACACCTCGGCCATTCGCGGCGCCGCCGACATGGAAACCGCCTACCGCCTGTGCCTCTGGTCGCGCCTGGCCAATCGGGTGCTGCTGGTGCTCAAGCGCTTCCCCATGAAGAACGCTGACGATCTGTACGATGGCGTCCATGGGCTCGACTGGGCCGACCACCTGGCCGCTGATGGCACACTGGCCGTCGAGTTCAGCGGCCATGGGTCGGGGATCGACAACACCCATTTCGGCGCGCTCAAGGTCAAGGACGCCATCGTCGACAAACTGCGCAACCGTGAAGGCCTGCGGCCGTCGGTGGAAAAGATCGATCCTGACGTGCGCGTGCACCTGCGCCTGGACCGAGGCGAGGCGATCCTGTCACTCGACCTTTCCGGTCATAGCCTGCACCAACGTGGTTATCGTCTGCAGCAGGGCGCCGCGCCGCTCAAGGAGAACCTTGCCGCCGCCGTGCTGATCCGTGCCGGCTGGCCACGAATCGCCGCAGCCGGCGGTGCTTTGGCCGACCCGATGTGCGGTGTCGGCACGTTCCTGGTGGAAGCGGCGATGATCGCTGCCGACATCGCGCCCAACCTCAAGCGCGAACGCTGGGGCTTCACGGCCTGGCTCGGCCATGTGCCGGCGCTCTGGCGCAAGGTGCACGACGAAGCACAGGCGCGTGCCGAGGCCGGTCTGGCCAAGCCACCGCTGTGGATTCGTGGCTATGAGGCCGACCCGCGGCTGATCCAGCCAGGCCGCAACAACGTCGAGCGCGCGGGCCTGGGCGACTGGGTGAAGATCTACCAGGGCGAGGTCGCCAGCTTCGAGCCGCGTCCCGACCAGAACCAGAAGGGCCTGGTCATCAGCAACCCGCCCTATGGCGAACGTCTGGGTGATGAGGCCAGCCTGCTGTACCTCTACCAGAACCTCGGCGAGCGCCTGCGTCAGGCCTGCATGGGCTGGGAAGCGGCGGTCTTCACCGGCGCGCCCGAACTGGGAAAACGCATGGGGATCCGCAGCCACAAGCAGTACGCGTTCTGGAACGGCGCCTTGCCGTGCAAACTGCTGCTGTTCAAAGTGCAGCCCGACCAGTTCGTCACCGGCGAGCGTCGCGAGGCGCAGGGCGACGACGCTCGGTCGAGTGTCCGTGAGGCCATCGCCAGCCAGCCGGCGCGCCTGTCGGAAGGGGCTCAGATGTTCGCCAACCGCCTGCAGAAGAACTTCAAGCAGTTGGGCAAATGGGCCCGTCGTGAGCAAGTCGGTTGCTACCGCGTTTACGATGCCGACATGCCCGAGTACGCGCTGGCCGTCGATCTGTACCAAGACTGGGTGCATGTGCAGGAATACGCCCCGCCACGCTCGGTGGATCCGGAAAAGGCCCAGGCACGTCTGCTCGACGCCTTGTCGGCGATTCCCCAGGCGCTGGGCGTCGATCCGCAGCGTGTGGTGCTCAAGCGTCGCGAGCGCCAGAGCGGTACCCGCCAATACGAGCGTCAGGGGACCGAGGGGCGGTTCATGGAGGTGGTGGAGGGCGGCGTCAAACTGTTGGTCAACCTCACCGACTACCTCGACACCGGTCTGTTCCTCGACCACCGTCCGATGCGGATGCGCATCCAGCGCGAGGCGGCTGGCAAGCGCTTCCTCAACCTGTTCTGCTACACCGCCACAGCTACCGTGCATGCGGCCAAGGGCGGTGCGCGGAGCACCACCAGCGTCGACCTGTCCAAGACTTACCTGGACTGGGCCCGACGCAACCTGTCGCTCAACGGCTTCTCCGAGCGCAACCGTCTGGAGCAGGGCGACGTCATGGCCTGGCTCGAAGCCAACCGCGACAGCTATGACCTGATCTTCATCGATCCGCCGACTTTCTCCAACTCCAAGCGCATGGAAGGTGTGTTTGACGTGCAGCGCGACCACGTGCAACTGCTGGACTTGGCCATGGCGCGCCTGGCCCCGGGCGGCGTGCTGTATTTCTCCAATAACTTCCGCAAGTTCCAGTTCGATGAACACCTGCTGACCCGCTATGCAGTCGAGGAGATCAGCGCCCAGACCCTGGACCCGGACTTTGCCCGCAACAACCGGATCCACCGTGCCTGGCGTCTGCAGCTGCGCTGAAGCGTTTGGGCTTGCACGGATAATGGCCAATGGCTATAAATTGTTCAGGGCCAAGTTGATTCGCAGGACGCTGACGTGACGAGACGGTGCTATGTCCAAGGTGTATGCGAAGTGGGCCGGCCTCGGCAGGTTCAGCCTGCCGGCCTGGGCGGTAGCGCTGGTGGCGCTGGTAGCGGGTGGCCTGCTCTCGGCGGCGCTCGCGTTGGGGGCGCAGAATCTGTACAAGCAGAAGCTGCGCCAGCGTTTCGACCTGCTGGCGGATGAACGCTACAGTCGTTTGGCAGAGCGTCTGGATCAACAAGAGCAACGCCTGGATGGCCTGCGTCGCTTCTTCAGCTATTCCGATGTCATCACCCCGCACGAGTTCGACGGCTATGCAGGGCCGCTGCTGCAGCGCACCCAGGCATATTCGTGGGCTCCGCGGGTCGAGCACGGCCAACGCGCCGAATTCGAGCGTCAAGCCAGTGCCCGGCTCGGCCATGCTTATCTGATCCGTGATCGGGATGCCCAAGGCAATTGGCAGCCCGCCCCGGAGCGTGCGGTGTATTTTCCGGTGCTCTATACCCAGGCGGCCAACCTGCTTGGGCAACCCTCTGGTCTGGACCTGGCCGGCCAGGCGCAGCGTCAGGCTGTCCTGGAGCGCGCATCGGTGCCCGGCAGCATGGCCGTCTCGCCCCCTCTGGACCTGATCAACCTGCCGCCGGAACACACCCGCGGGCTGCTGATGGTGGCGCCGGTGTTCGGCGAGGGTCAGGAGCACAATCCTCCGCTGGGATACGTGATAGCGGTACTGAGCATGCGCCAGTTGCTAGGCGAGGGGTTGTCCGGGGGCAGAGACGACAACCTGGTGATGCGCGTGATCGACCCTGCCGGGGCCGGTGGTGGCGAAGTATTGTTCGAATCGGACAATGCACCCGCACCTTTGGGGTTTTCGAGTACCTATTTGTTGCACATGGCCGATCACCACTACCGGCTCGACATCCGCCCCAGCCAGGTGTTCTTCACTGCCAATCACTCCTCCCTTGCGCAGATGCTCGCCGTGCTCGGAGGCCTGCTGAGCCTGTTGCTCAGTGTCCTGCTCTACAATCTGTTCAGCCAGCGCCAGCGTGCTTTGGCCTTGGTCGAGCAGCGGACCGCGCAGCTGCGGATCAGCAAGCAATCACTGCGAGACACCCATAATCAGTTGCGCAGCGTGCTCGACGCCGCCACCCAGGTGGCGATCATCGCCACCGATCTCAAGGGCGTGATCACCACCTTCAACGCCGGTGCCGAGCGGATGCTCGGCTATACCTCCCATGAGGTGGTAGGCAGTTTGCGCCTTGAGGCGCTGGTGTCGGCAGCCGAGCTCGACGCTCGTGCCCAGGCTTTGCACCTGCCCCGTGGGCGCGAGGGTGAGGCGCTGTTGCAGGAAAGCAGCGGTAAGCCCATGGAGTGGACCTTGTTGCGCAAGGATGGCAGCCAGCTGTTGGCCAATATGCTGGTGAGCGCGGTGAACGATGAGCAGGGCTTGTGGATCGGGTATCTGGCCATCTGCATCGATGTCACCGAGCGCCGTCGCGTGCACGAAGCGTTGGCATCGCGTGATCGGCTGCTGGAAAAGCTCAGCGACGAAGTGCCCGGCGGCATCTATCAATACCGCCTGGATGCCGATGGCCACTCGTGCTTTCCCTACGCCAGCGAGGGGCTTTACGACATCTATGAAATTGACCTGCAGGTCCTGCGCGAGGACGCTTCGGCGGTGTTCGAACGCATTCATCCGGACGACCTGGAGCGTGTCCGTCGTTCGGTGCGCTATTCGGCCGAGCACCTGACGCCCTGGCGCGAGGAATACCGGGTCTGCCTGCCGCGCGCCGGATTGCGCTGGATACGCGGCGAGGCGACGCCTGAGGTGGGCGGGCAGCAGTCTACGGTGTGGCATGGCTACCTGACCGATATTTCCGACCTCAAGCGAGTCGAGGAGGAGCTACGGGCCTTGTCGGTCACCGATGCCCTCACCGGCATCCATAACCGTCGCTATTTTCAGGAGCGCTTGAAGGCCGAGCTCGATCGCGCCCAGCGCGAAGGCACCGACCTGTCGGTGATCATGCTCGATATCGACCACTTCAAGCGTATCAACGATCGCTTCGGCCATGCCGCCGGAGACCAGGTGTTGCGCAGCCTTTGCCAGCGCATTGGCAACCGCTTGCGGCGTACCGACGTGTTCTGCCGGCTCGGCGGCGAGGAGTTCATGGTGCTGTGCCCAGGCGCCAATGCCGAGCAGGCCCGCCTGTTGGCCGAGGAGTTGTGGCATAGCGTGCGTGCCGTTCCGGTTACGGATATCGGCACGGTGACGGCGAGCTTTGGTGTCGCAGGGTGGCGCCCTGGGGAGGGCGCCGATGCCTTGTTGTTACGCGCCGATGCTGGTGTGTACGCGGCCAAGCAAGCTGGCCGGGACCGGGTCGAAGACGGTCCGGACTGAGTCCTGTCGTCGACCGCTTCAGTTGGCCGCTGTGCTGCCTGCCACCTTTGGCTGGCGGTAGAGATCCAGCAAGACCTGGTCGAGCACCTGGGAGGCGCCCCAGGGTTTCGGGTCGTTGAGAATCGCAGCCACTGCCCAGGTATGGCCATTGTTGTCACGGCTGTAGCCGGCAATTGCCCGCACGGTGTTCAGCGTACCGGTCTTGATATGCCCTTCGCCGGCCATGGCGGTGCGCTTGAGGCGCTTGCGCATGGTGCCGTCCATGCCCACCAGCGGCATCGAGCTGATGAACTCCGCCGAATAGGGGCTCTTCCAGGCCGCCTGCAACAAGGCCGCCATTTCGCGGGTACTGACCCGTTCAGCCCGCGACAGCCCCGAACCATTCTCCATCACCAGGTGCGGCGCGGTGATGCCTTTCTTGGCCAGCCACTGGCGCACCACGCGCTGCGCGGCACGACCGTCGTCGCCGTCGGCATCGGTGCGGAACCGTGCGCCGAGGCTGAGGAACAACTGCTGCGCCATGGTGTTGTTGCTGTACTTGTTGATGTCGCGGATCACCTCGACCAGATCGGGGGAGAACGCCCGCGCCAGTAGGCGTGCGCTCTTGGGCACGTTCTCGATGCGATCGCGACCCTGGATACTGCCGCCCAGTTCGCTCCAGATGGCCCGCACGGCGCCGGCGGCGTAGGTCGGGTGGTCGAGCAGCGACAGGTAGGTCTGCGAGTTGCAGCCGTCACCCAACTGACCGCTGACCGTCACGGTGATACCGTCGGCCTGGGTTACCGGGTTGTAGCGCACATCGCCGCTGCACTTCTTGGATGCCACCGGCTTGACCTGGTTGTCGATATGGATGCTGGCGATCGGCGGTTCAACGGCAACGGTGACCTTGCCCCCGTCGTTGCGGGTCACGAAGCGCAGTGCCTTGAGGTTGATCATCAACGAATCGGGCTTGACCAGGAACGGCTTGTTGACGTCGCCGCCGTCGTCGTTGAACTGCGGCAGGTTAGGCTGTACGAAATGGCTGCGGTCCAGCACCAGGTCGCCGGTTACCGTGCGTACGCCGTTGGCGCGCAGGTCACGCATGAGCAACCAGAGTTTCTCCATGTTCAGCTTGGGATCGCCGCCCCCTTTGAGATAGAGATTGCCGTTGAGCACACCGTTGCTCAGGGTGCCGTCGGTGTAGAACTCGGTCTTCCACTGGAAGGTCGGGCCGAGCAGTTCGAGCGCGGCATAGGTGGTGACCAGTTTCATGGTCGAGGCCGGGTTCACCGACATATCGGCATTGAACACCGTGGCAGTGCCGGGGCCGTCGAGAGGCAACATCACCAGCGACAGGGCGTCGTCCTGCAGCTTGTTGGCCTTCAGGGCCTGTTGCACCTTGGGGGGGAGGGTGGTGTTGACGGCAGCTGCCTGGCTGGGGATTGCCAATGGCATCAGCAGGCTGGCGAGAAAGAGGGGACGGAGCGCTTTGATCATAGGTGACAAATACCCTGCGGACGAGGGAGAAAGACATTGGGGCTGTAAGAATGGTTGCCCCAGAACGAAATATAGTGCGCATTATGCCCCAAGCGTGGCTGCGGTGAACCCTGTTCGACGGAAAAGGCCCGAACGGCAGTGGAAACTGGTAAAGTGCCGCGCGTAAATACTCAAGAGGATTGTTTCATGGCTACCAACCGTTCCCGTCGTCTGCGCAAGAAGCTGTGCGTCGATGAATTCCAGGTTTTGCTGATTAGCAAAAAATAGTTGGTTGGTTGTCAAAATCCTTCTTCCTCTTCTCCCCCCGAAATCCCTCTTCCCCTCATGCGACTGCCACGCAGCGCTCCCAATCCGCTCCCTATGCAACGCACACGATCGATCCAGGATCGAAGCGTCAGCGCACGCCCAGACGCCCCAACCGCCCTACTAGCTCCGGCCAGGCGAATGAGTCGAGCAGCTGACATCAGGTGCAGCGGTGTGATGAGTACAGCCCGTTTAGGGTCTGTTTTCGCAAATGCTCAGGTAGGGGCAGCGGCGGCAAAGCCAGCCCTTTTTTGCGCCTCTGTATCCTGAGGAAAACAGCGGAGCCATCTTGTGCACAGCAGTGCTCTGGGGAGCTCTGGAGGGGGTGTCTCTTTTGATCTTCTCGCTAATCAGCGAATGCACCGTGCCAGATTTTGCCTTCAACGTGGTCATTGCCAGCATCAGTGGGCGGAAGTGGCGCGAAGTTGTTTCTACGCCGGCATGCGTGCGTAACCAGTGGAGCTCAATGCCCTGTGGAGTGTTCGCCTGGAGCATCCACGGCAGCTGAATGCGTACGCCGTGTATGTCCGCATGCAGTCCTTCTACGATCGTACTACCGGTGTCGTGAATGATCTGCAGGCCTTTGTTGCAGGCTTTGACCGCATCCGAGTAAAGCGCCTGATCAAGTGCGAACTCCGGAAGGTCATGGTTTTCCCACGCATTGTTAAACGCCACCTGCGCTGACATGCCTTTGAGAGTAGATTGAAGTGCTTCCATGACGGCCCAGCGAGCCCGAATAGATATGTCGATATCCTGCTCGGCGGTGAGGGCGAGCTCATACCGGTAGTGGTAATGCAGCGGACAACTTAAGTAGGACTCAAACGCACTGTAATCGATGGTAAGAGGAGTTGTTGCGGTTCCACTGCTTGCGAAGGCCGGGATGATAGGCATGACGGTCGCAGGAGGAGTTAAGCCTGTGCGGCGGTCTAGGAAAGCAGTTGCAGTAGTGAGAGCTTGAGGTCGATCCCGAGAGTTCGTCTCATAGAGAAAAAGCTGGTCGCGAGCGCGGGAGAGGGCAACGTATAGCAGATTGTTGCGCTCTACAGCCTCTTCGAACTCATGCTCTGCCAGGGTGCTGTTAAGCACTTCGGGGGGGATCAATTGCGTCGAGCGTGGATCGTGATCCCAGGGTTTCTCTTTCCCGTAAGCTGATTTGTTAACGTCCGTGACATGGACGGCGTCAAACTCAAGCCCTTTACTCCCATGAACCGTCATCAGCGTGATGGCATTAAGTGCGCGAGCTTCAGGAGGCGCACTGCGGTCAGCCAATTTCTCGTTGATTCGGCGGCGTAAGTCTTCGCGCACTAGGAACGCGGATAGCCTGGCTTCCTTGGCACTGCCTTCACTATTCCGTACGGCATACACGAACAGCCATATTGCAAGGCGCTCGGTATGAGCGCGAATGCTTGTATCGGCGGGGTTGGGTAGCCCGTAGCGACGATCAAGAAGGACGGTGCATACAAACTCCCAAGGATTGGTGTGTCGATTGAATCCGGTCAAGAGCGTGGCCAATGTCGCACTAGCCGCTTCGCCCGCTGCAGATAGACCTAGACCGGGAGCGCCAAGCCATTTTCCTCGTTGCAGCGTGACCCCGGTACCCGGTGAGGTACAGGTCATGAGTTGCTGCATGTCCGGCATGGACATTGCCAATGCTGGCTCTTGAAGCAGGCCAATCAGTGATCGAGGCTGTCGGGTGCACAACAATTGCATCAGGCAGACAAGCCGCTTGATCTCGGGGCGCTGGTAGACATCACCTATATACAGGCAAGGAATCCCATTGGCAGAGAGGTGCTCTGCGGCGCTTTCAATATCTGCTGTGCTGCGACTGATGACAACTTGATCTCGGTAATCCAGACCATTTTTCGCGAGGTAATCAACCACTGCCGTAAGCGTATGGGCCTGGCTTTCCGGAGAGTCGCATTCGAACAGGGCTGGCCTGATGTTGATAGAGGGGCGATGAGGCGTTACTGATTGCAGTGGCAATCTAGCCTCCAGAGAGTGGACGCGTCCTGTATGGCTGAAGAGATTGAGAATCTCTGGGGTGCTGCGTCGGTTTACATCGAGGTGGAAGGTAGCTACGGAAGCTGACGGCGCGCCGCGCCTGAAGGCAGTGTCAAACTTCATCAAACTCTGGATCGACGCACCCCGCCAGTGGTGGATGGCTTGACGAATGTCACCGACCACCCACACGGAGTTGGCGCTCACTGCAAGCTCACGCACGAACTCCACCATGACGTGCGTGACGTCCTGGTACTCGTCGACCAGAATGTGCTCGAAATGGCTGATGTACTGGCTTACAGCTGTGCGGTCTTTTCGAGCCTGTAGCGTTGGCAGTGCCACTAGGTCTGTGTAGTCGACATAGTGCTTGGAGCGCAGCGCCGCCTCATAGGCTTCATAAACTGCTGCGATATCTGCTTGCTGTTGCACCACATCTGGAGCGGGCGTAGGCAGGCCGGCGAGGCGTGCCCTGTACTCATCTACGGATACCAGCTCTTCCTTCAGTCGGTCGATGTAGTCCAGCACTTTTGGCAGCCATTCATAAGGGTCTTGAAGGCGCACGTAATATTGGAGCTTGATTGAGGGGAGCAATTTGGTCATCAGCCTCACTTTCGCCAACTTATCCACCATGGCGATGTCAGCGTGAAGCCCAAACAAGTCGTGATATTTGCGGAGAAATTCCAATCCAAACGAATGGAAGGTGCCTGCCCACACGTCTGCAGCGCCAAGAATCGCTGAGGCGCGCATTCGTTCCACCAGCTCGTTAGCGGCTTTGTTCGTGAAGGTAAGCACCAGAATCTTGCTGGGGTTCACTCCCTGCTCGATCAGGTGCTTGATGCGATGAACAAGCGTGGTTGTTTTTCCAGTGCCTGGGCCTGCGACGACGTTCACAAACCTCTCTTTTGCGTGTGCTGCATCGCTTTGAGCAACCGTCATGTTAGGGAGGCCAGGCGTAGGCCGTATAGCTAACTCTGGCAGCAGGAGGGCGTCGAACAGCTGCAGCCTGACCACCTCCAAAGGCACTTTGAGGAACGAGGCAATCTTTCTGGCATTCAGTCCGCTAGCCCACAGGGCTCGCGCTGCTGTGCGAGGCAACAAAAGCTCTCTGGCGAATACGTTGGCCTGGAGTTCCTGACGTTCCCGTGCGCCGTATGCTTCGACGGTGAGAACCGCAGGTGTACCCTGCGGGGCTGTCATAGAGGAGAGGTTTGCCACCGACATAGCAGGCTTTTCAGCGTCCAGGAACCAGTGGCCCAGTTCATGGGCTATTAGGTAAGCGGTCTCAGGCCATGATTTGTCGTTGCGAATATAGGCAGTGAACTTTTCCCGAATCAGTACGCCATCTGCACCGGCTAAGGTGAAGTGATCATGCGGCAAAAGCTGGATTGCAACGTCGTATTCTTCTTCGATCGACGAGAAATCCAATAGCTGTTTGCTAGTGAGGTCATCCGACAGGAACTCGCCGGCCAATACGCTTCTGACTTCGATGGCCTGCTGGCGAGCCCTGTCAAATGGATTCAAGGTCTCAGTTCTCCAAATCTAGTAGGGCCTGCTCTTCATCAGGCGGTAGATTCAACGCTTTCACCGCCTCACTCCATGAATGAGGGCTGGTGGCTAGCTGTGGTTTGCCTTTAGTGGCCTTGAACATCGGCACTGATCGAGATTGGAAATTGCTCGAAAATCCAGCTACCAGCAGCTCAATTGGTACATCAACGTGCGTAGATATCGCGCTTATCACAACAGGGGGCGCGATTGTCTCCCCTTGTAGCACCTGACGCATAAGGTCTTGGTGCGCGCCGAGACCAGCACGTTCGGTCAACTCTCGTGCCCGCTTGGGGCGCTGCCAGGACTTAATAGCTACCAATGCCTCATCCAGCTCAGAGGATGAATAGTCGAGCGAGGCGGAAGGTTGGTCAGGACTGGATGGCATAGACGCATTGCTGGTGGGTTTGGAAGTGACGGCAGTCGCGGCAAGGGTCAACCCTTCGTGTTGCAGCGATTCGGCTAGCAAAAAAGAGGCAATCTGCGATGCGGACTTTTCAAATTCTTTTGCCGTCATCCGAACCCATTTGGCCAACGGTCGATCAAGCCGTAGTGACCACTGTTCGCTTTCGCCCTCATACGACTTTGCAGCTTGTTCGTAGGTGCGAAGCAGGCTGGAAGGGTTCTTGGTCTCCATTGCGCACTCAAATCGTTCCAATCCCTGCTGAAGTAAATCACGAGCAAATTCTGCTGTGGCGACACCGCGCCCCTCAGCCAACAGCGTCAAGGCCGTATGGAACGACCTTTTCGTTGTTACTCCGATAGTTTCACGGCGGGGCTTTGTGTCCATACGCTTGACCTCATCCTTAGGCTGCATAGGCTTCTCCTGTCTCGCTGGCTGTGTAGCCAGCATCGGGAGTGAGACATCTCTGGCATTTTCATTTTCACAAGGAGTGGGTGGGGCAGGGAGTTGCTCGACGAGCTCCTTGAGCAGGCTGCGTACTGCGAGCGATGCGGTATGCCCTATGCCGATTACATTGTGTCCCGACGGCAATCCCACCAAGCACTCCCAATGGTTGGTCTCAGCCTGGACGACCATCTGATCGGCAAGGCCGTCTAGCCAATGGGCCCAGTGCTTGAGACAATCGGAGGCTGTAACAGTGTGATTTTTCATGAAATCTTAGGTGAGGGCCGGTCGGGAAGTCCTGGTCGATGGAGAGCGTTACACGTAACGCTGTATCCATATCAACTTTATATCACTGCGTATGGTAGGGACACAATTGATCAACGCTCATTTTTCCGCAGCCATTCGTACGGTCGTGACTGCATGGCGGCGCTCCATGGACATTGGCGACGCCCAGCAGCAATTGAGTGATCCGGTCGCTTTGGGGCAGGCCTTGGTCGGTGAGGTTGTACATTCGCTTGCGATGCGCGGAATTGTGCATTCAGACCTCATCGCACATGCGTGGGAGACTCCATGCATCCATCTGGTGGGCGTTTTCGACCCAGACGTTGACGTCGATACCCCTGTGGGATTCCTGCCAGTACCGGATACCGAGGCGACGATCGTGGCGCGCGCGTCGATCATTGTTGCCAATGCCGTCCTTGGCTCCAGCACCATTTCGTATGGATCTGAAAATGGCGGGGCGTTGTTCGTCAACCTGGTGGTGAAACCAGGTGAAGGCTATGAGGCGGAGAAATCTAAAGGCTCCATGAAGGGCCATACCGATGCCGTGTGGCTGCCAGTGCGCGGTGAACAGCATCCCTATGACGTGCGCATTTCTCCTTCGCCAGATTTTGTATGTCTTGCAGGTCTGCGCAACCCGAACCAAGTACCGACCACCGTCATGCCGCTGAGGAGCGTGTTACGCCATCTGAGTAAAGCTCAACTCCACGAGTTGGCTCAGCCGCAATACATCATCGGCCCGCAGTTCACGTTCAAGAAGCGCCTGAAGGAGCTATTTGGATTTGATCTGTTCGTAGAGGGTTCCCAGCTGCTTTTCTGGGTGGACGACTCGCCATGGATCAGGTACAGCCATAGCTCAACGCAGACTGATACGGAAGAAAGTAAGGATGCACAGGCGGCCATGAATGCATTTGAAGCTGCGTGCAAGGTCTGTGTTGAAAGCTACTCGCTGGCACCCGGGGACGTCATTTTGGTCAACAACAGGACATGCCTTCACGGTCGTTCGGAAGTGGGCGAGGAGCATGGAGCGAAGTCCCGCTGGTTGCTCCGTGCGTATGGCCTAGATACGGCTGGCCTTGATGCGTCGCAGTGGCATGAGGGCAGTTCTCACATACTCTGGCCTTGATAGGGTAGGGCGCGCTTAACGCGCTGCTCATGCACACTGGAGTTCGATTGCGGCCTGAGTGCGCTGCAATGCTCCAAAAAAAACCACCCGGAGGGTGGTTTTTTCACAAGCCAGCAGTTATCCACTGCGGCTCAGCGCGATCACTTAGCAGCGTTGATCGGCTTTTCTGGGTACCATGCGTCGAGCAGTGGGCTGACTTCAACCTTGGTCACTTCGCTACGGCCTTTGAGCCATGCTTCGACGGTTGCGCGTTGCTCTTCGGTAACCGAGCCGCGTTCTGCCTTGCAAACCAGGCCGAAATCGTCGCCGCCGACGTAGTCCAGGCCATTGGCATCCATCGCTTCGCTCAGGAAGGCATCGAGGAATGCATCGACAGCCTCGTCATCCAGGTCTTCCTTGAAGGCCAGGTTCAGCTCGAAGCCCAATTCCTGAAACTCGTCCACACAAAGCTTTTTGCGCAGACGACGGGAGCGGTTAGTGGCCATCAAAAAATCCTCTGATTAATTACGGCGCGCAGTCTATCAGCTAACACATTCAAATGCCTGCTTTGTCCGATCAATCGAGGTGCCAAGGTTGCGTTCTAGGCAGTCACACGGGGCGTGAACGGCTATGGATCAAAGGCCGATTACCTTCATAGGTCAGTCAACTATTGGCCACCTTTTTTTGCCGCGATGATTAACCCCTATCAACGGACGTGTCCCGCAGAGCGCTCCGCGAGTTAACCGGTACCCCGAATGCAGCCTCTGCATCCAGAAACTGTATTGGGGGGAAGCACTGCCCCTGTTTCGGCGTCCTCCAGTGAAAATTTTTGCTGGTTGTGAGAGCTCCCCATGCAGCAGGAACTGGCTGCACATTCCAAATCTTGTGCATAAGACACATGAGTCTCGGCCAACCGACAGGTCACTTCAGTTCTGATGGCAGTATGCTACATGCTACCTTGGGCTTCTCTCACGGATGGTAAGGGCGAAAGCAATGGTCACTGGCAAGTCGATCAACAGCGTCAACAGAATCATCGCGCACTCGCATGGTGCGCGCGAGATGCTCTTTGTGATTGAGCGAGACAAAGTAGATCAAGACGCTCAGGCGCGGCTGGCGATTGCTCACCTCGAAAAGGACGGTGATTCGATCCTTCCTGGGGTGATCGGAAAAATCAGCGAATTCAATGCTCGCGGCAAGGAGATTAAACGGCGAGATCTCCCGCTAATCAAAAAATCAGTCCCGCAATACCGAAGCTGGAAAGACTGGCATGGTCAAGAGCACAGCGGTGTGCAAATTCGAACAATGGATGTGTATCCCATCGACTTTGTTCGTCCGCCCATGGAGCACCTTTCTCTAAGCGTCATCGATGGGAAAGAGTACATTGTGACTCGCCGGGTGAGAGTCGATGAGCCGCCCGCAGTGCTTGTTCACCTGGCGAACCTCATGCTCGAATTCTTCCAGGAATTTGAGATTTTTGACGTTGAGCGGCAGCGCATCGCTAAGGTGCAGGCGCGCCAGTTGCAATGGGATTTGCTCCCCCCTGGGAAATACCCATGGAAGAGTGCTGAGGCCATCGTAAAACCCTATCTGGCCGGTCTGCGGGCGTCAGAGCAGGGAGTGATCGAACACCGGATCAGAGAGATCACTCGGTTCGAGCCCGATTTCTTCGCGACGGGCCGAGGGGGATATCAAGGCTACTTCGTCTTTGGCTTTTCCACGCGTGGGATTTATCTCCTTGAGAGCTCACATTTGGATAACGCCACCTATAAGTTTGGTGAGGATTGGGAAGTCCTTTCGACCCTTACCAAAGACGAGATCATCAACGGTGATCACGACCATCAACGTTTCATCCACGATAAAACCTGGGGGCGCAAGATCCGCCAAATGCTCGCATACGCTTAGCCGGTGCCGTCCCAGATGTGGGCAGCTCTCTCTGAAGGAATTTGTGCAGGGCTGGTTGCGTGGTGGCTACACCAATCGAATAGAAACGTCATATTCAAGAAGGAGCTTGTTTTGGTTGAAGCCGTGGTTGTGGAGCGCATTCTCTGCGTAGTGGACAGGTGCCTGAAAAGCCAGTTTCCTGACGATTATTACAAGCGTTGCCTGTACGCGTCGTTCGGCATTCATAGTCTCCTTAAGGCCATGGGGTACAGCCCTGTGGTAGTGGGGGGGGATTTTTTAGCGTTCGTCGTCTCGCGAGATGAGCGTCAAGCATCCATGCAGGGCTATGGATCTGACTCTGCTGAGCACTCTCACTACTGGGTTGAGCTCAACGGCTCGATTATTGACTTGGGTACCTACTATTTGCCTGTTGGTTCGAGCTTCGTTGCGTCTGACATGCCAGCGTTGTTTTGGGATACCGCGAACTCTTTGCCCAAAGGGTTGAGATACGCTTCTGAAGCCCGCTACGCATCAACGGAGACGTCGCATTTTGAATCGCAGATCGAGGAGAGGATGATAGTGTTCATTGCGGCTTGTCATGCGCGTATGAAGCAGCCCCTCGTCAAACCGAAACTTGGGAGGTGGCTCGCGACAACGCCATCATCATTTCAGAAGGCGGCAAGCAAAGGGGATGTGTGGGCTAAATCTGTGATTCGGTATCAAAGCATGCCGGCGGAACGTCACCCTATTTGAAGCATCCGGGCAGGTGGGCTTCTATGGGGCCCATCCGCTTTTTTCACTCCCAATAATCCCCTGTGCCCATCTACGCCTTCGACGTGCCCAGCTCGTCAAAGGGAAGGATAGCTCGTGCGTTATCGAGCCAGTCCTCAGGGTCTTCAAGTTTCTCTCTGACGTAGTCGCCGTCGCGATTGCGGTAGCCGAAAGCCAGGTGCTGCAGATTTTCACGGTGGATCATGTATGCCGCCGTGACCCTAGCCTGACAGGCATACTCTGCTCCATCGAAAACGGGGGCGAGCAGTCCCATCCTGGCCAGCGTGAGCTCTGTCTGCTCTCGCACAAACTCGACGAAAAGTTGCTGAGGGTCTGCCACCTCCGCTTTTAGCTCCTTGGGCCGACCATCTTCATGTTCCAGTCCGTAGAGGTAAGCCGTCTCCTGAGACTCCACAAACAATACATCCTTGAAAATCCGACATGCTCCTCCGGGCTCGCAAGCCTTAATGTCGGCGAGCCAAAGCTCGTCATGCTGGGAGTCTGGGAAACGCCCTGCGAAACGCGGGTTTGAGGCTGAATAGATGGTGGCTGGTGTGATGCTGTCCTGCATGGTTGCGCTCCAAAAAATAGCGTCGAGTGTCATCCGTCATCGAGTGTAGTTACTTATGGGGATGACCAATGACTACTACTCTGAGGATGAGCTTGGGCATTGAGGTATAGGCTGGTATCTGACCCATCACGAACGACGCGTTTAATGGCAAGCTAGGCGTTCACTTCCGGGGCTTTGCAGGCTCTGAGCTTCGAGTAGGACAGCCCATTCGCTCTGCGCATTATAGGAGATAAGCCATGCCTCTCGATTACGACCCAAATGCCCCCAAACAGGCACTCAACCTTTGGGTCAACGGTGAGCTACTGGACAGGGCAGTGGTAATGGATCTGAACCTCTCCGCCGTCTCAGAAAACGCCTTAGCTGAAGCTGTCGTCCGGTGTCGTGAGGGTGAGCAAGGCCTTGAAGAAAACCAAGAAGCCATACAGGACGAATCCCTGGCTCAGATTGACCCCAATGTGCTGACTACCGCCGTTGGTGTTTTCGGAAACGCGACTCATGCGAAAAAGTGGCTGACCACCCCAGCACGAGTGTTAGGCAACAAGCGCCCAGCAGAGGCGGATGTCGAAGAAGTCATGGATCTGATAGGGCGTATAGAACACGGCTTTGGCGCCTAGCAAATCGTGCCTGATCTGGCGGCTGGAGTAATGCCCGAATCACCTCCACCCATAAATCGCTCACAGGTCATGCCAATGCCTTTGAACGGTGGATCTTGGGAGTCCTAATTCTTTCGCCGTGTCTATCTGCGATAGCCCTTGGCTTTTCATCTTCTGAACGCGCGCGCGCGTAGCGGCGGCGCGAATGCTCGTCGGGTGCGTGCCATCCACATCCAGTGCTGATGAAGGTGGAATTTGATCAGCCAGCCCGAGGTTTTGCAGTTCGCTGAGTGCCTGAAGCAGCACAGCCCTGGGTGATTCCTGCGAGTCAGAAGCTGTGGCAACGGCTATTAGCGCAGCGGGGGAGAGGTCGAGCATACGAGCTAGATCTGCTGCCACTTTTAGGGTTGGCGTGGTCTTCCCGCTTTCCAGCTGACTGACATGGGACGCAGCCACGGTGCCGCTGAGATCCTTTTGCTTAAGACCTTTCGCGAGGCGAATGGCGCGCAACGCTGCAGCGAAGCCATTTTGAATAGACATTGAGCAGTCTCAAAAGGAGACGGTATGCCCCGTTTGCTTGAGCCCAAACAAATCTATATATTGATCGTGATGGGTTTTTTGGGGTTTTTTGGCTAGCACATGACGCTCCAGTCGTACGGCGTTCTAGCTACAGGGTCACCGGGTCACCGGGCTGCGGTGGATGCCAGCTGCTCAAAGTCAGCGCTCCGCTCGCGTGTTTCCTGCGGCGGCAAATTAAGACTCAGATTGCTTTATGTGCAGGGTAGGTATTAAGGAAGCCTAGGATGTCAGAGCTGAGGAAAGTAACAGTTACCGTCAAGAATTATGAATTTCACTCATCTCAAGACTGCGCGCGCCTCTACAAGCAGGTTCGCTTGTTGGATGACTCAGGCAAGATTTTTTACTACAAAAACCTAATCATTCCTAAGTACCTTGAAGGCAAAGGTGCGTTTGCATCTGATGTGCCAAGGACGTGGTATGTAAAAAATATTCATAAATCCGCCGTTGTGCTGGTCGCGTTTGAAACCAAAAACGGTACGGTTGAATATGACCTTGACGAAGTTCGTCAGTTGTCACGATCCGGTTTTTGGGCCGGAGTTCTGATTGGCGTCGCGTCGATTCCAGCTGGCATCGTCATTTCGTTTGCAACTTTTGGTGCTGGGCTTTTGCTGATTCCATTCGGCCTATACCAGGCTTACAAGCAGGTTTTCAGGATCCCAGCGATCCTGAGTCGAAAGCGGCTGCTGGAGGACTTTTCCCAATTAGGAATCAGTGTGGGTGAGGGGTGGTCACGCTAGACGTCTGCTGGGGTGGGTGGATGTAGCCGTCGAAGTCTACGAACGCACTCACTCAGTGCGCGGCCTTCTTTTCGACCACCTGCCTCCATAGTTGAAGCACCATCAGCATGGAGATACTCAGCTTCTGAGTACTCATCATTCACCCTATTCGAGGGTCATCCAGGATCAGCCGCTCTACCCAGGCCGGGTAGGGTATGGCGCATGGTCAGCTTTAACCAGCTTCAATATAGCGATAAGCCGTCAATTGGAAGGCCATACATAAGCCTCTCAGCAGCTCTATGGTCGGCCAGGCAAGCCTCCCTGTCCCAGGCAAAGGTTCCTGAATGAAGATCCTGATTTACTCGGATTTGCACAACGAATTCGATCGCTTCATCCCTCCGGCTCTAGACGTCGACCTGGTGATTTTGGCAGGGGATATCGACCTGCTGAACCGAGGTGTGAAGTGGGCCAATGAGACGTTCAGCAGTGATGTGATTTATTGCAGCGGCAATCACGAGTTTTACAAAGGCCATCTCACCCGCACTCGCGAGAAAATGGAGACAGCAGCATCCTCGCATGTTCACGTCCTGGATAACCAAGTCTGGACATCGAACAACGTTCGGTTTCTGGTCGCGACGTGTTGGACAGATTTCAGTGGTACTGGGGATGTGATGGCCGCCTCCAGTGCGTGTGTGCGGGGTCTGAACGATTTTCGAATGATCCGTACAGGCAGTGAGTATCGACGTATCCGGCCTGCAGATCTCATCGAAATGAATCGTGCTTCATACGAATTTCTCCGCGAGCAGCTCGCCACCCCCTTCGGTGGCCAAACCGTAGTCGTAACCCATCACTGTCCCATTCCTGAGGCTTCCGGGTCAGAGTACTCAGGGCACTTGAGTGCTGCCTATTTCAATCGTTGGCACGCGCTCGTTGATCAGACTGATGTCTGGATTTTTGGGCATACCCACCATGCGATCGATCGGTCTTACGGACGGTGCCGGCTGATCTCAAATCCGCGTGGGTATCCATCAGAAGAAACCGGTTTTAACTCGTGCAAAATTTTGGAGATTTGAAGTGTTGAACAACGCCAGGTGCTCGGTGAACGGCGAGCCCCCCATCCCTCTAAAAGTATTAGCTGCGAAGCGTATCAAGTGGGGTGTGATTATCGATGCCTACTTGATCGATGTCGCGAGGGTAGGGGCACGCTACTCGGCCATGGTTTTCTCTGATCGCTCGGGCCTCATTCAGGACGGAGAGACAGTTGCCACCCCGCCGGCTAAGACTGTCGATGAGCAGCAGGGCTTTGTATTACTCCAGAGCCTCTGTGGTCGAGATCATTACGTCGTCGTGAATTGGCTCGAAGCCTGTGAGGCTAGTATTTGTCCCAGCCCATAAGGCGCTCTGGATCGGTGGCTACGGAAACATTGTGGCCGAGGCCCGTGTGCCCCTTGGAAGTAGCAATCGCTTCTGCGCGCAGTCGGCTTCAAATCGCAGCTTGTCGATACCTGCTTCTGGGTTGTGTAAACCACTTTTTTGATGTGTAAACCTGCGTGGTTTACAGGTCAAAAAACTCGTTTACAGTCCAGCTGTGGGGGGCCAAGTCTTGATGGAAACGGTCGGTGAAACACGCTTGGACTTGGTTTTGTCTTGTGACTGTTCGATCCGAACAGGGGTGTTTGAATCAGGTAAGACAGGAAGGAGGGGCAATGATTTCGGCAGTCGTCTTCGACGCTTTCGGTACCATTGTTCGCATTGGTCAACGCACCAACCCCTACAGTGTTCTGCTTAGAGAGGGCCGTCGCCAGGGTTTGGCGCTAAGACCCGACAGCACTCATTTCGTGATGACGGCGAACCTCAGTTTTGACCAAGTAGCTGATCATCTTGGGATCGAGCTTCCTTCATCGAGGCGAGCCGAGATGAACGATGCGCTGAGCAAGGAACTGACATCTATCGAGCTATACCCTGATGCGCTTGAGGCGATTGACCAGTTGCAGGAGGCAGGGGTGATCATTGGTATTTGTTCGAACCTGGCCCAGCCCTACGGCCCTGTGATCACGAAAGCCTTTCCGCACGTGCAATGCCACGCTTTCAGTTACGAGCTCGGGGTCATGAAGCCCGACCCCAGTATCTACCTGAGCATTTGCCGGGAGATGGGGGTGGAAGCTCGCTGCGCTGAGCTTGAAAGAGCACGAGAGAAAGACCGAGTGGTGATGATTGGCGATTCCAGAAAATGCGACAGAGATGGCCCCAAAGCTGTGGGGATCGTGGGGTATCACTTGGATCGGTCAGGGCAGGGTGAGATCAGCGACCTCATGCAATTCGCCAACCTGATCACCGAGCGCAATCGCACCGATTAAGCAGTTACCACTGAGCGATCTGAGCAGCCAGAGCTCAGCACAGAACGCCCTTTGTGGATCATCCATTCAATCGACCCCACCCCCGAGTTGAGAGTCCTACACAGCGATACCCGAATGACGGAGGGCCGAGGCTCCCATTCCTTATACCGTGGCGCAACGCGGACAGGGATATACCGGCGAAGATGTCATTTGGCCGTAGCGTTGATTTCGTCAGACGGACGTAAATGGAGCAGAACACTGCGTGGAAGCAGGCCCTCAAGCCATAGCTTCCCGCAAACTTTGACATGACGCTGAGCTTATGGCCCGGTAACTCTCAGTGCCTCCGCCAGGCCTCAGAGTTGCGGGGCCCAGCCGAGGATGCGATGCGCATCCCTGTCGTTGCCTCCTTCGCGACCTCGTCATCACAAAACGGCTTGCCTTTAGCTTGTCCCACCTCGAAATCTCTGTATGGTCTGCGTGAGCCACCTTCGGTCTGGGGAGAACGACGCTTGCGATTAAAACGAATCACCATCTGGGTGCCTGGGCTGATTTTCGCCTCGATCAGTCTGTCCTACTGGTACATCCAGCTTTGCCTGTTCGACGTCATGGCATGGAATTACAACGTCTGCCACGCCTTGTTCGGGTTCACGTTCCCCTTTGCTCTGAGTTACCTATCTTGCGAGTGGTCGGACATCCAAATCATTAACTTGAGGAAAGTACTTAGTCGTATCTTTGCGGTGCCTCTTCACGCTTGGCCGCTGGCCCTCGTGCGCACGGCGAGACGTTCGACTGTTCGAGACTTTAAAGAAGGCGTCAGCTGGAAGCCCGCCATGGGCGTGCTGTTTGCCCTCGCGTTATCAATGGGCAATGAGATGTGGAATGATCCCATCACCAACGGAATCCCGTTCACTCATGCGTACCAGCACTTCGTAGCGGATCTGGCCGGTATGGCGTTGTTCCTAGCGGTCACCTACATATTCAGCGCGCGTCAGAAACGACGTGTGGCCCTGCGGCAAGCGTGAAGTAACTCGAACTAAAAGGTAGGCCGGAACAGACTCGGCTGATTCAGCTTACGATGAGTGATTTTCGAGCAGGATAAGGACTCTGTCGTGGGCTTGGCTCAACGTAGCACTCAGCTAGCGGCATCGGGCCGCCACACGATTTCCGCTGTAATTGCAGGATGCGAACAGGGGTAGGCAGAGTGCCCTCATCGCGTCGATGCGATCCAAGTAGTGGCGGTACCTGCGGCAACTTGTTGGGGGGGTACGATAGCGGGTTACTGGATGAGTCACCAAACCCTAGCCAGCGTCAGCCGATATCCCTTCCAAAGCCAATATCCGCAGGCTTACTGTATGAGCTACTTGAAAGACCACTAGCCCGCAAAGCCATGCTCCAGCCGCCTGATCAGATCCAGGGCTTCCTCAACGTCGATATCAATCAGGCGTTTATGGCCGAGGGTTCGCAGCGGTTTCGATAACCACCCGATTGCCAAGGCCTCGTCGCCGAACAATCCAACTGCTGCATCGAGCAGCTGCGGATCAATCGTACTCGACGGATTGCGACTTTCAAGCGTTGAACTCATGGCGTCTTCGATGGCGACGGCAAGTGTTTCTAGCGCCTCTGCAAGACGAGCGTTCTCACGAAAATCTGCCGTGTTTGGCTGGTGGTCTATGCAGTGACGCAACAGCGCCTCCGCGTCATTGGTGTTCAAGTCCAACTCGATCAGCATTTCAGTTCCATCAAAGGAAAGCGTCAGGGCCTCTCTGCATTCTAAATGCCCCAGTCCTTTGGCGGCAGGCCGGATCCACGAAAGCAGGCAGTCAGGTAATTCTCACCGAAAGATTGCACATGCTCGCCGACCGCTCCGGTGCGTTCTGCAAAGCCAGGTTTTTGAGTTTGGTGCCCAGCATTCGCCGGTGATTGCGTGCTTCGCCGCCCTTTGCAATGGGCTCATAGCTCCGCGCCGGAGCAGTAAGGATCGCTACCGTCTTAGTCGGTAACTAATGTCCATTTAGCGATGTTTTTCCACATTTTACCGCTAAAAGCTTGCCAGCTCGGCAATTTCTTTACTGCTCGTCGGGGTTTGGCGTTTTTCTTCCACCCCCCCCCTCTTGAAAATTTTTAAGCGAGACGGAGTTCTTATATTTGAGACCAAAGAAAAAGTACGGTGCAACTGCTACCGACGATTTCCGGTTCAAGCGCGGTGACATGGCCACGCTTTTCGCTTTTGATCTGCAAGGTTTTTGAGGTTTCAGATGCCTTGCCCGCCAGGTAGGCGGGGCAGGGAGGGGGATCGGCATTTCGGCCATAGGCCGCTGCTTTTGCTTTTGCCTTCAAACAAGGAAATTGAGCCACAGAAAATTTTGAGTGGGGTAGCTGCGTCTGAAATCCTAACTGTGTCGGACAACACTGCGTTGGATGAGCCTAACCCGCGTTTTGATCCAATGGGTGCTCAGGGCGGGGCACCGGTTTCCGGTACATTACTGACAAGCTTGGATGAGCCGACCGGTATTGGGTGGAATTGGGTGTGGAGAATGGGTTGGTAGACGATCGTAACCATCGGATCTGTCCGTCTTAGGTGGCCGTCAGACGCCAGGTGGATGGCATCAAATTCCGTAATCTCACTGGCCCGTCATCTTCAAGCATTGATCTTCGAGCACGTCACCGCTACCAGGTCTTTGGTTTTGGCAGTGATGGATCAGGGTGTCCGTGAACTCTGTCCACCCAGGCACCATCCTCACGCCGATCAACATCGAGAAGAGTAAATCGATGCCAGGCGGCACCGAGAAGTACCTCGCCGACATGAAGGTGCTGCACCCGTTGGGGATCGGTGAGCCAGATGACATCGCTTACGCCGTTCTCTTCCTGGCATCGGAGGAGTCGAAATTCATGACGGGCAGTGAGCTTGTAATCGATGGTGGTTACACCGCTCAGTAATGCTGAGGCGCACTGTCGCCGAGTTAGATAGGGGCTTACACCTAGAAGCCACTCGGCAGCCGCCAGGCGCGAGTGGTTTTTTTTTAGCAGACCCTCAGCTCACTCTGGCAGGCAGTACGTTTAAAGTGGGTGCTAATCTCTGGCCTACCACCACCGGTTGTGATCCCCGATCAATGAAGTGCGAGATCGTTTTGCGAGGTGGTAGCTCCCTCGCCAGTACTGGCCAAGGGTCTTCTGACATCAATGGTTGAACAGGTATTGGCAGCCCTAGGGAGTTTACGTATGAGCATGCTTCAGAACGCCGTCACATCCATTCAGCTTGGCGTCGAGGATTTTCATAGCGACGATCCCAGAAGGGTGCTCTCGGCCATTCGGAACCTCTACGCAGGCTTGTTGCTGCTATTCAAATGTAAGCTGCAGCAGCTCAGCCCTGTGGGGTCAGATGAGGTTTTGCTCAAGACCGAAATCACTCCGGTAATTGATTCCGAAACCGATGAGGTTGTCTGGAGAGGTAAAGGTAAGAAAACCGTTGATTACATGGATATCCAGCGCCGACTTATCTCGCTCGGCATCGGGGGTGTTGACTGGAAATTACTCGCGAACCTTCAGGCAATCCGGAATGATTCTGAGCACTATTACAGCCAGAACACGCCATCCCAGATGCAGGAGGCGATTGCGAGCGCACTGCAATTGATTATCCAATTCTGCCAACCCCATCTAGGCGAAGATCCTGTAAAGCTGCTTGGGGGGCCATGCTGGAAATCTCTTGTAGAGGTCGAACAGGTCTACACGCTGCAACACAAAGCGTGTTTGGAGTCCTTGGAAAAGGTTGATTGGGCTTTCCCAGAGCTTGCTGACGCGGTCGAGGAAATTCGCTGCCCTTGCTGTTCATCGCAGCTGGTTCGAGTCGATGATCCGGCGCTGGAGCCAGAGTGCCTGGAGTTTTTTTGTATGGCGTGCCTGCAGTCAAGCAGCTATGAGGAGGTTATGGCTCCAGCGTTGGTCGAGTCCCTAGCTGGCATCAATTACGTCAATGTAAAAGACGGTGGAGACCCATGCAATGAAACATGCCACGCATGTGGCATGGACAGCTTTCTAGTTGAGCATGGGAAATGTGCGATCTGCTTTTCCGAGCTGGATTACACAGAATGTCCTGTATGCAGCACTGCTTTAGGAGTGCATGAACAGGAATTTGGAGGGCTATGTAGCTACCATCATTACCTTGCGACCAAGGACGATTAATCCAACTACGTAAGCGTGATTGAGATGACCCCTTCCACTAAAGCAGCGCTCGAAATGCGCGTCGAGCGCTGCCTGGGCAAAGCTCAGATCATCACTGTGCGATCCATTGTGTAAGAGCCTGGTTGAATTTTCCCGGTTCCTCCATCTGAGGTGCATGTCCCAACCTAGGGAACTCAATCAACTCTGCCCCAGGTATCGCTTTTTGGGCGGCTCTGCCCAGCTCAGGATATTTTCCAATCTTGGCCTTTACCTCTGCAGGTGCGATGTCACTTCCAATGGCCGTGGTGTCTCTCTGGCCAATCATCAAGAGGGTTGGGACTCGGAGCTTCGGTAACTCATATACGACAGGCTGAGTGAAGATCATGTCGTAGATGAGGGCGGAGTTCCAGGCTACAGCTTTCTGGCCAGGGCCAGCATTGAGCCCTGCGAGCATATCGACCCATCGGTCGAATTCAGGCTTCCAGCGGCCATCGTAATAGGTCTTCTGCTCATAGGTCTTGATGCCTGCTGCGGTCAGCTTCAGCTCCCGATCAAACCATTGGTCGACTGTTCGATAGGGAACACCCATAGCCTTCCAATCCTCTAACCCGATCGGGTTAACCAGGACTAATTTTGACGTCTCCGAGGGGTACATCAAGGCATAACGGGTAGCCAGCATGCCGCCAGTTGAGTGGCCGACAACGCTAGCTTTATTGATGTCCAACTGCTTCAACAGCTCGTGAGTGTTGTAGGCCAACTGCTGAAAAGTGTACTGATAATTGTCGGGTTTGCTTGAAGAGCAGAACCCGATTTGATCCGGGGCGATCACCCTATAGCCTGCATCGCTCAGTGCCCTGATCGTATCCTCCCAGGTGGCCGAGCAGAAGTTCTTGCCGTGCAACAACACTACTGTTCCAACGGTTGATTCCGGCTTTCGCGCCGGTACGTCCAAATACCCCATCTGCAAGGCTTTTCCCTGCGAGGTGAAGTTCAAATGCTTCAAGGGGTAAGGGTAGGTGAAGCCCTCCAGTTGCGGGCCGTACACGTTGGCAGCAGCAGCGTACTGCGCGCTAGATCCCATCAATCCTAAGAAGATTACCGCTTGTATTTTGCTTCTCACGAGTCGTGTTCCCAGTTTCCATAACTTTGCACTGACTAAGCACCGTCTAGGTTAAAGGGTCGTTAACGTGCCTGGAAACATTGCCTTGCTCCTCCTCTCCCAGAGGCGTTCACTGGAGGCTGGTGACCGCAGGATGCTCATCGCTGGATGGTCTATTCTGATAAACCGCACTCT
This sequence comes from Pseudomonas putida, assembly GCF_004357765.1. Lineage (GTDB taxonomy): Bacteria > Pseudomonadota > Gammaproteobacteria > Pseudomonadales > Pseudomonadaceae > Aquipseudomonas > Aquipseudomonas putida_U. The sequence continues at coordinate 214,774 of NZ_SMTE01000008.1, read as the reverse complement.
GGTGAGGAAAATCAATGCGGTTGGCTGAATTCATTCTTCTGGAAATGGAAGCGATCCTTCAGGCTTGGGAGGACTTTGCGCGGACGATTGACACGCCTGTGCCCGATCTTGACGAGGCCGGCCTGCGAAATCATGCAGAACGCATTATGCGTACCGTTGCCGCTGATATGGCCTCGCCTCAATCGGCAATCCAGCAATTCGAAAAATCCCGAGGTATGCAGGCACCTAACTCGGTAGAGACCGCCGCCCAGGTACATGCTCTCACCCGCCTTGACGCTGGATTCACACTCGACCAGGTCGTTGCCGAGTATCGAGCATTACGCGCTAGCGTGCTTCGCTTATGGCTGGCTCGACAATTGGCCGGAGAGCCCCATGACGTCGAAGACATGGTTCGTTTCAACGAGGCCATTGATCAAGCACTGGGTGAGTCGATTACATCCTATGGCATCGCAGTTGAGACAACCCGGAAACTCGTCCTCGGTGTACTCGGACATGACCTACGAACGCCTATTACAGCAGCTCTCCTGGGGGCGGAAATGTTGTGCCGAAAAGGCAATCTCTCCAAGAATGATGCGAGGGTAGCGAATCAGGTCGCGGCGAGTGTGGCGCGATCGAAGCAAATCGTGACCGATCTGCTGGATTTGGCCAAAGCGAATCTGGGCTCGGGTATCCCCATCCAGAAAGAGAATGTCGATCTCTCTCTGGTGTGTAAAACGCTCGTGGAGGAGCTTCGCGTTTCTCGACCCGAGATCACGGTAAATCTTCACGGGGGAAATCCAGCTCATGGGCAGTTTGACGCGGCCCGAATGGGGCAGGTGTTCTCCAACCTCATCGCCAATGCTTTTCACCATGGAGATCATGCCAAGCCCATTACGGTAACGTTGACCCCGAACCCAGCGGCGGTAGAGTTCAGCGTGCATAACTGGGGTAAGCCCATTCCACCTGACCTATTGCCTCACTTGTTTGACCCTCAAGGCCGATACTCGCGTCTGACTTCGGAGCATCATGAGGCATCAGGTGGCTTAGGACTTGGCTTGTTCATCGTGGGCGAGATCGTGACCCGTCATGGAGGAACTATCAACGTTAAATCCAGCCAGAACGCAGGCACGACTTTCAGTATCTCGCTGCCTACGACTAGCGATCTCAGCCAAGCGCCATTCAGCTAACCACTTCCAGCTGCGTATTCTTCTTCCACCCTCGCAGATTCATGGCGCATAGACAGAATTGCAGGATGATCAGAGCCCAGGCATGTGCTTGCCAGCCCCATACAGCCCACAGCACGTTGCTTGCGATGAAACAGCAGAATCCTATCTTCCTTCTACCCGGACGGCGCGAACCGATGCACCAGGCTGCCAGCACGGTCATCACCATGGCAGGCCATTCAAGTAACCCAATCCAATATTCCATGAAACCTTCCAACTGATGATGGGGTATCTGAAGCTGCTAACCTGCCAGCGTTCTGAGCGCTGGCAGGTGATCGCTTGGCTAAGCCGCTCGCTGCTCGCCCTTGAGCATTTTTTTCTGCATTTCCATGGTTTGCCCGAGCTCCTCAAGGGTGTCCTTGCTCAGAAGCTTCTTCGCCGTGGGGAAGAGCTCGCCTTCTTCTTCCTCGATGTGATGCTCCAGCAACTCCTTCATGACCTTGACCCGCCCGGCGAATTCGACGGTGCCGGTTTCGGTATGCAGGAGGTCGGGTAGTACGAGGGAGTCGACAGTCCGGTGTTCTTCCTTGGCCTCGTAGTACATCTTCGCTTCTTCTTTGCCACCCGCTTCCTTGATGGCGGGATAGAGAATTTCTTCTTCGAGCGCGGTGTGAATTTGCAGCTCCTGCTCGATCCTGTGGAGCAACTCCGCCCGCTTCTTCACCGCTCGCTCGGTGGTGGTGGACAGTTCTTCGAGCAGCTTCTTCACCAGCTTGTGGTCTTGAATCAGTAAGTCGATAGCGTTCATGGCGATACCTCATCACGGATTGGATGTAAGAATTTGCCTATGGTTGAGTTGCCGGCAAGCGACACAGTTCAACGCAGATGATGTCTGGCGTCATCGTTGAGGATGGCAACCTCCAATGGCCATTGCTGCTTTGAGGGCTGCCAGGTGAGTCAAGCCCTGCGGAAGGTTGCCCAGATACTGTCTAGTCTGCGGATCGATCATCTCCGAGTAGATGCCAACCCCGTGTGATAGTCCTTTTGAAGCGTCTGCATAGGCAGCTTTGGCGCGATCTTGGTTACCCAGGATGGCCCAGGCTTCGATAAGCCAGAATGTGCAGGCCAGGAAGCAACCTTCCTCTTCCTGTGCATCGGTGTAGCGATAGTGGAAAGCGCCGGCTCCCAGATCACGATCAATGGCTTCCAGCGTGCTGCGCATACGTTCCTTGCTGGGGTAGCCGAACCTGACGGCCAGTGCCAGTGAAGCGTCCAGTCGGTCGCTGTTTGGATAGAACAGGTAAGCCTTGCGTTCTTCGCTCCAGCAATGCGCCTCGATCCATTCCTGGATGCGCTGTCGCTCGCGATCCCAGCGTTCACGGCAGGTGGTGGGAAGATGGCCACCGTCTGCCAGTTCGATGGCCCGACTCAAGGCTTGCCAGCAACTGATCTTGGACATTGTGTAGTGCTGCTTTTCCGGCAATTCCCAGATACCGGCGTCCTGCTGACGCCAACAGTCGGCGCACTGGTCGGCAAGACGTGAGAGGAGTATGGCGCTCGGGGCATCGAGAATGTTGCCGCTGTCGATGAAGCAGCGCGCTGTCTCGAAGATGTCACCGAACACCCCGTGTTGAAGTTGGTCACGGGCGTCGTTGCCGACAACGGGTGGCGAGTTCTTGTAACCAGGCAGGTCGACTGGACGCTCGCAATCACCGATTGCCCCGTCGAGGGTATAGAACACCCGAGGCCCATGTTCATTCAGCCGGCGCAATAGCCAGGTAAATGCAGCCTTGGCTTCCGGCTGTGCGCCAATGCCCAGAAACGCCTCGATGGTGTAGCCGGCATCGCGTATCCAGGCGAAGCGGTAGTCGTAGTTCTTGCTGCCGCCAATCCGTTCGGGAAGGGAAGAGGTCGCTGCTGCCATGATCGAGCCACTTGGAGAGGACAGTAGAAGCTTGAGGGCCAGCGCATTGCGGACGACCTGGGTCTGGTGAGGGCCGTCGTAGACCAGCCCTTTCGACCACTGGCACCACTCCCGGTGCGAGCCGTCGATGCGTTCATCGATCAGGTTCAATGGCGGTGCCACCAAGGGCTCATCTCGCCCTGCGATGATTGCGACCACTGAGCGTTGTCCCGCTGCAAGACTAAGAACACCACGGACGCCCATGTCGTCTTTGCGTTCGATGTGCACCTGATGGTCGTGCAGGAATATGCCGAGTATTCGGCCCGCATGAAACACGCAGGCATTGTCATTCGGCGCCACGTAGGGGCTTACCGTGTCGGCTTGGGTTCCGAAGTCGATGGCGATGTCGAAGTCGACCTTACCCTCGATACCTTCGATGCGCCTGGCGAGTTCGGCCCAAGGCAGGCGTCCAGCTGGCCCGCTGTTCAAGGATTCCGTCAGCCGAGCACGACCCTGACGGGTTATGAAGATTGTCTCAAGGACGTTGCTGTCTGTTAGGTAGCGGCGCTCAGCAACGAAGGGCTCGCTAGGGGTAATGGAAAAGAAGCCTCCTTTTTCAGGGGCCAGTAGCTTGTCGAATAAGGGTGGTGAATCCATGTGTGGCACACACCACCAGTCGATGGAACCGTCCAGACCAATCAGTGCCACAGAACGCCCATCTCCGAGCGCACCATACTGCTCCAGGGGCAACCATCCACCCTCATCTCGCTGAGGTGCACCCTTTTGAGCTTCTACTGGTTCTCTTTCCATCGGTATGCCTTCGATATCACGTGTTCTGATTCCGACATGGCTATCGAGCGTCTGGTTCGTCTGAAGTCAGCGCTTAGCAATTAGAGGGAATTCAGGACTGGCATGGATATCTCATGTAAAGCGAGACGCAAGGGAGCTTCGTGCCATCGCGTTTTACCCTGCAGGAAACAAGAACAAAAGGGGGCTTACATGAGTTGTCTGATTTGCGCGGGGCAAGCTGAGTCCGTGGAATGCACCAGTGGCTGGGAAGAGCGACGCTGTATTCATTGTGGCTGTTACCGAATGTCTCAAGCACTCATTCTGCTGATGATGGAAGAGGGTCAGATTTTTGATACCGAGCGGATGCGGGCCTGGTTGGTGTCCCGGCGCGAGCTGGTACCCGTTCCTACTATCGACCATAGCCAGGCGATATTGGCACTCTAAACCAGCCTGGGCATCCTGGTGTCTTACTCTGCGGGAATGATCGAGATCTTTCCATTGCGTTCGACGATGGCGAATTTGACCTGCTCAATGTGCTCGATGCCTTGGCTGTCCCGCGCTGACTCAAGGATATCGTCTTCCGTGAGTCGTGCCCGACGCATGCGGTGATGCAGGAAGCGCCCATTTTCAACAATCAGGGTAGCGTGCCCGTCCAGAAATCTGGCCAAGGGCTTGGAGTTGAGCTTCGCGAGTGAAAGGCCGACGTCCAAAACAATGAGCGTGGCAATTACCAGCATGGCATTGGTGAACGAAAAGTCGTCACCCAGAAGCGCCTGCTGGGTGGCTTCCCCGATGATCAGCAACAACACGAAGTCAAAGGTCGTCAGGTCGGCCAGTGAGCGCCGCCCGGCTACGCGAAACAGCAGCATAAGGGCGACGTACATCCCGGCTGCGCGGAGGATCGAATCCATGACGCACTCCTAGGGGTAAAGGAATGTGGAGAAGTGGACGGCGCTTTCAGGGCCAGCCCTGACGCTGCCCTGCAGAGTACCCACGTGCTCACTTCGAAGGGTCAAGTACAAGGTGGCGACCCCATCTTGCTTAGTACCCAATTGGAACAGCATGGCCTGGCCATGCGACATCGACCGTTGCGGCTCCGGTTGTAACGTCTCGATACTGGCGTCACGGAGCAATGATCCTTCGAGTTGCACTTCCACGGGCTGACCAGGGATACCCTGCACGGTGATGAAAATGCTGTCTGTCGTGCCGCTTCGACTGAGGCGCTGGTACTCAACCCGTACCCGTCCATCCTGGCTCACCACCTCCGCATCGCTCAATGGGCCATTACCGAACAGGCCTGCCAAGGCAAGCAATGCGATGGCCACAAGCACGTACCACCCCACGCGCTCGAAGCGCCAAACACGCTGCTGCATCGGCATGTCTTCTTGAACAGGATGACGCCTGGATAGCAGTTCATCTTCCGACATGATCACACCCCTCAGGCGCGCTCACCGCGTAGCCAGCGCTGGTGATAGTGGGAAAGCCGGGTCAACCCGAACAGGGCGCCTTGGCGCATGACCTCAGACCGCTCGCCGAAGAAACGTTGAGTGCGCGTGAAAACGGCAATTGGCTCGCCGGCGAAAGCCCACGCAAAGCACATCGTCCCCGGGGGTATCCCGGACTCTGGCGCCGGCCCGGCTACTCCGGTGGTGGCGATCACAACATTCGCATCGCTGTCTCTCAAGGCGCCCAAGGCCATTTCCCAAGCTACTGCTTCGCTGGTCAGGCCGTATCGTTCGATGGTTGCGGCGCTGACCCCCAGTAGGCGTTTCTTGGCGCTGGGAGAGTAGACGACGTAGCCGCTTTCCAGCACCTCTCCTGTACCCGGTACCGTCGCCAACAAAGCCACCATGCAGCCCGCAGTGCACGACTCTGCTGTGGTCAAGATCAATCGGTTGTCTTTGAGATAGCCGAGGGCGGCCAGTACAGGGTCGTTTACCATTCCAGAATCGACTCGCTTGTTTTGCGGTGGACGCGATCCTGGGGTAATTGGTTCATCGTCCTGTTGCCCGCCCATCTCCTAAAGTGTCACTGACCTGAACTTTGCCCCGTAGATTGGCTTCCCTTGTTCAAAGGCAATGGGAGGAGAGCAACATGAAGAAAATGAGCGACAGGCAAAAAGAAGGTGCGCAGACAAGGCCGCATGGGGAAGAGGAGCGAGACAACGATGCTCATCGTCCGGATGGATCCACCGGCACATCACATGACTCGACAGCGCAAAAAACGGCCCGTGATCACGATCTGCACAAACGCTGAAAGTGCCACGCAAATAGAGGTGAGGCTCGCCAGCACGGCGAGCCTCTTTTCGCTAAAGGATCGGTTTGCCGCCAGTCACTGCGTAACGTGAGCCACTGATATAACTGGCCTCGTCGGAGCCCAGCAGCACGTAGATCGGCGCGACCTCCACCGGTTGACCAGGACGTCCCAGTGGTGTTTTCGAACCGAAGTTCTTGACCGCTTCATCTGGCATGGTGGAAGGAATTAGAGGCGTCCAGATAGGCCCTGGCGCAACGCTGTTGACCCGAATACCTTTCTTGCCTAGCAGCTGTGCCAAGCCAGCAGTGAAGTTGGCAATGGCCCCCTTGGTCGTGGCGTAGGCCAGCAGGCTGGGGGACGGATCGTCGGAATTGACCGAGCTCGTATTGATAATCGAACTGCCCTTGGGCATGGAAGGCAGCGCCGCCTGGCAAATCCGGAAGATGGCGGTGATGTTGGTATCGAAGGTTTTCACCCATTCATCATCGTCGATCTCTTCCAAGGTCTCGTGGGACATCTGGAACGCCGCGTTATTGACCAGGATGTCGATACGCCCGAACTGGCTGACGGTCTTTTCGACAATGTCGTAGCAGTGTTGTTTCTGCGCCAGGTCTCCGGGCAACAGCAGGCATTGGCGGCCTGCCTGCTCGACCCAGCGCGCGGTTTCTTGCGCGTCTTCATGCTCATTCAGATAAGCGATGGCGACGTCGGCACCTTCACGGGCATAGGCAATCGCTACTGCCCGCCCGATGCCGCTGTCTGCTCCGGTGATGAGCGCAATCTTGCCTTCGAGCCGATTGTGGCCGGTATACGACTGCTCACCACAATCCGGGTAGGGCTCCATCTTGCGCTGTGAGCCAGGGACATTTTGAGGCTGTGAAGGGAAGGGCGGGGTAGGGAAGTCTCGCATGGTAGAAGCTCCTGCAGTTGAGAACGTTCATACCGGTTCGAAAGGCCCTGCCTCCGCGTGTTGGTTTCAATCTGCGGTTGGTACGACGAGCGGTGCGGGCTATCAATCCAATTGAATTCCATGCCCCATCGCCTGTTCTACCGAATTCAGCTCCAGGCTCATCTCTGCGCTCGGAGCCCAAATCCCGGAGTAACGAGTGCCTCGAATCATTACCCCTACGACCCCTGAGCACGAGATCAGCGAACACAATGCCAGGATGTTTGGCTCTCCCAAGGAGCGTCTGGATTTTTACCGGCGTGAAATCCAGTACGAAACCAGCATCCTGGCCAACCGCACGGACGCCTACCTGGCGGCGCAGTCATTCCTGGTCATTGCCTTCGTCTCCTCCATGGGGAACCTCAATCAAGGATGGGGCGAGATGTTCACCCTCATCGTGCCCGCGTTTCTCGCCTTGCTCGGGGTACTGAGTTCGCTCAACGCCTGGCCTGGCATCCGGGCGGCGTACAACATCATCGATCACTGGCAGCTCAAGCAGAGCCACTTGCTGCGCAGCGAGCCGTTGATGGGGTTGGCTTACGACGAGTCGCCGCTGTTCTGTGAGGCGGAAACCTCGCGTACAGGGCATCGAAAGTCATTGCTGTTCTCGCTACGGACGCCGTGGATCTTTCTGGTGTTCTGGCTGTTATTGGGTAGCTACTCGGTGTACATCCAACTGGCGTGATGGCGTAAATCATGGAGGTTCAGTTTGAAGATTGAGGGATTACTGACCGCGCTCCTCAATGCCCGTGGGCCTGGCGGGCAAGAGGATGAGGTGCGGGCCATTTGCCTGCGGGAGCTTCGGAATTTCTGCGATGACACGCACATAGACCCTGCCGGGAATGTGGTAGGGGTGATTCGTGGAGGCCACGCTTGCAATCCAGAGGCAGCCATACGCGTTATGGCCCACCTCGATGAGATCGCGATGATCGTCAAAAATGTGCTGGAGAATGGCACCCTGGAGGTGCTCGCTCTAGGTGGCGCGCAACCGATAAGTTTTGGTGTCTGTCCTGTCGATATCCTGGGCGATGAACACATCCTGCCGGGTGTTTTGTCCTACGGGTCAATGCACAACAGCGGTCGGACTTCGAAGGGGAGAGACGTGCTGGCAGGCGATGTTCAGTGGAAAGATGTCTACATCGTCACGCGCAAGACTAAGTCAGAACTCCAGGAGCTCGGCGTTCGGCCTGGTACACGAGTCGTGCTCAGTCAGCACTGGCGTAAGCCCTTCAAGGTACATGACTGTATTGCCGCTCACTTCCTCGACGACCGAGCTCCCCTGAGCGCTGTCATTCTCTGCGCGAAGCTGCTGACCGAGCGGCGAGAAAAACTGAAGCAGGACGTTTGGTTCGTGCTTACGACGCTGGAGGAAGAGTCGAATGCCGGCGCCATGTACGCAGCTTCCCGGCTGCCCGGCGACACCACAATCGCGGTCGAGGTCGGCCCTGTACTTGAGGAGTATGGCACGGAGCTTTCGGCCAACCCGATCATCAATACCGGCGACCAGAAGGGATACTACAGCCGCACCGTGGTGCAGGGCCTGATCGCCGCTGGCCTAAAGGCCGGTTTTAAGCCCCAGTCGGCATTGCTCGTCGATTTTGCATCTGATGCAAGCGCGGTGATGAGCGCCGGGATCGATGCCCGGGCCGGTTGCATTGCGATACCGACCGAGAATACCCATGGCTTCGAGATGGTGCTTCTGGAGGGGATTACGGCCTGCGCTGAGACCTTGTTCGAGTTTCTTACAGGTAGTCAGGAAAAATAGCCCCGGCGCGCCGTCCATGCGCAGTGGCTTACCACCCGCCATTTCGATGGAATTATTTCTTCCCCGGTTTGCTCAATAGCGCATGACTAGGGAGGGGATTCTGGTGGTGGGACAGCAACTCTATGTAATTGAATACGAGCTTCACAGTGAGCCTCGGACATTCATTATTCGTCTGGAGAAAATGGACAACGGCGTCGCTTGGCACTGGGCCAGCTGTGATGCCGGCGTGGGCATCATCCCGCGTTTCAGTCAGCAGAACATCAAACTGGTCAGTCGCCCGATGGCTGAGCGTTACGGCCTTGCCAAGGTGAAGTGGAGGCTGGCTGGGGAGGGCCCCGAATTCGTTGCGCAACCTATCGATGTCGGCAAATTCTCAGGTGCTACCTAAGGGGCCTGAGAGCTGCATTCCATCAACGTGCCTGGAGGTGTTGCCATGCAGCCTAAAACCGAAGGCTCTGAAGAAAAAGGGCCAAGCGACGTGCCCTTCATTAACGATCCGGAAAAGCCTACGTCGCCACCACTGAATGACGCTGATGCCACGGAGGCAGCTGAGGCTGAAGAAGACCTTCAGGACGATGGCCAGACCCTTTAGAGAGGAGAAGCAGCCGATGGATAGTTATCACCTCAGCCCGGCATCGAATGGCTGGGAACTGAAGAAAGCCGGTGCTGAGCGAGCCTCAAAACGAGCCGCCACGAAGCAGGAGCTTGTCAGTGCCCTTGCAGATTTCTTCGAGGGCAAGACGGCGTCCGTGAAGATCCACAAGGCGGACGGCACTCTCGAAGAGGAACGCACCTACCCACGTTCAGCTGACCCGCGCCGTAGCAAAGGTTGAAGACTATAACTGCCTGTGACCTCGGCATTCAGGTCACGGATGCCCTTGGCGTGTTCCGATGGTTGCTGGCCAGTTTTCTCATGGGAAAGCGCATCCGCTCCGCCGTAGCAGTGGAGGCGTACCGGATTCTTGTCGATCAGCAGGGCCTGGATACGCCGATTAAGCTTGCCCAGACTTCTCATTCCACACTGGTCAGACTCCTCGGACAGGCCGGCTATGCGCGCTACGATGAATCCACTGCTCGACGACTGCATGATCTTGGCAACAAGGTAGGAGTGGAACTGGTTGCCCAACTTGAGGCGCTGCAGGAAGGATCAAATGCTGAGGGATTCAAGCGCTGGCTACTGAGTTTCGAGGGCGTAGGCCCAAAGACCGTGGAGATTTTCATGCGTGAAGGCTTGGCCCATTTGACGAAGTTGGAAAGCCATTGAACATGGGTGGCCTTTAGCCCCCATCGACGCATGTCCGGATGAGTGAAACACTCGAAAATCTAACCATGGACTGGAGCAGGTGATGAAGCTCGACATCGAGGGTTTGTCGTTGTCAGGTAAGACGGTAATTGTGGTAGAAGACGATCCAACGCTTCAGACCCTGCTGGTGGACATCCTGATCGAGTTGGGCGCCACCTGCGATGCGTTCGATAACTCAGAAGATGCCTTGATTCACTTGATGGGCCTTAAGAGCGACTGCTCGTTGATCGTTGTCGACCATGGTGTTCCGGGAAGCATCAAAGGTATGGAGTTCATCTCCATGGCACACGAAAGGTGGCCTGGACTGCCCGCGATTCTGACCTCTGGCTACCAGCTTGACGCTTCCCAGGTCACTCCGCCCGTTACTTACCTGTTCAAGCCATGGTCGATAGATGAGCTTGCCGAAGCTATCGGTCAGGCGCTTCACCCCGCAAATGTACCTTCAACTCTCCCGCCATTTGACCAACAAGGTCTCTAGCGCTGCAGGTTATCCGGAGCAACATCGTCCGTCTGTGGCTCGCGAGGCGCCTGATGGTGGGGGTCACATTCGCTGCCCATCGCCTGGTATTCCTTGCGAAGTTTATGGATTTCCCGGTTATCAAGCGCTTCGAGATCCAATACCGACTGCTCGGCAGATTTGGTAGCGCGGATCAGCTCGTCGAGCTTCACGTGGATGATGTCGTTGTCCCGGTTCTGGGTGTTCTGGATCAGGAAAACCATCAGGAATGTGATGATGGTTGTCGACGTGTTGACGATAAGTTGCCAGGTATCGTTGTAGTGAAACCATGGCCCAGAGGCAGCCCACATGGCAATCAACACCACAGCGATCAAAAAGGTGCTCGGTTTACCGGCGTGGTTGGCGAGCCATTGGCAGAACTGGGCGAATATCATGACGTAATCTCCACTGCGATCTATAGGGATTGACCGCAGTGAAGGGCTGAAATCTTTTTTTACATTTACCACCAACAGGGGCAGTCTCTAGAAATGACTGTCAGCGGGTTGTTGACCGGCTCAACTCCCGGTTCCAATCACCGGAATCTGAAATTCGAAGGCTGTGCCCGTCACCGGCGCGGAATGGACGGTGATCGTTCCGCCGTGGGCGTTGGCGATCTCGCGAACGATGAAAAGTCCAAGGCCGACGGATCTCACGTTATCTGTGCGATCACTGGCTCGGGTCATGGGCTCGAAGAGGTCAGGTATCAGAGATTCAGGTATGGCTTGTCCGTGATTGTGAACCGTAACCCATAACGCCTCATATCTAAGCTCGGTCGTGATGGTTATCGGATGGTTGAGGTCACCATAGGCCACGCTGTTTGCGACCAGGTTGCCTATCATCTGTTGTGTTCTATCTGGATCGATGTCCGCAGAGCCTGGGCATTTTGACAGGTGCCGAATATTGGCGTGAACGAAGGCCACTCGCAATTCGCCGACGCTTTGGTCTACGAGCAGGGACACATCGACGAGCTGACGCTTGATCCCTATCCCTTGACCGATTCGTACCGAGGCTAGATCAAGCAGATCTGCGATCATTCTTTGGGCGCGCTCAGAAGACGAGACTATGTTGCTCAGCAAATTCTGCTCTCTCTCACGCCGCTCCCCACGACCCAAAAGCTCTGAGGCCATTTTGATAGCCGTGAGGGGATTCTTCAGGTCGTGGCTGGCAATGGCAATCATCTGTTCGGCAAAAGAAGCTCTTCGCTCAGCCCTCTCATAGGCCACAGCAAGCTCAGCCTGCGCGCTTTTCAAGGCGGACTCTGCCATCGATTTTTCTGACAGCAACTCCTCCGCTCGTTTGCGTGCTGTAAGCAGTTCGCGTTCGTACCGATCACGCTCTATGGTTCCGAAAAGAGCCAGCTCGTTGCGAACACCCTCGGGGTGTTCTCTCCTCACACCATTGAGTAACATGGTGATGACATGACCTTTGGCATGCAGCAGATCGAGCTTTACTTCTGCGACCGAACCTTGAAGCTTCATCAAGGGGGCCCAGTGGGTCTGATGGAAAATGCGCCCTCCCATTGTCAGCAGCTCTTGGAACCGTTGCCCACTCAGATCTGACGGACTGCAACCGATCCATGCGGCGAAGGTGCGATTGGCGCGGAGAATGGTGCCGTCCTCGGTAGTCACTACTAGACCGCAGGGCGCCAGCTCTAACAGTGCCTCTGCATCCTGGAAGCCCCACGAATGTTCGATCATGGGGTGAACGTCCATGGGGAAAGAAAGGCATCCATCGCATCTATGCAAGCGTGGGGGGCACTCATATGTGGACAGTGACCAATGTTAGGCACTAGGTAGAGCTCGCTGTTGGGTAGAACACTGTTCAGATACTCGCCTACTGCGATTGGGGCAATCAGGTCTTCGGTGGATTGAAGGATCAAGCAGGGAGTTCGCAGGCCAGCTACGTCCTTTCGGTTGTCAGAAAGGAAGGTTACGCGGGCAAATTGCTTGGCGATTTCGGGATCTGTGCGACAAAAGCTGTTGGTCAGCTCTTCGCTCAGTTGCGGCTGCCCTGGTGCGCCCATGATTACAGGTGCCATGGTGCTCGACCATCCGAGATAGTTACTGTCCAGGGTATCGAGTAAGGAATGGATATCGGCTTCCTTGAACCCCCCGGTATATCCGTCGGCGTCGATGTAACAAGGTGAAGGCCCTATCATGACGTGTGCTGCTATGCGGCCAAGGCGGGCTCCATCGGCCAAAGCGCAGATCATGGCGCTCACTGAATGACCTACCAAGATGACTGGGCCTATGGCAAATTCTTCGATGATTTCATTCAAGTCCTGGGCGTAGCCATCCAGGCTGCTGTACTTTTCTCCGCAGTAGGCGCCTAGATCCGAACCTCCAGCACCCACGTGGTCGAGCAGGATCACGCGAAAACGCTCTGAGAAATGCGGAAGAATGTAGTTCCACATGGATTGATCACAGCCAAAACCGTGCAAAAAGATCAACGTGGCGCCGCCGCGCCCCGAGACCTTCACATTATTTCTTTTCTGAAGATCCACAACGCTGGCCTTTTTTCAGTCTCGTAACCGGGCAGGCTAGAGTGCCTTGATAGTGCGCACGCACTGGATTAAGTAGCAAGCCTTACCCTCCGATGGAAATCAGGCTGTGAATTCAATTGGGTGGCGTGATCGTAGTTGGCAGGTCTGCCAAGCTTGCGGTGAGGACGTCATGTAACCGTGTCAATGGCCAGGGCTTGGGCAAGAAAACTGCACCCTCCGGTAACGCCCGACCGGCGAACCCGTAGTAGCCACTCATAATGATGATACGAGTCCGGCGGGCTTGCTGGTTAGCTACCCAGGCCAGATCCACGCCGTTAAGTAGACCCGGCGTCTGAATGTCACTGATCAGCAGCGCCCAATCCTCGTTATCCAATTTTTCACGACCTTCATCAGCGGTCGCTACCGCTGTAACGGAGACTCCCCAATCTTCAAGATAGAGGGTGAGAAGCTCGCGAATCATGGGTTCGTCCTCGACGACGAGAACACGGGGTGAAGAGGATTTAGATGCGTGATCCAGCTTTTTCATGGCAATACTCAAAATCCGCCTGCCTGAAGGGAAAGGACATCCAGGTCTTCTTGCTGGTCGCCAGCAAGACGTAGCAGTGCGCCATCAGTCTGACATTGCGGCTCTTCACAAAATTCACTTGAAAGGTATGTCGTGCTATTCATCCGAGAGCGCGACTGTGGCGAACGTGCTCATGTGAATCTGGTTGCGAGCCGCTGACACTGCTGTGCTGAACCTCTGGGTGCAAGGGTGACTCAACCCTCCATCAGCGTGTGAGATTTCCCGATGCGAACGTTCGAAAAAAACCTCTCCGCCGCCCAATTGCTGAAGCTCAATTTTTTGGCGGTTTGGTATCGGGCGCTTGAAGACAGGGCATTACGCATGGACTCGCCTGACGACTATCACGAGGAATTGCTTCGCCAGGCCGATGAGATGGATCGTCGAGGGATTATCTGCTGGCAGGAATGGCGCGATCTTCGTCTGGAGGCTGATGCTGCTTACCTGAGAGCTGTAGCAGGGGAGGACTATCGCCTGGTTAATCCCACGAGCTCGTCAGCAGAGTAGGGATCGAACGTGATCTCGCAACCACGCTCGTTCTTCTGTAAGCAGACCTTCTCTATCTATCTCTGCGTCGTGAATGTGTGAGGGTAAAACCCACAAGGATTCCCAGCGCGGCTGCGCCGATCAGCAGGGGTGTTCTGTCTTTTGGCTTCCTCCAGCCTCCGTCGATACCCCTCCTGCCACTTGGAGGCTCAAAAAGGTTGCCTGATGATGCTTCGGCTGTGGGGCTGCGATTTATCCCCCAGCGCGTCAGCTTCCCTGACAACAGCGGCAGCCCTGGTATCAGGTAGCTGGCCAAATGCACGAGGCGCGCTGCGGCGCCAACGGTGGTGTGAGCCCGAGGCGAGATTGCGCAGGCCACCATAGCCTTTGCCACCATTTCGGGATCGTATACGGGGCCTGGCGGTGTAAGCGTATGTCCGCTGTAATTTCCACCGTCTCGGAAGCCTGGTGTGTCCATGACTGCTGGATAGATATCGCACACATGGATGTTGGGATATTCAGTCAACTCGCCTCGCAATGCTTCGGTCAGTCCACGCAATCCAAACTTGCTCGCCGAGTACGCGGCGGCATAGGGTTGGGCCACCCAGCTGCCCAGCGACAGCGTGTTGATGAGAATGCCGCTGCCCTGCGCCTTGAAGAAGGGAAGGGCGACGTAGGCGCCTCGCAGATATCCGATCAGGTCGGTCTGGATGACCTGCTCGTGCGCCTCCAACGGCGTTTCTTCAAAATCGCCGACCGCGCCGACCCCGGCATTGTTGACCCAGATATCGATACGTCCATGGCCAAATTCGGCGGCCTGCGCCGCCAGCGCTTGAACCTGGTCGCTGTGGGTGACGTCGGTCATGACCGCTATGGCATCCGTACCGCAATCCGTGCATTCATCCAGGACGTCGAACAACGCCTCTTCATCGCGTGCGGCGAGTACCAAGCGAGCACCTTTGCACGCAAAGGCATGTGCGGCGGCTCGGCCTATACCGCTGGATGCGCCAGTTATCACCACGACCTTGCCGCGCAGAGGCCCTTTGAACGAAGCGCCAGTGTTGGGCGCTTCTTGTTCTGTATCCGATGCACCGGGGGCGATTGGGACAATGGTGTCGCTGGCCTCGATCCGCGAGAGCTCAAGTGTGGTGCCGTCGACCAGGGTCAACGTCAGCCCTTCGACCGTGCCTGCCGCTCGGTTTGGAAATACGGGCTCACCTTCGGCATCCAGGCTGTCGTAGATGAAGCGCGTACCTTCGAGCCAGCCCACGGCGGTGAGAAGCTCAGGGCCCAGGTAATATTTCCCGTCTTGAAAGAAGCCTGGAAACTGATGAGCGCGCTCCACGTTTTCCACGCGATAGCGTTCGCCTGATTTCATGCCTGTCGCTTGATCGATCATGTTGAAACCCCTGTAAGTGGAGCTCGAAAATGTCAGCCTTTGCTGTGCTCGTCGGAAGTGGGCCCAGTACCTCGCTTGATGCCGCGCGGGCCAACAATGCCCCAGATACCGAGGCCAACCAGCGGTAGCGCCAGGATCAGCAGGGCCCAGGCAGCTTTGACAGCATCGCTTTTGTCACTTCTGAACACGCTGACGATGGCCCACAGGTCGATGAGTAAAAGGATTGCCGCGACGGCAATCCAGAAGTAGCTGGCGACCTCATTCATGACCTTGTCTCCTCTACACGTAGTCAGGGCCCAAGGTGCCCGGTGCAGCGCCCGGCACCAGGATGACTTTGCGACAGTTGTCCTGCTTCTGGTCGAACATCTTGTAGCCCATGGCCGCTTCTTCGAGTGCCAGGCGGTGGGTGACGATGAGTTCCGGTTGCAGGCGTCCTGCCTCGATGTGTTCAAGAAGTTCAGGCAAGTATTTCTGCACGTGGGTCTGGCCCATCTTGAAGGTGAGGCCTTTGTCGAAGGCATCGCCGAACATGAAGGCGTGGATGAAGCCGGCGTACACACCGGGGACGCTGACAACGCCACCACGACGCACGGCAGCAATACTCTGGCGCAGCGCCTTGCCGCTGCTGCCTTCGATCTTCAGCGCCGTCATTACCGTTTCGGCAGTGCTGCCTTTGGCCTCGAATCCGACCGCATCGATCACCGCATCGACCCCGCGCATGCCTGGCGTCTGATGGATGATGCTGTCGGCTGGATCGTCGTCCTGCTCGAAGTTGATCGGTATGACGCCGTAAGCCTCGCGGGCGTAGGCCAGGCGGTAGTCGTTGTCATCGACCATGAAGATGGTCTGGGCACCGAGCATTCGCGCACAGGCGGCGCTCAGCAAGCCCACCGGCCCAGCGCCGTAGATCGCCAGCGATGAACCCTGGCCAACCTCGGCATTGATGACCGCCTGCCATGCGGTCGGCAGAATGTCTGAGAGGAACAGCACCTTGTCATCGGCCAGCTCGGTAGGCACTTTGAACGGGCCGACGTTACCCTTCGGCACCCTCACGTAGTCCGCTTGGCCGCCAGGGATACCGCCATAGAGATGGCTAAACCCAAAAAGCGCCGCGCCAGGTGGGATGCCCTTCTTGTTGATGATCGAGCCGCGCCCCGTGTTCGTGGTTTCGCAGGCAGCGAACAGATCATGCTGACAGAAGAAGCAACTGCCGCAAGCGATCACAAAGGGAATCACCACGCGGTCGCCGACCTGCAGATTGGTAACTGCCTTCCCGGTGTCCTCGACGATGCCCATGAACTCATGGCCGAAGATATCGCCCGCTTCGGTTTCGGGGATTTTGCCTCGGAACAGGTGCAAGTCGGAGCCGCAAATGGCTGTGGCGGTGACCCTGAGGATGATGTCGTCTTCTTGTTCGATGATGGGATCAGGGGCGTTATCGACCCTGACGTCGTTTGCTCCGTGGTAGGTGAGTGCTCTCATGAAAGTCAGCTCCTGCAGCCGCGTATTTCCGTGATAGGTATGCAGGGGAAGCCATGACAGATGGCAAAGTTCAGACCAACAAGTCCGGTGGTACTTAAAACTCATTCTTGACGCCACCGTTTCAAGCTGAACATTTCTGATCACACCGGTATCGAACGATCTGAGCCGGCGCGAGAAGAGCCAGGCCGATTAAACGAGGGCGTGGCGATGGACGACACGATGTTGGCATTCATGGTGTTCGCTGCCTCACGACCTGAAGTGCTTGAGCAGGTACAAGCGCTTACAGAAGCGGAGGCATTGGAGGCTGGCGAAGCACT
Source organism: Pseudomonas putida (assembly GCF_004357765.1). Classification (GTDB taxonomy): domain Bacteria; phylum Pseudomonadota; class Gammaproteobacteria; order Pseudomonadales; family Pseudomonadaceae; genus Aquipseudomonas; species Aquipseudomonas putida_U. The sequence continues at coordinate 197,425 of NZ_SMTE01000008.1, read as the reverse complement.
CCCGGATCTGCGTGAAACCATGGCCGTACAGATCCTCAGTGCTGAAGCCAAGGCTCAGCGCAAAACCCTGGCCAAGCTCGTTGAGGTGATTTTGGGCAAAGTCGTCATCGAGCCCGATACGGCCACCAATCCCGGTGCCTCCAGCCTTGAAAAATACAACCGGATGCGAGATTTCGACGCGTCTCCTGAGCCCTCTGGAAGTCGTAAGCAGTCGAAGCGGAAGGTTCAGGCCCTCCAATTTTGCGTCCAGAAGCATGACGCCACACGGCTGCATTACGACTTCCGCTTGGAGCTCGATGGCACGTTGAAGAGTTGGGCGATCCCCAAAGGGCCTTGTCTCGACCCGAAGGTCAAGCGGCTATCGGTGCACGTGGAGGATCACCCGCTGGACTATGCATCGTTCGAAGGCACCATTCCCGAAGGCCATTACGGTGCCGGTGATGTGATCGTCTGGGATCGCGGCGTTTGGATTCCTCAAGGCGATCCAGCCGAGGCCTATAAGAAGGGGCGGCTGAAATTCGAGCTTCAGGGGGAAAAGCTGTCAGGCTTGTGGAACCTGGTTCGGACGAACATCGAAGGGAAGCAGGAGCAGTGGTTCTTGATCAAACATCAGGACGATGCTGCTCGACCCCTTGCTGATTACGACTTGGTAAGCGAGTTGCCCAATAGCGTATTGAGCGACCGAACAATCATTCCCAGAAAGCGTGGGGGAGCTAAGACGGCGAAGGTGAAGTCTGAGCAGGCCACACGTTCAATGCCCATGGAAGGTGCTGTCAAAGCGCCGTTGCCGGAAAAGCTCACCCCTCAGTTGGCAACGCTAGTCGACTCAAGTCCGCGCAGCGAAGACTGGCGCTACGAGATCAAATTCGACGGTTACCGCATGCTTTGCCGCGTAGATGGCAAAGACGTCCGGCTCTTCACCCGTAACGGACATGATTGGACGTCGAAATTGCCCAAGCAAGCGGCTGCGGTCGCTTCGCTTGGTCTGCAAAGTGCCTGGCTGGACGGTGAGATCATCATTGCCGATGATGAAGGAGTACCCGATTTCCAGATGCTGCAGAATGCATTTGACGCGGGTAAGAGCCAGGACATCGTTTACTACCTGTTCGACCTTGTGTACTTGAACGGCACAGATCTTCGCTCCGTCCCCGTCGAGAGCCGCAGAGCATTGCTCAAAAAGCTGCTAGAAGATCCCATCGACCCGACGCTGAGGTTCTCAGAAGACTTTACCGAGGATGTCGATGCCCTGATGAACAGCGCCTGCCAGATGAAAATGGAAGGGCTGATCGGCAAGCGTCTGGGCAGCCCCTATGTCTCTAAGCGCAGCGACAGCTGGATCAAGCTCAAGTGCAAGCATCGCCAAGAATTCGTGATAGTGGGCTACACCGATCCGAAGGGAGCAAGGAGCGGATTCGGCGCGCTCGTCCTGGCCCTCACAGATATGGCTAACGGAGCTCTGAAATACGCCGGCAAAGTCGGCACTGGATTTACCGAGTCAACGCTCGCCACCATCCTGCAGAAGTTGAAACCACTGGAGCAGAAAAAATCACCTGTGGCCAATCCTCCTCAAGGTGTTGATGCCAGAGGCATTCATTGGTTGAAGCCAAGCTTACTGGCCGAAGTTTCCTTCGCTGAGATCACCTCTGACGGGGTCGTCAGGCATGCCGTGTTCCAGGGTATACGAACAGACAAGCCGCCTGAAGAAATCACCCAGGAGGAGCCGGCTCCGCCGAAGCAGCGATCCGTATCCAAACCATCGGCAGCACCTTCCAAGACGGCACGGATTACGCATCCCGAGCGTGTCATTGATCCCAGCAGTGGTCTGACAAAGCGAGACCTCGCCGAGTATTACGCCCAGATCTCGCCATGGATCCTTCCCCATCTCATAGACCGACCCATTGCGCTGGTGAGAGCGCCGGAAGGTATCACTGGTGAGCTGTTCTTTCAGAAAAACGCTGATCGATTGGCCATACCGGACATCACCACCGTGCCCAAGGCTGAGGCGGGTAAAGTCGGTATGGTGATCAATTCAGTTGAAGCGCTTGTAGGCGCGGTACAGATGAGCACCATCGAGCTGCACTCTTGGAATGGCACTACTCGCCACATTGAACAGCCTGACCGCTTCGTTCTAGATCTAGATCCCGATCCGGCTTTGCCATGGAAGGCGATGGTCGAAGCCACTCAGCTCACGTTGGTTGTCCTGGATGAGCTCGGGCTGCGGTCTTTTTTGAAGACAAGCGGCGGCAAAGGCGTCCACATAATCGTGCCGCTTACCCCTAAAGCATCCTGGGATGAAGTGAAATCGTTCAGCCAGGGGATTGTGAAATACATCGCCAAGCTCATCCCCGACCGTTTCTCCGCAGTGCTGGGCCCGAAGAACCGGATTGGCAAAATCTTTATCGACTACCTGCGCAATGGAAAAGGGGCGACTACAGCCAACGTTTTCTCAGCCAGAGCCAGGGAAGGTTTACCCGTCTCGGTACCGATTTTTCGTGAAGAAATCGGCGAGCTGCAATCGGCGGCAAAGTGGAACATTTCCACTATTCACCAGCGTCTGGATGAGCTCGGGGATGATGATCCGTGGGACGGAATGGCGAGCATGGAGCAGTTGATTACCTCTGAAATGAAGAAGCGAATTGGCATCAGGTAGCAAGGCTTGTGCCGGAACTCTCCGTTACCAGCTGTCCGAAAAGCGTCGTTGCGGGAAATTGGCGCTCGCGTTGATGGGCTGCTCCGCTAAGGTCAGGTGATGTCTAAATAATACTAAAGTCTTAGGATGGCTGACATGCGAATACGTGGTGATGTTTTCTGGAAATGGGCTGACCCTGTGCTTCCCCATCGTAGCCATGATGAGACACTGGATAACGGAACGGTTATTGACGTGCAGACGAGATTGTCGCGCACCGGGGCTACCCAGGTTTTTATCGGTGTATATGCGGCCACTGGGATGCCACTCCACGAAGAAGCATTTGATGCTAGGCCAGGAGAATCGATGACCCGTGCGCTGGCCTGGGGTGTAGGACGGGCCAGAAGGATTGCCAGTGATCCGCGCAGTAAAGTTGTTAATTATTAGCTCTGAAGACGTTGCCACACCTTTTCGTGGAAATAAAAGGCAACGGTATTACAAGCCGGCTCAATGATCGCAATCATTCCGCCCGTCAATGCAGAGCCGGTGAGTAGGTAGGCGACGGTAAAGGCTATCGAGAAGTGTAAGACGCTAAAGCTCAACGTCTTCCATAGCGGCCCTTTAAGGCGGGAATGGCAGCAGTTGATATCGGAAAAGTCTTTCATATCGATTGGAGGCCCAACGGTAAAGTAATGAGCCGTATCAACGCGATACGGCCCTTTCGAAATCAGCGTTTCGCTTCAACATCCGGAGTTGCAGAACGAGAAAGGAAGGCTTGTGTGATTTCTGGCAAATGCTCACCCAGCCATTTCGCCATGGCGATCTCTTCTTTCAGGATCGAACGGCATGCATCTGCCGTCAGCTCGTCGCCCGCGAATGTAGCCGCTTCAACAAGCACCGTGTAGGAAGCGATCTCTACGTTCTCGAACACATAGCCAGCCATGGCGCCCTTGACCACTTCGTCGCTCATAGCCATGCCCCCGACAGCTTGGCCGAACGCCATGAGTTTGCCGGCCATGTCTTTCAGTTTCGATGTGCTTCCGCCAAGGCGCTCGATGCATTCCACTAGCAGACGCTGCTGTCCTTCGGTTTCCGCAATGTGCTGAACGATCCGCTCGCGAAGTTTGGGATAGTGCTCAAGTCGCTCTGCTTGCCCCTTAAGCATTGTCTCAGCTTGCTGTTCCATTGCGTGAGCATCACGCAGCCAATCCAGTAAGTTCTCGGTTGGAGTCGCCATGGTCAAATATCCTTTGTGAGGGAATTATTGGGAAACCGTCCTTTAGGAACTGTTCGTTTCAAACGACGAATGGTGTTGCGCACTAACCATTAGGGTCTATTTATTTTTATTTACATGGAAAATCACTTTGAACTATTGCTATGTAGCCGCCCGTCCTGAATGTTGCGCGTTATTTAGCACGATGTAAGACGGAGTTCACTCCCAGTCATAGACGACGTTCACAAATAATTATGGGCGTTCGACTAGCCGCGAGGAGATGACCATGTTTATCCATAACAAGCGCTTGCAATATACCGTGCGGGTCGCACAGCCCAATCCCGGTTTGGCCAATCTGTTGCTCGAACAATTCGGTGGTGCTCAAGGTGAGCTGGCGGCTGCTGGTCGCTATTTCACCCAGGCATTGGCAGAGGATGATCCTGGGCGTAAAGACCTGCTCATGGATATCGCGACCGAGGAGCTGAGTCACCTGGAGATCGTCGGTTCCATCATCGTAATGCTCAACAAGGGCGCGAAAGGCCGTCTGGCCGAAGGGGTTGAAGAAGAAGGCGAGCTGTATCGAGCAATCAACGGTGCGGGCAACGACTCACACATCACTAGCATCCTGTACGGTGCCGGTGCTCCACTCACCAATTCTGCTGGCGTCCCTTGGAGCGCGGCCTATGTCGATACCATAGGCGAGCCAACAGCAGATTTTCGTTCGAACATCGCTGCTGAAGCGCGGGCCAAGATCGTCTACGAGCGACTGATGAACGTTACTGATGATCCGGGCGTTAAGGAGGCCCTGGGCTTCCTCATGACGCGGGAGATCGCCCATCAGCTTTCCTTTGAGAAGGCGCTTCACGCCATTCAGCCGAACTTCCCCCAAGGCAAGCTCCCAGGCATGCCGGAATTCACCAACAAGTATTTCAACATGTCCGGTGAACCCAATGTGCGGGGCCCTTGGAACGAGGGGAGCGAGTGGGAGTACGTGGAAAATCCATCCGCCGCTGTTGATGGGGGAGATGGCACCGCTTGGGTGACGCTCACTCCTGCCGAGGCTGAAACAGCCGAGGCAATGAAGCTTCGGACGATGTCCGACCCAACCACGAACCCGGTCACCGGAGCAGATCTCGGCTCCGGGTTGATCAATGGCAAAGACTAGCTGCCGGAGGCTTCATGAACACTCGGCGCAAGAAAGCCTCGCCACATCGCCTGGTTGGCGTTGAGCACTTTATGAGCCAGGCGTTGGCCGGATTTGAAGCGGAATCACGCATGGCCTGCCGTGCTCTGCGTGTCCGCATGGCCGTTATGACATTCGGAGTCGGCTCGATTCTACCCAACGACCTTCCCGGCAATGTGCCGGAAGACGGGCACCCAGAAACCGTTCTAAGTCACACCCTGCACTAACCACTACCGTTAGGAGATAACTCATGGCTGCAAGGAAGACTGTTGAAGACCTGTTTATCCACGAACTGTCGGACGTGTATAGCGCTGAGAAGCAGATCACCAAGGCGCTGCCTCGGCTGGCTAGGGCCGCCACCAATCCACTATTGGCCGACGCCTTCACGTCCCACCTGGCCGAAACCCAGGGTCAGATCGAGCGCATCGACCAACTGGTGGAATCGGCAGGTTTAAAGCTCAAGCGGATGAAGTGCGTTGCGATGGAGGGACTGGTCGAGGAGAGCAAGGAGCTACTCGATGAAATCGAAAAAGGCGCGGTGCTCGATGCAGCGTTGATCGGGGCTTGCCAGAAGGTAGAACACTACGAGATCGCCAGCTATGGAACGCTGATCGCCATGGCCAAGCACCTGGGTATGGAGGAAGCAGTGTCTTTGCTGGGTGATACCTTGGCCGAGGAAAAAGCGGCGGACGATAAGCTGTCTGCCATTGCGGAAGAAGGTGGCAACCAGGCGGCAACACTCGAAAAATAATGGCTGATGCCCGGTGCAGGATGCGCCGGGCTTGTACAGCGCTATCTATCCACCCAAACCGGGGTCGTATCATTGAGTACGCGGGACTGCAGGCAGCGGATGGCATGCTTGGCTTCCTCAATCGCTTTCAGGAGCCGCCGTCCAGGGCTCCGCATGGTGACCCCTTTTTTGCCTGGGTTGAGAAAGAGCGGCTGACTCTTGGCCCGACCGTCGACCTTGTAGACCCCGAAATGGGCAAGCTTGATTGGTTGCGATTGCCGGGCATTCTGGAGCGAGAGACTGGCGCAGGAGCAACGCCTCCGTCGATATTCGCGATGTTCAATCAAATCAAAGCCGACTTCATCCTTGCCCGCGACCTGGCATGGCGCTCTAGCCACCGCTGAGTTGGGGCCCTCTCGACGACAATCGGGGGCGGTCAATCATCCCTGCTGGTTGACAATGGCCGTCGCTCAATCCCGATTCAGATTGGCCGAGTTGGTGAAGCAGATGCGGTCATGTTACGGACTTTAAGGGCCAGCCGATTCAAGAGGAGAGATGCCGTTTTTGTCAGTATGGTGCCGTGCTTCAGCGTGCGGATAAGTTCGGTGATTTCAAATCCTGCTCGGGCTTTCCTCGCTGCCATTACAAACCTGAGACGCCGAGGCGCCAGGGAGCCAGAAGCTAAAGCTGATCCGTTGCCTGTCTTGATGCTTTCAGCCGGGTAAAAATTTGACTTTTACCAGCGACCTGACTGAAGTCGATTAGAGCGAGCCTGTCTCTATTCAGACCATCAAAATCGATAGTCGATAATGGTCTAAGATGCGGAGGCATGAGCATGCCGTGTTAGCTTCATGTCGATACATGCGCGGCAAGCTCATTTAGGGAGAGTCGGCTGGCTGGAGTATTAAATTAATCAGTGAAAAGTTCATATTCCATCGCTTTCGATAAGCCCTCTTCTAGTTCGATATATTGGCTTCTGGAGATTTTTTCAGATTTGAAATCTTCAAAGATTCTTTTTCTACGGCGTTCGTAACTGTGATACTTGTTCGCCGTTTCGATATTCCTGATTATTTTGCTGAATTTAGATTTATTTCTATATGCAGCATCCACGTAGTGTAAGAGACCTTCCAGGGTTGAGTGTCCGGTTAGCGTCATTGCTCGTTCGGCTAGCATTTTATTAGTCATTAAAGTTTGCTGAAATGACTCGGGGCTCAAGGCTTCGGTTTCTGCAATAAGTGATGCCACTACGTTTGTGCAGAACGCATGGCGAAAAAGATGAGCGCAAGCTTGGACTTCAATTCCGGCAGCTGATCTGATTTTCGAAAACTCCGCAGTGAAAGAGTCAGTCTTCAGCGGACGACCGCCGCGCTCAGTGATGAATAAATAACCATGGTCATCTCTGGGGGAAGTCTTCTTGATGACTTTCCGGCGATGAATTCGAATGAATGTCAACATCTCATCGATGAGGAGTGGGCTTACAGTTATTGCTCTTGTAATATTGCCTCCGCGCTTCAATGTAGTTAAGACTAATTTCGGTGTTTCCATTGCTGCTGCTGCCATGATGACAGGGATGGTTAGGCGTTTTATCTCCCGTCTCCGTGCTCCAAGCTCTTCGAAAGTATTTATCATTAATTGTCTTCGGGATGATAAGAAAACAGATGTCGGCATTTCATCGATGGCGTCGCGCATCGCTTCTATTGTGGCTTCGGCTATAGGTTTGCGCGGCTTCGCAGAGGATCCGCCCTTTCTAAACGATCGATGGTGTACTGATGACCTTTTGAATGGCACTCCATTTCGATACCCAGTCGATTCGACCATTTGGATGTCGATAGTACCGCCAATGCCTACAAAATTATGAACTTGATTAAATTCTCCTATGAAGTGAAGAAACTTTAAACATCTTCTCCCAATGTTGGTAATTGTTTTTTCGGATCTTTTGGGCTCCTTGGAGTTCTTTTTTTTATGACCGCGCAATCCATCGATAAACTCGCAGAAGTCGTCATCAGAAAGAGATATAAAATTTAGGTTGTTGTAGTAGCAGAACCTGATGAGATGGGATATTTTTCCTGCGTATTCCCCGAAACTCCCACCCTTGCTACCCACGCGCGAAGGCCCTTGTCCACTCCTGCCAGACTCTGAGCGCATCCGTATGAACCATGCGTTGGCTAGGAAGCACGGAGTTCCGTCCGGCCAGGTCATGAATGGCATCCCATTCCCATTAAGCGTTTGTAGCTTATCTCCTGATACGAAGTCATAAAGTTTAAGTTTTGGAATTACTTTGAATAGTTGTTTGTCAGGGTAATCAACGAGTCTTTTTTTCATTTTCTATAACTTTGAGCGTGGGTTTGATTGTTAGGAGAGATACGTCATCATAGGGGGCAGGATTAAGGCTTAGGATTTTTATGATTCGATTAATCGATTTCTCGATTCTTTGTTGTCGATCACCGTTGCCGCTAGTGCGTGAAATTGTAATTAAATCTCTCCTATTAACATCCAGTGCCTGGATCAGAATCATATTGGCGGCATGGAGTTCGGATATCGTTGATTTGAGTTTTTCGATTTTATCTTCAAGTGCAGCGCGGCTTCTATTGGTTGGGGCTTGCGCATTTTCAATAGAGTTATCGGGCTGTGCGTTAATTGACTGAAGAGCTCGAAGTCGAAGTTTGTTGAAATGTTCGAAATCCTCCCCGGGCCCTTTGTCAGAAAGCCATTTTTTCAGAGTATTTAGGCTGAGGGGTTGCAAAATAATATTTAGGGTGTCAGTGGTTATTGTGGCTTTTAGTTTGCAGTAATTACCTTGGGTGATAAGCGCGGTTGTGAGTGCTTCGTTGTCGATGTATTTTTTGGGGTGCTTGATTATGTCTGCGAGCAGTAAGAATCGATTTTCAATTGAATCTCTGATTTTATCCTGCTTCATGATTGCTGCCTCTGATCTTTGTGGATAATAAATAGGACTCGCATGGAGACACCATTCTCGTCTTTGAAGAATTCATAATCAATACTTGCTTTCTTCTCTTCAAGTACCCCATCTAAGTAATCTTGGATTTCCTGTTCATCTATGAGAGAAAACCGGGTGGTTCCGAATTGTGCTGCTAGGAGTTCTTTTAGGTCTTCGTAGTTTTCCAGGCGTTCTTTTTTGGCGGCTTCTGCAAAATAGCGTGCGCCTGCTCCTCGAATTTCTCTCGGCGATAAACACTCTTGAAGATAACGCCAAACATGTTCAATGTCTCGATGACCGAGCATCCAGCGAAGAGTGTCTAGGTCGCCAAAGGTATTTGAGTAGAAAAACATAATTGCGAAGAATCTACGAAGTTGATGTTGGCGAACGTAGTATCGCTTGCCTTCCAGGGTTACCGTGGTTTCGAAATAGTCGCAGGCAAAGTCTAAACATCGATTATATTGATACCGTGAGGCGTTATTCAGCCCATTATGGCCGATCAAAAAAGGCGTCGAAAATAGGTCGCCTAGCTCATTTATGGCGCCCACACGTTTTAACTCCGATTGGAAGCGGCGAACCTCTTCAATCATTTCTACTGCAATTGCATCTATTGGTCGTGACTCTCGTTGCCTTAGACCTAATGCACCTTTCGTTGACTTTGCTACTTCAAATATCAGCCAAGATAGGGATTTGTCTAGGCACCTAGCGGTTTTAAGTGTGACTAGTTCATCAGCGCGACGTGCCATGATCATTCCAACAATCAACTGGACGCAGCCTATATATATGTGTACTAGCTCAAGTAGACCATTGTTTTCTCGCAATTTTTTACAGTAATTTTTTGAGTTCGGCTTTCGAGTCTTAAAATTCTTCGTCGCGTCTAACGCAGAAAGTCCAAGCTTTTTCACCCCAAATTGTACAAGGTCGTTGCCGATAATGGAGCACACCAGATCATCCGAGAGATTATGCATGGCCATGGAATTGTTAACGCAATACTCGGCAATACTAATGAAACCATCCAGAATCATACGTCCATGATTGATGTGAAACTCCATGCTCTTGCGGAATAGTGTCAAAAGTGTTTCGGAAGGTACACTTCTGAAACGAGCGGCTTCTGCTAGTACAGGCTTATAGTTTTTCAAGATCTCTACGTCGGCAGGAGCCGGTAGTGACAACTGCATTAGCGCTGGTGTACAGGTGAAAAAATAGCGATAATAAAAGAAGTAACTGTCTTGCAGTTGATCCAGGGTTCCGGTTGTAACAATCACTGCCGGATATTCACGTTTATGAAGAGGATCATTTGGGAAAAAGCAGAGAATGTCAAATGCTGTTTTTTTCGTGTCTTTACCTCTTAAGGTGTCTGGGTAAAGTTCGGTTGACAATTTTTTTGTATTTATTGCGAGTGCATATTGATTGTTTCTGTAGTAAAAGCCAGACTTCATGAGCGCTGCACGAAGCATCGGAATTTCGTGGGCGTTGAAGTCTAGTTCTTTTTCATCTAGGAGGTCTTCGCCGACGAGAAGCATAGCAGGGTATTTTGCAAAAATATCCGATGCCTCATTTTTTGTAATGGCACTCAGTTGCTCTTCGAAAAACGATTGGCATCGCTCGCGCCAGTTATATATGGTATTTTCAGAGTTAGATGACGAGGCGAGCACGTTAAGTATGTTTTTAATGTCGTCTCCGTCTAGCGCGCCTAAGCCAAGTTCAAGCAACTGCAAATCTTTAGCATGGATAAGCAGATAGTCTATGGCGCGCATTGAGCATTTCAGGCGGTGGTTTTTAGATTCAGGAGCAAGGGAGGAAAATTCCCCTGTCAGTCCTTCAACTGACATGATTAGCAAGTGCTTTAGCGACCTGTGGAGGACTTCGTTGATTGGTGCGGTTAATACAGTGCCATTCCATAGGCCCACTCTCCAATCGATGGTGATCGGATTTTTTTGAGTAGTCTGGATCCGCCAGACTTCTTCATGAAATTCACACTTAAGCCATGAGGCACTATGGAAGGAATCCGGAGTGTGCGCCTCCGGATTGTCCAAGAATTCAAACCCAGTGAGAAGGGACATAAATCAACTTCTCCATTCGAGTCGCGTCAACTAGTTTTAAAGCGCTCTCTAAATACTTTTTCAGCTTCTTGTTTCGGCCTTTCTGGATTTCTACTTTTATTTTTTTCCCTACGGATGACCAATATTCCGCTCTTCCGCACACATGGTGACGATGCGTTGCCCCTTTTACAGCTGCTTCAAGCGATAATATAGCCGCGAGGAATCCCGTGCTGATTGACAGTGCAGCCTCTTTTGTCTCTTCTTTGGGCTGATCGGCTTTCCGCTCTGGGTCAGCAGCTTCAGGTGGGGGCTCATGGATGCGGTGCTTTTCCAGGAATATATGTAGTTCATCAATGTCATGAAACTTTGTTGCGCGTAACAAGTGGGGGCTGTTCTCCATCGCCAAGCAAACTAGTGATTTCTGAAAAATCCGAATCCATCTTGATTTTATGAAATCAAGCAATGCCTCTGGCAGGTAATGGCTCAGTAAGTCAGCGTAGTAATGTTCATGGCCCAAAGTCTTTGACATGGCTTGAGTGCTTTTTGTTTCAATAAATACTTCAACCGCCTTCGAGGCGCGCACATTTGTCAGCTTGACTTTCTTTAGAAAAACCACCAGTTCATTTTCTGATTGGTTCCAGTATGGACTAAACTCAGCAATGAGCCGGGTCAGAAGTCCTGCGTTGTTAGCGAACTTTGAGTCATTCCAGACTGTAACCTTGGCTTGCTTTGGCCAGCTGAAACCATTGCCGGTAGTTAAAAATAGATTACGGTACGTGGGGTCTCCATTCTTCCTGAGTAGCGTTCGAGAGTTCGAAGTCAACTCGATAATTTCCTGGAAGCGTTCGAATGAGCTATCCGAAAGCTCAACGACCTGCTCCCTTACGTCAGATGGCTTTCTGTTTTTGTATCCCGTTATCAGGCGGGCTTCTTCATCAAAGCCGGTCAGATGTCCGTGCTCGTTATAGAGCTTGAAGTCGCGCAAGAACTCTGTGGTTATAATTGGGTGCTCTAGCACTAAGAGGCATTGATGAGGGAAAAGACTTCCTGTCGTAGCAAATCCAAACTCTTGGGCTAGGTCGTTAAAAATAACCTTCTGCCCAGTTTGATGCTCATATACTTTGCACAGAAATTTTGTGGGAACATTGGTTTCTGGTGCATCGAGCGTCGCGCAGAGATCCGCGATACTGTAGTTCTTATAAGCAGTCCCCGAGTAGTCCTTGATGATGCTTCCTTGTTCGGCGAGTTTTTTTCGGTTGCGAAATTTCGCGACTAGATCGTCAGCTTGAGCATTTGCCCAATCGGATACGACCCGAAGGTCAGCCCTAATTTGGAAGAAAAGCAGTTCCATCGCATCCGCATCACTGGCATGGAGTGGAATGGATGTGAGCATCTTGTCTTGAACGATTAGGCCGTTCTCTCGCTCCCACGTCTTCGATTCAGAGCCACGTTTAGTTCGAGCAGGCGGCGTCTTGATCGGAGACGTAATCTGCGACCAAATACCAGTTTTACAAAGGCATATCTCAACGCTCCTGACGAACCTGCTCCAACGTTTAAGTTGAGAGCCAGCGTCATTCCCCATCTTCCTAGCGCGCGAGAAATGGGCGTTCGTGAACTCACTCATGAATGCCTTCACGCCTTCCTCTGTAGAAAGCGTCTCTTCCGGCCATCTCGCATGGTTACGGGTGAGGTGGTCAAAAAGATGATTCCATTCAACTCGCGCCGAACCTGGATCGACTCTCGCGTGTCGCTGGAGGTGGTGGTAGATGCGTTCGACATAGTCTCGGCCACGCAACCGTGCCAACCCAGCTAGTCGCAAATACATGTTCCCTTCTTTACCTCCTTCCAGGCCCCAGCCACCCCAATACCATCGCTGATAGTCCGTAGCGGCTGACAACCTGACACAGATTTCTGGTCGGGGAGCGAAGAGGGTCTTGTCCCAGCTCACGGCGTGAGCCCCTGGATCCAGTGCCGGCAAGAAACTCCAGGCTTGGTACAAGTCGCGAACCCTGGTCTCTGCAACCCCAGGGAGCTGGTCTGCCAAGGAGTCTCCCGCCATCGCTGCGCTGAAGCCTCGCAGGATCTCTTCGACTGCGGGGAGGCTCAGGGTCTCCAGGGTAATCCGTTGGTCTGTGATGTCGCAGAACGCTTCAAGAAGCCTGATAGATGGATACACGTCCGAAGACTTCGTGCCCTTCACTTCCATGGCCATTCGGTTGGCGTGGTAAAGGAGGTCAGCCACCTTGGGGTCGATCGCGACCAGGGGGTGATGACGAACAGATCGGTAAGATTTGACAATTGTCATTGTTCGATTTAGCATTATATTGCTCTGTAAGGCTCGTGGTAGGGCGCTTTCAGGCATTTTGACAGAACCTGCTAATTAGTCAAAGAAAGGAGCTGGGTTTCGAACTGAACCTGGATTTCAAGGAAGACCTGTCCGACGAAGCCATCGATGCCTTCCTCGACGCGTTCCTGGCCGAGGCCATGGACGCCAATGGCCTGGATTATGTCGGCGGCGATGACTTCGGTCTGGTCTGCAGTGCCAAGCGCGGCTCGGTCAGCGAAGAGCAGCGTGCAACTGTCGAAGCGTGGCTCAAGGGCCGTAGCGAACTGACCAAGGTAGAAGTCAGCCCGCTGTTGGACGCCTGGTATCCGGACAAGCCGATCAACCCGGCTTCCTGATCCCACTGGAGCAGCGCCAGGCTATCGCGCCTGCGCTGCGTCCAATCAAAGCCCTGGCCCGGCCTGCTGCGCTCGGTCCAGGGCTTTTTCCACCCGGCGCATCTGACGCGCCAAGGCCTGTCGTCGCCGTTTCATTTCGGCCACGCTCAGCCCGTTCTGCTCCAGCGCCTCGCAAGCCGTCATCAACGATTGTGCCTCCAGCATTCTGGCCACGCTGAGGATCTTGTGTGCCTGCTCGGCCAGCGCCTCGGTATCCTGTTCCACCTCCAGCGCCATCAGGGCGCTGTAGTCCTCGCGTAGGCTCTGGCTGACGGTGTCGAGCAGCCGCTGAAGGTCCTGCGCCTCCAGGCCGACGACGGCGTCCAGGCCGCTCAGGTCGAACGGTCGCCGCGACACGCCGTGCTCCAGATGACGTGGAAGTACCCGGGCCAGGTGCTTGCACAACGTGGCCAGACTGATGGGTTTGAGCAGGCAGTCGTCCATGCCCGCCTCGAGGCAGCGCTGGCGCACTTCGGGCTGGGCATTGGCGGTGTAGCCGAGCAAGGTGCAGGGCGGCAGATCATGCTGGCGCTCGTAGGCGCGGATCGCATCAGCCAACTGATAGCCATTCATGTGCGGCATGTTGCAGTCGAGGATCACCACATCGAATTGGCCCTTGCGAAATTTCGCCAGGCCTTCGCGCCCTTCGTTGGCGGTGGTCTGCTGCAGGCCCAGATGGTTGAGCTGGTGGGCCATGAGCAACAGGTTGGCGGGATGATCGTCGATCACCAATACCTTCAGATGTGGGTTGGGGGAGGCCAGGTGCTGGGCCGACCGCCCATGGGCCAGCGGCGGCTCGACCCGGCAGAGGGGCATCGCCAGGCGCACCTGGGTCCCGACGCCCTGCAGGCTCTTGAGCTGCAGGTCGGCCCCCATCATTTCGGCCAGGCTGCGGCAGATGGCCAGCCCCAGGCCGGTACCGGCGCGAGCGCCCTGGCTGTGCAGATTGGCTTGGGCGAAGGGCGTGAACAGGCGTTGCAGGTCAGCGTCGTGAATGCCGATGCCGCTGTCGCGTACCTCTACTACCAGGGTTGGCGCGTCCTCGCCGCTTGCGTCGAGTACGCAGGCCTGGATGCGGACCTGGCCATGGTCGGTGAACTTGATCGCGTTACTCACCAGATTGGACAGGATCTGCTTGAGGCGTAACGGGTCGAGCAGGGCGTGACAGCGTGCACTCGCAGCGATGTCGGCCTCCAGGGTGAGGCCCTTTTGCCGCGCCTGGCCTTCGAATACCCGTTGCACCGAAGCGATCAGTGCCGCCACGTCAACCGGCTCCGGTACCAGGGACAGCTGGCCGGATTCGATTCTGGCGATGTCGAGAATGTCCCCGATCAGTCCCAGCAGGTCACGGCTGGCGTGGTACGCCACGTCCAGCGCAGTGCGGTCGAGCTGGCCCTGTTCGGCGCGCATGGAGGCCAGTTCGAGCATGCCGATCAGTGCGTTCATCGGCGTGCGGATTTCATGGCTGATGGTCGTCAGGAAGGTGCTCTTGGCGCGGTTGGCGTCCTCGGCCTGCTGCTTGGCCTGGCGCAGCTCCTGGACCAGTTCGCGGCGCTCGCTGATGTCGATCCAGCCGCCAATGATGCCCTGCGGCTCACCCAAGGAATCGCGATAGGGCAGGATCCAGTGGTAGAGGGTCATTTCCCGCCCACGCAACTTTAAGGGACGGTCGAGGATCAGCGGTGTGCCGTCGCGCATGACCTGCTGATAGTCGGCCTCGATCTGCCGGGCATGCAGTGGATCGCAGAACAGGCTCTGTTCCAGGCGCTTGCCGATCACATCCTCGGCAGTGGCCTGCACGGCCTCTAGGTAGCTGCTGTTGCAACTTTGCAGGTGGCCCTGGCGGTCGCGCACGTACATTGGATGGGGGGTGCCATTGAGCAATGCACGCATGAACGCCAGTTGATCGCTCAGTGCCCGTTCGGCCTGCTGGCGCTGGCGGATCTGCCGACGCAAGCGGGTGTTCCAGAGCACTGCGAGCAGCAGCAGCAAACCGGTGCCCAGCAGCACCTGCACGGCGAGCTGACGCAATCGCTGCCAGCGCTTGCCGTCAGGTGGACCGTAGCCGCGCCAGCGGTTGTTGATCACTCCCAGCTCCTCTGGCGAGATGCTCGCCAAGGCTTTGTCCAGCACCGAGGCCAGGGCGGTGTCCTCCGCGCGCGTAGCCATCGCGAAGCTGGCCGGCTCGGAGCCGATGGCGCTGCGGATGACCAGCTTGGGATCGTTGTTCAGGGCGTGATTGGCATCGATCAGTGTGGTGATCACCGCATCGACCGCGCCCGTTTCCAGCAGCGCCATCGAATAATAGGTGTTCTCCGTTTCGATCCAGGCAACCTGGGGAAAGTCACGTGCGAGCAGCTCGTCCAGGGTGCTGTAGCGGGTGATTGCAATGCGCTGTCCGCGCAGGTCCTCCAGTGAATCGACCTGGCGCTCGTCGTCGCGGGTGACCAGCACATGGGTGCTTTCCAGGTAGGTGCGGGTGCTGCGCAGGTGCTGGGCGTCGAGATTGTCGTTGACCAGTGCCGCGATCAGGTCGACCCGGCCACCTTCGAGGCGGGCCAGCATGTCGGCGGTGCCACTGGCGCGGTGTACTTCGAAGCGCAGGCCGGTGCGCAGGCGGATGAGTTCCAGCAGGTCAGCGGTGACGCCGCGAAAGTGCCCGCCGACATCGAAGAACGACACCGGTGCGGCGGTTTCGTCGATGGCCACGCGCATCACCGGGTGCCGGCGTAACCATTGTTGTTCTGCCGGGGTCAGGTGCAGTTGGCGGTCGGTCAGCAGCAGGTCGCTGCCCGCGCTCCAGCGCTTGAAGATGCTGCCGTGCACGGCGCCGGGCTGAATGTCCAGAGCCATGTTCACCAGGGTTTGCAACTGCGTGTCCTGGCTGCGCATGGCGAAGCCGAAGCCTACTGCTTCATGCTTGCTGAAGTTGGCCATGCGCAAGCCGGGCAGATGGCCGCGGTTGAGTTGATAGTGAGTGGAGATGGTGTCGCCAATGAACACATCGGCCTGGCCGAAGGCAACGGCATTGAGCGCCTGGGCGGACGAGCCGAAGGCCATCAGTCTGGCGTTGGGGTAGGCGGTGCGGATGTCCCGTCTGGGCAGATAGTGGTCGAGCATGCCCAGGCGCAGGTTGGCCAGGCCGGCGTCGAGCGGGGGCGCTTGATCCTCGCGGGTGACCAGCACCGGTTGGTCGACGGCATAAGGGCGCGACAGCGCCAGGCCATCGACTGCTGCCTCATAGCCGTTGGCGCTGCCGAGCAGATCGATCTCACCGTGCTTGAGCGCGCTGACCGCCGCATCCCGGGAGGAATAGCGCACGACCTCGATCGGTACCTGCAACGCGTTGCCGATCAGGTGTGCATATTCGGCGGTCAGCCCCTGGTAGTCGCGTCCGCCGCTGGTGATGTCGAACGGTGGGTAGTCCGGGGCGGAGGTGCCCAGCCGCAATGATCGGCGCTCTTGCAGCCAGCGCCGCTGGGATTCGCTCAGCGTCGGCTGGACGGGATTGGCGGTGGAGCGGGGCAATAAGGTGTAGGGAGCGGGCTGGGGCGCGGTGGCCCGAGCTTCAGCGCTGGCCAGGGCCAGCGCGAGTAGCAGGGGAGTGACGTAGCGTGGCATGTTCCGCCCTCAGACCAGCGCGTTGCGTTTGGCCATGTCGATCAGGTCGACGAGGGAATTGACCTGAAGTTTCTGCATCAGGCGCTTCTTGTAAGTGCTCACGGTTTTGCTGCTGAGAAACATGCCCTGGGCAATTTCCTTATTGGTCCGTCCCTGGGCAAAAAGTTGCAACACCATCAACTCCCGGTCGTTGACCTGACGGAACAGTTGCAAGTCGGCGTCGGCCGTCTCGTTACCGCCATTGAACGCCTGGCTGGGGAAATAGTTGTAACCGGCGAGTACGGCCTTGATGGCACTGAGCAGTTCGCTCAGGTCTTCCTGCTTGCAGACATACCCGGCCGCACCGGAGTGCATGCAGCGTACGGCGAACAGCGCCGGGGACTGGGCGGTGAGGACCAGCACCTTGAGCGGCAGTGCCATGGACTGGAAGCGTGAAAGTACCTCCAGGCCGTCTAGCTTGGGGATGCTGATGTCGAGGAGCACCAGGTCAGGATGGGCTTCGCGAATCATCTGCATGGCGTCGACGCCATTGTCCGACTCGCCCACTATTTTGTAGCCTTGATTTTCCAGCAACATGCGAACGGCCAGGCGGATGACGGGATGGTCGTCGACAATGAATACGGAGTGCATATAGAACTTCCCTGCTAACGGTGACGAAGGCAGATCGCACCTTAGCTCACTTGGAAGTCCGCGGGCATAGGAGGAACGACAGTTAGCAATATATGGGAAATGGCTTACAAGAAAACTAAATTACGGCTACGAAAAAATCCGCCAGTTGAAATATCAAACTGATTTTAGTAACTTTTTATTAGGCGTTTATCGACTTGTTTAGTTGCACTTTTTTGTTGTAGGAAACGTCTTTATCGTTAGCGCTGCTACAGTCACATGATGTTGCAGCGCTCTCGATCAGATTGGGCTGGAGTGCCCGGTCATTTCATGAGCCATCTCGCTGGCGTAGCTGTCGGTCATGCCAGCGATGAAGTCGATCATGCGCAGGAAGGCTGCATGCAGTGAGCCATTTGGGTCGGGCGCGTTGTTGCCGAGCAGGTCGAGCACTCGCCGACTCTTGAAGGACGGCGTGCGTCCGCCGTGCTGTTCCAGAGCCGCGCCGCAGAAAGTGTTGAGCAGGATCTCGAGGGTGGTGTAGGCACCGATCTCGTGAAGGGTCTTGCGTTTGTCCTGAAAGATCTTGTTGCGTGCCATGTCCTTGGCCTGCAGCACGCAGCGCTTGGCCGGTCCATGCATGTGCTCGACCAGGTCGCCTGCGAGGGTGCCGGCCAGCAGAGCCGTCTGCTGCTCGACGAAGGCGCGGGCAGCGGCATTGGTCAGATGCTCGATGGCCTTGCCACGCAGGATCGCCAGTTTGCGCCGGCGTGAATCGCCGGGGCCGAGCTGGCGGTAGGTGTCCGGCAGGTCATCGCCGACCAGATCGAGCAACAGATGCTCGACTTCGGCATAGTGCAACAGGTCCATCTCCAGGCCGTCTTCGAGATCGATCAGTGCATAGCAAATGTCATCGGCTGCTTCCATCAGGTAGACCAGAGGATGACGAGCCCAGCGTTGCTCCTCCAACTGAGGCAGGTCCAGCTTGCGAGTGATCTGTTCGAGCAGGGGCAGTTCGCTCTGGTAGCAACCGAACTTGTGCTTCTTGTAGCCCAGTGCGTCGGCATGCCTCGCGCTCCAGGGGTACTTGAGGTAAGTGCCGAGCGTGGCGTAGGTCAGACGGGTGCCGCCATCGAACTGGTGGTACTCGAGCTGGGTGAGCACCCTAAATCCCTGGGCGTTGCCCTCGAAATTGAGGAAGTCGGCGCGCTGGTCGTCCGTCATGTCGTCGAGCCAGCCGCGTCCCGAGGCCTGCTGGAACCAGTGGCGGATGGCATCTTCGCCCGAGTGGCCGAATGGCGGGTTGCCGATGTCGTGGGCCAGACAGGCCGACTGTACGATCATGCCCAGATCGCTGGGGGCACACCAATCGGGCAGTTGCTCACGCAGTGTCTCGCCCACGCGCATGGCCAGCGAGCGGCCCACGCAGCTGACTTCCAGCGAGTGGGTCAGGCGCGTGTGGATATGATCGTTGCTGGAGACCGGATGGACTTGGGTCTTGCGCCCAAGGCGGCGGAAGGCGCCAGAGAATATGATCCGGTCGTGGTCCTTGTGGAAGGGGCTGCGCCCCAGTTCTTCCGGGCTGTAATGGGCTTTGCCCAAACGTTCGCGGG
Organism: Pseudomonas putida; assembly: GCF_004357765.1. GTDB lineage: Bacteria > Pseudomonadota > Gammaproteobacteria > Pseudomonadales > Pseudomonadaceae > Aquipseudomonas > Aquipseudomonas putida_U. Next base: position 178,135 of record NZ_SMTE01000008.1, on the reverse strand, counting down.
TGAGCAGGGTTTGCCAGTCCAAGGCGCGATCTCCTGTCGGTCGATGGGCATAGCTTCCCGTGTCAGGCCGGGCGACGCAAGCGCCAGGCCGATCGAGCTCAGGGCTGGCGACCGCTGCGCAGGTACAGGCGCAACAGCGGCAGCAGGCTACTGCCCAGACGCACCAGGCGCGTGAGGTTGCCGCTGCGCACTCCCTTGCCGGTCAGAAAGCCCAGCGCCACCACGGCGCCGAGCCCCCATAACGGTGACTGCTTGATGCCCAGGCCGTCATGCAGGGCAGAGCTGCCCAAAGTGCGCATGCGCTGCAGTGGCTGCAACAATTGCCCCGATTCGTGACGAATTTCCTGGCGATGCATTTCCATGCGCAGACGCAGCAGCGCCTTGCGCAACTCACGCGGGTTCCGCGTGTTCGGCAGTTCAGGCAGGCTCATGGCAACAGGCGCTCCCGATCCTTGGCAAGTTCTTCGAGCGTTGAATGGAACGGCGAGGATTCGTCGAATACCGCCGCCTTCAGGCGCAAGCCACAGTACAGCGCGGCGATGCTGTAGAACACGCACAGCCCGATGATCCCGGCCAGGCGATAACTGTCCCACAGCAACACCAGAAGCAGCCCCGACAGCGCGGTCAAGAGCAACAGGGCGAAGACCAGTGCCAGTCCGGCGAACAGCAGCAGCTTCAGCGTGCGGCCCTTCTGCTCCTGCAATTCGATACCGAACAATTCGATATGGCCATGCAGCAGCCCCAGCAGGGCGGCGCCCAGGCGTTTGCCTGAAGCGCCGGTACCGAGGGTGTCATTTTCCATCGGGCTCTCCTTAGCGCCGATTGGCCAGCAGGCCGATCAGCAGGCCGACGCCGGCGGCGATGCCGATGGCGTGCCAGGGCTTTTCCTGTACGTATTGCTCGGCGCTGCCGAGGGCCGCCTGGCCCCGTTCACGCACCGAGTCCTGGGTCAGTTGCAGGGTTTCCCGAGCCTGGGCGAGACGCTCGTGGATCTGCCCACGCAACTCGTCCGCCTGGTCGCCCGCCAGGTTGGCGGTGTCGGCGAGCAGCTTTTCGGTGTCGCGCACCAAAGCCTGGAAGTCAGCCATCAAGATTTCCTGAGCATTCTTTGCCGATTTGCTGGCCATTAGGGCTCTCCCTGTAGATGTGTGTGGCTATTTCGAGTGATGGGGTGCGCCGAAGGTTCACTGTAAGCGCTGGTACGGGCCTTGCTTAATTCGACAATCGATTTTGCCACCTCGCGGGGCATTGCCGACCCAGGTTGCTCCGATCCAGGGCAACAGGCCGGCTGATACCGATAAAACCTTAACCCAATCCACGACAAACCCAAGTAAAACCACGCAGGCCTTGCCGATTTCGTCGAGTCGCGCAACAAGCCTGGCACCAAACAGGTGCATGGACGTAGGTTCTTGAACTGTCCTGGTGCTTTTTTGCAGGTCTGCCTACGTCATGGAACATATGCACAGCGCGATGGACTCACTGGTCCACGGCTCCAATACGCTTTTCATCCTCATGGGCGCCATTCTGGTGCTTGCCATGCATGCCGGCTTCGCGTTTCTCGAAGTCGGCACCGTGCGTCACAAGAACCAGGTCAATGCACTATCGAAGATCCTCAGCGACTTTGCCATCTCGGCCCTGGTTTATTTTTTCATCGGCTACTGGGTCGCCTACGGCGTCAACTTCCTCCAGCCGGCGCCGCAACTGGCCGCCGACCATGGCTATGCGCTGGTCAAGTGCTTCTTCCTGCTGACCTTCGCCGCGGCGATCCCGGCCATCATTTCCGGTGGTATCGCCGAGCGTGCGCGGTTCGCGCCCCAGCTGTGCGCCACGGCATTGATCGTAGCCTTCGTCTATCCGTTCTTCGAAGGCATCGTGTGGAATGGCAACCTGGGGCTGCAAGCCTGGCTCCAGGCACGCTTCGGCGCACCGTTCCACGATTTCGCCGGGTCGGTGGTGGTCCATGCCATGGGCGGCTGGCTGGCCTTGGCCGCCGTGGTGCTGCTGGGCGCTCGACGTGGGCGTTATCGTGAAGGACGCCTGGTGGCCTTCGCGCCGTCGAGCATTCCGTTTCTGGCGTTGGGCTCGTGGATTCTGATCATCGGCTGGTTCGGCTTCAACGTGATGAGCGCCCAGACCTTGAAGGGCGTCAGTGGCCTGGTGGCGATCAACTCGCTGCTGGCAATGGTCGGTGGCACGCTGTCGGCATTGCTGGCCGGGCGCAACGACCCTGGCTTCCTGCACAACGGGCCGCTGGCGGGGTTGGTGGCGATCTGCGCAGGCTCGGACCTCATGCACCCGATCGGAGCACTGGCCACCGGACTGGTGGCCGGCGCCTTGTTCGTCTGGGCGTTCACGGCGGCGCAGAACCGTTGGAAGATCGACGATGTGCTCGGTGTGTGGCCGCTGCACGGCCTGTGCGGCGTATGGGGCGGGATCGCCTGCGGCGTATTCGGCCAGACGGCGCTCGGCGGCATGGGCGGTGTCAGCCTGGCCAGCCAACTGCTGGGCAGCCTGGCGGGTGTGCTGGTGGCCTTGGTCGGAGGCTTTGCCGTGTATGGTGCATTGCGCGCGGTCCACGGACTGCGACTGAGCCATGAGCAGGAGTTCCAGGGTGCGGACCTGTCGCTGCACCGCATCGGTGCCACCAGCCAGGATTGAGCAGGGCGGGTGCATGGCTGGCGGTAGCGGCCTAGAATAGGCACTTGCACTGGCCAACCTGGACCTGACCATGCTCCCTGAATGCCAACTGTTCGGCACCCTTGGGTGCCACCTGTGCGAAGTGGCCGAGGCGCTGCTGATGCCTTTGGTCGACCATGGACTGCTCGTCGAGCTGGTCGATATCGCCGATGACGAGAGGATGGTCGAGCGCTACGGCCTCATCATTCCGGTACTGCGCCGCTGCGATACCGGCGCCGAATTGCTATGGCCGTTCGATGCCGAACAGGTGGTGGCGTTCCTGGGGGTGAATTGACGTGGGCGTGAACAAGTCCGTATCCTGTATATAAATACAGTATCGGGATGAACTCATGCTCAATGTCGAGCAACTCAAGTACAGCGTCAACCAGCTGCCCGTGGAGCGAGTGCTCGACGCCGTCCTGGAGTTGCGCCTCGAAGGCCTGGTGACGGATGACCGCACGCCGTTTGGCAAGGTGCATTTCAACACCTGTTTTGCCGAGATCGAGGCCCTGTTCCAGCGTGCCGGCTACCACCGCGGGCTGGATGTGGTGGGCTACGAAGGGCTGGTATATGCCCTGTACGACCCGGGTCGCTGGGAGGCAGTGCAGGTACTGCGCTGGCTCAAGGCGCACTGCGAGGCTCAGCACCCGGCGCCAGCCCAGGCTGGTTGAGGTGGGCTGCTGTAGGGGATAATACCGCTCCCTGATTGCCGAGCCCTGCCATGACCACGCCTTTCGACCCCGCCCGCCAGCAAGCCAGCACCGTTTGCCTGCCACCTGGCCACTGGGCGACGGTGCTCGATTGCCTGTGCGACCACTTCAAGGCGATCGACCGTGGGCAATGGCAGGACCGTTTCGCCCGGGGGCGGGTGCTGGACGCCGAGGGCCGCCCGGTGGCCGCCAACCTGCCGTATCGACGAGGCATGCGCCTGCATTACTTCCGCGAAGTGCTCAACGAGAAGCCGATCCCGGTGCAGGAGCAGATCCTGTACATGGATGATCATCTGGTGGTAGCGGACAAACCGCATTTCCTGCCGGTGACACCCACCGGTGAATATGTCGAGCACACCTTGCTGCGTCGTCTGATCCGGCGTCTGGACAATCCTCACCTGGTGCCCCTGCACCGCATCGACCGACACACCGCAGGGCTGGTGCTGTTCTCTGCCAACCCGCAGTCACGCAGTGCCTATCAGCGTCTGTTTCCCGAGCGGCGCATCGACAAGCGTTACCAGGCCATCGCCGCAGCGCTGCCGCAGCATGCTTTTCCCCTGGTGCACCGCAGCCGTCTGGTACATGGCGAGCCGTTCTTTCGCATGCACGAGGTCGCCGGCGCCGACAACAGCGAAACCCTCGCCGAGGTGCTGGAAAAGAACGGTGACCTGTGGCGCTATGGGTTGTCGCCGGTCACCGGCAAGACCCACCAGTTGCGAGTACACATGGCGGCCTTGGGGGCGGCGATCTGCAACGATCCGTTCTATCCGCAACTGGTCAATGAAGAAGACGATTACCAGAAGCCATTGAAGTTGCTGGCCCAGCGTTTGAGCTTCGAGGACCCGTTGACGGGCGAAGCTCGCTCCTTCGAGAGCCGGCTGAACCTTGACTGGTAGTTAGGCGAAGGGCGCCGCACGCCGGCCCCTGCAGGGAGACGGCGTGCCGGACTTGGGGGTCAGCGGTTGAAGCGTTCAACCAGCGAGTACTGGCCTCCGGCGGTGGTGCTCAGCTCTTCGCTCAACTGCGCCGAGTGTTGCGCCTGCTCGGCGGTCTGGTCGGCCAATTCGGCAATCGTGCTGATGTTGCGGCTGATCTCGTCCGCCACCGAGGTCTGCTGCTCGGCGGCCGCGGCGATCTGCGTGGCCATGTCGGTGATATTGGCCACCGCCTCACTGATACCCACCAACGCATCGTCCGCCTGCATGACCCGGCTGACGCCTTCCTGAGCTTGTTTGTGGCCGGTTTCCATGGTCAGCACGGCGTTGTTCGCGGTCTGTTGCAACTTGGCGATCAAGCCGTGGATCTGCCCGGTGGATTCGGCGGTGCGTTGCGCCAGCTGACGCACTTCGTCGGCCACCACGGCGAAGCCGCGGCCCATCTCGCCGGCGCGCGCCGCTTCGATGGCAGCATTGAGCGCCAGCAGGTTGGTCTGGTCGGCGATGCCCTTGATCACGTCGACCACGCCGCCGATCTCGTCGCTGTCCTTGGCCAACTGGGTGACGGTTTCGCCGGTCTCGCCGACTGCTGCCGACAGGCGCTCGATCGCTTCGCGGGTTTCCCCGGCGATCTGCCGTCCTTCGCTGGTCAGACGATTGGCCTCCTGGGTGGCATCGGCTGCGCGTTGCACATGGTTGGCCACCTCCTGGCTGGTGGCGGCCATCTGATTGACGGCGGCGGCGACCTGTTCGGTTTCCACCCGCTGGCGCTCCAGGCCGGACGAGCTCTTGTGCGCCAGGACATCGGACTGACGCGCTTGTTCGCTGAGGTGCTCGGCACTGTCCTGCAGGCGCGTCAGGCAGGTCTTCATGCGCGCATCCTGACTGAGCATGGCCATTTCCAGGCGCGCCTGCACACCACGACTGTCGGTGTACATCTGTGCGATCAGCGGGTCGGAGGTGGTCTGCTCGGCCAGGCGCAGCAAGCGCTTGAGGCCACGCTGCTGCCAGGTCATGCCGAGCAGGCCGAGCGGCACCGACAGGCCGGCAGCCAGGGCGAAGCCCCAGGAGTGACCGAGCCAGTTGCCGACCAGGAAGCCCACCTGGCTGACCAGGATGAACGGCAGCCAGTCCTGCACCACGGGCAGCCATTTGTCGCGCCGGGGGATGGCTGGTTTGCCCTGGTTCAGGCGCAGGTAGAGGGCCTCGGCGCGACGGACCTGCTCGGCGCTGGGCTTGATGCGCACCGATTCGTAGCCAACCACTTGGTTGTTGTCGAAGATCGGCGTGACATAGGCGTTGACCCAGTAGTGGTCACCGGACTTGCAACGGTTCTTGACGATGCCCATCCACGGCAGGCCTTGCTTGAGCGTCTGCCACATGTGGGCGAACACCGCCGCCGGGACGTCCGGGTGGCGCACCAGGTTGTGCGGCGCACCGGTGAGCTCGTCGCGGGTGAAGCCGCTGATCTCGATGAAGGCATCATTGCAGTAGGTGATCATGCCCTTGGCGTTGGTGGTCGAAATCAACCGCTGCTGGGCTGGGAAAGTCCGTTCCCTATTGGTAATCGGCTGGTTGTTGCGCATGGCGAGAAATGTCCGCGGGGCTTTGGAGGGGTATCGGCCGGCCCGGCAGTTTATTGAGGGGAGATTTGCTCTGGCAGCAGAATCATTTCGCCAGTGGAGGGTGCATATCCTGGGGGAACGGGTAAACCCGATCCCCCAGGTACGGGCCTAACCTGCGATCAACTGGCGCAACACGTAATGAAGAATGCCACCAGCCTTGAAGTATTCGACCTCGTTCAACGTATCGATGCGGCAGAGGACCTCGATGTCCTGCTGCTGCCCGTCCTCGCGAGTGATGCGCAGCGGCAGGCTCATGCCCGGACGCAGTTGCCCGGCAGTGAGCCCCAGCACGTCGATCTTCTCCTTGCCGGTCAGACCCAACTGCTTGCGGTCATGGCCTCCCTTGAATTGCAGCGGCAACACGCCCATGCCCACCAGGTTGGAGCGATGGATACGTTCGAAGCTCTCTGCAAGGACGGCCTTGACGCCCAACAGATTGGTGCCCTTGGCTGCCCAGTCGCGGCTGGAGCCGGTGCCGTACTCCTGCCCGGCGATCACCACCAGTGGCGTGCCCTCCTGCTGGTAGCGCATGGCGGCGTCGAAGATCGACAGGGTCTCGCCACTGGGCACGTGGATGGTGTTACCGCCTTCCTGTCCGGCGAGCATTTCGTTGCGGATGCGGATGTTGGCGAAGGTGCCGCGCATCATCACCTCGTGATTGCCTCGCCGTGAGCCATAGGAGTTGAAGTCCCGTGGCTCTACGCCCTTGGCTCGCAGATAGCGGCCAGCCGGACTGTCGGCCTTGATGTTGCCGGCCGGCGAGATATGGTCGGTGGTCACCGAGTCGCCCAACAAGGCCAGGATGCGTGCCCCCTCGATGTCGCGGATCGGCGCCGGGGCGCCAGCGATATCCTCGAAGAACGGCGGATGCTGGATGTAGGTCGAGTCGTCCTGCCAGGCATAGGTGGCTGCCTGCGGCACCTGGATGGCTTGCCACTGGGCGTCGCCGGCGAACACTTCGGCGTATTCCTTGTGGAACATCGCGGTGTCGACCTTGGCCACGGCATCGGCGATCTCTTGCTGGCTGGGCCAGATGTCGCGCAGGTACACCGGCTGGCCATCCTTGCCGGTGCCGAGCGGTTCGCTGTCGAGCTTGACCCGCACACTGCCGGCCAAGGCGTAGGCCACCACCAGGGGCGGGGAGGCCAGCCAGTTGGTTTTCACCAACGGGTGCACGCGGCCCTCGAAGTTGCGGTTGCCCGACAGAACGGAGGCCACGGTGAGGTCGGCGCTGCTGATCGCCGTCTCGATGGCCTCGTCCAACGGCCCGGAGTTACCGATGCAGGTCGTGCAGCCATAACCGACCAGGTCGAAACCGAGCTGGTCGAGGTAAGGGGTGAGCCCAGTGGCCTTGAAGTAGTCGGTGACCACCTTGGAGCCCGGCGCTAGCGAGCTCTTGACCCAGGGCTTGCGTTGCAGGCCTTTCTCCAGGGCCTTCTTCGCCACCAAGCCGGCTGCCATCATCACGCTGGGGTTGGAGGTGTTGGTGCAGGAAGTGATGGCGGCGATGACCACGGCGCCATCCTGCAGGCGGTGGGTCTGCCCGTTATGGAGGTAGTCGACGCCTTCGGTCTGGTCGGCATTGCCTACGGCAACACCGCCCCCTCCCTCGCTTTCCAGGCGTCCGCCTTCTTTGGCCAGGGGCTTGGGCTGCAGTTCGATGAATTGCTCGAAGGCTTGGCTGACCTGGCCCAGGGCGACGCGGTCCTGGGGGCGTTTGGGCCCGGCCAGGCTGGCCTCGACCGTGTTCATGTCCAGGGCCAGGGTGTCGGTGAAAGCCGGCTCCTGGCCAGGTTCGCGCCACAGGCCCTGAGCCTTGCAGTATTGCTCGACCAGTTCCACGGTAGCCGTCGGCCGACCAGACAGACGCAGGTAGTCGAGGGTGACCTCGTCGACCGGGAAGAAGCCACAGGTCGCGCCGTATTCCGGTGCCATGTTGGCCAAGGTGGCGCGGTCTGCCAGGGGCAGGTCGGCAAGGCCGTCGCCATAGAACTCGACGAATTTGCCCACTACGCCTTTCTTGCGCAGCATCTGCGTCACGGTCAACACCAGATCGGTGGCGGTGATGCCTTCGCGCAGTTTGCCGCTGAGCTTGAAGCCGATCACCTCGGGGATCAGCATCGATACCGGCTGGCCGAGCATGGCCGCCTCCGCTTCGATGCCGCCGACGCCCCAGCCGAGCACGCCGAGGCCGTTGATCATGGTGGTGTGCGAATCGGTGCCGACCAGCGTGTCTGGGTAGGCGAAGGTGCGACCGTCCTCCTCCCGAGTCCACACCGTGCGGCCTAGGTACTCGAGGTTGACCTGGTGGCAGATGCCGGTGCCCGGTGGTACCACGCGGAAGTTGTCGAAGGCGCTCTGGCCCCAGCGCAGGAAGGCGTAGCGCTCGCCGTTGCGTTGCATTTCGATATCGACGTTCTGGCTGAACGCCTGGGGCGTGGCGTAGCGGTCGACCATCACCGAGTGGTCGATCACCAGGTCCACCGGTGACAGGGGATTGATCCGCTGCGGATCTCCGCCGGCCTTGGCCATGGCCGCGCGCATGGCGGCCAGATCGACCACCGCAGGTACGCCGGTGAAATCTTGCATCAGTACCCGTGCCGGACGGTACTGGATCTCGCGGTCGGAGCGGCGCGCTTGCAGCCACTGGGCCAGTGCGCGCAGGTCGTCGCCGTTGACGGTCTTGCCGTCCTCCCAGCGCAACAGGTTTTCCAGTAGTACCTTGAGCGACTTGGGCAGGTGTTGCAGATCACCCAGTTGCCGGGCGGCTTCCGCGAGGCTGTAGTAATGGTAGGTGCGGTCAGCGACCTGGAGGGTCTTGAGGGTATTCAGGCTATCGAGCGAGGGCATTGCCAACTCCTTCTGCGCCGGTGCCCGGCAACGCCTGTGCGCTACCGATGTCACCGCTCTGTTTCGGCCCGCACGGTACGGACCTAGCTAAAGGCTCAGGTTAGACTGGATTGTCTGACCTGACCCTTTTCTGGACCGGTGGGGCATGTCCCAGGTTCCGAACTTCCTTTATCATCGCCGCCCTGCCGGCGCCTGTGGTGCGCCCGCCGATGTGGAGAAAGAGATGAATACCCTGTTCATGCATTGCCGGCCCGGTTTCGAGGGCGAGGTCTGCGCCGAGATCAGCGAGCACGCCGCCCATCTGGGCATTGCCGGTTATGCCAAGGGCAAGCCGCAGAGTGCCTGTGCCGAATTCGTCTGCGCCGAGGCCGAGGGTGCCGAACGGCTGATGCAGGCGCTGCGTTTCGCCCAGTTGATCTTCCCGCGCCAGTGGGCCCGGGGGACCTTCGTCGAATTGCCTGAGAGCGACCGTATCAGTGTCTTGCTCGATCACCTGGCCGGCTCGCCGGTGTTCGCCAGTGTCTGGCTGGAGGTGCTCGACAGCAATGAGGGCAAGGAACTCTCGACTTTCTGCCGCAAGTTCGAAGTGCCGTTGCGCAAGGCCTTGGAAAAAGCCGGCCGTTTGCGCGAGCAAGCCCAGGGTCCGCGCCTGTTGCTGACGTTCATCAGTGGCCGGCGGGTATTCGTCGGCCAGGCCGAGGCGGGCAACAGCGCGCTTTGGCCGATGGGTATCCCGCGTCTGAAGTTTCCGCGCGAGGCGCCGAGTCGGTCGACCTTGAAGCTCGAGGAGGCCTGGCACCAGTTCATACCCCGGGACCAGTGGGAGCAGCGCCTGAACGACGACATGACCGGTGTCGACCTCGGCGCATCGCCGGGCGGCTGGACCTATCAACTGGTGCGCCGGGGCATGCTGGTCACCGCCATCGACAATGGTCCGATGGCCGAGAGCCTGATGGATACCGGGCTGGTTCAGCACTTGATGGCCGATGGTTTTACCTGGCAGCCGCGGCAGCCGGTCGACTGGATGGTCTGCGACATCGTCGAGAAGCCGGCGCGCACCACCTCGTTGATCGAGACCTGGCTGGGGGAGGGGCTCTGTCGTGAGGCGGTGGTCAACCTGAAGTTGCCGATGAAGCAGCGGTATGCCGAGGTGCGGCGTTTGCTCGATCGTATGGAGGCGACGTTCAAGGCACGCAAGGTGAAGGTTTCGATCGCATGCAAGCAGTTGTATCACGATCGTGAAGAGGTGACTTGCCATCTGCGGCGGTTGGATCTGAGAGCGCGTTGAGGTGGGGGGCTGTCTGTAGATTTGTAGCGCCGCACGCTTGGTCCCCACCAAACAATGCGCGACAATGGCACATATTTCGCGGAGCCCCCCATGACCGATCTCACCCCCGATGCCACCCTCGATGCCACCGGCCTGAACTGCCCGGAGCCGGTGATGATGCTGCACCAGCACGTCCGCGACCTGGCCGCTGGCGGCTTGCTCAAAGTGATCGCCACCGACCCCTCGACCCGCCGCGACATCCCCAAGTTCTGCAACTTCCTCGGCCACGAGCTGCTCGGTCAGCAGGAAGAAGCAGGGACCTACCTGTACTGGATCCGCAAGAAAGCCGACTGAACCACGCTGGAACAGCCCGCCCATAGCGCCTACACTGCGCTCCCCTGACAGGAGAGCGCCATGCTGATAGTTGCCGACGAGAATATTCCGCTGCTCGATGCCTTCTTCCAAGGTTTCGGCGAAATTCGCCGCTACCCGGGACGCAGCATCGACGCCAGCTGCGTCAAGGACGCCGATGTGCTGCTGGTACGCTCGGTGACCCAGGTCAATCGGCAACTGCTCCAAGGCAGCAAAGTGCGCTTCGTCGGCACGTGCACCATCGGCACCGATCACCTGGACCTTGGCTATTTCGCCGAAGCCGGCATCCAGTGGAGCAGTGCGCCAGGCTGCAACGCCCGTGGTGTGGTGGATTATGTGCTTGGCAGCTTGCTGACCCTGGCCGACCTCGATGGCGTGTCACTGGGCGATCGGGTATATGGTGTGGTCGGCGCCGGAGAGGTGGGCGGTCGACTGGTGCGCGTGCTGCATGGCCTGGGCTGGAAAGTGCTGGTATGCGACCCGTTGCGCCACGCGGCCGAAGGTGGTGAATTCGTCGACTTGCCGACCATCCTCGAACGATGCGATGTGATCAGCTTGCACACGCCGCTGCAGCGCGAGGGTGAGTACCCGACCTGGCACCTGTTGGGCCAATCCCAGCTCGCTGCCTTGCGTCCGGGTACCTGGTTGATCAATGCCAGTCGCGGGCCGGTGGTCGACAACCAGGCCCTGCGCGAGTTACTGCTCGATCGCGAAGACGTGCATGCAGTGCTCGACGTATGGGAGGGCGAACCGCAGGTCGACCTGCAACTGGCCGACCTGTGCACCCTGGCCACCCCGCACATCGCCGGCTACAGCCTCGATGGCCGCCAGCGCGGTACAGCGCAGATCTACCAGGCTCTGTGTCGCTTCCTCGGCCAGTCCGAGCAGGTGCACCTGAGCGACCTGCTGCCCAAGGCGCCGCTGGCGCAACTCGAGTTCGCAGCCAGTGCCGACCCGGCTTGGGCCTTGGCCACGCTGTGTCGCGCGGTGTACGACCCGCGCCGTGACGACGCCGATTTGCGCCGCAGTCTGAGCGAAGACGTGGCCGAGCAGCGCGCGGCGTTCGACCTGCTGCGCAAGCACTACCCGCAACGGCGCGAGATCGATGGGTTGAAGGTGCGCCTGCAAGGCGAGGCGCCGCAACTGGCGCAAATGGTCAGTGCACTGGGGGCTGAGCTTGTCTGACATTTTCCCAGGGCAATAAAAACCCGGCGCAAGCGCCGGGTCGCAACGAATTCGTGTATCAGGCCTTTTTGGCTTTCTCGACCCGGCTTTCTTCCAAGGTCTTGCAGGCCTGCTGGATCATCTGCTCGGTGATCGGCACCTCGCGGCCTTCGGCATCAATGATCGAGCCGCATACCTGAGGCTGCGTCGGGGTGTGGTGCTTGGGGGTGTCGCTGCTATGCTGCAAGCTCATTTCCTGTCTCCTCATCAGGTTCAAGCTCAGGGTAACCCTGCGCCGTGACCAGCCTGTGACAACTCCGTCGGCCGTCACGGTAAACACAGTCCACCAGAAACCGTGGCAAAGCTCCATAGATCCATTAGAACGAAAGGCTATAGAGACCGCCGCACCTCTCCCGCCGACTGTGTTCCGGTCATAGCTGCGACGTCGGCACCTGCGCCGGAGTTCCATGGGGCTGGATGAGTGGTAGGCTTGAGGCTTTCCCGCGCGCAGCGAGCCTTCCATGGTCGACCCCGTTTCTCCGCGTCAACGGCGCGCCTTGCTACTGGCCTGGCAGTTCATCCGTCCCTATCGCCGGCATGCGCTGCTGGCCTTGTTGGCGCTGGTGGTCACCGCTGGTATCACCTTGTCCATGGGGCAGGGCATCCGCCTGCTGGTCGACCAGGGCTTCATGACGCGTTCGGCACACCAACTCAACCAGACCATCGGCCTGTTCCTGGTGTTGGTTGTGGCCCTGGCGATCGGCACTTTCAGTCGGTTCTATCTGGTGTCGTGGATCGGCGAGCGCTGTGTGGCCGACATTCGTCGGGCTGTGTTCGATCACCTGATCGGCCTGCACCCTGGCTTCTTCGAAGACAACCGCAGCTCCGAGATCCAGTCGCGGCTGACCGCCGACACGACCTTGCTGCAGTCGGTGATCGGCTCGTCGCTGTCGATGTTCCTGCGCAACGCACTGATGGTGATCGGAGGCGTGGTGCTGTTGTTCGTCACCAACCCCAAGCTCACCAGTATCGTGGTGGTGGCGCTGCCACTGGTGCTGGCGCCGATCCTGCTGTTCGGGCGGCGGGTGCGCAGCCTGTCTCGGCAAAGTCAGGATCGTGTGGCCGATGTTGGCAGTTATGTCGCCGAAACCCTGGGCCAGATCAAGACCGTGCAGGCCTACAACCATCAGGAACACGACCGCACGCTGTTCGCCGGCACGGTCGAGGCCGCGTTCGACGTGGCGCGTCGGCGCATTGCCCAACGTGCCTGGCTGATCACCCTGGTCATCGTGCTGGTGCTCGGAGCGGTCGGGGCAATGCTCTGGGTCGGCGGCATGGACGTCATCGCAGGGCGCATCAGCGGTGGCGAACTGGCGGCCTTCGTGTTCTACAGCCTGATCGTCGGTAGCGCCTTCGGCACCCTCAGCGAAGTGATCGGCGAGTTGCAGCGTGCAGCCGGCGCTGCCGAGCGCATTGCCGAGCTGCTGGCAGCGCGCAGCGCGATCCTGCCGCCCTCGGTCCAAGTGTCGACGCCAGTGCGACGTGCCAAGGGCCATATCGCCTTGGAGGGCGTTTGTTTCGCCTACCCGTCGCGGCCCAAGGTCGCTGCTATCGACCACCTCGACCTGGTCATAGAACCCGGTCAGACCCTGGCCCTGGTAGGCCCGTCCGGGGCCGGCAAATCGACGTTGTTCGACCTACTGCTGCGATTCTACGATCCCCAGCAGGGGCGCATCCTGCTTGACGGCCTGCCCATCGCTGACCTGCAGCCGAGCGAGCTGCGCGGTCAGTTCGCCCTCGTGGCGCAGAATCCAGCGCTGTTTCGCGGCAGCGTCGAGGCCAACATCCGTTATGGTCGGCCGGATGCCAGCCAGGCCGAGGTCGAGGCCGCGGCGCGCAGCGCCCACGCCGACGAATTCATCCAGCAGATGCCTCTGGGTTATCAGACCCAACTGGGCGAGGGCGGTATCGGCCTGTCGGGCGGCCAGCGCCAACGCCTGGCGATTGCCCGGGCGTTGCTGGTGGATGCGCCGATCCTGCTTCTCGACGAGGCCACCAGCGCCCTCGATGCACAGAGCGAGCATCTGATCCAGCAGGCGCTGCCGGGCTTGATGGCGGGCCGCACCACCCTGGTGATCGCCCATCGTCTGGCCACCGTGCAGCATGCCGATCGCATTGCGGTCATCGACAAGGGCAAGGTGGTCGCCGTGGGCAATCACCAACAGTTGCTCGAACGCAGTCCTCTGTATGCACGTTTGGCGTCTCTGCAATTCGCCAGCGGAGCGCCGGTGTCTCGGATGTAACAATTCTGTAGCAATAGCCTGGGAATATCTGGCTCAGCTGTTGTGTACGTGCTCGACCTGGCTGCTATCGAACGATGGCAGCTTTTTTTTGGCCTGGGCATGAGGACATGGATGTCTGTTGCGTTGCCTGGACGGCACCGTTTTCCTTTTCCTTTGTTCCCGAGATCCTATGTTGCGTAAATCCCTCAGAGTCCAGATTCTCAGTCTGCTCGGTGGCAGCCTGATAGCGATGCTGCTGATCGCCCTGGTGTGCTTCCAGTTCCTGTCCTCCAGCGTGCGCGGCTATGCCGAGCTGGTCGATGGCCCTCTCCGGGCGTCGCAACTGATCGACGAAGCCAACCTGCAGTTCAAGATCCAGGTGCAGGAGTGGAAGAACGTGTTGTTGCGTGGACGCAACCCTGGGGATCTCGACAAGTACTGGCAACAGTTCCAAGCCCGGGAACAGCAGGTCCAGCAACTGCTGGAGCAACTGATCGCCAGCAATGGCAACGGCGAGCTGGAAGCGCCACTGCGGGAGTTGCGTGACAGCCACCGGCAGCTTGGTCAGGCGTATGAGAAAGGGCGCCAGGCTTTCCTCGCTGCCGGTGGCGACCCCGTTGCGGGTGACCTGGCGGTAAAAGGCGTCGACCGTGCCGCGAGTGACCAGATGAGCGCGCTGGTCGAACAGCTACGCAGCGAATCCCGTGGTCGGGCGGCCAGCATCAGCGCCAGTGCCGAGCGTACCGTGTGGATGGGCCTGCTGGTGATGCTCGCCTCGGCGGTGCTGGTCGGGTTGTTCAGCCTGTGGCTGGTCAACCGCAGCCTGATCGCGCCAATCCGCCAGTTGATCGAGTACGTTGCGCAACTGAGCCAGGGCCGTTTTGCCGCCCACGTCGACGGACGCCGTGAGGACGAACTCGGGCGCCTGGCGCGTGCGGCCAATACCCTGCGCGACTTCCTCGCCGACACGGTCGGCCGGCTCAAGGACAACGCCCAGGAGCTCGAAGGCGCCAGCGGCCAGCTCAGCAGCATCGCCAGCGACATGGCCCGTGGCACCCAGGACCAGTTCCAGCGCACCGACCAAGTCGCCACCGCCATGCACGAGATGTCCGCCACGGCGCAGGAAGTGGCGCGCCACGCGGCCGAGGCGGCGCGGGCCGCCGATGATGCCGACCACAGTGCTCAGGCCGGTGAGCAGGTGATGCAGCAGACCATCGACATCATTGGCGCGGTCAACCAGGAAATCGCCGGCACCGCGGCGGTGATTCGGGACCTGGAAGCCGACAGTACCCGGATCGGCAAGGTATTGGAGGTCATCCGCGGCATCGCCGAGCAGACCAACCTGCTGGCGCTCAACGCCGCCATCGAGGCCGCGCGCGCCGGTGAGGCAGGGCGCGGCTTCGCCGTCGTCGCCGACGAGGTGCGTAGCCTGGCGCAGCGGACTGCGGCATCGATCGCTGAAATTCATCAGATCATCGACGCGGTGCAGTCCGGCGCGGTCGAGGCGGTCAAGGCCATCGAAAGCGGCCAGCAGCGCAGCGAGCAGGGCGCCGAGCAAGTGCAGCATGCCGGGCAGATGTTGCAGCGCATCACCCTGGCCGTGGAGGCGATCCGTGACATGAACCGGCAGATCGCCACGGCCGCCGAAGAGCAGACCAGCGTCGCCGAGGACATTTCGCGCAACCTGGTCGAGATCACCCGCATCGCTACTGCCAACCAAAAAGCGGTGCAGCACACCGAGCAGGCCGGGCAGCGTTTGCATGGCTTGTCGGGCCAGTTGGGCGAAGTGACGTCGCGGTTGACGGCCTGAGCGAGCCGTTCTGCGGGACGCTGTCTGGCGCCTAGGGATCGGGCCCGGCAGCAGCGACTTTCCCGAGGCACGAAAAAGCCCGCACAAGGCGGGCTTTTTGAGGATTTGGTCGGAGAGACAGGATTCGAACCTGCGGCCTTCTCGTCCCGAACGAGACGCGCTACCTGGCTGCGCTACACTCCGATGAACAAAATCCTACTGCATCCTTTTTTCGCGCGCAAGCCCTTGTTGTTAAAAGGGCATTTGCAAATCGGGACGCTCTATCACAGCTCTTTGACGGTACGGATCTGGTCCTTGTTCAAGCGCGTGCGCTTGCCGTCCAGTTGCTCGAATTCATAGAAGCCCGAGTCCTCGTCGAAGGTGGGCGTATCCACTGCCTGAATCTCGCGGCCGTCGTTCAGGGTGATCACGGTCGGCGAGGCGCAGCCGGCGAGGGCGCCGAGGCCCAGGGCGAGCAGGAAAGCGGGAAGCGTCCGTTGAATCATTGTGTTTCTCCAATGCGTTGATACCGATGACTGTAAGACGCAGTGCGTCCGAGCAAGTTCCATGCACAGTTCAGCATAGCGTCAATCCGCTGGCATTGACCGGAAACAACGGCGCAGTTGGCCGCAGCCTGCTGTGATATAACAGGCGCATCTTCTTCCCCTTGCGACGGAACCCCATGAAAGCCAAGGCAGATACCCCCTTCGTGGCGCTGAACATCGCCGTGCTCACGGTCAGCGACACCCGTACCTTCGAGACCGACACGTCCGGCCAGATGTTCGTCGACCGCCTGACCGCAGCCGGTCACCAGTTGGCGGCACGCGTGCTGCTCAAGGACGACCTGTACAAGATCCGCGCTCAGGTCGCCACCTGGATCGCCGACGACCAGGTGCAGGTCGTGCTGATTACCGGCGGTACCGGCTTCACTGGCCGCGACAGCACCCCTGAGGCGGTGACCTGTCTGCTGGACAAACAGGTCGAGGGCTTCGGTGAGTTGTTCCGGCAGATCTCCGTGGCCGACATCGGCACCTCGACCGTGCAATCCCGTGCATTGGCCGGCTTGGCCAACGGCACCTTGGTCTGCTGCCTGCCCGGCTCGACCAATGCAGTACGTACCGGCTGGGACGGCATTCTCGCCGAGCAGCTCGATGCCCGTCACCGTCCGTGCAACTTCGTCGCTCACCTGAAGCAGGCAGCGGCCTGTGAAAGCCGTGGTTGACGGCGGGCAGCCGGGCCCGCTGATGGCCGTGGAAGACGCCCTGAAGCGCCTGCTGGCGTTGGCCGAGGCGGCGCCGATCACCAGTACCGAGGTAGTCCCCCTGGCCGCTGCCGAGGGCCGCGTGCTGGCCGAGGATCTGATCGCCGGGCTCGACTTGCCGCCATGGCCCAACAGCGCCATGGACGGTTACGCCTTGCGTCTGGCCGATCTTGCCGGCGAGCCGTTGCCTGTGAGTCAGCGCATTTTCGCCGGTCACGCACCGCAACCCCTGCAGCCAGGGACCTGCGCCCGGATCTTCACCGGCGCACCGTTGCCGGAGGGTGCCGACTGCGTCGAAATGCAGGAGAACACCGAATCGCTCGAAGACGGCCGAGTGCGCTTTCTGCAGCCGCTCAAGCCTGATCAGAACGTTCGCCCCCAGGGCCAGGAAACGCGCAAGGGCGAGCAGGTCATGTTGGCAGGCACACGCCTTGGCCCAATCGAGCTGGGCCTTGCCGCGACCCTCGGCCATGGCCAGTTGACCGTGGTGCGGCGGGTGCGCGTGGCGGTGCTGTCCACCGGAGACGAGCTGGTGGAGCCCGGCTTGCCGTTGGGACCAGGGCAGATCTACAACAGCAACCGGCGCCTGCTGGTGAGCTGGCTGCAACGCTTGGGGTGCGACGTGGTCGACGCCGGCATCCTGCCGGATGACCTGGCGCTCACCCGGCAATGCCTGGGCGGCTTGGGTGATGTCGACCTGATCCTGTCCACCGGTGGTGTCTCGGTCGGTGAGGCCGATTTCCTCGGCGCTGCGCTGCGCGAAGCCGGCGAGCTGGCATTGTGGAAGCTGGCGATCAAACCCGGAAAACCGCTGACCTTCGGGCATTACCAAGGGGTGCCGGTGATCGGCCTGCCAGGTAACCCGGCGTCGACCTTGGTGACCTTTGGCCTGCTCACACGCCCTTACTTGTTGCGTCGCCAGGGCGTGACCGACGTCACGCCGCTGCGTTTCGACATGCCGGCAGGCTTCGACTGGCCCAAGGCGGGTACCCGGCGTGAATACCTGCGGGCGCGGATCGAGCAGGGCCAGGTGCGCATCTACAAGAACCAGAGTTCGGGTGTATTGCGCAGTGCGGCCTGGGCCGAAGGCTTGGTGGAAGTCAGGGAAGGCAGCACACCGAAGCCTGGCGACAGCGTGCCGTTCATTCCCTTCAGCGAGCTACTTGGCTGATCGCCCTAGCCAAGCGCCACCAGGTTGGTTGACGCCGGCCGGTGCCGCTTGACTCAGGCGCATGTGTACCGTTTCCAGTTGCTGGGCCACCACGTTCCAGTCGTGGCGCTGACGGGCGAACGCCCGGCCTGCCTCGCTCAGCTGACTCATGCGCCAGGGCTGGTTGAGCAGCTGCGTGATCAACAATGCCAACTGCCCACTGTCGTCGCCCCCCAGGTAGTGCTCGCCGTTGTTCAAGGCAAGCCCCGACACGCCTTTGCTACTGCTGATCACTGGTAATCCGGCGGCCATGGCTTCGAGAATCTTGACCTTCGAGCCACCGGCATAGCGCAACGGGGCGAAGAAGATCGCTGCGCGCCGCTGCAGCTCGCGCAAGTCGGGGCGGTAGCCGACCCATTCGATTCGAGGGTCGTTCCAGTGGCGCTTCCAACTGGTGGGCAAGGCATGCCCGGCGATGGCCAGGCGCACCGCCGGATTGCTCATCCAGACCTGCGGCAGGATGTCCTCGAGGGCCCATTCGATCGCTTCGAGGTTGGCCGCACATTCGAAATCGCCGACGAACAGCAGCCGCTGGCTATGCAGCGCCGGTCGTACAGCCTGGTAGTAGTCGCAATCGACACCGTTGACCACCACATTGACCGGGCGCTGCGCGATCTGACTGATCAGTTCGGCATCATGGGCGCTGACGGCCACCACTTCGGTGGGCTGGCGCAACACCCGCTGCTCCCAGCGCCGGTAGCGCCAGCGGTCGAACGCGTTGAGCGGTCGCAGCCATAACGGCAGGCGGTCGTGGCTGGCGCCGCCCATCACCGATTCGAGGGTGTGTTCGCTCAGCAGGTAGGGCAGGCCGCGTGCCTGCAGCGCTTTCTCGAATGGCTGGAAACTGTAGCTATGCTCGATCTGGATGATGTCCCAGGGTTCGTCCAGCAACTGTTCGAACTGGTGCCGCAGGCAGGGCGCCAGGCCGTTGATGATGACACGCATGGGGTAGTCGATGATGGGTGAGGCGAGCAGGTTGAGTGGGCTATGCACAGCTCGCCTGGGCAACACGATCAGGCGTTCGAGCAACGGTTCGAGGGCGTCGCGTGCGGCGTCGCCGAGCGGCACCTTCGATTGCGCCAGCAAAGTGATGCGATGGCCATGCTGGGCCAGTGCGCGCAGCAGGTGATATTGCCGGGTCTTGCTGCCGCTGGTGGTCGGCCAGGGCAGGTAGGGAAGGGTCCAGAGTATGCGCATGACCGGAAATCCTCGCTGACGGCCACGGATAAAAAACGCGCCCATCGGTGAGCCAGCCATTGGCTGCTGCCGGGGCGCGTCCTTAGCTAACAGTAAAGCCCACGATGTGGCGTTCGCCCAGCGACCGACGATCAACGCTTTACCTTGGGCGTGCAGCATTGTGCGTGTGCCTGTGGTCGGAATACGGGTTGAACCTCTCAAACGGATCTATTCACGGAGTAGCGCGATGCAAGGGCCCAAGACGATGTTGATCCTGCATGGCAAGCAGGCCGCCAACGATGACGTGCGCGAAGCGGTCGGCGCCCTGCGCGAGCGCGGTAGCGCGATCGACGTGCGAGTGACCTGGGAAGCGGGGGATGCCCAGCGACTGGTGGGCGAAGCGCTGGCCGCCGGTTATGAGCGCATCGTGGCCGGCGGCGGCGATGGCACGTTGCGCGACGTGGCCGAAGCGATGGGCCTGGCCCGTACCGACGCGAGCCTGGCGCTGTTGCCGCTGGGTACCGCCAACGATTTTGCCCGCGCCGCGGGCGTGCCGTTGGAGCCTGCCGCCGCCCTGGCCTTGTTGGAGCGGCCGGCGCGCGCAGTGGACCTGGGGCAGGTCGGCGAACAGTTGTTCCTGAATATGGCAACCGGCGGATTCGGCAGTCAGGTGACGGCCAATACTTCCGAAGACCTGAAGAAAGTGCTTGGCGGGGCGGCCTACCTGTTCACCGGCCTGAGTCGCTTCAGCGAGCTGCAACCGGCGGAGGTGGAGCTGCAGGGCGAAGACTTCCATTGGCAGGGACAGTTGCTTGCCCTGGGTATCGGCAATGGTCGCCAGGCCGGTGGTGGGCAGGTGTTGTGCCCGGATGCGGTGGCTGACGACGGCCTGTTGGATATCGCCATCTTGCCCGCCCCCCAGGACGTGGTAGGGGCGTTACGCGACCTGCTGGCCGGGGATGGGCTGTTCGTGCGCGCGCGCCTGGCCTGGGTGGAGATCAAGAGTTCTCAGGGGTTGGATATCAACCTCGACGGCGAGCCGCTGCAAGCCAGCAGCCTGCGCTTCTCGGCGCTACCCGGTGCCTTGCGTGTACACTTGCCTGCCGATTCGCCGCTGCTCAGTCATCCAGGCTGATGATCTTCTCGCGTACCGCGAACAGCACCAGGCCCGCCACGTCATAGATCTGCAGGCGTTTCATGATCTGCGAGCGGTGAGTCTCCACGGTCTTGATCGACAGGCCCAGGCCCTGGGCGATCTCGCGGGTGGATTTGCCCCGCACGATCAGCCGCAGGATCTCCAACTGGCGCGCGGTGAGGTTGTGGCGATTGGCATTGGGGTGCTTGCCGGTCTGGGCACGCATCAGGGCCTGGTTGATCACGGTGTGGGCGATGGCCGGACTGAGGTAGCGCTCGCCGGCGCGCAGGGCGGTCAAGGCCTGTTCCAGTTCGGTGGCGGTGGTGTCTTTGAGCAGATAGCCATGGGCGCCGCTTTCCAAGGCCCTCATGATCAGGTCCGGGTCGGTGTGCATCGACAGGATCAGCACTTTGCAAGCATTGCCCTCGGCGCGCAGCTGGGTCAGGGCATCCAGCCCGCTGGTCGAGCGCATCGAGATGTCCAGCAGGACGATATCCGGCACCAGGTCGCGCACCTGCTCCAGAAGCTGGTCACCATCGTCGGCCTCCCCGACCACGGTATAGCCCGGGATGTCTGACACCAGGGCGCGTACCCCGGCACGTATCAGCGAGTGGTCGTCCACCAGCAACAATCTACAGGTCATTGTAAACAGGGGTCCTGGCGCGTTCGTGGGTGCGGGGTGGCCATGGGAACAAGACATCGATCCGGGTGCCGAGGCCGAGCTGGCTGGTGATGTTCAACTGGCCCTGCAATGCGGTGGCACGCTCCTGCATGCCGGCCATGCCACGCTGGCCGGCGGTGGCAGGGTCGGCGGCCGGGACGAAACCGCGGCCGTCGTCCTGGATCAGCAATGCAAGGCCGGCCGGGCTGCGTTGCAGCCGTATGATCAGGTTGTGCGCCTGCGCGTGGCGTAGCACATTGGTCACCGCTTCCTGGGTGATGCGGTAGGCGGCCATCGCCACCTCTTCGGAAATCCCCCCCAGGCGTTGCTGGCATTCCAGGCTCCAGTTCAGGTCGCTGCGGTCCAGGGTCCGCAGCAGGTGCGCACGCAGGCTGGCCTCCAGGCCAAGGCTCGCCAGCTGACGGGGATTGAGCAGGGCGGACACGTCACGCACGTTGCTCAGGGTGGTTTCCAGCGTGCTGCGCAAGGTATCGCATTGACCTTGAAGCTCGTTCGGCAGACGGCGCTGCAACCACTGCAACTGCAGCTTGGCGGCAGTGAGTGACTGGCCGATGTCGTCGTGAAGTTCACGGCTCAGCCGCTGGCGTTCGTTTTCCTGGACCTTGAGCATGCGGTCGGCGAGTTCGGCCGGATGCAGGTTGATCGAGCGCGCCCAGCGGCGCAGGTGCCAGGCAACGCCGAGCGTGGCGACCAATTGCAGGGCGATCAAGCTCGCCGGCAACGCTTGCCCTGCCATGCACACGGCCAGGTTGGCGGCCAGGGAGGCTACGCACAGCATGCTCGTCGTCCAGCGCAGCAGGGCAGTGCGGGAGCAGCGACGCAGAGGGATCTTCAAGCGTGGGAACATAGATAGGGAAGCCACTGAAGTCTTGCTGATGGAGGCCTTGTGCATGTCTAACCAGAGGCTTGGCGTCGTGCTTACGAGCGAATCGCGAGTGTGATGGAAGTTGCCCCTACATGGGCGCTACGCGGATTTGCCGGCGCGTATGGTAACACTTCAAGTTGATTTGGTCGCGGCTGGCTCGGTGCTGGAAACCTCTGGATTTGCGGGGCGATTCTGCCGTTTTTCGGTTCGCGCTGGATGGCTAAGTGCTACTACTCGGGGCATGCCAAGTTCAACTTCGTTGCCTGCGCAAGACGCGCGGCGATACAACTTGCTGAACTTCCCTGGGGCCCCGGAATTCATAAGGGCGTCTGCGCTTAGTTGCACTTTACCGCCGCCTCTAGTGCGGTCGATTGGGCGCGCCTGGGAAGCTGGTATTCGATGGATAAGGGAGTGGATGAGCGCACAAGTTGCCCTCGGTGCGGCAGGCCGAGCAAGCATTGGGCAAGGGCTGGCCGAGCACGCAGGCGAGGTCGGTCAACAGATCGGTTTGCTCACTGGCGTCGAGGTTCAAGCGCCCTGTGTGAACATCCACCAGCTCCAGTTGCCAGGCCAGAAGGGTCAGACACGCCTCCACCGCAGGCAGGGCCTCGGGCAGCAGACGCTGCTGGTGGCATGCCGGAGCCAGTAGCAATTGAAGGCCGGCAGCGTAGTGGGCGACTTCGACCAGACGTAGGTCATTGGCGCGACGGGCGAGGGTCTCGAGGGCACTGTGCAGGCATTGGCAAGCATCAGGATCGTTGTCGATCAGTTCCAGGTGGTGCAAGCATTCCTGGGACTGCGTCAGCAATACCTGCGCGTCCAGCAGGAATTCCTGCAGGGCGCCGCTGTTCAAGGGTGGGGTATCCATCATGTGACTCCAGCACGGTGGGCGGGAGCGATGAAGTGCCACGCGAAAACGATTGCTAGCAAAAGCCTGACTCCATTCATGCAATGAGAATGGCGTCACATTAATGGCTAAAGGATATCGCGAACATCAGGTTGCGCCCGATTGCCTCTAGGGGTTTCCCTGATAGGAGTCTAGGGGTGGCAAGGTGAAGCGGAGCTGACTGAGTGTCCGAAGTAAAGCATGATGGTAAAGTGATATCAATCGGCTTCGTAGCAATTTTACCGGGGGGTCAAGCTGGGCGCGAAGCCGCCGATACAAGGCCGATGAACTCACCTTTTCCGACAAAAGCCTGGAGGCTTTCCAATGGCTGGCATTCTCGACACGGTAGACCAACGCACGCAACTGGTAGGTGAGAACCGCCTGGAAATCCTGATGTTCCGCCTGGCCGGGCGCCAGTTGTTCGCGATCAACGTGTTCAAGGTCCAGGAAGTGCTGCAACTGCCCAAGCTTACCCTGATGCCGCAGCGCCATGCCTACGTCTGTGGCGTGGTCAACCTGCGTGGCCAGACCCTGCCAGTGATCGACCTGTCCCAGGCGATTGGCATGCGCCCCCTGCAACCGGGACCAGGCAGCACGATCATCGTCGCCGAGTATAACCGCTCGGTGCAAGCCTTCCTGGTGGGGGGCGTCGACCGCATCGTCAACATGAACTGGGATGCCATCATGCCGCCGCCCACCAGCGCCGGACGCCAGCATTACCTGACCGCCATCACCAAGGTCGATGACCAACTGGTGGAGGTGATCGATGTGGAGAAAGTCCTGGCCGAAATCGTGCCCTACAACGCGCGGGTTTCGAGCGACAAACTGTCCGATCCAGTGCTTGCCCGTGCCCGTGGCTGCGAGGTATTGCTGGTGGACGATTCCAACGTCGCCCTGGCGCAGTTGCGCGATACGCTGTCGCAGTTGGGGATGAAGCTGCATGTGGCCAGCGACGGTCTCAAGGCGTTGCGCATGCTCAAGGCCTGGGCCGATGCCGGCGAAGATGTCTGCGAAAAGCTGCTGATGGTGTTCACCGACGCCGAAATGCCGGAAATGGACGGCTATCGCCTGACCACCGAGATACGTAACGACCCACGACTGCGTCGCCTCTACGTGGTGCTGCACACGTCGCTGTCGGGCAGCTTCAACGAGTCGATGGTGAAGAAGGTCGGTTGTGACAACTTCCTCTCCAAGTTCCAGCCGGATCGCCTGGTGGAGGTGGTCAAGCAGCGCCTGCAACTGGATACCACCGCTGGGTGATCGTTGCGTCCAGGTATAAGCTGGACGTTTTACGATGGTACGAGGCCAGTGGGGATGTATCTCAGCGAGTTGTATCGGTATCCGGTGAAGTCGGGGCAGGGGCAGTCTCTGCCAGCATCGGCAGTGGATCATCTGGGTTTGCAGGGCGATCGGCGCTGGATGGTGGTGGAGGCAGACAACGGACGCTTCCTGACCCAGCGCGCCTGGCCGCAACTGGGGCGCATCCAGGCAGGCTACGGTGAAGCGGGGCAGTTGCTGCTGCAGGCCTCCGGCCACACCCTTCTTGAGGTGGCCGTGCCGGAGGCTGACGACAACCTGCGGGGCGTGACCATTTGGCGTGACACGCTGCGTGTGCCCGATGCGGGCGATGCGGCCGCGGACTGGCTCAGCCAGTTGCTGGGCAAACCGGTGCGCCTGGTGTATTGCCCCGAACCCCGGGCGCGTTACCTGCCCAATGGTTATGGCCTGAACAGCGACCGTGCGGCGTTTCCCGACGGCTTTCCCTTGTTGCTGATCGGCCAGGGCTCGCTGGATGAACTGAACCGGCGCATTGGTCGGCCAATGCAGATGCTGCGTTTCCGACCGAACCTGGTGGTGCAGGGAGCAGGACCGTTCGCCGAAGATGGCTGGAAGCGGATACGCATCGGCGCACTGCAGTTTCGCCTGCTCAAACCCAGTGTGCGTTGCATCCTGACCACGCTGGACCCGGCGACCGGCGAGCGCAGTGCCGACCGGGAACCTTTGACGACGCTCAAGACATTCCGCGAGAAAGAGGGCGATGTGTTGTTCGGGCAGAACCTGGCGGTCGATGGCAGCGGCGTGCTGGAGGTGGGAATGCCCGTGGAGATCCTGGAGTAGCGCGGTGGTTGGGGGAGCGACGTGCGTTGCCGATGGGTCGCAACGCCGCTCCGTTCATCAGGCGGTGCCAGGGTCTGGCCTCACATGTCGTCGAAATACCGCTCGTGCCAGTCCACCAGCGGCTGGGGCGCGTTGAGCTTCTGGCCATAGATGACCGAGTAGGACAACACGTTCTGCACGTATTGGCGGGTCTCGTCGAATGGGATCGATTCGACCCACACGTCGAAGCTCAGGTGCTTGGCGCCGCGCAGCCACTGCCGCACGCGCCCAGGCCCGGCGTTATAGGCTGCCGAGGCGAGCACCCGGTTGCCGTTGAACTGGCTGTGCACCTGACTCAGGTAGGCAGCGCCGAGCTGGATGTTCTTGTCCGGGTTGAGCACTTGTGCGGGCGAGGCCAGTGGAATGCTGAACTTGCGAGCGGTCTCCTTGGCCGTGGCCGGCATGAGCTGCATCAGGCCGCTGGCGCCGACCGGGGAGCGGGCGTCTTCCATGAAGGCGCTTTCCTGGCGGGTGATGGCGAAGACCCAACTCGAATGCAATCCACGGACCTTGGCTTCGCGCACCAGGGTGTCGCGGTGGGCCATCGGGAAGCGGATGTCCAGATCATCCCAGTACTTGGCCTGGCTGATGGTGCGGATGGCGGGGAAGTACCAGCGCAACTCGTAGGCCAGGCGCGCCTGTGCGACCATTTCGTCGCGGGTGAAGTGCCGGCTCACGTGATACCACTCACGACGGCCATCGACGATCTGGCCGCGGGCATGGAATTCCAGGGCGCGCTGGATGCCAGGGGTGTTGCGCACCTTGTTCACCAATTGCGGGCTCAGCGCCAGCGGACGGTTGTTGAGCTGATACGGTGTCTGCGCCCGATCGGCGGCGAGGAAGCCATAGAAGTCGCGCTCGCGGGCCACGGTCTTGTACAGCAGCGGGATCTGCGGATTGTTCGGCTGGGCCAACTCCAGGCTGCGGGCCTGCCAATACTTCCAGCGGCTGCTTTCGGCGAGGTCCTGCGGCAGGCGCTTGGTCAGCTCGTAGGCCTCTTCCCAGCGACCCAGGCGCAGCAGTAGACGCAGACGCCATTCGCTGACGGTATTGTCCCTCAGCTGTGGGTCATAGCGGGTCATCAGATCGAGGGCGCGGGGATCGTAGCGGCGGGCCAGAGTGAGCCCGATTTCCCGGGCGATGGCGACCTTTTCTTCAGCCGAGAAATGCATGCGCCGGGCGTAGTCGTCGAGCAGTGCCATGGCCCGGTCCGGGTCCTGGCGGGCCAGGCGGCGCAGACCGAGGCTGACCACGTCGGACATCGCCTCGTTGGCAGGTACGAAACGCGATGGCTGATCGAGCAGTTGGGGCTTCTGCGCGACGTCCACCAGCAACCGGCCTTGGGCACCGAGTGTGGGTAGCGTCTTGACCAGGCTGTTGGCTAGGCTGTAGTTGCGTGCCTGGGCGGCCAGCTTGGCGCGCTGCCAACGCTTGGCCTCGGTGAGTTGACCTTCGGCGGCCCACATGCCGAACAGCGTGTCGCAGGTGGCGGGCTGCGACTTGCCCACGTTCCAGGCCTTCTCCGCAGTGGCGAAACCTTCGGCGCGCAGGCCGTGGCTCAACTCGTACTGGCCGTTCAGGCAGTCGAGTTCGGTGAAGTTGAGCTTGGGGTCGTAGTAGCGACGGAAGGTGTCCCATTCGCCGCGCTCGGCCAGCCAGCGCAACCAGCGCAGTTTCATCCAGTTGGCCTGGGGCAGGTCACCGTGCTTGGCCAGGAAGGCTTCGATCTCCTGGTTGCTGGCGCTTTTAAGTCGAGCGGTCAGCTCATCGTAGGCCAGGTACGGGGTCAGCGGGTAATCGCGCAGCGCCTGGGCGTTGCGCAGGTAGGGGCCCTTGTCGCCTTTGGCCAAGGCACGCTTGGCCTCGTCATAGAGCTGGCGTTGCTGGGCTAGGTCGGTGGCTTGCGCCGCACTCGCGGTGGCGGCGGTGAGCAGCAGGCATGAAGCAATCTGTAACAGGCGGCTGCGCATGATACGTCCGGGCAGTTGAACCATGGGGAAGTGACGGCTGAGCCAGCACTGTTGGAAGCGATTGGTCTTAGCTTAGCCGGTTGCCGGTAGTGGGTGAAAGCACTGTGCTTGTATCAAGGCATTTACCCCGACCAGGCGTCGTAAAGCTCGCTCTTGGCCGACGGGCTGATGCCGTGCAGGCCCAAGTCAGGTAGAATGCGCCCCCGCTTTCTGGAGACGAACATGACCCTGCTCAAATTCAGCGATGTGTCCCTCGCATTCGGCGCAATGCCGCTGCTGGACAAAGTATCCTGGCAGATCGCCCGTGGCGAGCGGGTGTGCATCATCGGCCGCAACGGTACTGGCAAGTCGAGCATGCTGCGCCTGGTCAAGGGCGAGCAGAAGGGCGACGACGGCGAGATCTGGCGCGCCCCCGGTCTGAAGATCGGCGAGCTGCCTCAGGAGTTGCCGGTGGCCGACGAGCGCAGCGTGTTCGACGTGGTGGCCGAGGGCCTCGATGGCGTCGGTGCCTTGCTCGCCGAATACCACCACCTGAGCCAGAACATCCAGGGTGACGAAGACCTGGAAAAACTCATGCACGTTCAGCACGAGCTCGAAGCCCGTGACGGCTGGCGCCTGCAGCAGGTGGTGGAAAGCACCCTCAGCCGCCTGCAACTGCCTGCCGACAAGACGCTCGCCGAGCTCTCCGGTGGCTGGCGGCGGCGTGTGCTGCTGGCCCAGGCGCTGGTTTCCGAGCCGGACCTGTTGCTGCTCGACGAACCGACCAACCACCTGGACATCGGTGCCATTGCCTGGCTCGAGGAGGCGCTGAGCACCTTCAACGGTGCGGTGCTGTTCATCACCCACGACCGTTCGTTCCTGCAGAACCTGGCCACGCGCATCCTCGAACTCGACCGCGGCGGCCTGATCGACTGGAACGGTGACTACGCCAGCTTCCTGGTGCACAAGGAGGCTGCGCTGGCGGCCGAGGAAACCGCCAACGCGCTGTTCGACAAGCGCCTGGCGCAGGAGGAAGTGTGGATCCGCCAGGGGATCAAGGCCCGCCGCACCCGCAACGAAGGCCGCGTGCGTGCGCTCAAGGCGCTGCGGGTCGAGCGCAGCGAGCGCCGTGAACGTCAGGGCAAGGCCAATATCCAGATCGAGGCGGCGGAAAAGTCCGGCAAGCAGGTCATGGTGCTGGAGAACGTCAGTTTCGCCCATGCCGACGGCCCGATGCTGGTGAAGGATTTCTCCATGGTTCTGCAGCGTCAGGACCGCATCGGCCTGCTCGGTGCCAACGGTACCGGCAAGACCACCTTGCTCAAGCTGATGCTCGGTGATCTGGAGCCCACTGCGGGCAAGGTAGAGCGCGGCACCAAGCTGGAAGTCGCCTATTTCGACCAGATGCGTCACCAGCTGGACCTGGAGAAAACCGTGATCGACAACCTGGCCGAAGGTCGGGACTTCATCGAGATCGACGGTCAGAACCGCCATGTACTGAGCTACCTCGGCGATTTCCTGTTCAGCCCGCAGCGGGCCCGGACGCCGGTCAAGGCCCTGTCCGGAGGCGAGCGTGCGCGCCTGCTGCTGGCCAAGCTGTTCAGCAAGCCGGCCAACCTGCTGGTGCTCGACGAACCGACCAACGATCTGGACGTCGAGACCCTCGAACTGCTCGAAGAAGTGTTGTGCAACTACAAGGGCACCGTGCTGATGGTCAGCCACGACCGGGCCTTCCTCGACAACGTGGTCACCAGCACCCTGGTCTTCGAAGGGCAGGGCAAGGTGCGCGAATATGTGGGTGGCTACGAGGACTGGATTCGTCAGGGCGGCTCGCCGAAGCTATTGGGCGTGACCGAGAGCAAGGGCGGCAAGTCCGAGCTCAACAGTGCCGTGGTGGAAAAACAGGCGGCCGAGTCTGCGCCGGCTCCCGTTGCCGCAACGGCCGATGCATCGAAGAAGAAGCTGAGCTACAAGCTGCAGCGTGAGTTGGAGATGTTGCCGGGTCAGATCGACGAACTGGAACAGCGGATGGCTGAAGTCCAGGAAGAGGTCAATGCGTCGGGCTTCTATCAGCGTCCGATCGAGGAGACGTCGGCGGTGCTGGCGCAGCTGGAGAAGCTGCAGGGCGAGCTGGATGTGCTGGTCGAGCGCTGGGCTGAGCTGGAAGGCTGATGCGTGTTTGATCTGTAACGGCCTCTTCGCGGGACAAGCCCGCTCCCACAGGCGCACCGCAATGCTCTGTGGGAGCGGGCTTGTCCCGCGAAGAGGCCGCTGCAGCCTACATCATTCCTTCTTCTGCAACCGCACTGCCAAGACATCGCACGGCGCGCCATGCAGCACGTCGTTGGCGGTGGAGCCCAGCAGCAAGGCCAGGCCATGTCGGCCATGGCTGCCGACCACGATCAGGTCGCACTTCTGGTCCTTGGCCAGTTGGTGGATTTCCTGGCGCGGCTGCCCGTAGGTCAAATGCGAATCGCCGCGGTTGATTTCAGGATATTTATTGAACAAGCGGTCCATGCGCTCCTTGGCCTGGTCGAACTGCTGCTGCTGCAGTTGCGAGAGGTCCATTGGCACGTCCCCGCCAAAGGCCATGGCCATCGGTTCGACGATATGCACCAGCGAGACTTTGGCCCCCGTGGGTTCGGCCAGCTTCATGGCACGCTTGATCACCGGGTCGCACTCTTCGGTAAGGTCGACGGCGACCAGAAGATGTTCGTAGGACATGAGCAGTACTCCTGACAATCGCGATAGTAGAAGTATGGTCGCTTTATGGCAGGTCTTCCGTGAAAGATGAGTAACCTGCTCATTTGCAACGCTTTATGGGATCTACAGATATGACGGTATGGCTGGTTGTGTCAATCCTTGCGCTGATTCTCAGCCCGCTTTCCTGGCTGCGCCTGTCGCGCAAGCAGGGCGAGCAGATGACCTTGCGCCTGGAAGCGCGGCGCATGGGCCTGGCCATGCAGTTGGCCCCCCAGCAGTGGCCGCACTGGCTGGAGCGTGAGCCGCCGAGCCCTTGCCCGCAGTACCATCGGGCGCGGCGTCGGGGTCATGAAGACTGCTGGTGCTACTGGCAGGTCAGCCCCGGTGTGTGGTGCAACCAGTGGCGTGAGGTGTGCGACGACGCGCGCCTGGCCGAGGTGTTTTCCCGGCTGCCCGAGACCGTCTACAAGGTCGAGGCCGACAAGCGCATGATTGCCCTGTACTGGAGCGAACGCGGCGAAAAATCTGTGTTGCAGGATATTGCCCACGCCTTCGAAACCCTCGCATAAAAAATGCGGAGGTGGCAAACCACCTCCGCATCTACCTCGATAAGGCCAGGCAGGCCGGACAGCACCCACACTATAGCCGCTAATTCCCACTCGGCACCATCCATCGCACTCGCTGCTGCGAAAATACGTCCGATTGTTGCCATGAATGGCCAACGATCACCGTCATCATGCGTACTACCTTTATTCGCTAGCGTGACCGGAAAGTCGCGTCCTCAGCCTGATTCTGAGCATTTGACAACGCGGATCTTTTCGGAGAATGTGTGCACACCCAAATCAAACGGGCGTATGAATTGAGCGTTTGTATGTCACACCGCTCGTACAGAATCCCGACTATCGCGCCGATGGGTGAGCTTGGGGCAAGGGCCGCAAGGTCGACTTGGCCATCAGCGATCGGCGTGTACAGTTCAGCTTCCATATCGTGGAGATCAGTTGATGATTTACGAAGGTAAAGCCATCACGGTTAAGGCTCTTGAAAGCGGCATCGTCGAACTGAAGTTCGACCTCAAGGGTGAGTCCGTCAACAAGTTCAATCGCCTGACCCTGGACGAACTGCGCCAGGCGGTCGACGCCATCAAGGCCGACGCCTCGATCAAAGGCGTGATCGTCAGCAGCGGCAAGGACGTATTCATCGTCGGCGCCGACATCACCGAGTTCGTCGACAACTTCAAGCTGCCCGAAGCTGAATTGGTTGCCGGCAACCTGGAAGCCAACCGCATCTTCAATGCCTTCGAAGACCTCGAGGTGCCGACCGTTGCCGCCATCAACGGCATCGCCCTGGGCGGTGGCCTGGAGATGTGCCTGGCGGCCGACTACCGGGTGATGTCCAGCAATGCCAAGATCGGCCTGCCGGAAGTCAAGCTGGGTATCTACCCAGGCTTCGGCGGTACCGTTCGCCTGCCGCGCCTGATCGGTTCGGACAACGCCATCGAGTGGATTGCCGCCGGTAAAGAGAACCGCGCCGAAGATGCCTTGAAGGTCGGCGCCGTGGATGCCGTGGTGGCCCCCGAGCTGCTCTCGGCTGCCGCTCTGGACCTGATCAAGCGCGCCATTTCCGGTGAGCTGGACTACAAGGCCAAGCGTCAGCCGAAGCTGGAAAAGCTCAAGCTCAACGCCATCGAGCAGATGATGGCCTTCGAAACCGCCAAAGGTTTCGTTGCCGGTCAGGCGGGGCCGAACTATCCGGCGCCGGTCGAGGCCATCAAGTCGATCCAGAAGGCCGCCAACTTCGGTCGCGACAAGGCGCTGGAAGTCGAAGCAGCCGGTTTTGCCAAGCTGGCCAAGACTTCGGTCGCCGAAAGCCTGGTCGGTCTGTTCCTCAATGACCAGGAGCTCAAGCGCAAAGCCAAGGCGCACGACCAGATCGCCCACGACGTCAAGCAGGCTGCCGTGCTCGGCGCCGGCATCATGGGCGGTGGTATCGCCTACCAGTCGGCGGTCAAAGGCACTCCGATCCTGATGAAGGACATCCGCGAAGAAGCCATCCAGCTGGGTCTGAACGAGGCCTCCAAGCTGCTTGGCAAGCGCGTCGAAAAAGGCCGTCTGACCCCGGTGAAGATGGCCGAGGCGCTCAACGCCATTCGACCGACCCTGTCCTATGGCGACTTCGGCAATGTCGACATCGTGGTCGAGGCCGTGGTCGAGAATCCGAAGGTCAAGCAAGCGGTGCTGGCGGAAGTGGAAGGCCAGGTCAAGGAGGACGCGATCCTCGCCTCCAACACCTCGACCATTTCCATCAGTCTGCTGGCCAAGGCGCTCAAGCGTCCGGAAAACTTCGTCGGCATGCACTTCTTCAACCCGGTGCACATGATGCCGTTGGTGGAAGTCATCCGTGGCGAGAAGTCCAGTGAAGTGGCCGTTGCCACCACCGTGGCCTACGCCAAGAAGATGGGCAAGAACCCGATCGTGGTCAATGACTGCCCGGGCTTCCTGGTCAACCGCGTGCTGTTCCCGTACTTCGGCGGCTTCGCCAAGCTGGTGAGCGCTGGCGTCGACTTCGTGCGTATCGACAAGGTCATGGAGAAGTTCGGCTGGCCCATGGGCCCGGCCTACCTGATGGACGTGGTCGGCATCGACACCGGCCACCATGGCCGCGACGTCATGGCCGAAGGCTTCCCGGACCGCATGAAGGACGAGCAGCGCTCGGCCGTCGATGCCCTGTACGAGGCCAACCGCCTGGGTCAGAAGAACGGCAAGGGCTTCTATGCCTACGAGACCGACAAGCGCGGCAAGCCGAAGAAAGTCTTCGACGCCACCGTGCTCGACGTGCTCAAGCCGATCCTGGGTGAGCAGCGTGAAGTGAGCGACGAAGACATCATCAACTGGATGATGATCCCGCTGTGCCTGGAGACCGTGCGCTGCCTGGAAGACGGCATCGTCGAAACCGCCGCAGAGGCGGACATGGGCCTGGTCTACGGCATTGGTTTCCCTCCGTTCCGCGGTGGCGCGCTGCGCTACATCGATTCGATCGGGGTGGCCGAGTTCGTCGCCCTGGCCGACCAGTACGCCGACCTGGGCCCGCTGTACCACCCGACCGCGAAGCTGCGTGAAATGGCCAAGAACGGCCAGCGCTTCTTCAACTGAGTGGCCAACGAGCTAGAGCGAGATTATTGATATGAGCCTGAATCCAAGAGACGTGGTGATTGTCGACTTCGGTCGCACGCCGATGGGCCGCTCCAAGGGTGGCATGCACCGCAATACCCGCGCTGAAGATATGTCCGCGCATCTGATCACCGAGTTGCTCAAGCGCAATGACAAGGTCGATCCAAAAGAAGTCGAAGACGTGATCTGGGGCTGCGTCAACCAGACCCTGGAGCAGGGCTGGAACATCGCCCGCATGGCTTCGCTGATGACGCCGATTCCGCACACCTCGGCGGCGCAGACCGTCAGCCGCCTGTGCGGCTCGTCGATGAGCGCGCTGCACACCGCTGCCCAGGCGATCATGACCGGCAACGGCGATGTGTTCGTCATCGGCGGCGTCGAGCACATGGGACACGTCAGCATGATGCATGGCGTCGATCCCAACCCGCACCTGTCCTTGCATGCCGCCAAGGCTTCCGGGATGATGGGCCTGACCGCCGAGATGCTCGGCAAGATGCACGGCATCACCCGCGAGCAGCAAGACCTGTTCGGCCTGCGTTCGCACCAGTTGGCGCACAAGGCCACGGTCGAAGGCAAGTTCAAGGATGAAATCATCCCGATGCAGGGCTACGACGAGAACGGCTTCCTGAAGGTCTTCGATTTCGACGAGACCATTCGCCCGGAAACCACCCTCGAGGGACTGGCGTCGCTCAAGCCGGCGTTCAACCCCAAGGGTGGCACCGTCACTGCCGGTACCTCGTCGCAGATCACCGATGGCGCCTCGTGCATGATCGTCATGTCCGGCCAACGTGCCATGGACCTCGGTATCCAGCCGCTGGCGGTCATTCGCGCCATGGCGGTGGCCGGCGTCGACCCGGCGATCATGGGCTATGGCCCGGTGCCGTCGACCCAGAAAGCCCTCAAGCGTGCCGGCCTGACCATGGCCGACATCGACTTCATCGAGCTCAATGAAGCCTTTGCCGCACAGGCCCTGCCAGTGCTCAAGGATCTGAAAGTGCTCGACAAGATGGATGAGAAGGTTAACCTGCACGGCGGCGCCATTGCCTTGGGTCACCCGTTCGGTTGCTCTGGGGCACGGATTTCCGGCACCCTGCTCAACGTCATGAAGCAGAACGGCGGCACCCTGGGTATCGCCACCATGTGCGTGGGCCTGGGCCAAGGCATCACCACTGTCTTCGAACGCGTCTGATCGCGTCGCGGGACAGCGACCGGGGCCTAGTGCCCCGGTTTTTGTTTTTCTACAGGTTTTGTTTCAAGAGGACAGGCGACATGCAGATACAACCAGGCGTATACCGTCACTACAAAGGGCCTGAGTACCGTGTCTTCAGTGTCGCGCGGCATTCCGAAAGCGAAGAGTGGATGGTTTTCTACCAATGCCTGTATGGTGATTACGGGTTCTGGGTTCGGCCTCTCGCGATGTTCCAGGAGTCGGTCGAGGTTGACGGCGAGCAGGTGCCACGCTTTGCTTTGGTCAAGGCCGAAGAGGGGTTGCCGGCACTGTCGGTGAAAGCCGGCGAATAGTCGACCGAACTTGACCTCACAGTTTCACCACTATATATAGCGGTGCCGCGTCCGGCACCTGACGCGTTTTTCATCTTCAGATTCAGGAATACTCCGATCCATGGGCAAATCGCTGGTCATTGTGGAATCCCCGGCCAAGGCCAAGACCATCAACAAGTACCTGGGCAACCAGTACGTGGTGAAGTCGAGTATCGGCCATATCCGAGACCTCCCCACCAGCGGTTCGGCCAGCGCAAGCAAAGAGCCAGCCGCCAAGCGTGGCAAGGCCGCGGGTGAGGCCCCGGCGCTGTCGCCGAAGGAAAAGGCCCGCCGCCAGCTGGTGGCGCGCATGGGCGTCGATCCGGACCATGGCTGGAAGGCCAAGTACGAGATCCTTCCCGGCAAGGAAAAGGTGATCGAAGAATTGCGCCGCCTGGCCAAGGATGCCGACACCATCTATCTCGCAACCGACTTGGACCGCGAAGGGGAGGCCATTGCCTGGCACCTGCGCGAAGCTATCGGCGGCGATGACACCCGCTACAAGCGCGTGGTATTCAACGAGATCACCAAGAAGGCCATCCAGGATGCCTTCTCCCAACCGGGCGAGCTGGACATCGATCGGGTCAACGCCCAGCAGGCGCGCCGTTTCCTCGATCGCGTGGTCGGCTACATGGTTTCGCCGTTGCTGTGGGCCAAGATCGCCCGTGGCCTGTCGGCCGGTCGCGTGCAGTCGGTGGCCGTGAAGCTGGTGGTGGAGCGTGAGCGCGAAATCCGTGCCTTCATTCCCGAAGAATACTGGGAAGTGCATGCCGACCTGGGCACTGCCAAGGACGCCAAGGTGCGTTTCGAGGTGGCCCGGCACAACGGCGAGGCGTTCAAGCCGCTCAACGAAGCCCAGGCCATGGCAGCCCTGGAGCAGTTGAAGGCGTCGAGCTACAGCGTGGTCAAGCGCGAAGACCGCCCGACCAGCAGCAAGCCCTCGGCGCCGTTCATCACGTCCACTCTGCAACAGGCGGCGAGCAACCGGCTGGGCTTCGGCGTGAAGAAGACCATGATGATGGCCCAGCGTCTGTACGAAGCCGGCTACATCACTTACATGCGTACCGACTCCACCAACCTGTCGGTCGATGCCCTGGACATGGCCCGCGGCTATATCGAGCGCGAGTTCGGCAAGCAGTATCTGCCGGACGCACCGGTGGTGTATGGCAGCAAGGAGGGTGCCCAGGAGGCGCACGAGGCGATTCGCCCATCCGACGTCAACACCCACCCGACCAAGCTCAGTGGCATGGAGCGCGACGCCGAGCGCCTGTACGAGCTGATCTGGCGTCAGTTCCTGGCCTGCCAGATGCCGCCCGCGCAATACCTGTCGACCAGTGTCACGGTCGCTGCCGGCAATTTCGAGCTGCGCGCCAAGGGCCGTATCCTCAAGTTCGACGGTTACACCCGTGTGCTGCCCCAGCAGAGCAAGCCGGGTGAAGACGACGTGCTGCCGGAAATGGCCCAGGGTGAGGTGCTCAAGCTGATCCAGCTCGATCCGAGCCAGCATTTCACCAAGCCGCCGGCACGCTTCACCGAGGCGAGCCTGGTCAAGGAAATGGAAAAACGTGGTATCGGTCGTCCATCGACCTACGCCGCGATCATTTCCACTATCCAGGACCGTGGCTACGTGACCCTGCACAACCGCCGCTTCTACTCCGAGAAGATGGGCGATATCGTCACCGAGCGCTTGTCCGAGAGTTTCTCCAACCTGATGGACTACGGCTTCACCGCCGGCATGGAAGAGAACCTCGACGACGTGGCCCAGGGCGAGCGTGACTGGAAGAACGTACTCGACGAGTTCTACGGCGACTTCAGCCAGAAGCTGCAGACTGCCGAGTCGGCGGAGAACGGCATGCGTGCCAACCAGCCGACCATGACCAACATTGCGTGCAAGGAATGCGGTCGTCCGATGATGATCCGCACCGCCTCCACCGGCGTGTTCCTCGGCTGCTCCGGCTATAGCCTGCCGCCGAAGGAACGTTGCAAGGCCACCGTCAACCTGGTGCCAGGCGATGAAATCGCTGCCGACGACGAGGGCGAATCGGAATCGCGCGTACTGCGCGGCAAGCACCGCTGCCCGATCTGCGCCACGGCCATGGACGCCTACCTGCTGGACGAGAAGCACAAGCTGCACATCTGCGGGAATAACCCCGACTGCCCGGGTTACGAGATCGAGGAAGGCAGCTACCGCATCAAAGGCTACGAAGGGCCTAGCCTGGAGTGTGACAAGTGCGGCAGCGAGATGCAGCTGAAGACGGGCCGCTTTGGCAAGTTCTTCGGTTGCACCAATCCGGCGTGCAAGAACACCCGCAAGTTGCTCAAGAGCGGCGAGGCGGCGCCACCGAAGATGGACAAGGTGGACATGCCTGAGCTCAAGTGCGAGAAGGTGGACGACACCTATGTGCTGCGTGACGGCGCATCGGGACTGTTCCTGGCTGCCAGCCAGTTCCCGAAAAACCGCGAGACCCGTGCGCCGTTGGTGCTCGAAATCCTGCCGCACAAGCATGAGATCGATCCAAAGTACCACTTCCTCTGCGATGCGCCGCAGAAAGATCCGGATGGCAGGCCAGCGGTGATTCGCTACAGCCGCAAGACCAAGGAGCAGTACGTGCAGTCCGAGGTCGATGGCAAGCCGACCGGTTGGAAGGCCTTCTACGACGGCAATGCCTGGAAAGTCGAAGACAAACGCTGATCGTTCAGTGTCGTGATTAGGGCCGCTTTGCGGCCCTAATCATCGATTTTCTCCGCGAGATACCCCGTACTTTAGTGCGGGGAGGAATAGCGAGGCGTGCGAACTGCGCGCCCTCACGCCGGCCTGTCTTGCTGCTCGATGTGGCGCCGAACCACGTCCAATGGCGTACCGCCTACGCTGCCGGCGAAATACGACGCCGACCATAACGCATTCCCCTGTCAGGCTGGTTGCATCAATTCCGGGAAATAACACGCAATGAATTCTCCACTAGACCAACCTTGAAAAAGCCAGGGTAAACGCGCTATTTTGCTGAACAATATGGATAAAGGCCAATCCAGAGTGAAAGCCACCAAAACCCTCCAATTGCGCATCAAGGACAGGCATGCGCCCGTTCTGCGCGCGTGGGCGCGGTCGGTTAACACTGCCTGGAATTACCTGAACGAATTTCAGCACCGCGCTTGTGCAGCGGTGCGGGCTGATCGTTGTTGGCAACGTCAAGCCCAAAGCGTTGGCTAAGACCCAAATGGCCAAGTCGGTGCACGACGCCGGTTGGGGCATGTTGAAAACGATGCTGTCTTACAAGTGCGATAGCGCAGGCATCGTTTTTCGTGAAGTCAACGAAGCGTACACCACCCAAGCCTGTTCGCATTGCGGCGCACTCCCGCCCAGTAGTCCGAAAGGTAGGACCGGCCTTGGAATAAGAGAATGGACTTGTGAGTGTGGTGTCACTCACGACCGCGACATTAACGCGGCGAGGAACATTCTCGCGGTCGGGCATGGCCGTCTACCTGTAGGAATTCCCGTCCTTTAGGGCGGGGAGGATGTCAATTATGATGCAGCTATTCGCCTTGCAGCCTCATGGGAGAGCACCGAAATGGCCCAGGAACTCTACACCCGTACCAACCAGAAACTGTTCTTCGCCGGCCTCGCCCTTGAATCCATGGCCAAGGCCGAGCAAAGTCAGGCCATGAATGCCCAAGGCCTGGTCCAAGCTGAGCGGGAATCGTCGCTGTTCCACCTCTACGGCGCCCTGTTGGGGCTGTGCCATGAGATAGGCGGTTTTTACCGCTTGCCGGTTGCCGGCAGTGTTGAGCAGATGTTGGCCGACGACGCCTTGAACGACATCGCCATCCCCGAGGTCGCGGAATTGCTCGAGCTGGCCCGTCAGCGGGAAACCTGGCTGGCGCAAATGCTTGCCGCTTATGCCGATTTGTTCCGACCGCCGGTCGCCAGGAAAACGGCTAAAACCGACGTCACCCAGCCCCTGATCCAGGCCGTCAATCTCGATGCTGTCGAGGCTCCGGCGTTGTCCCGCGAAGAGCTGGAGCGGTGGCGTAGCGACCTCAAGGGCCTGGTGAGACGTTTCCGTGACGCGTTGAGTGAGTGCTGATCCTGGCCGCGGCTGGTACACTAGCGGTCTTTCGTGGAGAACAGCCCTATATGTCAACGTCGTTTCTGGAAATTGTCGAGTTGCCGGATGGCCGAATCGAACTGCGTCGTG
This sequence comes from Pseudomonas putida, assembly GCF_004357765.1. Taxonomy (GTDB): domain Bacteria; phylum Pseudomonadota; class Gammaproteobacteria; order Pseudomonadales; family Pseudomonadaceae; genus Aquipseudomonas; species Aquipseudomonas putida_U. Next base: position 139,542 of record NZ_SMTE01000008.1, on the reverse strand, counting down.
CCGAGGACGAAGGCTCGCTGGTAACGTTGGAATTTTCGGAGGACGCCAAGGTGTTCCTGCAGAACCAGCACGTGGAAGTGGCCAAGGCCATGTTGAGCGTGGGTGTGCAGATGGCCGGGCGGCTGATGGAAGGCGAGCTCGAGCGTGACGAAGGGCCACGCGTACTGCACTGAGCATTCAATGCCAGGGTTTCAATCCTGGCGTTACAGACAAAGCCTGAACATCAGCCAAGGCGGATGTTCAGGCTTTGTGCATTTCCGGCAGTGGCGGCAAGGGTAAGTTGCTGGCGGCTGCTAGCGTTGATGTTGCCCAGCCAGGTGACCACGGTGTGGCTGCGGCCCAGGCGCAGGGCTTCACGCGCCAGTTGCAACGCGCTTTGGGTACCACGGGGGTGCAGCAGCAAAATCCGTTCGCGGTTGAGTCCGGCATCGCGCAGCCAGGCCTGGGTCAGGCTGGCTGGTGGTGCGATCAGGGTCAGCCAGCGTGCATCTTCCTCTTCGCTCAGCTCGCGCAGCACGGGGGCCAACAGGCCCTGGCAGTGCTCGGTAGCTCCGCGCAGGGTCAGTTCGCTGAACAGCTCTGGCTCGCTGCTCTTGGGGGCCGGCCTCTGGGTCTTGAGCCCCGGCAGGACAGGTTGTGCCAGGAAGGCTTCGAACAGTGGAAGCTGGACCTGCTGGGGTGCTTGGATGAACTGCTGCATGACGCCTCCTGGTTCAGCGGCGAATGACGCCGACGCTCAAGCCCTCGATCACCAGCTCCTGCTCTTTCAGGTCGACTTCGATGGGGGCGAATTCCGGGTTCTCGGCCAGCAGCCACACCTTGCTGCCCTCGCGCTTGAATCGCTTGACGGTGACTTCATCACCGATGCGGGCGACCACGATCTGGCCGTTGCGGGCCTCGCGACAGGTGTGTACCGCCAGCAGGTCGCCGTCGAGGATGCCGACATCCTTCATGCTCATGCCGTGCACGCGCAGCAAGTAGTCGGCTTGTGGATGGAAAAAGGCCGGATTGATGTTGCAGGATTGCTCGATGTGCTGCTCGGCGAGAATGGGGGCACCCGCGGCGACGCGGCCGATGATCGGCAGACCGGCTTCTTCGGCCTTGGCCTCGAGGCCAGGAATGCGGATGCCGCGTGACGCGCCCGGGGTCATTTCGATGGCCCCCTTGCGAGCCAGGGCCTTGAGGTGCTCTTCTGCGGCGTTAGGCGACTTGAAGCCCAGCTCTTGAGCGATTTCCGCACGGGTGGGCGGGAAGCCGTTATCTTCGAGGCAACGTTTGATGAAGGCCAGGATTTCGGCTTGGCGTGGCGTCAGTTTCAACATGGCGGGTCGCTCTGTCTTTTTATACAGTGACTGGGATTATATACAGTGGGTGGCGCACTGCAAGCGTCACGCCGCGACAAAGCCGCTGCGGCCCCACTGAAGCAAGCCTCGACGCGGCGTCAGCCGTGGGTTGCGGCGATAATCCCCAGGCTGTGTTTTAATGACGACCCTGCGGTCACCGAGCCTTGACAGGACCCAGGCTGAAACGTATGTTTCAAACACCTGTTTGTCTGGCGGAGTAGTCATGGCCCAATCCGAAACCGTTGAACGCATTCTCGATGCTGCCGAGCAGCTGTTCGCGGAAAGGGGGTTCGCGGAAACCTCGTTGCGCCTGATCACCAGCAAGGCCGGAGTAAACCTGGCGGCGGTGAACTACCACTTCGGCTCCAAGAAGGCGCTCATCCAAGCCGTGTTCTCGCGCTTCCTCGGGCCGTTCTGCGCCAGCCTGGAGCGTGAACTGGAGCGGCGTCAGGCCAAGCCTGAGCAGAAGCCAAGCCTTGAGGAGCTGCTCGAGATGCTGGTCGAGCAGGCGCTGATCGTGCAGCCGCGCAGCAATAACGACCTGTCCATCTTCATGCGCTTGCTGGGCCTGGCCTTCAGCCAGAGCCAGGGCCACCTGCGGCGCTACCTGGAAGACATGTACGGCAAGGTGTTCCGCCGCTATATGCTGTTGGTCAACGAGGCCGCGCCGCGCATTCCACCGCTCGAGTTGTTCTGGCGCGTGCACTTCATGTTGGGTGCCGCAGCGTTCAGCATGTCGGGTATAAAGGCACTGCGGGCCATCGCCGAGACCGATTTCGGTATCAATACCTCCATCGAGCAGGTGATGCGCCTGATGGTGCCGTTCCTGGCCGCCGGCATGCGCGCCGAGACCGGTGTGACCGACCAGGCCATGGCTGCCGCCCAGCTGCGTCCGCGTAGCAAGGCCCCGGCGAGCACCGCCAAGGCCTAACAGTGAGTTCAATTAAGGATTGCCTATGACCGTCAGCCTGCAAGGCTCTCTGATGGTGGATATCGCCGGCCACTGGTTGACCGCCGAAGACCGCCACCTGCTGCGCCAACCCGAAGTCGCCGGCCTGATCATTTTCGCCCGTAACATCGACAGCCCGCGCCAGGTGCGCGAGCTGTGCGCCTCCATTCGCGCCATTCGCCCCGACCTGATCCTGGCCGTGGACCAAGAGGGTGGACGGGTCCAGCGCCTGCGCCAGGGCTTCGTTCGGCTGCCGGCCATGCGCGCCATCGCCGACAACGCCAATGCCGAGTACCTGGCCGAGCAGTGCGGCTGGTTGATGGCTACCGAGGTGCTGGCGGTTGGCCTGGACCTGAGTTTTGCTCCGGTACTCGATCTCGACCACCAGCGCAGCGCCGTGGTGGGAACCCGAGCCTTCGAAGGTGACCCCGAACGTGCCACGCAACTGGCCGGTGCGTTCATCCGTGGCATGAATGCGGCGGGCATGGCCGCCTGTGGCAAGCATTTCCCCGGTCATGGCTGGGCGGAGGCGGATTCCCATGTGGCCATCCCGACCGATGAGCGCAGCCTGGAGCAGCTGCGCCAGGCCGACCTGGTGCCGTTCACTCGGCTCAGGGGGCAGTTGGCCGCGGTCATGCCGGCACATGTCATCTATCCGCAAGTGGATAACCAGCCGGCCGGCTTCTCCCGGCGCTGGCTGCAGGACATCCTGCGCGGCGAGCTGGGCTTTGACGGGGTGATCTTCAGTGATGACCTGTCCATGGCAGGTGCGCATGTGGTCGGAGACGCGGCCAGCCGTATCGAGGCGGCGCTGAGTGCGGGCTGTGACATGGGGCTGGTGTGCAATGACCGCGCTGCCGCGGAGCTGGCACTGAGCGCGGCGCAGCGATTGAAGGTCAAGCCGTCGCCTCGGATTGCGCGGATGCGCGGGCAAGGGTTTGCGCGGACCGATTACCGACAGCAGCCGCGCTGGCTGGAGGCGTTGGGGGCGTTGAAGGAAGCTCAGTTGGTTGATTGACCTTGATGCGCAGGCCGTTCGAGTGGTATCGCCGATGAGATCGAGCGCAGCTCGTGCGTGCCCGGCTCGACATTTTTGTTGGTCATGAGATCGAGCGCCGCCCGCGCGGCGCTCGATCTCACCGGCAACGCCTACCTCAGGCCAATCTCTCAGGCTTGAGCGCGCCCCCGCTTCCCAGGCAAGGGCGCAAACAGTGCCTCGATTTCTTCATCGCCCATGCGCCATTGCCCAGCCTGCCCGCCATCCAGCAAGCTTGCCGCCAGTGCGGCCTTTTCCTGCTGCAATTGTTGGATCTTCTCTTCCACCGTGCCCCGCGTGATCAGCTTGAAGACGAACACCGGCTTGTCCTGGCCGATGCGGTAGGCGCGGTCGGTGGCCTGGTTCTCGCTGGCCGGGTTCCACCAGGGGTCGAAGTGGATGACCGTGTCCGCCGCGGTCAGGTTGAGGCCGGTGCCGCCTGCCTTCAGGCTGATCAGGAAGACTTCGCTATTGCCCTCCTGGAAGTGCTTGACCGGCGCACGCCGGTCGCGGGTGTCACCGGTGAGCAGGCTGTAGCGGATTCCGCGCTTGTCCAGTTCCTGCTCGATCAGTGCCAGCATCGAGGTGAACTGCGAAAACAACAGCACCCGACGGCCTTCGCTGAGCAACTCATCGAGCATGTCCAGCAGGGCGCCCAGCTTGCCCTTGTCGGCCTGGCTGCCCTTGGGTTCGATGCCTTTGACCAGGCGCAGGTCGCAACAGACCTGGCGCAGCTTGAGCAGGGCATCGAGGATCACGATCTGGCTGCGCGCCGCGCCGTTGCGGGCGATCTCGTCACGCACTTTCTTGTCCATCGCCACCCGTACCGTTTCGTAGGTGTCGCGCTGGGCGTCGCTGAGCTCGACCCAATGCACCATTTCGGTCTTGGCGGGTAGTTCGGTGGCGACCTGTTCCTTGGTGCGACGCAACAGGAACGGACGGATCCGAGCCGCCAGATGGGCCATCCGCTCGGCGTCGCCATGCCGTTCGATAGGGGTCCGATAATCCTGGTTGAAGCGCTTGATATCGCCCAGCCAACCCGGCATCAGGAAGTGGAAGAGCGACCATAGCTCGGCCAGGTTGTTCTCCATGGGCGTGCCGGTCAGGCACAGGCGCTGGTTGGCCTGCAGCTCGCACACCGCCTGGGCGGCCTTGCTGGTGCTGGTCTTGATGTTCTGCGCTTCGTCGAGCACCAGCAGGTGCCACCGCTGGGCGCGCAGGTGCTCGAGATCGCGGGGGACCAGGGCGTAGGTGGTGAGCACCAGATCGTATTCGTGCAGCTTGGCAAAATGTCTGTTGCGCCCCGCGCCCTGCAATGCCAGCACGCGCAGCCCAGGTGCAAAGCGCTGGGCTTCGTCGAGCCAGTTGGGTACCAGACTGGTCGGCATCACTGCCAGCGCCGGTAGGGTCAGGCGCCCGGCTTGTTTCTCCAGGAGCAGGTGAGCCAGGGCCTGCAGGGTCTTGCCCAGGCCCATGTCGTCGCCAAGGATGCCGCCGGTACCCATCTCGCGCAGGGCCTGCATCCAGTTCAGGCCTTGCTGCTGATAGGGGCGCAGCGTGGCGTTGAGGCCGGCCGGGGGCTCGACCTCGAGCGCCCGGGCATCGCGCAGGCGCCGGCCAAGGTCGCGTACCTGCGCGCCGCCTTGCCACTGCAGCGGCAGCGCTTCGATGTCGTTCAGGCGCGGCGCGTCGGCACGGTCCATGCGCAGGCTGGGGCCGACAGCGTCTTCCTGCAGATACAGCTCGCCAAGCGTGCTCATCACCGCCTTGACCCGCCCATAGGGTAGGGCGACGCGCAGCGCGGGGCTGTCCAGGCGGCCCCGGTTGAGGTCGATCAGCAGGTGTTCGTCGTCACTGCGTCGCGCCAGTTCGCTGGGACGCAATAGCTCGGGATTGCTGCGCAGCAGCTGCAGCACGATCGGCAACAGACTGTGGCGCTGGCCTTCGACGACGATACCGAGCTCCAGGTCGAACCATTCGTGGCCCGGCGCTTCATCGACCTGCGCGTACCAATCGTCGACTTCGTGCAGGTTGAAGGCGAAGTCGCGGTGCATCTCGATGTCCCAACCGGCCTCGCGTAGGTGGGTCAGGCCTTGACGGGCAAACTGCAGCCAGGCGTCGTCGTCCGGCAGTTGCAGCATTTCTCCTGCGCTGTCGGGCAGGGCCTTGCTCTGGCGAGTGGCAGGTTTGAAGCCGAGGTCGCGCAGCACCTTGCGCAGTGCCTGCTCAGCCTCCGGTTGCCGGCGGATGCGCTGGCTGGTGGCGCCCACCAGGCGGGTCAGGGGCTTGTCGTCATTGCCGCTGGTGCGCAGGCCGTCATAGTCGAACGACAGCGCGGCACGGTGCTGCATCTGCCGTTGCATGCGGCCGGTCTTGGGCATGTAGGCGCTGAATTCCAGGCTGCCGAGGGTCAGGCGCCCGCGGGGGCTTACGTCATCCACCTGTTCGCTGCGCACAGCCGTGGGTGTGGGTACTTGGCGGTTCAAGGCGTTCAGTCGATGGCTCAGGGGCACCACCAGGTGTTCGGGGACAACAGGGGCGCGGGCAAGCTGGCTGGCGATGAATGGGTCCAGGCCATGGAGCAATGTGCCGACCTGGCGCGTTTGCGTATCGATGTAGTGCATCGGTTCGGTGGGCAGTGCCTGCAGTGCGCGCTGGTCGTCGAGGTGCCAGGCTCCCCGATAGCTGCCGTTGTCCAGCCTGACCCAACGAAACTCGGCGTGAAGCTCGGGTCCGGCGAGCAGGGGCTGTGGATCGTCTTCGTACAGCAGGTGCCCGCTGGCCAGGGCGTAACCGAGCAGTTCCGCGCCTTGCTTGCCCTGCAGTTCAACCAGAGGTAACGACGTTTCGCTGCGTGCGTCGATCAGGCGCAGCAGGCGGGCATCGTCTTCGGTGACATAGCGCGGGGTGTAGTAGATCAGTTCGGACATCGAGCTGATGCGGCCGAACTTCAGACTGCCATCGGCCTGCCGGGTGCCCTTGATGGCTTCCAGCTGGCAACGTTCATGGTCGATATGGATGCGGTAGTAGATCGCCGGGCCCTTGCGCATGGGCTCGCGGGGCGCTGTAGGCCTGGCAGGCGACTCCAGGCCCTCGACCCAGAGGTCGAGATCCGGTGGCAGCGACAGTGCAGCCTGTTCCTGTGGCATCTGCGGGTCGAGGTGGCCGACCCCGGCTTGCAGTTGTATGAGCGCAGCGACGCAATGCTTGCAGTTGATGCCGACCGGGCAGCTGCAGCGCCCGAAGATTCGCAGATCGTTGCCATCGATCACCAGCTTGATGTTCTGCTGGTAATGCTGGCCAGCCGAGCCGCGGCAGGTCGCTTTGACCGCAGCGTCCTGCTGCGACAGGATCCGGGTCCGTGCTTGCGCGGCGTAGTCCCGGCCTCGGATCAAGGTCTTGCTGTCGATGAAGTCGACCCAGTTGGGGTGCGTCCTCAAGAGCTGTTGCGGCTCGCGCCCACTCACATCACTGCTCCATCATCTCCGGGGGCGTCGGCATCTTCGGCGCATTGGGCGGTGTCACCTTGAGCAGCAGCGCCAGGTGGCCGCCGTCGATGAACGTCAGCTGGCCGCCCTTCATGTTGCTGTTGGCCTGCTTGAACTGCTCGCTGCGCAGCACGTTGCCGTTGTTGTCGAGATCGTTGACCCAAAAGTTGGCCTGGACGCTGATGAAACGGCCTTCGGTGATGCTCAGGTTGCCCTCGATCGGGAAGTGGCCGAAGCGCTCTTTACCGACGCCCAGGGCGATGGTGCTGGGCGCGCTGCCCACCTCTTGCTGCCAGGCCTTGTGCAGCAGCACGGTGTAGTCGGCAGTGGCTTCCAGGCGGGTGGCCTCGTCTTCCAGGGCCAGGCGCCGTTCGGCGCCGCTGTCCAGGCGTGGTGCGCCGGCGCTCCAGTCTTCGGGGGCGAACGGGCTGGTCACCGCAGGCACGGCGTTCTGCCGCACCAGGATCATTTCTACCTGATACAGGCCTTCGGCGAAGGCGGCTGGCGCGAACAGCGCCAGCAGCAGGGTCAGGCAACGGATGGCACGCATGGATCTTCCTTAGGCAGGCTGTGGGGTCAGGCGCTCGAACAGCGCCTCCAGGGTATTGAAGCGTTCGTCGGGGCGTTCCATCGGCACCAGGAAGCGGAACTGAGTGGCACCCTCGAACTTGTAGCGCTTGGGCTGGCCCTGAATCAGCTTGATCAGGGTCAACGGGTCTACCGGGGTTTCGGCCTCGAACTCGAGCTTGCCGCCGTTCGGGCCGGCGTCGACTTTCTTGATGCCGAGCTTTTCCGCCTGCAGCTTGAGCGAGGTCAGGCGCATCAGGTTCTTGGTCGGCTCCGGCAGCAGGCCGAAGCGGTCGATCATCTCCACCTGCAGGTCCTTGAGGCCTTCTTCGTCGGCCGCCGAGGCGATGCGTTTGTAGAGAATCAGGCGGGCATGGACGTCGGGCAGGTAGTCCTCGGGGATCAGCGCCGGCAGGCGCAGGTTGATTTCCGGGCCGCCGCCCAGTGGTTGTTCAAGGTTCGGCTGGGTGCCCTTGCGAATGGCCTTGACCGCCCGTTCGAGCATTTCCATGTACAGGGTGAAGCCCACGGCCTGGATCTGTCCGCTCTGGCCTTCGCCAAGCAGTTCGCCGGCGCCACGGATTTCCAGATCGTTGGTGGCGAGTACGAAACCTGCGCCCAGGTCCTGGGTATTGGCGATGGCCTCCAGACGCTTCTCGGCATCGCTGCTGACCTTCTGCCGGGTCGGTGTCAGCAGGTAGGCGTAGGCCTGGTGGTGGCTGCGTCCGACCCGACCGCGCAGCTGGTGCAGTTGCGCCAGGCCGAACTTGTCGGCGCGCTCGATGACGATGGTGTTGGCACTGGGCACGTCGATGCCGGTTTCGATGATGGTCGAGGCCACCAGCACATTGAAGCGCTTGTGGTAGAAGTCGCTCATCACCTGTTCCAGCTCGCGTTCGCGCATCTGCCCGTGGCCGATACCGATCCGCGCTTCCGGCACCAGCTCGGCCAGCTCGGCGGCGCATTTTTCGATGGTTTTCACATCGTTGTGCAGGTAGTACACCTGGCCGCCGCGCAGCAGTTCACGCAGCAGCGCTTCCTTGACCGTGCTCTTGTTCTGCTCCATGACGAAGGTGCGCACAGACAGCCGGCGAGCCGGCGGCGTGGCGATGATCGACAGGTCGCGCATGCCTGCCACGGCCATGTTCAGCGTACGCGGAATCGGCGTTGCGGTCAGGGTGAGAATGTCCACTTCGCTGCGCAGCGCCTTGAGCTGCTCTTTCTGGCGCACGCCGAAGCGGTGTTCCTCGTCGATGATGGCCAGGCCCAGGTCCTTGAAACGCACGTCGTCCTGCAGCAGCTTGTGGGTGCCGATGAGGATGTCGATCTTGCCTTCGGCCAGGTCGGCGGCGGCAGCGGCGACTTCCTTGGCCGACTTGAAGCGGCTCATCACCTCGACTTTCACCGGCCATTCGGCGAAGCGATCGCGGAAGCTGTTGTAATGCTGCTGGGCGAGCAGGGTGGTGGGCACCAGTACCGCCACCTGGCGGCCGCTGTGCACGGCGATGAAGGCCGCGCGCATGGCGACTTCGGTTTTGCCGAAGCCAACGTCGCCGCACACTAGACGATCCATGGGCTTGGGCGCGAGCATGTCGAGTCGCACGGCTTCGATGGCGGCCTGCTGGTCGGGCGTTTCCTCGAACGGGAAGCCGGCGCTGAAGGTCGCGTAGTCGGCGGCCGGGTCGGCGAAGGCATAGCCCTTGCGCGCGGCGCGGCGGGCATAGATGTCGAGCAATTCGGCGGCGACGTCGCGCACCTGTTCGGCAGCCTTGCGCTTGGCCTTCTGCCAGGCCTCGGAGCCCAGGCGGTGCAGCGGAGCCAGGGCATCGTCGCTGCCGGTGTAGCGGGCGATCAGGTGCAGGTTGGCCACCGGCACGTAAAGCTTGGCGCCTTCGGCGTACTCCAGGGTCAGGAACTCGGCGGCCTGGCCCTCGATTTCCAGGGTCGCCAGGCCCAGGTAGCGGCCTACCCCGTGGTCGATGTGCACCACCGGCGCGCCTTCGCGCAGTTCGGTGAGGTTCTTGATGACGGCATCGTTAGCCGCCTCGCCACGTTTTTCGCGGCGCCGGCGCTGCATCACGCGTTGGCCGAACAGCGGGCTCTCGGCCACCAGAGCGATGGCCGGGTCGTCCAGCAGCAGGCCGTCGTCGAGCGGTGCGATGGTGATCGCCAGGCGCTCGCTGCCGGTGATGAAGTCGGCCCAACCATCCACCGTCTGCGGGCGCAGCTTGAGGCGTTCGAGCAGTTCCAGCAGCACTTCGCGGCGCCCGGCCGATTCGGCGGTGAACAGTACCCGCCCGCTGAACTGGTCGAGGAAGCTGGCCAGCTCGGCCAGCGGCTGATTGGCCTTGGCCTCGATCGCCAGGTTGGGCAGGGCGCGCGCCGGGAAGCTTTCGCGACCCACGCCAGCGTCGATCGGCTCGGCGCTGACCACTACGCGGGGCCATTGCTTGAGCTGGGCGAAGCAGTCCTCCACCGGCAGGAACAGCTCGGCCGGCGGCAACAGGGGCCGGGTCAGGTCGCCGCGGCGTTCTTCATAGCGCCCGCGCACGTCGTTCCAGAAATGCTCGGCGGCCTGTTCGACGCCAGGCAGCGAGAACACCTGGGTGTCGCTCGGCAGGTAGTCGAACAGGGTCGAAGTGTCTTCGAAGAACAGCGGCAGGTAATACTCGATGCCCGCGGGGATGATGCCGCTGGCCAGGTCCTGGAAGATCGCGCTGCGGCGGAAATCGACGTCGAAGCGCTCGCGGAAACGTGCCTTGAAGCGAGTGACTTCTTCCTTCTGCATCGGAAATTCACGCGCTGGCAGCAGACGGACCGAGTCGACCTTGTCGATCGAGCGCTGGGTCTCCGGGTCGAAGGTGCGCAGGGTCTCGATCTCGTCATCGAACAGGTCGATGCGGTAAGGCAGCTTGCTGCCCATCGGGAACAGGTCGATCAGCGCGCCGCGCACGGCGAATTCGCCGTGTTCGTAGACCGTATCGACGCAGCGGTAGCCGCTGGCTTCCAGGCGTGTGCGCATCAGTTCGACGTCGATGCGCTGGCCAATGTCCAGGACCAGGCTGCTGCCCAGCAGGAAGCGCGTCGGCGCCAGGCGGTGCAGGGCGGTGGTGATCGGCACGACGAGAATGCCGTGGCTGAGCTCCGGCAGCTGATAGAGGCTGGCGATGCGTTGCGAGATGATGTCCTGATGCGGCGAGAACAGGTCGTAGGGCAGGGTTTCCCAATCGGGGAACGGCAGCACCGGCAGCTGCGGGGCGAAGAAACGCAGCTCCTGTTCCAGGCGGTCGGCGGCCTGGCTGTCGGCGGTCAGCAACAGGGTGAAGCGGCCGGCGTTGCTGGCGGCTTCGGCGATGGCGAGACTGAGGGCGGCACCAGGCAGGTTGCCCCAGGTCTGTTTGCCGGCCGTGGCCGACATTTTCGGTAGGCGCAGAACTGACACGGGAGATTGGACTCCAAGCGTTGCGGCAAAGAGACCGATTGTACCGGTGCCGGGGTCCGCTGTCAGGTTGCAAAGGCCACGGCAGTAGGGCGCGGTGCTGGCGACAGGCGCTCATTGCCGGTTACGCGTCGGGGCGTCATAATGTAGCCCCTTTTTTCTGTCCCTACATGTGGAAGGTTCCCGTGACTCAGAAGCCCGACCAGTGTCTTGGTGAGTGGATCGACCGTGAAGCACTTGCTGAAGCGATGATCCCGCTTATCGGTCAGCTCTACCGCAACAACAACGTGGTGAGCTCGATCTATGGCCGCAGCCTGATCAACCGTTCGGTTATCTCGATCCTCAAGGCTCACCGCTTTGCGCGTCATCGCCAGACCGATGAGACCGAACTGTCCGTTCACGAAACATTCCCCCTGATCAAGGCCATGAGCGAGCTGAAGCTCGGCGCCGCCTCGGTCGATCTGGGCAAGCTCGCCAACAAATTCAAGCTCGAAGGCAACGGCCGCAGCGCCGAGCAGTTCGTGCGTGACGAACTGGCCGAGGTGGTCGGCCAGCAAAACGCTTCGGCCCGCAAGGGTACCGACGTCGTGCTGTACGGCTTTGGCCGCATCGGCCGCCTGCTGGCACGCATCCTGATCGAGAAGACCGGTGGTGGCGACGGCCTGCGCCTGCGCGCCATCGTCGTACGCAAGGGTGCCGAGAACGACCTGGTCAAGCGCGCCAGCCTGCTGCGCCGTGACTCGGTGCACGGCCCGTTCGATGGCACCATCACCGTCGATGAAGCCAACAACACCATCACTGCCAACGGCAACCTGATCCAGGTGATCTACTCCAACGACCCGGCGTCGATCGACTACACCCAGTACGGCATCGACAATGCCCTGCTGGTCGACAACACCGGTAAATGGCGTGATGCCGAAGGTCTCGGCCAGCACCTGCAGTGCAAAGGCGTCGACCGCGTGATCCTCACCGCACCTGGCAAGGGCGCGCTGAAGAACATCGTGCATGGCATCAACCACGGCGATATCACCGCTGACGACAAGATCGTCTCGGCTGCGTCCTGCACCACCAACGCCATCGTACCGGTGCTCAAGGCAGTCAACGACCAGTTCGGCATCATCAACGGCCACGTCGAAACCGTTCACTCGTTCACCAACGACCAGAACCTGATCGACAACTTCCACAAGGGCAGCCGCCGCGGTCGCGCCGCGCCGCTGAATATGGTCATCACCGAGACCGGTGCCGCCACCGCCGCCGCCAAGGCGCTGCCGGTGCTCAAGGGCAAGCTGACCGGCAACGCCATTCGCGTGCCGACGCCGAACGTCTCGATGGCCATCCTCAACCTGAACCTGGAAAAGGCCACCAGCCGCGACGAGATCAACGAGTACCTGCGCCAGGCGGCCATGCACTCGGAACTGCACAAGCAGATCGACTACGTCAGCTCCCAGGAAGTGGTCTCCACCGACTTCGTCGGCTCGCGCCACGCCGGTGTGGTCGATGCCGAAGCGACCATCTGCAACGACAACCGCGTTGTGCTGTACGTCTGGTACGACAACGAGTTCGGTTACAGCTGCCAGGTGGTTCGTGTGATGGAAGAAATGGCCGGTGTGAACCCGCCAGCGTTTCCACGCTGATTCGCTTGTAAGGCAATGAAAAAACGGGAACCTTCGGGTTCCCGTTTTTTTTGCCTGGAGTAAGTTGTGTGGCGCCTGTTAGATCGAGCGCCGCGCAGGCGGCGCTCGATTTACGCCACACCTGGAAACCCCAGCCAAGCACTCAGGACTCCAAACGTGCGCATAACTCTCCTGTTCATCCTGATGCTCCTCACCGCCTGTGACCAGGGCCCGACCCTGGAGCGCCTGGGTGGCCCGACCATGGGCAGCAGCTACAGCATCCAGTACGTGCGCGAGCCCGGCGGCCCGGCCCCGGCCAAAGTCCAAGCCGCGGTCGAGACCGTCCTGCATGACATCGACCTTCATTACTCGACCTACCGCGCCGACTCCACCGTCAGCCAGTTCAACCAGCTCCCCGCCAATCAGTGCCAGGCAATGCCGCCCGACATGCTCGAGCTGGTCGCACTCGGCCAGCACTTGGCGCAGCAGAGCGGCGGAGCGTTCGACCTCACCGTCGAGCCGCTGCTCGACCTCTGGGGCTTCGGTCCGCAGGCCCGCCATGAGCAGGTGCCCGACCCTCAGGCCCTGGCCAGGGCCCGCGAGCGCGTGGGCTACCAGCACTTGCGCATCGAAGGCCAGGCGTTGTGCAAGGACGCCCCGGTGCAACTGGATTTCAACAGCATCGCCGCCGGGCATGCCGTCGACCTTGTTGCCGAGCGTTTGCGCGCCATGGGAATCGCCAGCTATCTCGCTGAAGTCACGGGGGAGCTCAAGGCCGTGGGCCACAAGCCCGACGGCAGCCCGTGGCGGGTGGCCCTGGAGCTGCCTCGCGAGGACCGTCAGGTGGCCCGCCAGATCATCGCCTTGAACGGCCTTGCCGTGTCGACCTCGGGTGACTATCGGCATTATTTCGAGGAGAATGGCCGGCGCTATTCGCACACCTTCGATGCGCGCCTCGGGCGACCGGTGCTGCACGAGCTGGCCTCGGTCACCGTGCTCGATGCCTCGGCGCTGCAGGCCGATGGCTACTCGACCCTGCTCTTGATCCTCGGGCCGGAGCGCGGTTGGGCGTTCGCCCTGGCCCATGACCTGGCCGCAGTGCTGGTGACTCGGGCCGAGGGTGGCTTCGTCTCCCGATCGACGCCTGCGTATGAGCGGGCGGTGCAAGGCGAATGAAAGTGCATGGACGTATGATCGGCGCCAGGGTAGGGCACACGAACATGTAGTGCAGGCAAAATTGGCCTACGACGCGACCAAGGGTTAATGTGCGCGGCGTTCACGCTTGATTAGACTGCACCTGAATTTTCTCATGACGCTGCGGCGGCATGATCGAGTCCCGCGAGCGACCGTGGCCCGCGGGCCAGTTCTGAAGGAGTACGCATGGCTGTCTACAACTACGACGTAGTGGTGCTGGGGTCTGGCCCGGCCGGAGAAGGCGCGGCAATGAATGCCGCGAAAGCGGGACGCAAGGTGGCAATGGTCGACAGCCGCCGTCAGGTCGGCGGCAACTGCACCCACCTGGGCACCATCCCGTCCAAGGCACTGCGTCACTCGGTGCGGCAGATCATGCAGTTCAACACCAACCCGATGTTCCGGGCCATCGGTGAACCGCGCTGGTTCTCCTTCCCCGACGTGCTCAAGAGCGCCGAGAAGGTGATTTCCAAACAGGTGGCTTCGCGTACCGGCTACTATGCCCGCAACCGTGTCGACGTGTTCGTCGGCACCGGCAGCTTCGCCGACGAGCAGACCATCGAAGTGGTCTGCGCCAACGGTGTGGTCGAGCGCCTGAATGCCAAACACATCATCATCGCCACCGGTTCGCGCCCTTACCGTCCGGCCGACATCGACTTCAACCACCCGCGCGTCTACGACAGCGACACCATCCTCAGCCTCAGCCACACCCCGCGCAAGCTGATCGTCTACGGCGCCGGCGTGATCGGCTGCGAATACGCCTCGATCTTCAGCGGCCTGGGTGTGCTGGTGGAGCTGGTCGACAACCGTGGCCAGTTGCTGAGCTTCCTGGACTCGGAAATCTCCCAGGCACTGAGTTACCACTTCAGCAACAACAACATCACCGTGCGCCACAACGAAGAGTACGAGCGCGTCGAAGGCCTGGATAACGGTGTGATCCTGCACCTGAAATCGGGCAAGAAGATCAAGGCCGACGCCTTGCTCTGGTGCAACGGCCGTACCGGCAACACCGACAAGCTGGGCCTGGAGAACATCGGCATCAAGGTCAACAGCCGTGGCCAGATCGAGGTCGACAGCGCCTACCGCACCAGCGTGCCGAACATCTACGGCGCCGGTGACGTGATCGGCTGGCCGAGCCTGGCCAGTGCCGCCCATGACCAGGGGCGCTCGGCGGCTGGCAGCATCGTCGACAACGGTAGCTGGCGCTTCGTCGATGACGTGCCAACCGGTATCTACACCATTCCGGAAATCAGCTCGATCGGCAAGAACGAGCAGGAGCTGACCCAGGCCAAGGTGCCGTACGAAGTGGGCAAAGCCTTCTTCAAGAGCATGGCCCGTGCGCAGATCGCTGGCGAGCCGCAAGGCATGCTGAAGATCCTGTTCCACCGTGAAACCCTGGAAATCCTCGGCGTTCACTGCTTCGGCTACCAGGCTTCGGAAATCGTCCACATCGGCCAGGCGATCATGAACCAGCCGGGTGAGCAGAACAATCTGAAGTACTTCGTCAACACCACCTTCAACTACCCGACCATGGCCGAAGCCTATCGGGTAGCTGCCTACGACGGCCTGAACCGGCTTTTTTGAGCGGCTCCGGCCGGTGGCCTGAGCCGGTCGGGGAGACCGATTTCAGCCCTACCCGAGGGTGGTCTTGGCCAAACCGGGAAAGTCTGTAATCAGGCTGTCCACGCCAAAGTCGGCGAGTCGGCGCATCAGCGCCGGCTCGTTGACCGTCCACACCGACACGTGCAGACCCTGGCGCTGGGCCTTGATCAGGCGTTCGGGCGTGCACAGGGTCCAGTTCAGGGCCAGCAATTGGCAGTCATAGTTCTGCGCGACCTTCAGTGGGTCGAGCCAGGCGTATTCGGCCACCAGCCCACGGGCCACGTCCGGAACCAGCTCCAATGCCGCGCCGAGCACTTCCCGTGAACTCGAGGTGATGGTGACCTTGTCGAGCAGACCGTATTGCTGGGCCAGCTCTCGAATCGCCAGAACGGTGCTGGCGGCGCGGGTCCGCGAAGCGCTTTTCACCTCCAGTTGCCAATGCTGGAAGTCGCACTTCTGGAACAGTTCTTCCAGGCGCGGGATCGGGCAGGGCTGCACCCAGCCCGGGCCGCCTTTGCGCGCATCGATGTTCACCAGGTCTGCCGCCGAATGCTCTACCACCTTGCCGCGCCGGCCAGTGGTGCGTTTGAGGGTCGGGTCGTGGATCACCATCAGCTCGTTGTCGGCCGACAGGTGCAGGTCCAGCTCGCAGCGGTCGACGCCATGGGACAGGCATTGCCGGAAGCTGGTCAGGGTATTTTCGGGGGCTTCGCCCTTGGCGCCGCGGTGGCCGTAGATCAGGGTCACGTTCGTTCCTTCAAAATCAATGGGGTGGGGGCTCAGGACGCGGGCTCGTCGTTTTCCAGTTGCTGGCGCCGCTGTTGCTGCTGACGTTGCAAGATATAGCGCGCCAGCAATTGGCGCTGGGCGTCGGTCATGTCGGTGAACTCCGCACCGACCTCGAAGCGGCCATCGTCGCGCGCCTCGCAGTGGATGATGCGCGCACGTAGCAGCAGACCGTGGGCGCGTGGCATCAGCACCATCTTCACTTTCACCGCGGCGCCGGGTGTGAACGGCTGTGCTTGGGTGCACTCGATGCCACCCTCGGAAATAACCACTGGCAGCAATTGGCCGATCGTGCCGAGCAGGGATTGCGCGACCACTGCGCTGAGCAGATCGAGGCGTTTGTTCTGCGCACGCAGGAAGGCGGCGAGGGTGCGATCCTTGTCGCTGAGCTGGCGCAGCAGGTGTTGCGACTCGAAATCGCTGAGGTGTAGTTCGCTGAGCAGGTTGAACAGCGGCGAATCATCCTGCAACAGTTCTGCTTCAAGGGCTTCGGCCGCGCTCAAGGGGCTGATTTCCAGTGCGATCCTATCGTCGATGCGGTAGTATTCGCGGCGATCTTCTTCGTCTAATGTCGTCATGGCGAACCCATGGTAGCGGCGGTGGTCCGAGTGTAAAGCCGCCGTAGGCGCCTCGCCACAAGGACGTTCCCTTTCATCCGAACAAGCCCCGACATGTTCAGACCTCTTTTCGCATTCATCGGTACGCGTTACACCCGTGCCAAGCGCCGTAACCATTTCGTCTCGTTCATTTCCCTGACCTCGATGATCGGCCTCGCCTTGGGCGTGGTGGTGATGATCGTGGTGTTGTCGGTGATGAACGGCTTCGACCACGAGATGCGTACCCGCGTGCTCGGCATGATCCCTCACGCCACGCTCGAGAGCGGTCAGCCGATCGACGACTGGCCGACTCTTGCCCAACAAGTAAAGCAGAATCCCCACGTGCTGGCGGTGGCCCCCTACACCCAGATGCAGGGGTTGCTGACCCATGACGGCAAGGTGCAGAAGGTGCTGCTCAACGGCATCGATCCGGCCCGCGAGCATGACGTTTCGATCATCGACAACTTCACCCTGCAAGGCGGCCTGGACAAACTGGCGCCGGGCGACTGGGGCATCATGATCGGCGACAAGGCCGCGGCCAAGCTGGGCGTCGCCATCGGCGACAAGCTCACCTTCGTCGCGCCGGAGGTCAGCGTCACGCCGGCCGGCATGTTCCCACGCATGAAGCGCTTCACCGTGGTCGGCACCTTCCACGTGGGGGCCGGCGAGATCGACGGCTACCTGGGGCTGACCAACATCGCCGACCTGTCCCGCTTGCACCGCTGGAAGCCCGACCAGGTCCAGGGCCTGCGCCTGAAGTTCGACGACCTGTTCCAGGCACCACGGGTGGCCTGGGACATCGCCCAGCACCTGGGCGACCAGGAGTTCTACAGCCGCGACTGGACCCGCACCCACGGCAACCTGTACCAGGCCATCCGCATGGAAAAAGCCATGATCGGCCTGTTGCTGCTGCTGATCGTGGCGGTGGCGGCGTTCAACATCATTTCCACCCTGGTGATGGTGGTCAACGACAAGCGCGGCGACATCGCCATCCTCCGCACACTGGGCGCCACACCAGGCCAGATCATGCTGATCTTCATGGTCCAGGGCACCGTGATCGGGGTGATCGGCACGTTGATCGGCGCCGTGGTCGGCATCCTCGCCGCGCTCAACGTGAGTGCGGCCATCGCCGGCATCGAGAAACTGATCGGGCACAAATTCCTCAATGCCGACGTGTATTTCATCGATTACCTGCCCTCGCAGATCCAGGCCCAGGACGTGTACATGGTCTGCGCTGCGGCGTTGGTCCTGAGTTTCCTCGCCACCCTGTACCCGGCCTGGCGTGCGGCCCGCACCCAGCCTGCAGAGGCGCTACGTTATGAGTGATTCGCGCATGAGTGATAAAGCCGTTCTGAGTTGCCGCAACCTGGGCAAGTCCTACGACGAGGGCCCGGAATCGGTGCAGGTGTTGTCTGGGCTCAACCTCGAGCTGCAGGCCGGCGAGCGGGTGGCCATCGTCGGCAGTTCGGGTTCGGGCAAGAGCACCTTGCTCAACCTGCTCGGTGGCCTCGACCGGCCGACCCAGGGCAGCGTCTGGTTGGCCGGTGAGGAATTATCGGCGCTGGGCGAGCGCGCCCGCGGTCTGCTGCGCAACCGCGAGCTGGGCTTCGTCTATCAGTTCCACCACCTGCTGCCGGAATTCACCGCCATCGAGAACGTGTGCATGCCGTTGCTGATTGGCCGCACACCGATCCCTGAAGCGCGTGAGCGGGCCGAGGCGCTGCTCAAGCGGGTAGGGCTGGGCCATCGCCTGAATCACAAGCCGGCGGAGCTTTCCGGTGGCGAACGCCAGCGCGTGGCGATCGCCCGTGCCCTGGTCAATCGGCCGGGCCTGGTGATGCTCGATGAGCCGACCGGTAACCTCGACCACCATACTGCCCAAGGCATCCAGGAATTGATGCAGGAACTGTCCAGCGCGTCGCGCACTGCCTTTCTGGTGGTGACCCACGACCTCAACCTGGCGCGTCAGATGGACCGGGTGTTGAAGCTCGACGACGGCCACCTGGTGGCGATCTGATCGATTGCACGGGGCGCTTTGCGTCGCCCCGTTCCTTTCTCACAGTGGGTGTTTTCGTACATGTTCAGACCCTTGCCCATCTTCATCGGCGCGCGCTATACCCGGGCCAAGCGCCGCAACCACTTCATCTCGTTCATTTCGATGACCTCGATGATCGGCCTGTCGCTGGGCGTGCTGGCGATGATCGTGGTGCTGTCGGTGATGAACGGCTTCCAGCGCGAGATGAGTTCACGCATCCTCGGCCTGGTGCCGCACGCCAGTATTCTCGGCGAGCAGCCCCTGGCCGACTGGCGCCACGTGGCCGATGCAGCGTTGAAGAATCCGGCGGTGATGGCCGCCGCGCCGATCACCGAAATGGAAGGCATGCTCTCGTACAAGGGGGCGATGCAGCCGATCCAGGTCAGTGGCATCGATCCGGCCGAGGAAGGCCAGGTCTCCATCGTCGGTCAGCACATCGTCCAAGGGCGTCTGCAGGCGCTGGTTCCAGGTGAGTATGGCGTGGTGATCGGCGAACTGACGGCGCGGCGTTTCCGGTTGAACACCGGCGACAAGCTGACCCTGATCGTGCCGGAAATCAGCAAGGCACCCGGTGGCATCACCCCACGCATGCAGCGTCTGACCGTGGTCGGTATCTTCAAGGTGGGCGCCGAGCTCGATGGCTCCCAGGCTTATATCCATGTGGCCGATGCCGGCGAGATGCAGCGCTGGGCGCCTGGCCAGGTGCAAGGGGTGCGCCTGAAGCTGCATGACCTGTATGCCGCACCTCAGGTGTCCAAGGCGATTGCCGCGAGCCTGGGCGATGGCTACCGTGCCGATGACTGGTCGCACACCCAAGGCAGCCTGTTCAGCGCCATGAAGATGGAAAAGACCATGATTGGCCTGTTGCTGCTGATGATCATCGCGGTGGCGGCGTTCAACATCATCGCCACCCTGGTGATGGTGGTGAACGACAAGGGGCCGGACATCGCCATCCTGCGTACCCTGGGCGCGACGCCAGCACAGATCATGGGCACGTTCATGGTCCAGGGCAGCCTGATCGGTATCGTCGGCACGTTGATCGGTGGGGTGCTCGGGGTGATCGCCGCATTGAACGTCAGCCAGATCGTCGGCTGGTTGGAGCGGGTCACTGGGCAGCACATTTTCACTTCGGACGTGTATTTCATCAGTAGCCTGCCGTCGGAGTTGCAGGGTAGCGATGTGCTGATGATCTGCGTAGCCGGGTTGGTAATGAGCTTCCTGGCCACGATCTACCCAGCGTACCGGGCTTCGCAGGTGCAGCCGGCGATCGGCCTGGCGGTCTGAGGTTGGCCTCAGGCCTGTCGTCACCACCAGGCTTCACGGTCGCTGCGGCAACTCGATCACGAACCGGGTCCAGCCGCCCTCGGATTCGGCCCGGATGCTCCCGCCGTGGGCCTGCACGATCGACCGGGTGATCGCCAGTCCCAACCCCGCGTGTTCGCTGTTGCCTGCTTGCCGTGCCGGGTCTGCGCGGTAGAAGCGATCGAACAGGCGGGGTATAGCGGCGGCGTCGATCCCGGCGCCGGTATTGGCCACGCAGATCTGCACGCCGGGTGCCAGGCTCACGCGAATCTGTCCCCCGGCCGGGGTATGTCGCAGCGCATTGTCCAACAGGTTGGACAGCGCCCGGCGCAACATATGGCGGTCACCGCACAGCATCGCCTCGCCCTCGCGCCGCAGCTGCACCTCGCCGTCTTCGGCCAGCGGGGTGTAGTACTCCAGCAGGGCATCCACCTCTTGGTGCAGGGCCAGCGTCGATTGCCCCGGCACCAACAGACCATGGTCGGCCTTGGCCAGGAACAGCATATCGTTGACCATCTGCGCCATGCCTTGCAGTTCTTCGAGGTTGTCGTGCAGGGCTTCGCGGTACGCCTCGAGGCTGCGAGGGCGAGTGAGGGTCACCTGGGTGTGGGTCAGCAGGTTCGACAGCGGCGTACGTAGCTCGTGGGCGATGTCGGCGGAAAACGCCGAGAGGCGCTGGAAGGCGTCGTCCAGGCGTTGCAGCATGGCGTTGACCGTGGCGGCCAGTTCCGCCAGCTCTTCCGGCAGTTGGGTGTCAGGCAGGCGAGTGGTCAGCGAGCGCGCCGAGACGCTGGCTGCCACCTGGCCCATCTGCCGCAGAGGGCGTAGCCCGCGACGTGCGGCCCAGGCGCCAAGCAGCGCAGTGGCCAGCGCCGACAGGCCAACGGTGAGCCAGATCAGGCGCTGCATGCCCTGGAGGAAATGCTGGTGGTGGGTGATGTCCAGGTACAGCGCCAGGCGTGGCGAGCCTGGTGCGTCGGCATCGAGGGGCACGACCAGGCTGCGATAGTCGACACCCTCGCCATGCAAGGTTGCCAAGCCCGGTGGAGCGGGTTCGGGCAAGGCCTGGCGGCTGTCGAACCAAGGGGCGCCGTCGCTGCCCAGGATGCGTAGGCCCAGGTCGGCCTGATGGCCCAGTTCAAGGCGTAGAGCCGGCAAGCGGGGCTGTAGTTGCGCAAGAGTGGCTACGCCTGACAACTGGCTGCGCAACTGCGACAGCCGTGATTCCAGCAGTTGCTGGTCGAGTTCGATGAAATGCTGCGCACTGGCGTGGCTGAACAGCAGGCCGGCTCCCAGCGAGACGATGGCGGTGCAGGCGGCGAACAGCAAAGCCAGGCGGTTGCCGAGCGATAGCCTGCGCATCAGTCCTGGCGCTCTTCGAGCACGTAGCCCATGCCGCGCACGGTGTGGATCAGCTTGTTGGTGTGCGGGTCGTCGATCTTCAGGCGCAGGCGGCGTACAGCGACTTCGATCACGTTGGTGTCGCTGTCGAAGTTCATGTCCCACACCTGTGACGCGATCAGCGACTTGGGCAGCACTTCGCCCTGGCGACGTAGCAGCAGTTCGAGCAGGGCGAATTCCTTGGCGGTCAGGTCGATGCGCTGCCCGGCGCGCTCGGCGCGGCGGCGGATCAGGTCCAGGCGCAGGTCGGCCAGGCTCAGGGTGGTGTCCTGGCCGTTGCTGGTGCCGCGCCGCAGCAAGGTGCGCACGCGGGCCAGAAGCTCGGAAAAGGCGAAGGGCTTGATCAGGTAGTCATCGGCGCCCAGTTCCAGGCCGTGCACGCGGTCTGCCACGGCATCGCGGGCGGTGAGGAACAGCACCGGGGTGTCCAGGCCTGCTTCGCGCACAGCCTGGAGGATCTGCCAGCCGTTACGCCCCGGCAGCATCACGTCGAGGATCAGCAGGTCGTGATCGCCCGTGAGTGCCAGGTGCTGGCCGGTGTCGCCATCGGCGGCGAGTTCGGTGGCAAAACCGGCCTCGCTGAGGCCTTGGCACAGGTATTGGCCAGTGCGAGCCTGGTCTTCGACGATCAGCAGTTTCATGAAATGTTCCGGCTCCCACAGGAGTAGCGCTGGTCTCGGGATTGAAATGATACGTGACGATGCGTCTCTTCGCCCAAGCTGACAAAGTTGTAATCTGCTTGTCAGCTTGGTGCCAGACGCGCCTTTCTAAAGTGGCTTCATTTGTCGTCATGCTCGGAGCAGCCATGAAACACCTGTTCTTCACCACCGCCTTGGCCTTGGCCAGTTTGCCTGCCTGGGCCGGGCAGGGCGCATCGTTCGCTTTCGGCGAGCCCGCCCCGGCCAGCAAGGCCACCCGTACCCTGGAAGTGCACATGAAGGACATCGCCTTCGAACCTCGCGCTCTGCAGGTCAGGGCCGGGGAAACCGTGCGCTTCGTACTGATCAACGAAGGCCAGTTACCCCACGAGTTCAACCTGGGTGACAAAGCCATGCATGCCGAGCACCAGAAGCAGATGATCGCGATGCAGGGCCATCTGTTCAGCGGCCAGATGAACCACGCCGGCATGGATCACGGGAAGATGGAGCATGGTCAGATGGACCATGGGGCCCATGGCCACGATGGCGGCAATACCGTGCTGGTCCAGCCCGGCCAGCGCGCCGAACTGACCTGGACCTTCCACGCCTCGGCACCCATCGAGTTTGCCTGCAATGTACCAGGGCATTACCAGGCGGGCATGGTCGGGCCCCTGACCATCGAGTGAACGGCCCTCCAAGGTGGGGGGTAAAACCGGTAGACTAGGGGTATTTCCGAACCTTCAGGTCAGTTTCCATGCATCCCGCTGCCGAACACTCCCCGCTGGGCAAGTCCAGCGAATACATCGCCACCTACACGCCCGCGCTGCTGTTCCCGATCCCCCGTGAGGCAAAATGGGCCGAGCTGGGCGTCACGGCCCAGACCTTGCCCTGGCAGGGCGTCGATTACTGGAACTGCTTCGAGCTCTCGTGGTTGCTGCCGTCCGGTAAACCGGTGGTGGCCATCGGTGAGTTCGCCATCCCGGCCGACTCGCCCAACATCATCGAATCGAAGTCGTTCAAGCTGTACCTCAATTCGCTGAACCAAACGGTGTTCGCTTCCATCGGTGAATTGCAGGCGTGCCTGGTCAAAGACCTCTCGGCTGCCGCCGGCAAGCCCGTTGGCGTGCAGGTGCGGACCCTGGCCGAGGTCGAGGCGCAAGGTGTGGTGTCGTTGCCGGGTCAGTGCATCGATGCCCTGGACGTGGCCATCAGCAACTACGAGCAGCCGCAGCCTGAGCTCTTGCATTGCAATCCCGAGCGGGTGGTCGAAGAGACGCTGCACAGCCACCTGCTCAAATCCAACTGCCCGGTGACCGGTCAGCCTGACTGGGGCAGTGTGGTGGTGGAGTACAAGGGCAGGGCGCTAGACCATGCCAGCCTGCTGACCTACCTGATCAGCTTCCGTCAGCATGCCGACTTCCATGAGCAGTGCGTGGAGCGGATTTACCTGGACTTGAAGAACCTGCTACAGCCAGAACACCTGACGGTGTACGCGCGTTATGTGCGCCGTGGGGGGCTGGATATCAATCCGTATCGCAGCACCGGGGCGATCACTCCGGCCAATCTGCGCCTGGTTCGCCAGTAAATAGCTGAGGGCTTTTGCACGGCCCGTTCGCCGGGGTCCCGGCGATTGGGCCGCACAGCGGCGCCAGGTGTGTAGATGCGGTGTTTCAGATGCCCATGCTGTGCAGCGAGTTGGCAATGCTGCGCAGGGTGGCGGTCAGGTCGGGATGTTCGGCCTCGAAGCGCTCGATGGCCAGATTGACTCCATCCACCAGGTTGTTGTCCGGCGTGGCTTCCTCGAGCTTGAGCTGCGCTTCGATTTGCCTGGCCTCCTCGTGCAGGGCGGCCAGTTCTTCATCGGAAAGCGGCACGT
This sequence comes from Pseudomonas putida, assembly GCF_004357765.1. Taxonomy (GTDB): domain Bacteria; phylum Pseudomonadota; class Gammaproteobacteria; order Pseudomonadales; family Pseudomonadaceae; genus Aquipseudomonas; species Aquipseudomonas putida_U. Next base: position 115,680 of record NZ_SMTE01000008.1, on the reverse strand, counting down.
TTCGATCCAGTTGCTCGCGCAGGCTATTCAAACGCTCTTGCAATTCGCGGGCAGGCATTGGTAGTTCTCCATCAATGACTTGGCAAGCCATGGACCTCAGCGACACTGCAAAGGTTCTGGCCTGCTTTCAGCGTAATCCACTCGACAGCGCTTTGCATGATCCGGATCAACGGGGCTGTGTCAGGGTTTTTCGCCCTTGCGCCGGCGCTGGGCGATGTCCGCCAGACAGGTGTCCAGCGCTTCGAGGTGGTCGATCACCGAGTGCACGCCCAGGCGGAACAGCTCCAGGGTCGCCTTGCCGCGCGCCAGCTCCTGGTCTTGCGCGGTCATGGCCTGCCAGGCGCTGGAGGACAGGTCGCAGCCAGGGCTGCAGGCCGCCAGCCCGACCGTCCACAACCCGGCATTGAGCCCCGACTGTAACAGCCGCGGTTCGCCGCTGACCAGCACGCAGCCGTCCAGTTTCTGGCTGTCCAGGCTCATCAAGGCCTGCCAGCAGGCGTTCGGTGCCGGCCAGCGCACCCCGTTGACGCTGTGCCCAGGCAGCCATTGCGGCAGCACGCTGGCCAGGTGCTGGCTCTGTGCGCTGGGCTGGTCGTCCAGCCAGATGCAGGGTACCTGGCGCCGGCGCAGTCCACTCAAGGCCTGCAGTGCACCTGGGGCGGGCTGAGGGCTGCCGTCGGCAGCCTGGACCAGGCAACCGCGCAGACCGAACAGCACGGCGGTGAAGGCGGGCGCGTCGAGCATGGCAGCTTCCCCCAAATAGTCCGCAGACTATGGCGGTATTGTTACCAGGCGATGACGGCGACGGGTATTCACGGAAAATTGATCAATACTGTGCGAAGCTGCGCAGCAGCCCGCAAGTCTTTATACTTGCCGCCGTACAGCGGCGTGCCAATGCGCGTTGCGGCCGAGAATTTCGATGGAGAGACATCTATGCGTAGGATCGGTGCCGGTGTGATCGAGCGAGTCACCCAGGCCTGTGTGTGTGCCAGCCTGCTGCTGGCACCTGTGGCGGCGACCCAGGCGGCCACCGAGGAGGATCCCTGGGAGGCGGTCAACCGACCGATCTTCAAGTTCAACGATACTCTCGACACCTATGCCCTGAAGCCGCTGGCCAAGGGATATCAGGCGGTGACTCCGCAGTTCCTCGAAGATGGTATCCATAACATCTTCCGCAACCTCGGCGATGTCACCAACCTCGCCAACGACCTGCTGCAGCTAAAGCCTCATGCAGCGGGCGTGGACACTGCGCGGCTGATCGTCAATACCACCTTCGGTCTGGGCGGCTTCTTCGACGTGGGTACCAAGATGGGCCTGCAGCGCAACGACGAGGACTTCGGCCAGACTCTGGGCTACTGGGGTCTGCCAAGCGGCCCATACGTGGTCATCCCGCTGCTCGGTCCGAGCACCGTGCGTGACGGCCTGGCCAAGTATCCGGACACCTACACCAAGCCCTACCGCTACATCGACCACGTGCCCACGCGCAATTCGATCTTCGCGCTGGACGTGATCGACACCCGTGCCAGCCTGCTGTCGGCTGAAAAGCTCATCCAGGGTGACAAGTACATCTTCATCCGCAATGCCTACCTGCAGAACCGCGAGTTCAAGGTCAAGGACGGCGAAGTCGAAGACGACTTCTGATCCTCCCGCCTCATCGTCGGCTCGCCGGCGATGAGGTCGCCGCAGGCAACAGATACTTCCAGTTACAGATCAGTGCATCGCCAAGATACGCAGGCCGAGTTTCTGCTGCCCACCGGGTTGGTCCGCAATCCAAACCACTTCGGTACTGGCGCGCAGCCCCTTGAGGGCCGGGTGTTCGGAGTCGATATGGACATCCAGCGAATCCCCCACCTGGAAGCGCTGCGGTGCGTGCACCTGCATGCCACCGCTGGAGAGGTCCAGGCACATCGCGGTAATCACCTGGCCGGCGTGCAGTAGGGTGACCTCGGTGTCGATGCGCATGCGGATGAAATCGCGTTTCTCGCTGTGGTTGGAGGGCGTCTGAGGCATGCTGCGTCCTTCCCATCAGGTTGCGCTGGTCGGCTTTCTTATAACTCCCGGTGATTTGCCCTGTAAAGTGCAGCGAGCTCGACCGACGTATGCTTGAAACGCCCCGCGGATGGGAGTACCGTCTGCGCCTTACAAGGTGCCTCTGCCGGTTGCCTGGCCCATCTTCTTGGCCTACAACTCAAGTAGAGTGTTACTACAGAGTATCCCAGCAGTCGGATGTCAGCTTTGCAGACGTCGCTGCACCAACCCAAATCGGCGCCGTTCGCCCACATGCAGAAAATCAGTGCAACGCTGCTGATCATCGATGATGACGACGTGGTCCGTGCTAGCCTCGCCGCCTATCTGGAAGACAGTGGCTTCAGCGTCCTCCAGGCCGGTAACGGCCAGCAGGGGCTCCAGGTCTTCGAAGAACACCAGCCCGACCTCGTCATCTGCGATCTGCGCATGCCGCAGATGGGCGGCCTCGAACTGATCCGCCAGATCAGCGAGCGTGCGCCGCAGTTGCCGGTGATCGTGGTCTCCGGTGCCGGGGTGATGAGCGACGCGGTGGAGGCCTTGCGCCTCGGTGCTGCCGACTACCTGATCAAGCCGCTGGAAGACCTGGCCGTGCTCGAGCATTCGGTGCGTCGTGCCCTCGACCGTTCGCGTCTGGTGCTGGAAAACCAGCGCTATCGCGACAAGCTCGAGGCCGCCAATCGTGAGCTGGAGGCCAGCCTGCACCTGTTGCAGGAGGACCAGACCGCCGGGCGCCAGGTCCAGATGAACATGCTGCCGGAGAGCCCCTGGAGTGCGGGCGGGTTCGCTTTCGAGCACCAGATCATCCCGTCGCTGTACCTGTCGGGCGACTTCACCGACTACTTCCGTGTGGACGAGCGGCGTATCGCCTTCTACCTCGCAGACGTATCGGGGCACGGCGCGTCGTCGGCCTTCGTCACCGTGCTGCTGAAGTTCATGACCACCCGGCTGTTGTTCGAATTCAAGCGCAGCGGCAAGATGCGCGAATTCAAGCCCTCGGAGGTGCTCAGCCACATCAATCGCGGGCTGATCAACTGCAAGTTGGGCAAGCATGTGACCATGGTCGGTGGCGTGATCGACGAAGAAACCGGCCTGCTGACCTACGCCGTGGGTGGCCATCTACCACTGCCGGTGCTGTACACCCCGGGCCAGGCTCGTTACCTCGAAGGCCGTGGCCTGCCGGTGGGTCTGTTCGACGAGGCGGCGTACCAGGACCAGGTCATCGAGCTGCCAGAGCGATTCAGCTTGAGCCTGATGTCCGATGGCATCCTGGACCTTTTGCCAGGGGACACGCTCAAAGATAAAGAGGCCGCCTTGCCGGACATCGTCAAGGCCGCGGGTGGTAGCCTGGATGGGCTGCGACAACGTTTTGGATTGGCTACGCTTGGGGAGATGCCGGATGATATCGCCCTATTGGTGTTAAGCAGGAACCTTCAATGAGTACCGGTAGAATCCAGTTCGCCGAGCAGAGCGGCACCTTCGTACTGAAGTTCGTCGGTGAAGTGCGCCTGACCTTGTGTTCGGCGTTGGATGCGACGATCGAGAAGATCTTCACTGCGCTGAACTTCTCGGCGATCGTCATCGATCTGACCGAAACTGAAAGCATCGACAGCACGACGCTGGGTCTGCTGGCCAAGCTGTCGATCCTGTCGCGGCAGAAGGTTGGCCTGCTGCCAACCGTGGTGACCACCAACCCGGATATTTCTCGCCTGCTGCAGTCGATGGGCTTCGATCAGGTGTTCAATATCGTCGACCGTCCGGTGCCGTGCCCGGAATGTCTGACCGACCTACCCTCCCAGGACCAGAACGAAGAGGTGGTGCGTTCGAAGGTGCTGGAGGCGCACAAGATCCTCATGGGCTTGAACGATTCCAACCGCGAGGCGTTCCATGATCTGGTCAGTGCGCTGGAGCGTACCTGAGCGCTAGTCTGTACCGGCCTCTTCGCGCCAAACCGCCGCGAAGAGGCCAGAAAATACCCGACACATCCCGCCGAATCACTCCGGCTTCACGAACTCCGTCGCCTCCCGCCCATCCGCATTCAGCTGATACACCCGCGCTGGTCGCCCTTGCTCATCGAAAAACACCTGTCCCAACCCCGCACTGTTCCACAGACGTTCGCCTGCCTGGCGATGGCTCGGTGTTCTCGGCACCACCTCCATCTGTCTGCGCTTGGTGAACCAGTTCAACGGTGAGCGCGGCGAGTACAGCCAGCGGTTCAAGCGGTCCAGCACATCCAAAAGGCGCCGGGGAAACTCGTTCTTGATCCCGCTGCTGGTCACCTGCCAGAGGTGCGGGTTACGTTGCCGGTGACGGATCAGCACTTCGTAGACGAACGAATAGTGCACGTCCCCGGACAGAATCACGTAGTGCCCTGGGGTGCGCGAATGGCGGAAGATGTTGAGAATGACCTGCGCCGCGCCGCGATGCGCCATCCAGTTTTCCGCATCCACCAGCAATGGATAGCCAAGCCAGCTGAACACCCGCTGCACCGTTTCGATCAGCTTGACCCCGAAGATCGGCGCCGGGGATACGATCACCGCCGAAGGGTGGTCGAGCAGCGAATGTTGCAGTTCGGTCAGCGCTTCCCAGTCCAGCAGTCCAGAAGGCTTTGCCAAATCGCTTTCACTGCGCCAGCGGCGGGTACGGGTATCGAGCACCAGGAGCGGCGGTTGCGTCGGTAAACTGAACTGCCAGCCCTGGAAGCCGAGCAGGTCATCGATCAGTGCATCCTGTTCGTCACGGGCCAGGGGCGCCGCCGCCAGCGCTTGGTAGCGCTGCACCAGTGGCTGGCAGCTGTCTGGATCGTTGCCCCAGGCCTGGCACAGCAGATAGCCGAGCAGGGCGTTGCCGATGATACGCCGCGAAAACGGGTGGCCGTAGGCGGTTTCTTCCCACTGCGCCGAAAGATTCCAGTCATCGGTGATGTCATGGTCGTCGAAGATCATCAGGCACGGCAGATGGGCCATTACCCGGCCGACCGGGCCGAGGTCGGCGGCGAAGGCCTCGATCAGCGGCAGTTCCTGGCGATATCGCACCTGCCGCTCCCGGCTCAGGCCTGCCGGCATGTCCAGGCTCACCAGGCGCCAGGGAATGGGCGACCAGACCAGCAGGTACATGGCCATGACCTCGGCGAAGGTCACCAGGTGATTGTCGGCGTTGCTGGACGAGAATATCGGCTTGCGTTTGCCGCCGAAGAAACGCTCGCGCAGGCTTTCGTTTCGGGCCTGGGCGGGCAGCAGGTCGGCTCGGTGGTAATAGCAGGCAGGGTGGTTGTACAGGTCGGCGCTGTTGGCGACCCGTGCGCCTTGCAGTTGCTCCTCGAACAGCCCCAGGCGGGCGATCAGCCCATGGATGGCGCAGAGCATCGGCCCTGCGACGTCATCGGCGTAGACCTGGTCGCCGCTCATCATCAGCAGGGCTGGGCGTTGTTCAGGGCGTGGGCAGGTCTGCAGCAATCGGTCGGCGCAGAGCATGCCGTCTCGCGCTGGATGATGCGGTTTGCGGCATGAGCCGTGGAGCAACTGGTCAAGGCGCCCGCGCAGTACGAAACTGGGGCGTTGCTGGCCGGGATAGAGCAGGTGCGGCGCCCACTCGGCGATACCCTGGCCGGCCAGACGCACATCGTATTCCACCGCGACATCCGAGGGCAGGGGCCGGCTGAAATGCACGTCGAGCAAGTGAACGAAGGCCTGCGTGCCGATCGGCAAGGTCTGGCAATGGACCTCCGGTGTCGTCTGAGGAAGGTCAATGCTGAAGGTGGGCGGCTCGGGCTGCGTGGCGACCAGCCAGATGGCCAGGCGTTGCGGCTCCAGGCGGCGTAGCACTGGGCCGGCGAGAACGAGGGGCAAAGAAGAGGACAAGGTCATCGACAGCTCTGGTGGCATGGTGGGCCATTCGCGGGCAAGCCGGGGCGCCGAACCGCCGCTCCCACAGGTCTGGCGCCGTTTCATGACTGACGGGCGTTTCTGTAGGGCTGGCTCGAACGCGTCGTGCACAAACGAAACGGGCGGAAAATGCTGAACATTTCCCGCCCGTCAGGCAAACCGGATGTGTATCAGGCTTTGTCGGCCATCAGCTTCTCGAGTTTTTCCTGGTCCCGGGCGAACTGGCGGATACCTTCGGCCAACTTGTCGGTGGCCATGGCGTCCTCGTTCATCGCCCAGCGGAACTGGCTCTCGTTGAGTACCTGCTTGGCCTCACCGGCGTTACCTGGCTTGAGTACCCGAGGCAGCTCGCCCTGATCGTCGCTCAGCTGTTGCAACAGCTCAGGGCTGATGGTCAGGCGGTCGCAGCCGGCCAACTGTTCGATCTGACCGATGTTACGGAAGCTGGCGCCCATGACCACGGTGTCGTAGCCGTTGGTCTTGTAGTAGTCGTAGATGCGGGTGACCGACTGCACGCCCGGATCTTCGGCGCCCACGTACTCCTGGCCGGTGCTCTTCTTGTACCAGTCGTAGATGCGGCCCACGAATGGCGAAATCAGGAACACCCCGGCGTCGGCGCATGCCTGGGCCTGGGCGAAGGAGAACAGCAGGGTGAGGTTGGTCTGGATGCCTTCCTTTTCCAGCTTCTCGGCGGCACGGATGCCTTCCCAGGTCGAAGCCAGCTTGATCAGCACGCGATCACGGCCGATGCCAGCTTGTTCGTATTGATCGATCAGTTGGCGGGCCTTGTTCAACAGGGCCGGTTCGTCGAAGGACAGGCGGGCATCCACCTCGGTGGAAATGCGCCCTGGGATGACCTTGAGAATACCCGCGCCGACGGCCACGGCGAATTTGTCACAGGCCAGGTCGACATTGCCCTTGGCGTCGCTTTTGACCTGCTTGAGCAAGTCGGCATAGCCAGGGATGGCCGCGGCCTTGAGCAACAGGGACGGGTTGGTGGTGGCATCGACTGGCTTGAGGCGGGTGATGGCGTCCAGGTCCCCGGTGTCGGCGACCACGGTGGTGAACTGCTTGAGTTGTTCCAGCTTGGAGGTCATGGGCGTGCTCTGTCCTGTGCAATGATTCGACCTTACCCGAGCCCCGGCGGCCACTCAAGGGCCAGCACGGGGCGGGGTGTGGGAGTGAGGTTTCGAGTCGAAAGCGCGCCCGGGGTTCCGTCAGCGCCCTTGTAGCAACTCGGCTGCCTGATCGAACACCACCAGCGGCTCCGGCGCCTTGTGGATGTCCGCTGACAGCAGCTGGCGGAACCGCCGCGCCCCCGGGAAGCCTTGGCCCAGCCCGAGGATGTGGCGGGTGATGTGGTGCATGGCGCCCCCGCTTTGCAGGTGGGCGACGATATACGGTCGCAGCTGTTCCAGGGCTTCGCTGCGGGTGACCACGGCGGCGTCGCTGGCGAACAGCTGCTGGTCCACTTCGGCCAGCAGGTAAGGATTATGGTACGCCTCGCGGCCCAACATCACCCCATCGAAGGTTTCAAGATGTGCCTGGCATTCGGCCAAGGTCTTGATGCCGCCGTTGAGGACGATTTCCAGGTCGGGGAAATCGGCCTTCAGCTGTGCGGCCACGTCGTAGCGTAGCGGTGGAATCTCGCGGTTTTCCTTGGGCGACAGGCCTTCGAGGATGGCGATGCGCGCATGCACGGTAAAACTGCGACAGCCGGCCTCGCGGACCTGGCCGACGAAGTCGCATAGCTCGGCGTAGCTGTCGCGGCCATTGATGCCGATCCGGTGCTTGACCGTGACCGGCGTCGAGACCGCATCGCGCATGGCCTTCACGCAGTCTGCCACCAACCCCGGATGGGCCATGAGGCAGGCGCCGATCATGTTGTTCTGCACCCGGTCGCTGGGGCAGCCGACGTTGAGGTTGACCTCGTCGTAGCCAGCCTGCTCGGCCAGGCGTGCGCAGGCGGCCAGATCAGCCGGCACACTGCCACCCAATTGCAGGGCCAAGGGATGCTCTGAAACATCGTGACGCAGGAAGCGCTGGGCGTCGTTGTGCAGCAAGGCGCCGGTGGTGACCATTTCGGTGTAGAGCAGGGTGTGTTTGGACAGCAGGCGCAGGAAGAAGCGGCAGTGGCGGTCTGTCCAGTCCATCATCGGCGCAACGGAGAACCTCCGGATGACCGGATCGGCGACGTTTGCAGGGGCTTCTGCTGGTTTCGGGTGCATTTCGGTTCTCTCGTTTACTGCTGTGCTGCGGTTTGTGCTGGTGTACCACTTCGGTTACTCACATGTAGCAATCGAACATGGTGATGTCGCAAAAATCCACATAAAGCCAACCCGGTTTGCCGAGGCAAAAGCGTGCCCCGGCGTGCACCGCGCAGATGGAAAAAGGGGCGATAGTCTATCAGGAAAGCTTATTTTAAGCCCCCACACCGAACCTGTGGGAGCGGGCTTGCCCGCGAAAGGGCCGGCCCAGTCAGCACACCGCTGCAGGACTCACCGCATCATCCCCAACTCTGCATCATCCATCAGCGCCTTGGCCAAAGCCCCCAGATAATGCGAAGCCCAGATCAAATGCGGCTTTTCATCGAGCAGCCCGGTCAAGGTCAATTCCTGCGCATAGCCCAGCAGCTCCGACGCCTGCTCCCGAGCGAAATGGCAGGGAATGCCCGGCTCGATGCAGAACAACGGTTGGGTCTGGTTTTCCCCTTGGTAGAACTTGATTTCGCCGACGGTGGTTTTTTCTCTTTCCTTGGTCATCATTCTCTCTCCCTGAACGTCCAGGTGCCTGAGCTGACCCTACGCCCCGGTCTGTCGAAGGCAAGCGCACGCCTACAGGCCCAGCCTCGGTATTCTCGACTTGGGCGGCCTGATGGTGGTCGCGGGCTTGCCGGCGATGAGGCCAGCTCAGGCGAAACGGGTTTGGTGATTAGCGCTGCAGTGAATCTGCTGGGCGTTGCTGGGCAACGTCGGAGCCGAGCCAATCGTGGGTGGCCAGCATCAGCAGGCTGTCGAGGGAGCGGTGGTGGTGGGGTGGGTCGGGGACTATCTTCAACATTCTCGTTCTCCTAGATAGGCCGACCACCGCCTGCTGTCAAACAGAGGGTGGCAGCTGAACATGGGTTGACAGACCGGCTAGGAGAACAATTTCCGGCGCACACAGAGGTGCCCCATGCACAGCCGCCATAAAGACGGAGCCATGTTGTTCAAACCTAGACGGCCTGTCAAAGCCGGTCGCCGTATTGCGACGACCATCCGAGACTAGGGCGCAAACCAAATCACTGCAATGGCTCGAACGGCCTGGAAGTGTGTTTCGGAAACGGCCTACAAGAAATAGGAACAATCTGAATGTCAGGCCCATTTCCACTCGGCCTTGAGCCAGGCTTCCCAAGCGCCAGGGGTTGCTTCTGGTCAAGCTCCTCCCCGAAAACAGCTGACCCCCCAGGCCGTGATCTTGAAGGGCAAGTGATAATGCGCCTGCGCATCCCCTATGCCAAACCGATACACCAGTTCGTCCAGAAACGGTACGTCGGGCAAGTCGCTGCCAAGCTGGCGATAGAACTGCGCCACCTGCAGACGCACTTCATAGACGCCCACAGCAAACCGCTCACTCAGCGCAGCCAGTTCCGGCCATTGCCCGCGATCATCGAGGGTGCCTTCGGCGATTGGCACCCCACCGACCACCGCGATGCTCACGCGCAGCCCTTGGGCAGCGCGCCCGCTGGCAATGTCGACGACATGCAGCGAGACGCCGCCGTTCATGCCCAGAAGCCATGGTGAGCGCGGGCCGCCTCATCTTCCAGCACCGGACCATGCACCTGCACGATGCGCTGGCCGCGGGCGAACACTTCGCGGCAGGGCAGGGAGAAGGTGGGGTTCTCCGGGTGGGCGCCGGTCAAGCCAAGCAGCGCATGTTCCGATAGCGCATAGACCACCCGGCCGATCCCGGTCCAGTACACCGCGCCGGCGCACATGCAGCAAGGCTCGGCGCTGGTGTACAGCGTGCAGCTTGCCAGTTGCTCCGGGGTCAGCAGCTTGGCCGCGCGGGCCGCTGCAACCAGTTCGGCATGCTGGGTCGGGTCGCCCTCCGGCGGCATGGAGTTGTTGCCGGCGCTGGCGATGACCCGGCCCTCGGCGTCTGCGACCAGGGCGGCGAACGGGTGTCGTCCCTCTTCGCGGGATTGCTCGGACAGGCGGATCGACTGGCGCAGCAGGTCCAGGTCCCGCTCGGATAGGCCGGCGTTGTGGGGGGTTGAGGTCATGGATGTTTCTCCCTGGGAGGCAGTGGAAAGCGCGCCAGCGGCGCGCGTGAAAAAAGGCTCACTTGATCGGGCTGCTATCGACGGCGTCCTGCCGATGGGCGTCGGGCTCGCGGTTGAGCAGCAGGTTGAGCAGGATGGCGCTGACCGCGGCGAGGAAGATGCCGCTTTCCAGCACCAGCTTCAGGGGGCCGCTGACATGCTCGAACAGCGCTGGCATCGACATGGGCAATACGCCGATGCTGACCGATACCGCCACGATCAGGCCGTTGCGGGTGCCCTCGAAGCGCACCCGCGCCAGCTCCTGAATGCCGGCCACGGTGGTCATGCCGAACATCACGATGGCGCAGCCGCCGAGCACCGGCGTCGGCACGCTGGCGATCAGTGCGCCGAGCTTGGGGAACAATCCCATCAGCACCATGATTGCGCCTGCGGCGGCGACCACGAAGCGGCTCTTGACCCGGGAAAGCGCTATCAAACCGGTGTTCTGCGTGAAGGCGTTGTAAGGGAAGCTGTTGAACACGCCCCCCAGCATGGTCGACAGACCATCGGCGCGGAAGGCGTTGCCAAGGGTGCGCTGGTCGGTGGGTTTGCCGGTCAATTTGCCGATGGCCAGGCAGTTGCCGGTGGTCTCGGCCATGATTACCAGCATCGCCAGGAGCATGATCAGTACTGGCGTGAAGGCGAATTCAGGCACCCCGAACGCCATGGGCGCGCTGAGCTCGAACCACGCTGCATCGCCCACCCGGCTGAAGTCGGTCATGCCGCAGGCCGCCGCCACCAGGCTGCCGACGATCAGCCCCAGCAGCACGCTGAGATTGCCGATAAAACCGCGAAAGCGTGCATGGATCACCAGGGTCAAGGCCACCGTGGCCATGCCCAGCATCAGATTGGCCGGTTTGCCGAAATCTGCCGACCCAGGTTGGCCACCGCCGAGCCAGATGGCCGCCGCCGGCATCAGCGAGATGCCAATGACCGTGATCAGGCTGCCGATCACCACGGGCGGGAAGAAGCGCAGCAGGCGGCTGAACAATGGCGCGATGGCAATCGTCAGTGCTCCGGCGGCGATGACCGCTCCGAAGACGTGGGGTAGCCCGAACTCCTTGCCGATCATGATCATCGGCGCCAAGGCAATGAACGAACAGCCCTGGATCAGCGGCAGGCGCGCGCCGAAGCGCCACAAGCCGAGGGTCTGGATCAGAGTGGCGATGCCCGAGGTGAGCAGGTTGGCGTTGATCAGTGTGACCACTTGGGCCTGGGTCAGCCCGAGGGCGCTGCCCAGAATCAGTGGTACGGCGACGGCGCCGGCATACATCACCAGCACGTGCTGCAGGCCGAAGGTGAACAGCTCCCGTGGGGGCAGTACTTCGTCCACTGGATGGATCAGAGGTTGGCTCATGTCGTGACTCTCCTGAAGTGCAGCCTGAAGTGCAGCCTGGTGTGCGGCTCTTTTTCTTGTTGTGGCGCCCGGAGTGACAGGCAGCGCAGGAAAGCGGGGCAGCTGTCGCTGATGTCTGGCGGCAGAATCCTGTGAAATCAGCGATGGAGCAAATGATTAACCATCGCTAATATCGATGGATCGATCGACGTGAACAGGATCAGGTGATGCGCTTTTCTCTGGAGCAGTTGCAGGTCTTCGTCAGTGCCGTGCAGGCTGGCTCGTTCTCTGCTGCAGCGCGCAGGCTGGGCCGTACGCAGTCGACCGTGAGTGCTGCCATCGGCAACCTGGAAACCGACCTGGGGGTGCAGCTGTTCGATCGCTCCAGCCGTATTCCCAGCTTGACCGCCGCTGGGCAGAAACTGCTTTTGCGGGCAGAGGGTATTCTGGAGCGCTGTTACGCTCTGGAGGGCAGCGCCGACAGCCTGGCGGGCGAGGTGGAAGCGGCGCTGACCCTGGCAATCGAAGTGCCGTATGGCCCGCTGATACCGCCTTTAAAGGACTTCGACGCAGCGTTTGCGTTCGTGGATTTGCTGATTCGCCACCCGGTGCACGGCGATGTCAGCGAAATGATCCTGACCGGTGAAGCCGATCTCGGGGTGACCTTCGCGCAGCCCGACTACCCCGCCGAACTTGGCTTTCAGCAGCTAGGCAAGCTGATCATGACCCACGTCTGCCACCCTGATTTCGCCCTGGCGCGACAGTCCCCGGTGAGCTTCGCCGACCTCAACGCCCATCGCCGGTTGGCGTTCTTCGCCCATGCCGAAAAGCTGCCGAGCAGCGAGTACCTGCGCGCCGGTCAAGTGTGGCGGGCAGAGAGCTACCTGGCGCTGGTGGAAATGGTTCGCGGTGGGCTCGGCTGGGCTACGCTGCCGCGCCAGTTGGTGCAGCGCGAGTTGGCGACTGGGCAACTGGTGGAACTGCAACTGGAGGCTTACCCCCACACCGATTGGCTGGTGGGTGTCGACCTGCTGTGGCATCGCAAGCGCCAACCGGGGCCTGCGGCGAGTTACCTGCGCGAGTGCCTGCAGCGCAGCAAGGTGTTCGAGTTGGATCGGCTGGGGAGGTCGACGACTTTGTGAGGGTTGGACAGAGCCCTATGCGAGCTATTGATAAAAGCCCAAACGCCAGACAAAAGAAAGCCCGCCGAGGCGGGCAAGGTCTATCACACGTAGGGATAGGGCTAGGTTCTCCCATCGGGTGTGAAAAATGAGTGAAAGAAAAGTCCCGATCCCGTGATTCTCAGCTTTTTTCACAACCGGCGTCTCATCGCCCACTCAGCACCGAGTCAGCTCGCGCCGCCTCGCTGCCAAGCGCGCGGGGATCAGCGGTCCTTGTCCTGCGGCTGGTTACCGCCCGGCGTGTGCTGGCCACCCATGCGGCCCTCATCCGCAGGCTTTTGCGAGTCGCGCTGATTGCCACCGGCATGCCCACCTTGCCGCTCGGTTTCCGAGGTTTGCTGCCAATCCTTGTTCATCCCGTCTTCGGGCTTCTGCCCAGATTGCCGACCGCCCTGTTGTCCCTGGGACATGTCCTCGCCGGAGCCTTGGCGTCCTTTCTGGCCCGCATCACCCTTGTCAGTCCGGACATGATCGCCCTGGGTTCTGCCATTGTCTTGATCGTTAGCCATGATCGCGTACCTCAAGTGGACACAGGAAGTTCTGTGTTCAATTGAGATTCCTCGCTGTCAGCGCTCGATCCATTGGCGGTGGGCAGTTTCAGACCAAACGCGTGAACCACCCCCGGCCCGGCATTTGGAGCACCAAACGCCATGATCAAGGCGCTGGACCCTCAGTGGCGGGATCAAAACCACATGCGAATGCCTGCAACGAATCGCGCTTCTTCGACATCCCCGTCTTCGTCGCGGACGAAATCCGCCGTCTTGCCGTAAGACCGACCCCAGGTAACGCCGATGTAAGGCGCGAACTGGCGGACGATTTCGTATCGCAAGCGCAGCCCGACCTCGGTATTGGCCAGGCCCGAACCGACCCCGCGTGCCGGATCGTTGCGGCCATACAGGTTGGCTTCGAAGGTCGGTTGCAGGATCAGACGGTTGGTCAGAAGGATGTCGTACTCTCCCTCCAGCCGCGCGGCGGTCTGGCCGTTTTCACCGATGAATGCGCTGGCTTCGACTTCGAACCCATAAAGGGCCATGCCCTGGACACCGAATGTGGCCCAGGTTTGTGGCGAGCCTGGCTTGAAGTCCTGGCGAACCCCGGCCAGCACGTCCCACCACGGGCTCACGGCGTGCCCATACAGCACCTGTAGCTCGGCATCCTCGGTGACGCCTGCGGTGCGTTCACCTTCGCTGCGCAACCAGAGCCGGTCGACATCACCGCCAATCCACCCCTCGGCTTTCCAGGCCAGGGCGCTGCCTCCGTCGGCATCCTGATATTCGAGCTGGTCGAGCAGGAAAAAGCTGTTGAGCGCGCGGTCATGAACCTGGTGGCCGCCCAGCGGTGGAAAGGCGGCTTGGCGGTCGGCGTCGGTCAATACCGGGATCGGCGTGCGGCTGGTGCTCGTGGCAGCATCGGCCGCTGGGGCAGGGGGCATACCGGAATGGTCCATCCCTTCCATGCTGCCGTGATCCATTTGCATCGCCTCGTGCCCCATCGCCGAATGATCCATGGGCTGCGCCGCCACGTGCGGCGTTGCACTCAATGTGCCGAGGTACACCGACAGCGCCAGCAGCGAGGGCCGTGTCAGGCTATTGGCCATTTTTCCCTGCCTGTGCTTTGTCGGTGCCCTGCGACTCCATCATCTTGCGGTGATCCATGCCCTGCATGGCGTCATGGTCCATGCCCTTCATCGCATCATGATCCATGCCTTTCATGGACCCATGGCCCATCCCCTGCATGGCGCCATGCTTGCCCATCGCGGCTTTGCCGTCGGCGTTGGGTTGGGCTGTCGGTGCAGCTTGCTCGGCGGGCTGGGTGGCGTCGGCTGACCACGCCGCCGGGGCTTGCACCAGCAGCAGGCCCAACAGGGCGGCAGACATGCAGAAGGTAGTACGTGCGCTTGGCTTGCTCATCTCGGATCTCCCGTTCATTCGTCCACACGGACTTCTCGAAACATGCCCATTTCCATGTGGAACAGCAGGTGGCAGTGATAGGCCCAACGACCCAGCGCATCCGCTGTCACGCGGTAGCTGCGTTTCGAGCCGGGTGGCATGTCGATCGTGTGCTTACGAACCTTGAAGTTGCCGTGTTCGTCTTCCAGATCACTCCACATGCCATGGAGGTGAATGGGGTGGGTCATCATGGTGTCGTTGACCAGGGTGATGCGCAGGCGCTCGCCGTAGCGCAGGCGCAGCGGTTCGGCATCGGAGAACTTGATGCCGTCGAAGGACCAGGCGAACTTCTCCATGTGGCCGGTAAGGTGCAGTTCGAGAGTGCGGCCCGGAGCTCGGCCATCGGGATCCTCGAAGGCGCTGCGCAGGTCCGCATAGGTCAGAACGCGGCGGCCGTTGTCCCGTAGCCCGATACCCGGGTCGTCGAGCTTGGCCGTTGGGTTCATCGTCTGCATGTCGACCAGCGGGTTGCCGTTCTCCGAATCCGGGTGGGACTGCATGGCGCCCATGTCGCCATGCTCCATGCCGGCCATCTGGCTGTGGTCCATGCCTGCCATGTCGCCGTGATCCATACCCATGTCGCTCATCGACAGCAGCGGGCGTGGGTCGAGCGCTGGCACCGGGGCTTGCAAGCCTGGCTGGGTAGCCAGGGTGCCGCGGGCGTAGCCGGTGCGGTCCATGGATTGCGCGAACAGGGTGTAGGCCTGGGCGTCTTGCGGCTCGACGATGACGTCGTAGGTTTCCGCCACGGCGATGCGCAGCTCATCGACCGACACCGGCTCCACGTGCTGGCCATCTGCAGCGACCACAGTCATTTTCAACCCCGGAATACGGACGTCGAAGTAGGTCATGGCCGAGGCGTTGATCAGTCGCAGGCGGACTTTCTCGCCTGGGGTGAAGAGGCCGGTCCAGTTGCCATCAGGGGCCTGGCCATTCATCAGGTAAGTGTAGGTAGCGCCGCTCACGTCGGCGAGGTCGGTGGGGCTCATGTTCATTTCGGCCCACATCTTGCGATCGGCGAGGGTCGCGGCCCAGCCCTTGTCGCTGACGTCTTCGACGAAATCGAACAGTGTGCGCTTGTGCTGGTTGTAGTAGTCGGACTGCTTCTTGAGTTTGGCCATGACCCGTGCCGGGTCTTCGTCGGTCCAGTCGCTCAGCAGCACCACATAGTCGCGCTCGTAGCTGAAGGGCTCGGTCACCTTGGCATCGATCACCAGCGCGCCATACACGCCGAGCTGCTCCTGCAGTCCCGAATGGCTGTGGTACCAGTAGGTGCCGCTCTGGCGGACCTGGAAGCGGTATTCGTACAGGCCATCCGGGGCGATGCCGTGGAAGCTCAGGCCAGGCACGCCGTCCATGTTGGCCGGCAGCAGGATGCCGTGCCAGTGAATGGAGGTGTCCTGGCGCAAGCGGTTGTGCACGCGTAGGGTCACGGTGTCACCTTCACGCCAGCGTAGCGTCGGCCCGGGTAATCCGCCGTTGACGGCCATGGCGGTGCCCGCGGCACCGGTGATGTTGACCGGTAACTGATCGATGAACAGATCGAAGTCACTGCCGCTCAGCACGGTCGGCTGGCCAGGGCTGGTCAGGGCCCAGACCGGCGTGCGCCATAGTCCCAGGCCCGTCAACAGGCCGGTAGCGGCCAGGCCTTTGACGAAACGGCGTCGTGTGGTGGTGCTGTACATGCCCTGGTGTCCATTCGCTGGTAGGTGCAGATCGGACCCAGGCTAAGCGGGGTAGGCTGTCAGCCAGCTGAGTGCTGCATTACTTTTCTGTCAGCTGGGAGCAGATCGTCAGGGCAGCAGCCGATTTGGACCACTGCAGGCACGTTGATCTTCGCCGGTGCTCTGGTCGGTTTCAGGATGCGCTTGGTCGCTCGCACACAACCTTTCGGCCATACAAGTGCCATGCTTACTCGATGCCTCTGGACCCAGTGCGCGCAGACGCACGGCCAGGTGCAAGGAGGCCGCTACCACGTATCCGTGACGTGACCAGCGTGCCGCAGCAGAACACGCCGGATACCTGCCCTCCACAACAATTCAGGCAGGGTCCGTGATGCCGAGGTCCGCTGTATGCCTGATGAATTGCTGTACCTGCCAGAAATCCAGCTCATCCTCGACCGAGAGAAGAGCAAGCCCGGCGCCTTGTTGCCGATCCTTCACGCCATCCAGGATGCCATCGGTTTCATTCCCGATGCCGCTGTGGGCGATATCGCCCATGCCCTGAACCTCAGCCTCGCCGAAGTCCGCGGGGTGATCAGCTTCTATCACGACTTCCGCACCCAACCACCTGCTCGCCACACCCTGCGTCTGTGCCGCGCCGAATCCTGCCAGAGCCGTGGCAGCGAGGCGCTGGCCGCGCAGCTGCGTGAACAACTGGTGCTGGACGATCACGGCACCAGCGCCGATGGGGCCATCAGCCTGCGGCCGGTTTACTGCCTGGGCGCCTGTGCCTGCTCGCCGGCGCTGGAACTGGACGGCCAGGTCCATGCGCGCCTGACCCCCGAGCGCCTGCGTGAGTTGGTTAACGCTTGTCTGGAGGACGAAGCATGCTGAAGGTGTTCATTGCCTGCGATTCAGTCGCCCGTGCGGTGGGTGCCGACCAGGTCGCCAGCGCCTTGCAGCGCGAAGCCGAGCGGCGTCAGTTGCCTCTCGATATCCAGCGCACCAGTTCGCGCGGCCTGTACTGGCTGGAGCCGCTGGTGGAATGTGACAGCGCGGAAGGTCGGATGGGCTTTGGCCCGGTCACTGCGCAAGACGTGCCGGGGCTGCTCGATGCGTTGAGCGGCCAGCCAGGCGGCCACTCTTTGGCGCTGGGGCCGGTAGAACAGATTCCCTACCTCAAGAGCCAGCAGCGCCTGCTGTTCGCCCGCGCCGGCATCACCCGGCCGCTGTCGCTGGAGGACTACCGCGCCCATGGCGGCTTCGCCGGTCTGGCAAATGCTGTTGCCCAGAGCGGCACCGAGGTGGTCGCCGCCGTGCTCGATTCAGGCTTGCGTGGGCGTGGCGGCGCGGCGTTTCCAGCCGGCATCAAGTGGCGCACCGTGCGTGACGCCGTGGCCGGGCAGAAATACGTGGTGTGCAACGCCGACGAAGGCGATTCCGGCACCTTTGCCGACCGCATGTTGATGGAAGGCGACCCCTTCCTGCTCATCGAGGGGATGATCATCGCCGGCCTCGCGGTCGGTGCCGACAAAGGCTACATCTACGTGCGCTCGGAATACCCCGATGCGATCCACGCGCTCGAACAGGCCCTGGTGATCGCGCGCGACGCCGGCTACCTGGGCCGCGATGTCGCCGGCAGCGGCCAGGCCTTCGACCTGGAAGTGCGGGTAGGGGCCGGCGCCTACATCTGCGGCGAGGAAACCGCGCTGCTCGAATCGCTCGAAGGCAAGCGTGGCATCGTTCGCGCCAAGCCCCCGCTGCCGGCGCTCGAAGGCCTGTTCGGGCAGCCGACGCTGGTGCACAACGTGCTCACCCTGGCCTCGGTGCCGATCATCCTGGCCAAGGGCGCGGCGTACTACCGTGACTTCGGCATGGGCCGTTCGCTGGGTACCATGCCGTTCCAGCTGGCCGGCAACATCCGCCATGGCGGTCTGGTGGAGCGCGCCTTTGGCCTGACCCTGCGCGAGCTGGTCGAAGACTATGGCGGCGGCACTGCCAGCGGCCGGCCGCTGAAAGCCGCACAAGTGGGTGGCCCGCTGGGCGCCTGGGTGCCACCGAGCCATTTCGATACACCACTGGACTACGAGGCCTTCGCGGCCATCGGTGCGATGCTCGGGCACGGCGGCGTGGTGGTGGCCGACGACACTTTGAACATGGCCAGCATGGCCCGCTTTGCCCTGCAGTTCTGCGCCGAGGAGTCCTGTGGCAAGTGCACGCCGTGCCGCATCGGCTCGACCCGGGGCATGGAGGTGGTGGATCGCTTGATCGCCAGCGACGATCTGGCTGAGCGCCATGACCAGGCCCTGCTGCTGCGCGACCTGTGCGACACCATGCAGTACGGCTCGCTGTGCGCCATGGGCGGTATGACCGCCTATCCGGTGGCCAGCGCACTGAAGTATTTCCCTGCCGATTTTGGCCTGACCACCAAGGAGGCCGCGCAGTGATCAATTATTTCGACCCCCTGACCGACCTGGGCACGCCGGCCCGTGACAGCGACGTGCAGGTCAACCTGAACATCGATGGCCGCAGCATCAGCGTGCCGGCCGGCACCTCGGTGATGCGCGCCGCGGCGCTGCTCGGCACCAGCATCCCCAAACTGTGCGCCACCGACAGCCTGGAAGCCTTTGGTTCGTGCCGCATGTGCATGGTCGAGATCGACGGCATGCGCGGCTACCCGGCTTCATGTACCACGCCGGTCAGCGAAGGCATGGTGGTGCGCACGCAAACGCCGCGCCTGGCCGACCTGCGACGTAATGTCATGGAGTTGTACATCTCCGACCACCCGCTGGACTGCCTGACCTGCTCGGCCAACGGCAACTGCGAGCTGCAGACCGTCGCTGGCCAGGTCGGCCTGCGCGAGGTGCGGTATGGCTATGACGGCGCCAATCACCTGGCCGAACAGAAGGACGTGTCCAACCCGTACTTCGACTATGAGCCGAGCAAATGCATCGTCTGCAGCCGCTGCGTGCGCGCCTGCGAAGACATCCAGGGCACCTTCGCCCTGACCATTACCGGGCGCGGCTTCGAGTCGCGGGTGGCGGCGGCCGGAGGTGATGATTTCCTTTCCTCCGAGTGCGTATCCTGCGGTGCCTGTGTGCAGGCCTGCCCGACTGCGACCCTCAGCGAGAAGAGCCTGATCCAGATCGGCCAGCCCGAGCGGGCTGTGATCACCACCTGCGCCTATTGCGGTGTCGGCTGCTCGTTCCGCGCCGAGATGAAGGGCGACCAGTTGGTGCGTATGGTCCCGGACAAGAACGGCGGCGCCAACCATGGTCACGCCTGCGTCAAAGGTCGTTTCGCCTGGGGCTATGCGACGCACCCCGACCGCATCACCAAACCGATGATCCGTAAGCGCTTGGAAGACCCTTGGCAGGAGGTCAGCTGGGACGAGGCCGTGACCTACGCCGCCAGCGAGTTCCGCCGTATCCAGCTCAAGTACGGGCGTGATTCGATCGGCGGCATCACCTCCAGCCGCTGCACCAACGAAGAGGCCTACCTGGTCCAGAAGCTGGTGCGCACGGCGTTCGGCAACAACAACGTCGACACCTGCGCGCGGGTCTGCCATTCGCCTACCGGCTATGGCCTGAAGCAGACCCTCGGCGAGTCTGCCGGTACCCAGAGTTTCGACTCGGTGATGCAGGCTGACGTGATCCTGGTGATCGGCGCCAACCCGACCGACGCCCACCCGGTGTTCGCCTCGCAACTCAAGCGCCGTCTGCGTGAGGGCGCGCGGCTGGTGGTCATCGATCCACGGCGTATCGACCTGGTCGATTCGCCACACGCCCGCGCCGAACTGCACCTGCAACTGCGCCCTGGCACCAACGTCGCCATGCTCAACGCCCTGGCCCACGTGATCGTCAGTGAAGGCCTGCTGGCTCAGCACTTCATCGATGCGCGCTGCGAAGGTGAGGACTTTGCCCGCTGGCGTGATTTCGTCGCACTGCCGGAAAACGCCCCCGAGGTACTGGGACCGGTGTGCGGCGTTCCTGCCGAGCAGATCCGCGCTGCGGCGCGGCTGTACGCCACTGGTGGCAACGCGGCCATCTACTATGGGCTGGGCGTGACCGAACACAGCCAGGGCAGTACCGCGGTGATGGGTATCGCCAACCTGGCCATGGCCACCGGCAACGTCGGCCGTGAAGGGGTAGGGGTGAATCCACTGCGCGGACAGAACAACGTGCAGGGCTCGTGCGACATGGGCTCGTTCCCCCACGAGTTGCCGGGCTACCGACACATCTCCAACGAGGGCGTGCGTGCCGAGTTCGAGCAGGCCTGGGGCGTTACCCTGCAGCCCGATCCGGGTCTGCGGATCCCCAACATGTTCGAGGCCGCGCTCGACGGCAGTTTCAAGGCGCTGTACTGCCAGGGCGAGGACATCGCCCAGAGCGACCCCAACACCCAGCACGTCACCGCCGCACTGTTGGCGATGGAGTGCGTGGTGGTGCAGGACATCTTCCTCAACGAGACGGCCAAGTTCGCCCACGTATTCCTGCCGGGCAGCTCGTTCCTCGAGAAGGATGGTACCTTCACCAACGCCGAACGACGCATCTCGCGGGTGCGCAAGGTCATGCAACCGCTGGCCGGCAAGGCCGACTGGGAGGCGACCGTGGCCCTGGCCAATGCCCTGGGCTACCCGATGAACTACCGCCATCCGTCCGAGATCATGGACGAGATCGCGCGCCTGACCCCGACCTTCAAACGTGTCAGCTACGCCGAACTCGATCGTCACGGCAGCCTGCAATGGCCCTGCAACGACGCCGCACCGGACGGTACGCCGACCATGCACATCGAGCAGTTCGTGCGTGGCAAGGGGCGTTTCATGCTGACCGGCTACGTGCCCACCGACGAAAAGGTCAACAGCCGCTATCCGCTGCTGCTCACCACCGGGCGCATCCTCAGTCAGTACAACGTCGGCGCGCAGACCCGACGCACCGGCAATGTCGCCTGGCATGACGCTGACCGCCTGGAGATCCACCCCAGCGACGCCGAGAGCCGTGGCATCGTTGACGGCGACTGGGTCGGCATCGGCAGCCGTGCCGGGCAGACCGTGCTACGTGCCAAGGTCAGTGCGCGGGTGGCACCGGGGGTGGTCTACACCACGTTCCACTTCCCTGAGTCTGGGGCCAACGTGATCACCACCGACAACTCCGACTGGGCGACCAACTGCCCGGAATACAAGGTCACCGCGGTGGAGGTGGTGAAAGTGTTCCAGCCGTCGCAATGGCAGCAGCGCTATCAGGACTTCAGTGATGAACAGCGGCGCTTGCTCAAGGAACGTCGTACCGAAGAAAAAGCCGAGGTACGCCGATGAG
Organism: Pseudomonas putida; assembly: GCF_004357765.1. Classification (GTDB taxonomy): domain Bacteria; phylum Pseudomonadota; class Gammaproteobacteria; order Pseudomonadales; family Pseudomonadaceae; genus Aquipseudomonas; species Aquipseudomonas putida_U. The sequence goes on along the minus strand of NZ_SMTE01000008.1, from coordinate 94,026 downwards.
CAGCGAGAACCTGGTCAAGATGGCCAACCAGATCGCTCACTATTTCGATAGCGAGCCGGACCATGCGCTGGCGGTGCAGGGAATACGCCAGCACCTGCAGAGCTTCTGGACGCCGGCGATGCGCCGGCAACTGGGCGAGTGGGTCGAGGCCAATACGGGGCAGGGGGTGGACCCCAAGGTATTGGAGGCGTTGAGCTGAACTTTGCCAGACCGGTCCCTTTCGCGGGTTTATCCGCGAAAGGGACGACCCGGAAAAATGAAATGTCCGTCATGTTTGCCACTTCACCCCGGTGCTACGCTCGCGAAATCACTCGCTGCGGATGACACCCATGGACATGAACTGGCACCAGGCCCTGCAAGAGAGCCTGAGCTGGCTGGCAGTCGCCACACTCATCACCTTCGTCGCTTTCCTCGCCGCCGCCACCCTGGCCGTGCGCTTCACCCGTTGGGGCGGGCAGTTCTGGCAACTGGCCGGGCCGTATTTCAGTTTCCGCCGCAGTTGGCGGCCCTTGCTGGCGTTCGCCCTGCTGCTGGTACTGACGCTGTTCGCCGTGCGCCTGAACGTGCTGTTCTCATTCTGGTACAACGGCTTCTACAGCGCCTTGCAGGCCTTGGACCAGAAAGCCTTCTGGTACCTGCTTGGGGTGTTCGGGGTGCTGGCGACCATCCACGTCGGACGCTCGTTGTTCACCGCCTACATGACCCAGGCGTTCAATATCCGTTGGCGGACCTGGCTGACCGAGCGCTTGACCGCCGACTGGATGCGCGGCGACGCCTATTACCGCGGACAGTTCGTCGCCGAGCCGGTGGACAACCCCGACCAACGTATCGAACTCGACGTCAATGCCTTCGTCACCGGCTCGGTGAGCCTGGCCCTCGGTGCGGTCAGTGCGCTGGTGTCGCTGGTGGCCTTCACCGGCATTCTCTGGGGGCTGTCGGCACCGCTGATGGTTGCCGGAACGGAGATTCCACGGGCGATGGTGTTCGCGGTCTACCTCTACGTACTGGTGGCTACCTGGATCGCCTTCCGGCTCGGGCGGCCGTTGATCCGCCTGAACTTCCTCAATGAGAAGCTCACCGCCAACTTCCGTTATGCGCTGATGCGCCTGCGCGAGAACGCCGAGAACATTGCCTTCTACCAAGGTGCGGCAGTCGAGCGAGGAACCTTGCTCGGCCGTTTTGCCGCGCTGATCGCCAATGCCTGGGCCTTGGTGTACCGGGGCCTGAAGTTCGAAGGCTTCAACCTGGGTATCAGCCAGATGGCAGTGGTGTTTCCGTTCATTCTCCAGGCGCCGCGCTTTTTCAGCGGGGCGATCAAGCTAGGCGATGTGATGCAGACCTCCCAGGCCTTTGGCCAGGTGCAGGATTCGTTATCGTTCTTCCGAGAGTCCTACGACACCTTTGCCCAATACCGCGCAACGCTTGATCGTTTGACCGGCTTCCTCGATGCCAACCACCAGGCGGGTGCATTGCCACACGTCAGCACCGAAGACCAGCCGCAGGCCTTGCACATCCGTCAGCTACAGGTTTCGCGCCCGGATGGCCAGCGCCTGATCGCCGGCCTGGAGCTGGACCTGCAGGCCGGCCAGGCGCTGTTGATCAAAGGCCCGTCGGGCAGCGGCAAGACCACGTTGCTGCGAGCGCTGGCGGGGCTCTGGCCCTACGCCGAAGGGGAGGTGAAGCGCCCGACCGGCCATCGGTCGCTGTTTCTTTCCCAACGTCCCTACCTGCCGCTGGGCGACTTGCGCACCGCGATCGCCTACCCGGCCGAGCCCACGACCCAGGACGATGGGCGTATGCGCCAAGCCTTGCGTCAGGTCAATTTGGCCCACTTGGCCGATCGCCTGACGCAGAACTGCGACTGGTCCCATGTGCTGTCGATCGGCGAGCAGCAGCGTCTGGCATTTGCCCGGGTACTGTTCAACCGACCGCAAATGGTGTTTCTAGACGAATCCACCTCGGCCATGGATGAAGGGCTCGAGCACACCCTGTACTCGCTGCTGCGCAGTGAAATGCCGGACACGTTGCTGGTGAGCATCGGTCATCGAAGCACACTCGCCGGCTTTCATACCCATCGCCTGGAGGTGGATGGCCAAGGCGGTTGGGCTTTCCGGTCGCAGCAGTCGGACGAGGTGCTGGCCTAGCGCAAGGACTGTCGGCGATGAACGCGGCGAAGATGTCGTGATTGAACCCCTGGTGCAGCCCTCAGCGGTCCTGAAGTACCTCGCGAAAGACATCTGGGCGTGAGACGGCAATATGCAGCAGCGATCGCGCGGCGCCGGACGGCATGCGACGGCCCTGCTCCCATTCCTGCAGGGTACGGACCGAAACGCCTAGCAATTCGGCGAATTTGACTTGGGATAGGCCGGTTCTACTACGGGCTTCGGCGGCCTTGGTGACTTCTACCTGGTGCACCGCTCCATAGTGACCGGCTTTGATGTCGCGGATCGATTCGAGCAGTTCTTCGCCAATATTACGCGTGGCATCGCGCGTCATCAGTTGCTTTTCAGTCAGGGGCATAGTTGAGCTCCTTGGCAATTTTGCGCAGCACATGCGCGGGTATGTTCTCTGTGGCGGTCTTGCAATAGATGAGCAATGCAACCAGGGCACCGTTTGCCAACTGGGCAGTGTAGATCACTCGAACCGCTCCCCGTTTGCCTTGGCCGTCGAGGCTCCAGCGCAGCTTGCGGCACCCGCCAGAGCCCGGAATGACCACGCCGGTCTCAGGATCATTCGCAAGATAGGCCATGAAGGCTCCATGTTCCTCTGTGGTCCAGTAATCTGGCCATTGCCTGGAGAAAATTGGCGCTTCGATAATCGTCAGCATACTGCATGCCTACGTCTTTGACGTAGGTATTTTGCTCGACCGCTTCCGGATGAAGAAGCGTAAATGTGTGGCTCGGGGTTACCAAAGAGGGGAAGGCTTCACCTGCCATGTAAGAAACGGTCAATTTCCAGGTCGGATATGTAAACTTCGTAAATAAGATTTAAACCCATTTGAGAATGACTATATTCACCATCCCTAGTGACTCCCCAAGCTGTGCTTGAGAGGTCGGAGGGCGAGGGCTTTCCGGCTGCGCAGACGGATCTTGCCTTTGCTCACCTTTCTAGGAGATGTACCGATGCAACCCAGAACCTCACCCAATCGCCTGGCCCTGGCCCTGTTCGCGCTGACCTCGCCTGCCGTGCTGGCAGCCGAGCGCCAGCCAGCTGTTTCTGGCGAGGTACTGGAACTGCCAGTGGCCGATAATGCGCTGGTGATCCAGGACACCCTGGTCACCGCCGAGCGCGAAGCACGTCAGGCCCTGGGTTCGTCGATCATCACCGCCGAGGACATCAAGCGTCATCCGCCTGCCAACGATCTGTCCGACCTCATCCGCCGCGAACCGGGGGTCAACCTCACCGGCAACAGCGCCAGCGGTGCGCGTGGCAACAACCGCCAGATCGACCTGCGCGGCATGGGGCCGGAGAACACCCTGATCCTCATCGACGGCAAACCCTCCAGCGCCCGCAATGCGGTGCGCTACGGCTGGAACGGCGACCGCGACACCCGTGGCGAGACCAACTGGGTGCCAGCCGAGGCGGTCGAGCGCATCGAGATCCTGCGGGGGCCGGCAGCGGCGCGCTATGGCTCCGGCGCCATGGGCGGGGTGGTCAACATCATCACCAAACGCCCAACCGATGAGCTCAAAGGCAACGTCACCTTCTACACCCAGATGCCGCAAGACAGTGCCGAGGGTGCCAGCCGCCGGGCCAACTTCAACCTCGGCGGTGGGCTCACCGACAACCTCGGTTTCCGTCTGTACGGTGGCCTGGCCAAGACCGATGCCGATGACCTGGACATCAACGCCAGTCACGCCAACAGTGCCCTGTCTGCCGGGCGCGAGGGCGTGCGCAACAAGGATATCAACGGCCTGCTGAGCTGGAGGCTCAACGACGAGCATCGCCTCGAAGCCAGCGCCGGCTATAGCCGCCAAGGCAATATCTACGCCGGCGACACCATGAACAGCAACGGTGGCAGCAACATCGACCTGATCTCCAGCCTGTACGGCAAGGAGACCAACGTGATGCAGCGCAGTACCTACGACCTGACCCATCTGGGCGACTTCACCTGGGGTTCCAGCAAGTCCACCCTGGCCTACGAGTACGTGCGCAACTGGCGCCTCAACGAAGGCTTGGCCGGTGGTCCGGAGGGTGCGATCAACGACAGCGGTGCGGCCATGTCGCGTCTGCGCAACACCCGTCTCTCCAGCGAGGTCAACCTGCCGTTCGCCATGGGCAGCAGCGAGCACGTGCTGACCCTGGGCGGCGAGTACCTTTATGAGTCGCTCAACGACCAGGGCTCGTTCCGTCCGCAGAGCTTCGATCCCAGCGGGGGTGGCGATGACGTCATCAGCGGCTTCGACCGTAGCGATTCGAAGATGACCGCCAGAAGCTACGCGTTGTTCGCCGAGGACAACATCATCGTCGGTGACACCACCATCACCCCCGGCCTGCGTTTCGACCATCACGAGACCTTCGGCGATAACTTCAGCCCGAGCTTGAATCTCTCCCACAAGATCACCGAGGCCCTGACTTTCAAGGGCGGCATCGCCCGGGCCTACAAGGTGCCGAACCTGTACCAGTCCAACCCCAATTACCTGTTGTACAGCCGGGGTAACGGCTGCAGCGTGCAGCAGACCAACTCCGGCGGTTGCTACCTGCAAGGCAACGCCGACCTCAAGCCGGAGATCAGCGTGAACAAGGAAATCGGCCTGCTGTACGACCGCGGCACCTGGCGTACCAGCGCCACCTACTTCCGCAACGATTATCAGAACAAGATCATCGGCGGCACCGACGTGCTTTATGCGATCAACAGCGGCCGCCGCGTGACCCAGTGGGAAAACGCCGGTAAGGCACGGGTCGAGGGCATCGAGGGCAACTTCTTCATGGAGCTGACCCCGACCCTGGACTGGAATACCAACCTGACCTGGATGCTCGACAACGACAACCGCGAGACCGGCGAGCCGCTGTCGGTGATCCCTGAGTACACGGTCAATACCACCCTGGACTGGCGCGCCACCGACAAGCTGTCGTTCCAGGTCGCTGGCACCTATTACGGTAAGCAGAAGTCGCCGACCTACAACTATCGCACCCAGGAAGACTATGACGAGGCCGCGCAGCAGGACGTCGAGGCCTATGGCCTGGTGGATCTGAGCGCAGGGTACAAGTTCAACGCCAACTATGACGTGCGGGTCGGGGTGAACAACGTGTTCGACAAGCAGATCCTGCGCGGCGGCAACGCCAGCAGTTCGGGTGCCAACACCTATAACCAGCCTGGGCGGGCGGTGTTCGCCGCGTTGAATATTTCCTTCTGATCATCGGAGCAGGACCCCACAGCGCTCCAGCCACCGCTCGAAGCAGCAGAACGTGTCGATGGCCGCCTGCACCGTGGCGGCCTGTTCTGCCGGTGCGCTCGGGGCTTGCCCGAGCTGCTCGAGAAAGGCTCGCCAGTAGCTGCCGGTCATCGTCCCGTACACATCGAGAAAGCCTGTGCCGTCGTCGGGACCGAGCCCCAGGCGTTCGGTCATGGCCCGCTTCAAGACCTGGCCGCCCAGGGTCGAGCCTTCCATCACGTACATCACGCCCAGCGCGCGGGCCGCGTCATCGATGCTCGGAAGGGTTTGGCACAACGGCAAGCCATCGATGTCTGCCTCGCTGAGGCCCAAGGCCAAGAGATCGCGAACCAGCGCCGGCGACTTGAGCCGTTCGCCAGCCAGGTAGTGGCCAAGGCGTAACTCCAGTGGCGCATGGAAGCCGTAGTAGGCCGCCAACAGACGACGGTAAGCGTGCGTGTCGAAGCCTTCGCGGAAAAACGGCAGGCGCCGCTCCAGGGCCTTATGGCAGTCATGGGTGCCCGTACGCAGGGCAAGCAGCAAGGGGGAGGGGGCGGGAGTAGTGCGGGTCGACATCGATCGGGCTCTGCTGGCAATCTGCCTAGTTTGGAGTGGCATCCTACCGCAGTGTTCCGCGCTGGCCGCGACAAAATTGCCAGCCCGTGGTAAACGAGTCGGCTGCCCCTGTGCGAAAAGCCCCAGCGATGAAACCACTGCACCTTACCCTGATCTGCCACGCCCTGACCGATGCCCAGCGTACCGGCTACCTTTCGAGCCGGCACGATACGATCCTGCCGCTGGCAGCACTGCCGTGGTCTCACGATGCCTCGGTCAAGGTGCTCAGTGCGCCAGAGCGACGGGCCCAGGAGACTGCTGCGTTGCTGGGCTCGCCCGTTCGGCTGGAGTCGGCGCTGGCCGATTGCGACTTGGGAAGCTGGCAGGGGCTGGCACTCAAGCAATTGCAGGCCGAGCAGCCCGAGGCGCTGGCGCAGTGGCTGGGCGACCCTTGCAGCAACCCCCACGGCGGTGAGTCGTTCGCCGAACTGCGTCAGCGGGTGACGACCTGGCTAGGTGCATTCGAAGAGCGGGGAGACTGGCTGGCGGTGACCCATCCGTGGGTCATCCGCGCTGTGTTGATCGAGGTGCTGGGCGCGCCGCTGGCCACGCAGGCGCGTATCGACGTGCTGCCACTGTCTCGGGTGTGCCTGAGCCATACCGGGCAGTGGCGTCTGCGCCTGGCATGAGAGACGGCGTTCAGAACGCCAGTTTATAGCCGATCAGCAGCAGCATTCCGGCCAGGCAAGGCCGTAGTACACGGTCGGAAATGCGTCCGGTCAGGTGGCTGCCCAGGTAGATGCCGGGCAGAGAGCCGAGCAGCAGGTAACCCAGCAGGGACCAATCCAGATTGCCCATGCCGGCATGGCCCAGGCCTGCGACCAGGGTCAATGGTACGGCGTGGGCGATCTCGGTGCCGACCAGGCGTCGGGTTTGCAGGAACGGGTATAGCAGGAACAGGGCTACGGTCCCCAGGGCACCGGCACCGATGGAGGTCAACGTGACCATGATGCCAAGCACCACGCCGGTGAGTACCGTTAGCGCATTGAGGGTGCGGTCGCTGAGGTGATAATGGTCGCCGGCATGGCGGTTGGCGAAGGCCTGCAGGCGTGATTTGAACAGGATCGCCAGGGCAGTGAGGATCAACACCGCTGCCAGGCCTTGCTTGATGATCGCGTTGAGCGCCGAGGTATCGGTGTGCAAGGTGCTGAGAAACCACAGGGTGAGCGCTGCGGCAGGCACGCTGCCCAGGCTAAGGTAGCCGGTGATCTTCCAGTCGATGTTCTTGTTGCGTCCATGCACCCAGACCCCACTGGCCTTGGTGATGGCGGCGTAGAGCAGGTCGGTGCCCACGGCAGTCGCGGGGTTGATACCAAACCAGAGCAGGATCGGTGTCATCAGCGAGCCGCCGCCCACACCGGTCATGCCGACGATGAAACCCACCACCAGACCGGCAATGGTGAAACCGAAAGAACCTACATCCATACGCTACTCGACTGCCCAGCTTTGCCCGTTATCGGATGCAAGCAGCATATAGGTTTTTTTATAGCCAAATAGACTTGTTCGTTATTAGGTTATAACCGAGGCAAGTCGCTCAAACGGCGCCTAGGGTGGCAGGCGAATCAGCAACGGTTGTTCCTGCGCAGGCCGGGGACGGCTGGCCAGCAGGCTGTCCTCTACCTGCCCTGACAGGTAGTACACCCCGGCCATGGCACCGCTCTGGCGGTTTTCCATGAGTTCGCGCCACTCCTGGTTCAGTGCGACGTTGAGGATCACCCGTAACTGCTCGACCATCTGCGGATGTTCGCGGTCGTGGCTGAGCATGCCGTAGCCGGCGGTGGCGATCGAAATCATCGCTCCGGCCACTTTGCCCACCGCACTTGCCACGGCGCTGGCGATACCGCGCGGAGCCAGGGTGGAGCCGAGCTTCTCGCTGGCGCGGGTGGCCACCGAGGACAGGCCGACGTCAGTTTGCCCTGGGCCCTTGGCCGCCTGTTGATGCAAGTGCTCACGCAACGCCGACCAGGCTGGGAGCTGAACCAGTGGGTTGGCCCGCAGTAACTGGTAGAGGCTGGCGTCACGCGCAGCCGGTGGGCCCAGGGCAATGGCCGGTATCCGTGCGAGGCGTTGGCTGACCTGGTCGGCTGGCGCGTTGTAGCGCTGGATGATGGCCGGCAGTTGTTGGCCGAACAACTGCACGTACAACTCGCTGGCGCGCTCGCGGATGCCCTCTGGGTTGATCTGCTCGGCCACTGGTTCGATCACCCGTTCGTGGTATTGCTCCTGCAGGTAGAGCGCCAGGCGTTTCTCCGCCGGTTCACGGCCTTTGCCGCTGTCGAGCTTGTACCAGGCCACTTTCAATGTCAGCCATTGCTGGGTCCAGTAGCCGGTGAACCAGGGGATGAAGTCGCTTTCGGTGCGTTGCTGGACCTGTTCTTTCCAGACCCGCATCGAGCGCCGCGCATAGTCGTTGGCCGAGCCTGCAGCGCCAACCGAGGCTTCGATCAGTTCCTGGTCGATGCGCTGCCACATGGCCGGGGTCAGCACTGCGGGTGGTGGCGGAGGGGGTGGGCGCTTGCTGGCGCAGCCGCCCACGGCCAGCAGGAGGCAGAACAGGATCGGCAATCGCGTACTCACTCGACGGCCTCCTGAAAGTAGAGGCGGGTGGTCATCGGAGTATAGGGTGGAGGCTAGCCAAGCACGAGCTTGGCCTCCAGACGGTCGAGGTGTTGGTTCATCAGGTCGAGGGCTGCGTGTTCGTCGCCGGCTTCCACGGCATCGATGATCGCCGCATGCTCTTGCCACGCGCAGTGGTCGCAACAGGGCGATTCGTAGCGGGCGATGATCAGTGAGGTCATGGGCACCAGACCATTGAGAAACCGTGCCAGCGGCGCATTGGCCGCGACCTGGGCGAGCTTGAGGTGAAATTCGCCGCCCAGGCGTATGGCCGCGCAGCGCTCACCGCGTTGATGGTGCTGGCGTTCGCGTTCCACCAGTTGACGCAGCTGGCGGATCTGCGCGGGCCGTGCGCGTTGCGCAGCCAGGCCGATCAAGGTGGTCTCGGTCAGGCGCCTGGCACTGAGCACCTGGCGAGCCTGCTGGACGTCGGGCACGGCCAGGTGCGCCGTGTGGCTGGGACGTTGCACCACCACCTGCTGGTCCGACAGGCGCCCGAGCACGCGGCGGATGACCGTGCGGCTGACACCGAAGGCGTTGCCCAGGGCCTGTTCGGGCAACAGGCTACCGGGCGGCAGGCGTTGTTCGAGGATGGCATCGAACAGGCGCGGGTAGATCTGCTCGGCCGACAGGCGGGTTTCGCCTGCGGCCAGCAGGGCGGGCAGGTGAGGGGCGGCGTGGGCGGTCATGGTCGCGGTCCTGTCCTAGAGGCCTGGCTGTTCGTCGGGAACGTTCAATTCGATGCCCATGCGCAAGCCTTCGGCAAGAATATGCTTGCGCATCTGGGCACTGGCCTGGGCGCTGTTGCGCTCACGGATGGCGCGCACTACCGCTTCGTTCTCGCGCAGGCGTGCGGTCAGATGCTCCGGTGAGTTGCGCAGCATCTCGGCGCTCTGCTTGAGCGCGTTGCCGGTCTGCTGCACCACGCTTTGGAAGATCGGGTTGCTGGTCAAAGCGAACAACCCCTCGTGGAAGGCGATGTAGGCCGTGACGCCGGCCTCGCTGTCCTCGGCTTCTAGGGCTTCGCGCATGTCCATCAGGATCAGGCGCAACTGACCGATGTCCTGGCTGTTGGCCGACTGCGCCACCAGGCCGACGATGAAGGGTTCGAGGGTGTAGCGCAGCTCCAGTACGTCGGCCAGGCTGGCGGCGGCGCTGGCCTCGTGGCTGGGCGCGTCGGACCCGGCCGGCTCGGCATCGAGCACCAGCACCCCCTTGCCCGGTAGCGAACGCACCAGGCCGAGGGTTTCCAGCACGATCACCGCTTCGCGCAGGCTGGGGCGGCTGATGCCCAATTGTTCGGCCAGCTCGCGCTGGCCGGGCAGCATGTCACCGCTGCGCCATTGCCCACGGGCGAGGGCCTTGCGCAGTTTTTCCACCACTGAATTGACGACGGTCGATGAGCTGATCACGGTGTGCTCCTGGGTGGCCGGCGCTGGCGCCGGCCGGCTTCGGTCAGAATTCCTGTTGTTGGGCATTGCCCTGCTTACGTGGCGTGTGGGCGAAGCCCGGCTTGCCATCGAGCACGTTGTGCGCACGCTCCAGATCGATGTCCTTCTCCCAGCGGGCGATGGCCACGGTGGCGACGCAGTTGCCGATCAGATTGGTCAGCGCCCGGCCGATGCCCATGAACCAGTCCACCGCCAGTACCAGGACCAGGCCCACCACCGGTATGGCGGGGACGGCGGTCAGGGTCGCGGCGAGAATCACCAGGGCCGAGCCTGGGATGCCGTGGGCCCCTTTGGAAGTCACCAGCGACACCAGAAGGATGGTCAGCAGGTCGGTCATCTCAAGCGGCGTACCGGTGGCGTTGGCGATGAACACGATGGCCAGGGTCAGGTAAATCGAGAACCCGTCGAGGTTGAACGAGTAGCCGGTGGGGATCACCAGGCCGACCGTGGAGCTGCCGATGCCCAGGTGCTCGAGTTTACGCATGATCTGCGGCAGCACGGCATCGGACGAGGCGGTACCGAGGACGATGGTCAGCTCCTCGCGCAGGTACTTGATGAAGGGCAGCAGCTTGAGGCCGGACAGGCGCATCACCGTGCCGAGGATGATCAGCACGAAGCCGGCGCAGGTCAGGTAGAACAGCGCCACCAGGCCGCCAAGGTGCTGCAGCGATTCCAGGCCGTACTTGCTGGTGGTGAAAGCGATGGCGCCGAACACACCGATCGGCGCCAGGCGCACGATCATGCCCATGATGCGGAACACCACGTGGCTGAGTTCGTTGATCAACCGCGAGATGCCGGCGGCCGAGTCGCCGACCAGGTTCAGGGCGCTGCCGAACAGCACCGAGAACAGCAGCACCTGGAGGATGTTGTTGTCGGCAAAGGCACCGACTACCGAATTCGGAATCAGGTCCATGAAGAAGGCGGAGGCGCCATGGATGTGCTGGCCACGTTCGGCCAGGCTGCTGGCGTCGGCGCTGGACAGTTGGTCCAGATGGATGTTGGCGCCGCTGCCGATGCCACTGGTGAAGGCGAATACCAGGCCGATCACCAGAGCCAGGGTGGTGAGCACTTCGAAGTAGATCACCGATTTCAGGCCGATACGCCCGACCTTCTTCAAGTCGCCGGCACCGGAGATACCGCTGACCACCACACAGAACACGATCAGCCCGATGAGCATCTTGATCAGTTTGATGAAGCCATCGCCCAGGGGTTTGAGCTGCAGGGAGAGGTCGGGGAAGCTGAGGCCGCAGGCAATGCCGAGGGCAAGGCCCAGCACGACTTGCAGGAAGATCGAACGCGAGCACCATTTGAGCATGGGAGTGGTCTCTGGTCGGTGTCCTTGCTTCGGTGCCGCACGGGCGAAAGAGCGCAGGACTTAATTATTGTGGTCTTACCGGTTTGTTCAGCGCACAGTCATAAAACCGCGAAAAAAACCGACTTGCAAGGGTTTTTGGCCTTACCGGTCTGACCAGTTGTGGTGCACTGACGGTGCAACGGCTCTAAGCCGGTGCACGCGGCGCGAGCTGCAATGAATGAAATTGCGCCTGGGGCCAGGCCCCGACTCACCGCTTTGCAAGCAGCTTGCCAGGACCATGGCGATGCGCGTTTCAGTCGTCGGTCGGACTGAAGGCCTGGGGGTTGGCCTCGCTCAGGGCAGTGGTCAGTTCATCGATCAAGGCGGTCTGGGCTTGCTGGCGGCTGCTGAGCAGCAAGGCCGAGGCCTGGGCATAGAGGCCGCTGTCGTGACTGAGATCGACCCGTTGCAGTACGCCATCCTGGCGCCAGGTGATCTGGCCGATCTGGGTTTCCAGGCTGTCGATATAGCCCTGGGGTACGCTCGGTCCGGTATAGGGGCCTGGGGCGGTAACGACTTCGTTGAGGGTGTCGAAGTATTCCGAAGCCGCCTCCCACTCCACTTGCAGCGCATCGAATGCCTCCGGACGCAAGCGTTGCAACCAGCGCTGCCAGAAGGCCTGTTCGCCGGCCCACTCGCGCAGGCGTGATGCCGAGGCGGCGCTCCATACCTCCTCGGCGATGGCCTGCAGCGTGCCATCGCTGACCCGCGCCAGATACTCGAAACGCATGCCCTCGGGCTGCGCCGGCAGGCGTAAGCGGTCCTGCAGACGGATGCGTGCATAGAGCGCAATCTCCAGCTCGTCGAGGGGCAGGTTCGTATCGACCAGTTGCTCGTCGCTCAGCGTGTCGTAGCTGACCAATGCCGGCGCGTCCAGGCCTTCGCCGAGGGCGGTGCGACGGGCCCGGCGGGCATTGAACAGCGCGCCGATGCGTTCATCGAGCAACTGCTGACGCAGCAACCCGCTGGCGCTCTCCACGGCCACCTGCTCATTGCCGGCGCCAGGCGCGGCGTGGGCGACCGACTGCCATAACGAGACTTCGGTCTCGACCTGCTGGAACAACAGGCTGGCCTGATCGACACAGGCTTGAGCGGCGTCGTTCAACAGGTCGTTGATCCGCTGCTGCAGTTCGCTGAAGCCCCAACTGGCATCGTCCTGGGAGCCGTCGACCAAGGTTTGCATGACATGGCGCATGCGCTCGTTGGTGGCGCCGGGGCTACGCACATAGGCCTCGGTGTCTGGCAGGCGCTGATAGAGCTCGTGCAAAGGTTGCCACTGCGGGTCGAACCACAACTCGCTCAGGTGGGCGCGTAATGTCGACGGCCAACCGCTGGACCAGTCGGTATCGGCCATATCTCCCCCCACTGGTAAGCCGGCCTCCTCGAGACTGCGTAGCGCGATGTCGGTAAATGGGTTGTCGTCGAAGGCATAGGTGAGCTCCTGATCGTCTTCGCGAATCAGCCAGGCGAACGCGGTATCGCGCAGGTCCGGGGCATCAGTCAGTTCGTTCATGCTCAGGTCTATGGCGCGCAGCCTGAGCGGGGTCTGGTTCATCAACTCGACCAGGCCGTTTGGCCACGCCTGCAGGCCTGTGTGCTCAAGGTCCAACTGTTCGAGCTGCGTCCACCCGGTAAGGTCGGGCGCCAGTTCCAGGGGGTTATGCCGCAACGAGAGCAGTTGCAAGCGGTTGAGGCTGGCCAGTGCGGTGCGGCTGTCTTCGGTCAGGGTGATGGCGTTGCGACCCAGCTCCAGGTGGGTCAGAGCTGGCAAGCGCTCCAAGGCGCGGAAATGTTCCGCTCCCAGGGCTAGGGCGTTGCTGTCGAGTTGCAGGAATCGCAGCGACTGCAAAGTGGCAAGCTGCTCGAACGCAGCCACGGGCAGCGTGGTGATACTGTGACTGAGATTGAGTTGTCGCAGTGCCGGCATGCTGGTCAGGGTCTGACACACAGTTGCCTGGCTGAGGTCGAGCTCGTTGTAGGACAGATCGAGGGTTTCGACCTCCCGCAGTTCGCTCAGTACAGCCGGCAGAGCACTCAGGCCGTTGCTTTCCAGATCCAGGTGGCGCACACCTGGGAAACTACGAAGAAAGCCGTCGAGCAAGGTCGGGGGGCGTGCTGAAAGCCCGCTGATATGTAACTGGCGTACCTGCGGTAGCTGGCTTCGCAGGGTCGGAAGGCTCTGCAATTCGGAAAGGTCGAGCCGGAGGGTGACGAAGTCTATGTCACCGATGTCGCCTTCGGTGCTTTGTCGACGCCAAGCCTGGCGTATTTGCTGGGCCAGGAGGTCGCGCTGGGTGCGTTGCTCGCCGATGCCTTGCTCGACCCAGGCCTGCAGGTCTTCGTCCAAGTGCCGGTAGTCGCTGCGCATGCTCTCGAGCAGGCGCATGAAGGCGCCGGGTCGACGGCCAGCCACGTGGCGCAGGTGCTGGCGTAGCAAGCGCCGGTCACGTTCAGGGGCGCTGGGGAACAACTCGTCGAACAAGGCGTCCTCGGACTGCCAGCCGCGCCCGCGGCCACTGAGGCGATAGCCTAGACCTGGGCTGCCCGGCAGTCGATTGGGCAGACGAACCAAGGGGCGCACAGGGGCCATGCCCAATTGACGAGCGCAGCCTTCGCGATCGTTGACCGCCAGTTGGTAGATGGCCTCGCGCAGGCCGTCGGTGTCACCGATAGGCAAGCCAAGGGCATTGCGCTCGCTGTCTGGCAAGGCGCGCAACAGGGCGTGGAACAGATTGCTCCGATTGGCCAGTACCTGCCCGTAGGCATCGCTGGGTTCATAGCCGTCGAGGCTTCGGCTCACCTGTTTCAGCGTTGCACCTGGGCGGCCTGTGGCCTGAATCAGTCGACCGCCCTCGCGCAGCTCCAGGCGCACGTTACCGGTCCAGCCCGGCAAGCGCTGTAGATTGGCGAATACCAGCGTGTCGCGGTCGGCGTCTGCACCGCCCACCTGGCGCAGGCTGGCCAGGGCACGATTGATGCGAGCGTGGCGCAAGTACAGTCGGGCGCTTTCGGCCATCGGCAATGGCAGGCGTCCGGTGCGTTGCAGTTGGGCGCGCTGGGCTGGCGTGGCATGGGCCAGGATTTCGTTGCGCGCCCTCGGGCTGAGGCCTGGGAAGTCGCGGGCAAGCACAGCCGTGCCTTCGGTTTCTGCAGGCACGACGCGATCGGCGCCGAAGGCTTCGAGGCTGTCCAGCATCAGCGCTGGCAACGGCTTGTGGTCGGTCAACAGCTCGCGCAGGGCCGCGTCATCGTAGCCACTGCAGGCCAACGCATCGGCCAACGTGGCGTCGTCCATGCCGGCGCTCACCGGGCCAAGCCTGCGCCTGAGCGTACTCGCGCTCCAGCTCAATGGTCGTTCGTGCTCCAGCACCCAGCTACCGGCGCCGTTGCCGAACACACTGGGCTGGTAGCGGTGCCCCGGTTGCGGGGCCAGGCGCCAACGGCCTCTGCCGGACGCCTGCAGGGGCAGGGCCTGGCCATCGAGTTCCAGCCAGGGCTGGCCCTGCCAGTGACGCATGCCGGAGGGGGGTAACGGCAGGTCCTGGGGCCATGGCCGTGGCTGGCTGAATGGAGTGAGGTCGCCGTGCCAGAGTCGCTCACTGGCGCCTGTGCCCACGCGCTGCCATCCATGCAGGGGCCCCGCGGTTTCGTAGGCATGTACGGCGCCGCCCAGAATGGCGATCTGGGCCAGACCAGCGAATACCGCGAACAGGTGGGTGATGGCGGCATCGGCTTCATTCTCGTTGGCCGCATGCACCCCTTCGAGAAACTCGTCGACCAACTGTGCGCCACCCACTACCAGCATGACTTCCGCCAGCCCTGGCACGAAGAAACTCGCCACGTTCAGTACATTGAACCCCCACTGCAGCCATCCTTGAAGGCTGGCCTGCAGAGCCGCGGCATCGCGCTGCGCGACCGGCACCACGATATCGGCGGCATCCTCCAGTTGGCGTTCGCGCTGGGTCCTGGCCCGCTCGCCGAAGCACTCGCGGGACCAGGGCGTATGCGCCCAGGGCAGGCGAACGTTTTTGTCCAGGGTGGCTTGCCAGATGGCCCTGGGGCCGGGGAACAGGCGCTTGAACACACTGATGTGTTGGCCTTTCTCCAGTACAGGGATGTCTGACGTCACGTAGGTATAGGGATAGGAGGGATACAGCGTCTCGCGCAGTTTCAATGCGAAAGCCGGCTGCAGGGAGCGTTTCACGTAACGCAGAAAGAATTGTCGTTCGTGGTCTTGCCATAACATTTCAGTGATGGCCTGGCCCACTGCTTTGAGCGAGTCATACTGACGCAGCGGCTGGGTCGGATGCCCGGGCAGGTAGAGCAGGCAGGCTTCAGTGCTTTGTCGGGGCTGCTTGCGAATCAGCAGCGGCCCGCTCATGGGCATGTCGAACAGGCTCAGGTAACTGCATTCCAGTGGCTGCCGGGAGGCGTGCGACAGGCCTGCAAGTACGGCATCGCCGAGCGCGGCACCGTGGTCATCGAGCGCGCCCTTGAGGCGCGCCAGGTACAGTTCGGCAGCGAACGCGGCGCGGTCCTGAGCCTGCAAGGCCTCGAGGAATGCCTGACGGCCAAGATGCTCGTTCAGGTGGTACTGATACGCCTCGCCCAGGTCCAGGTTGCGCAGGGCCTTGATGAAACGCTCGGGGTCCAGGGTCGTCGGGCCTGACGCGTCTTTCGCCAGATAGAGCCTTACCTGCGCTTGCGCCTCGAAGTTCTGCATGCCGGCCTCCAGCCAGGACATGCCGTGCATGCCTGCCACAGGCAATAGCCAGCCTTGCTCGACATCCGGCAATTCACGCTCGGGGAAGGCGTGCGCCAGCGCATCCTCCAAGCGCGTTCGGCAAAACATCGAGGGCGTCTGGATGGGGCGCAGAAGGGCCTGCACATGGCGCATGGCCCGATGGCTGCCGCGCACAAGGCGCTCGAGCGTCTCTCGCTGGGTGGGAGTGGCCGCAGCCAGCCAGGCGGGTAGGCGAGGCTGCATGAAAGCGAAATGGGATGAGGGTGCCGCAGGCATGGGGCTGTTCTCCATGAGGAAAACGCCCAGCCTAGGAAGGTGGGAGGCGCCGGCGGTGCTATTGGACTAGCACCTCTGTTCGAGCGCTCAAAGCCGTGGCGTCAGGCTCTTGACCGTCGCCAGCTCGGGGTGAGCGACCAGTTTGTCGATATGCAGGGCCGCATCGTTCATCCAGCGCTCGCTCAGCACGCGGTAATGCTCCATGTCGCGACAGCGCAGGCGCAGGCTGTAATCGAAATGGCCGCTGATCAGTTGGCATTCGAAGACCTCGCTGCAGGCGTTGATGGTGGCTTCGAAATGCTTTTGCGACGTGCGTCCACTGAGGTTGGAGAGCGCGACCAGCACCAGGACGGATAACCCGGGTGCCACTTTCTGCGGGTCGATGATCGCTGCATAGCCTCGAATCACGCCGTGGCGTTCCAGTTTACGGACCCGCTCCAGGCACGGGCGCGGGGTCAGGTGGACGAGGGTGGAGAGTTTCTCGAAGGTGATGCGGCCTTCGTGGCGCAGCACTTCGATGATGGCCTGATCGATACGGTCCAGTGGGTAGGTGGCCTCAGCCTTGGTGTCCATGCGCGAGCCTCATTGACAGGGAGGGGCATTGAACAGGTTAGGCGGTTCTACGCCCCTCGTCTGCCTGTCGTCGCCTGCGCCTCAGGCTATCGCGCAGCTGAGCCACGGTGGGGTGCCGGTGCTGACCACCCGGGGCTGGAGCAGGGTGTACAGATCCTTTGGATTGGTCAGGCTGGGCACCAATTCGATGTCCTCGCCGATATCCAATGCCTGGGCGACATCCATCACGTAGCGCAGGGCCGAATAATCTTCCAGGGCGAAGCCCACCGAGTCGAACAGGGTAACCTGAGCGCTGTGTTCACGGCCCGCGGCCTGTTCGGCGAGCACTTGCCAGAACTCGGTGACCGGGAAGTCGGCAGGCATCTGCTGGATCTCGCCTTCGATCCGACTCTGGGGTGCGTACTCGACGATCACCCGGGCGCGCTCGACGATATCGCGGTGCAGTTCGGTCTTGCCGGGGCAATCGCCGCCCACGGCGTTCAGGTGCATGCCTGGCTCGATCATCTCCGGCGTCAGGATGGTGGCATAAGCCTTGTCGGCGGTGACGGTGGTGACGATATCGGCGCCCTTGACCGCCTCGGCGACGCTGCCGACAGTGGTCAGCTTGAGTCCGGGCCGACCTGCCAGGTTGGCGACCAGCTTGGCCGAAGCATCAGGGTCGATGTCGTAGAGGCGTACCTCATCGATTCCCACCAAGGTGTTGAAGGCGATCACCTGGAATTCGCTCTGTGAGCCGTTACCGATCAGAGCCATGCAGCGGCTGTCTTCCCGAGCCAGATAGCGTGCCGCCAGGGCTGATGTGGCGGCCGTGCGGATCGCCGTGGTCAGCGTCATTTCGCTGAGCAGCAACGGGGCGCCGGTGGCCACGTCGGCGAGGGCGCCGAAGGCCATCACGGTCGGCAGGCCGTGGCGGGTATTGACCGGGTGGCCGTTGACGTACTTGAAGCTATAGCGGCTGGCGTCAGATACCGGCATCAGCTCGATGACCCCGTCCTGGGAGTGGTTGGCCAGGCGCGCGCATTTCTCGAATGCGTGCCAACGCAGGTAGTCGTGGCGGATGTAGTCCGCCATCTCCACCAGGCAGGTGGCCAGGCCTTTACGGTTGACCAGGCGGGCGAGGTCTTGCACATCGATGAAGCGGGTCATGGGACTCCTCCTTGCGGTGCCACACTCAGGTGGGCTGCCCCATGATTATCCCGCTTCGCTGCTGTCGATCCCGGCTGAACCGGTCCTTGCGGTCAGCTGACTACGTTGTTCGGTCGGGCGCCACAGCCGAATCGGTTGTGGTTGGTTTAGCGGCAGTTTGGAGAGAGCCACCAGGTGCTTGTCTTTGGGGGGAGGCGGCGCTCGATCTCGCAGGCGCCAGATACCTTACGAGAGGCATCAAAAAAAACGGCACCTGCCTGAGGTGCCGTTTTTCACTGCCCGGTACGCCTACTTGTGCAGCTCTTCAGCGGCGTACAGCGTGTTTTCCAGCAGGCAGGCGCGGGTCATCGGGCCGACGCCACCGGGCACCGGGGTGATCCAGCCGGCGCGGGGCAGGGCGGTCTCGTAGACCACGTCACCGACCAGCTTGCCATCGTCCTGGCGGTTGATGCCGACATCGATGACGATGGCACCTTCCTTGATCCACTCACCCTTGACCAGGCCTGGCTTGCCGGCTGCGACCACCACCAGGTCGGCGCGGCCGACATGGCCTGGCAGGTCCTTGGTGAAGCGGTGGCACACGGTGACGGTGCAGCCGGCCAGCAGCAGTTCCATGGCCATGGGGCGGCCAACGATGTTGGAGGCGCCGACGATCACCGCGTTCATGCCATACAGATCCTGGCCGGTGCTTTCCAGCAGGGTCATGATGCCCTTCGGGGTGCATGGGCGCAGCAGCGGGATACGCTGGGCAAGGCGACCGATGTTATAGGGGTGGAAGCCGTCCACGTCCTTGTCCGGGCGGATGCGTTCGAGCAGCAGCGAGGCGTCCAGATGGGCCGGCAGTGGCAGTTGCAGGAGGATGCCGTCCACCGCCGGGTCATCGTTGAGGCGGTCGATGAGCTCGGTCAGGGCCTGTTGCGTGGTTTCGCTGGGCAGGTCGAATGCCTGCGAAATGAAGCCGACCTCTTCGCAGTCCTTGCGCTTGTGCGAGACATAGACTTGGGAGGCGGGGTCGGTACCGACCAGGATCACGGCGAGGCCTGGAGTGCGCAGGCCTTGCTGGCGACGCTCCTCGACACGTTGGGCGATCTGCTGGCGCAGGTTGGCGGCGATCGCCTTGCCATCGATTAGGTGTGCAGTCATAGACGCGTGATTAACCATCGAGAAAGGAACATTGAAGAGGGCGCATTCTCGCACGACATGCGCCGAGGGCAAAGGCGCGTGGTCGGGCAAATCCTCTAACCCCTTCAATAATTTAAATTTTTTTGAGAAAGGTGTTGACGCAGTTTGGCCTCGCCTATAAGATTCGCCGCACTTGTCGGGCACTGCCTAGCACCGGTCGGCGAAGTCGGGCAGAATGAGTGGTTTAGCAGTTAACTGTTAAGTATCTTGTTCGGTTAGGCTGAACGCTTAAGCGCCCGTAGCTCAGCTGGATAGAGCATCCGCCTTCTAAGCGGATGGTCGCAGGTTCGAGTCCTGCCGGGTGCGCCATTAGGCCTCTGGGCAAACAAGTGATGCTGTATCGCGATATGGTGGGCGTAGCTCAGTTGGTAGAGCGCTGGATTGTGATTCCAGTTGTCGTGGGTTCGATTCCCATCGTCCACCCCATATTCTACGAAGGCGCCTCGATAGTTGATCTGGCGCCTTTGTTTTAAGCGTTACGCGGACGTGGTGAAATTGGTAGACACACTGGATTTAGGTTCCAGCGGCGCAAGCTGTAAGAGTTCGAGTCTCTTCGTCCGCACCATGCTTCTGTAAGGTTGTACCGCAGCACCGCACTATGGTGGGCGTAGCTCAGTTGGTAGAGCGCTGGATTGTGATTCCAGTTGTCGTGGGTTCGATTCCCATCGTCCACCCCATATTTCGAAGGCGCCTTGGTCGTGAGACCGGGCGCCTTTTTGTTTTGCTGCCGCCTTTGCTCGGTTTCGCCTTGTAATCCTCTGGTGGCACCCCAATAAAAGCTGTTAGATTTCAGCCGGTTGAAACACCGGCCCAATGGGCTGGCAGAGGAGCGAGCCGATGATTGCAAAAGAAGCCCGCCAGGTCTTGGCGCTGCAGCGCTTCGCCGAAGCCAATCCGCAGCTGCTCGAGGAGATCCGCGAGCTCGATGCCCGTGAGCAGGAGCAGCAGATTCAGTGGGCATTCGAGGATGCTGCCGAGGGGCAGGGCCTGCAGCCCTGGGAGTTGGCACTGCAACTGATCGCCGAGAGCCCTGAGCAACTGCATGCCATGCGCCTGGAGACGCACCGCGAGGTGGCCGAGGCGTTGGGTATGGAGTGGGAAGAGTACTGCCAGTTCAACGAAATCGACCCGCAGTAGGGGCGATTTCGTCGCTTGCAGTTGTTTGACAAGTTATTTCGGTTGCGTGCTCGAGCGAGGGTGCGCGGCCACTGTATATAAAGAAGCCCGTTGCCTTGGTGCACGGGCCTTGCAAAGTTAATCGACCGGCGTGGTTTCCCGTCGTCCCGGGTGGGGTGACTTCTGGTGCGTGACTCACTAGAATGTTCGCCCTTGATTCTGGAGTCGGGCTATCGCCGGCTAACGTCTGTGCAACGAGGAATATCCATGCAAGTTTCTGTTGAAAACACTTCCGCTCTCGAGCGCCGCATGACCATCGCCGTTCCGGCCGAGCGCGTCGAGAACGAAGTCAACAAGCGTCTGCAACAGACTGCCAAGCGTGCCAAGGTCGCGGGCTTCCGCCCAGGCAAGGTGCCGATGAGCGTGATCCGTCAGCGTTTCGAAGCCGACGCCCGCCAAGAAGCCTTCGGTGACCTGGTTCAGGCTTCCTTCTACGAAGCCATCGTCGAGCAGAAGCTGAACCCGGCTGGCGCTCCGGCCGTAGAGCCGAAGTCCTTCGAAAAGGGCAAGGACCTGGAGTTCGTCGCGATCTTCGAAGTCTTCCCTGAGTTCACCGTTGCCGGCCTGGAGTCGATCAGCGTCGAGCGTCTGAGCGCCGAAGTGGCCGACGCCGACCTGGACAACATGCTGGAAGTGCTGCGCAAGCAGAACGTACGTTTCGAGAACGTCGAGCGCGCTGCGCAGAACGACGATCAGGTCAACATCGACTTCGTCGGCAAGATCGACGGTGAAGCCTTCGCCGGTGGTTCGGCCAAGGGCACCCAGCTGGTGCTGGGCTCGGGTCGCATGATCCCTGGCTTCGAAGACGGCCTGGTAGGCGCCAAGGCTGGCGAAGAGCGCGTTGTCAACGTGACCTTCCCAGAGGACTACCAGAACCTGGACCTGGCTGGTAAAGCCGCCGAGTTCACCATCACCGTCAACAGCGTTGCTGCCCCTGAGCTGCCGGAGCTGAACGAAGCCTTCTTCGCCCAGTTCGGCATCAAGGAGTCGACCCTGGAAGGCTTCCGCGCCGAAGTTCGCAAGAACATGGAGCGTGAACTGCGCCAGGCCATCAAGACCAAGGTCAAGAACCAGGTCATGGACGGTCTGCTGGCCGCCAACCCGATCGAAGTGCCGAAGGCCCTGCTGGAAAACGAAGTCAACCGTCTGCGCGTGCAGGCCGTTCAGCAGTTCGGTGGCAACATCAAGCCCGAGCAACTGCCAGCCGAGCTGTTCGAAGAGCAAGCCAAGCGCCGCGTTGTGCTGGGCCTGATCGTCGCCGAAGTGGTCAAGCAGTTCGAACTCAAGCCGGACGACGCCAAGGTCCGCGAGATGATCGAGGAAATGGCTTCCGCCTACCAGGAGCCTGAGCAGGTCATCGCCTGGTACTACAAAAACGACCAGCAGCTGAACGAAGTGCGTTCGGTTGTGCTGGAAGAACAAGTTGTAGATACTGTTCTGCAGAAAGCGACTGTGACCGACAAATCGGTCTCGTACGAAGAAGCCGTAAAACCAGCACAGGCTCCTGCCGAAGCTGAGTAATACGTTTCTCTCGTAGGAAACCCCCACAAGCCAGCCTTCGCGCTGGCTTGTGCGTTATCAAGCCATGACTATTTGGGAGTGAGCGCAGGACATGTCCCGCAATTCTTATATTCAGCAGAGCTCTGACATCCAGGCTGCAGGCGGCCTGGTCCCGATGGTTATCGAGCAGTCCGCCCGTGGCGAACGCGCCTATGACATTTACTCGCGCCTTTTGAAGGAGCGCGTAATCTTCCTGGTGGGTCCCGTAGAGGACTACATGGCCAACCTGGTCGTGGCGCAGCTCTTGTTCCTTGAAGCGGAAAACCCGGACAAGGATATCCATCTGTACATCAACTCCCCTGGTGGCTCGGTCACTGCTGGTATGTCGATCTACGACACCATGCAGTTCATCAAGCCGGACGTGTCGACCATCTGCATCGGCCAAGCCTGCAGCATGGGCGCGTTCCTGCTCGCTGCCGGGGCCAAGGGCAAGCGTCACTGCCTGCCGAACTCGCGCGTGATGATTCACCAGCCGTTGGGCGGTTTCCAGGGGCAGGCTACCGATATCGAGATCCATGCCCAGGAAATCCTCAATATCAAGGCACGCCTGAACGAGCTGCTGGCCTACCACACTGGCCAGGACCTCGAGACCATCAAGCGCGACACCGAACGTGACAACTTCATGAGCGCCTCGCGCGCGGCCGAGTACGGCCTGATCGACTCGGTCTACGACAAGCGGCAACTGGCCTCCTGAACCCAGGCGCCAGAGCAGGTAGGCGTCGAAAGCGCCTACCTGCGGACTTGAAAAAGCCCGCAATTGCCTTCATCTTGTGTTGCAAGCCTACCGGATTGGATCGATCGAATGACTGACACCCGTAACGGCGAGGACAGCGGCAAATTGCTCTATTGCTCCTTCTGCGGCAAAAGCCAGCACGAAGTGCGCAAATTGATTGCCGGGCCCTCGGTATTTATCTGCGACGAGTGCGTCGACCTGTGCAATGACATCATCCGCGAGGAGGTGCAGGAAGCCCAGGCCGAGAGCAACGCGCACAAATTACCTTCGCCGAAAGAAATCAGCGGCATCCTTGACCAGTACGTCATTGGTCAGGAGCGTGCCAAGAAGGTGCTGTCCGTAGCGGTGTACAACCACTACAAGCGCCTGAACCAGCGTGACAAGAAGGGTGACGAAGTCGAACTCGGCAAGAGCAACATCCTGCTCATCGGGCCGACCGGCTCGGGCAAGACCCTGCTCGCCGAAACCCTTGCACGCCTGTTGAACGTACCGTTCACCATCGCCGATGCCACCACCCTGACCGAAGCCGGTTACGTGGGTGAGGACGTCGAGAACATCATTCAGAAGCTGCTGCAGAAGTGCGACTACGATGTGGAAAAGGCCCAGATGGGCATCGTCTACATCGACGAGATCGACAAGATCTCGCGCAAGTCGGACAACCCGTCCATCACCCGCGATGTCTCGGGCGAAGGCGTGCAGCAGGCGTTGCTGAAGCTGATCGAAGGCACCGTGGCCTCCGTTCCGCCGCAAGGGGGGCGCAAGCACCCACAACAGGAATTCCTGCAGGTCGATACCCGCAACATCCTGTTCATTTGCGGTGGCGCGTTCTCGGGCCTGGAAAAGGTCATCCAGAACCGCTCCACCAAGGGTGGCATCGGTTTTGGCGCCGAAGTGCGCAGCAAGGAAGAGGGCAAGAAGGTCGGGGAATCCCTGCGTGAGGTCGAGCCGGACGATCTGGTCAAATTCGGCCTGATCCCTGAGTTCGTGGGCCGTCTCCCGGTCTTGGCGACCCTCGACGAGCTGGATGAGGCTGCTCTGATGCAGATCCTCACCGAGCCGAAGAACGCCCTCACCAAGCAGTATGCCAAGCTGTTCGAGATGGAGAGCGTCGACCTCGAGTTCCGCAGCGATGCACTCAAGGCCGTTGCGCGCAAGGCCCTGGAGCGCAAGACTGGCGCCCGTGGCCTGCGTTCGATCCTCGAAGGCGTGCTGCTCGACACCATGTATGAGATTCCTTCGCAGAAGGAAGTCAGCAAGGTGGTGATCGACGAGAGTGTCATCGATGGCACGTCGCAGCCGCTGTTGATCTATGAAAACAGCGAGCCGCAAGCCAAGGCTGCTCCCGACGCCTGAGTCGGAGCTGTGGTGGCGAGCAAACAAGGGGCCTGCGGGCCCCTTTTTGCTTTTCCTGCACTAGCGCTTGTAATTTCCCAGGCATGCCCCCACATTAGCTCCAAGCAACATTTCCAACGGTTTCCGGCCACAAGGCCGCTGTAGAGGCGAAATCATGAAGACCACCCTCGACTTGCCTCTTTTGCCATTGCGTGACGTCGTCGTCTATCCGCATATGGTCATCCCGCTGTTCGTGGGGCGTGAAAAGTCCATCGAAGCCCTCGAGGCAGCGATGACGGGCGAGAAGCAGATTCTCCTGCTGGCCCAGAAGAACCCAGCCGACGACGATCCGGGCGAAGACGCCCTGTATCGGGTCGGCACCGTCGCCACCGTGCTGCAACTGCTCAAGCTGCCCGATGGTACCGTCAAGGTACTGGTCGAAGGCGAGCAGCGCGGCGCGGTCGAGCGCTTCAACGAAGTGGACGGGCACATCCGTGCCGAAGTCTCCCTGATCGATGAAACCGACGCCGCCGAGCGCGAGTCGGAAGTCTTCGTGCGCACCTTGCTGTCCCAGTTCGAGCAGTACGTTCAGCTGGGCAAGAAAGTGCCGGCTGAAGTCCTGTCGTCGCTCAACAGCATCGAAGAACCTGGCCGCCTGGTCGATACCATGGCCGCGCACATGGCCCTGAAGATCGAGCAGAAGCAGGAAATCCTCGAAATCGTCGACCTGGCCGCGCGTGTCGAGCACGTGCTGGCGCTGCTGGATGCTGAAATCGATCTGCTGCAGGTCGAGAAGCGCATCCGCGGCCGAGTCAAGAAACAGATGGAGCGCAGCCAGCGCGAGTACTACCTGAATGAGCAGATGAAGGCCATTCAGAAAGAGCTCGGCGATGGCGATGAAGGCCACAACGAAGTCGAGGAGCTGAAAAAGCGTATCGACGCCGCGGGGCTGCCCAAGGACGCCCTGGCCAAGGCTCAGGCTGAGCTGAACAAGCTCAAGCAGATGTCGCCGATGTCGGCCGAAGCCACCGTGGTCCGTACTTACCTGGATTGGCTCGTGCAAGTGCCTTGGAAGGCTCAAAGCAAGGTGCGCCTGGACCTGACCAAGGCCGAGGAAATCCTCGATGCCGATCACTATGGTCTGGAAGAGGTCAAGGAGCGGATCCTCGAGTACCTCGCCGTGCAGAAGCGCGTGAAGAAAATTCGTGGTCCGGTGCTGTGCCTGGTCGGCCCGCCTGGCGTGGGCAAGACCTCGCTGGCCGAATCGATCGCCGCGGCGACCAACCGCAAGTTCGTGCGCATGGCCCTCGGTGGCGTGCGTGACGAGGCCGAGATCCGTGGCCATCGTCGCACCTACATCGGCTCGATGCCGGGTCGGTTGATCCAGAAAATGACCAAGGTGGGTGTACGCAACCCGCTGTTCCTGCTCGACGAGATCGACAAGATGGGCAGCGACATGCGTGGCGATCCGGCCTCGGCCTTGCTGGAGGTGCTCGATCCCGAGCAGAACCACAATTTCAACGACCACTACCTGGAAGTCGACTACGACCTCTCGGATGTGATGTTCCTGTGTACCTCGAACTCGATGAACATTCCGCCGGCGCTGCTGGACCGGATGGAAATCATCCGCCTGCCGGGCTACACCGAGGACGAGAAGATCAACATCGCGGTCAAATACCTGACGCCCAAGCAGGTCAAGGCCAACGGCTTGAAGAAGGAAGAGCTCGAGATCGACGTCTCGGCCATCCGCGACATCATTCGTTACTACACCCGCGAAGCCGGGGTGCGGGGCCTCGAGCGCCAGATCGCCAAGGTCTGCCGCAAGGTGGTCAAAGAGCACACCGGGCAGAAACAGGTACGGGTCAAGGTCACCAGCGAGCAGCTCGAGCACCTGTTGGGTGTGCGCAAGTTCCGCTATGGTCTGGCCGAGCAACAGGACCAGATCGGCCAGGTGACCGGCCTGGCCTGGACCCAGGTAGGCGGCGAACTGCTGACCATCGAGGCCGTGGTGATTCCCGGCAAGGGGCAACTGATCAAGACCGGCTCGCTCGGCGACGTCATGGTCGAATCGATCACCGCCGCGCAGACCGTGGTCCGCAGCCGAGCCCGCAGCCTGGGTATCGCTGCCGATTTCCACGAGAAACACGACGTGCATATCCATATGCCCGAAGGCGCCACGCCCAAGGATGGCCCGAGTGCCGGTATCGGCATGTGCACCGCGTTGGTGTCGGCGCTGACCCAGATTCCTGTGCGTGCCGATGTGGCCATGACCGGTGAAATCACCCTGCGGGGGCAGGTATTGGCCATTGGTGGCCTGAAAGAAAAACTGCTGGCCGCGCACCGGGGTGGTATCAAGACGGTGATCATTCCGGAGGAAAATGTTCGCGATTTGAAGGAAATTCCTGAAAATATCAAACAGGATCTGCAAATCAAACCGGTTAAATGGATTGACGAAGTCCTGCAAATTGCGCTGCAATACGCCCCGGAGCCCTTGCCAGATGTGGCTCCCGAGATTGTCGCGAAAGATGAAAAGCGCGACGGCGATGCTAAGGAAAGAATCAGCACGCACTAGTAGTTTTTGGCTGGGGGGCTTTCCTTGACAGTTTTTTCGGGGCCTTGCTATAAAGCGGCACGCTATTGTCAGTAAGCCACTCAGCGCACGTTTCATAAGCTTTTCATTACATACTTAGAAACAAACTCAATAGAGATATAAGGGGACTTAGAGTGAACAAGTCGGAACTGATTGACGCTATCGCCGCATCTGCAGACATCCCGAAAGCTGTAGCCGGCCGTGCGCTGGATGCAGTCATCGAATCCGTCACCGGCGCCCTGAAAGCAGGCGACGACGTGGTATTGGTTGGCTTCGGTACCTTCACGGTCAAAGAGCGCGCCGAGCGCACCGGCCGCAACCCACAAACCGGCAAGGCCATCAAGATCGCCGCTGCCAAGGTTCCAGGCTTCAAGGCTGACAAAGGCCTGAAAGACGCCGTCAACTAAGTCGTCTTTCAGCCGGACCCGGCCTGGCCAGGTCCGAGCACGGTGACGGCGGGACGCAAACGTTCCCGCCCGAAACGTTTGCTAAGAAAAGGCGCATCCTCGGATGCGCCTTTCTTTTATCAGGATTCTACCCACGCTCCGCGGTTGTCGACGCAGTGGTACAGCCGTTTCTGGGGGACGCATGCTGCAAAATATCAGGGACAATTCACAAGGTTGGATTGCCAAGACCATCATCGGCCTTATCGTCATGCTGATGGCATTGACCGGTTTCGAGGCCATTTTCCAGGCTGCCACCCATAGCCAGGACGCCGCCAAGGTGAACGGCGAGACCATCAGCCAGAGCGAGCTGAGCCAGGCGGCTGAGATGCAGCGCCGCCAGCTCATGCAACAGCTGGGCAAGGATTTCGACCCGGCCTTGCTGGACGAGAAAATGCTGCGCGAAGCAGCGCTCAAGGGGCTGATCGACCGCAAGCTGCTGCTGCAGGGCGCTGCCGATGCCAAGTTCGCCTTCTCCGAGGCCGCGCTGGATCAGGTGATCCTGCAGACGCCGGAGTTCCAGGTGGATGGCAAGTTCAGTGCCGACCGTTTTGACCAGGTCATTCGCCAGATGGGCTACAGCCGCATGCAATTCCGCGCCATGCTGGCCGAAGAGATGCTCATCGGCCAACTGCGCACCGGCATCGCCGGCAGCAGCTTCGTTACCGACCAGCAGGTGGACGCCTTCGCCCGCCTGGAAAAACAGACCCGTGATTTCGCTTCCCTGACCTTCAAGGCCAACCCGGCCGCGATCAAGATCAGCGATGAGGAGATCAAGGCGCACTACGACCAGCACGCCAAGGAATTCATGAGCCCCGACCAGGTCGTCATCGACTACGTCGAGCTCAAGAAATCGGCGTTCTTCGATCAGGTCAAGGTCAGCGACGACGAGCTCAAGGCGCAGTACGAGAAGGAAATCGCCAACCTTGCCGAGCAGCGCCACGCCGCGCACATCCTCATCGAGGTCAACGACAAGGTCAGCGATGCCCAGGCCAAGGCTCGCATCGAGGAAATCCAGCAACGTCTGGCCAAAGGCGAGGATTTCGCCGCGCTGGCCAAGGAGTTCTCCCAGGACCCGGGTTCGGCCAGCAGCGGTGGTGATCTCGGCTTCGCTGGCCCGGGCGTGTATGACCCGGCCTTCGAGACCGCACTGTACAAGCTCGACAAGGGCCAGGTATCGGCACCGGTCCGGACTGAGTACGGCTATCACCTGATCAAGTTGCTGGGTGTCGAGGCGCCCGAGGTGCCGAGCTTCGCCAGCCTGAAGGACAAACTGATCCGCGACCTGAAGACACCTCTGGTCGAACAGCGCTACGTGGACGCCAGCAAGCAGCTTCAGGATGCCGCCTACGAGGCTTCCGACCTGGCCCAGCCAGCCCAGGACCTGAACCTCAAGGTGCAGACCTCGGCACCGTTTGGCCGTGAAGGTGGCGACGGCATCACTGCCAACCGTCAGGTGGTGCAGGCCGCGTTCTCCGAGGAGGTCCTCGAGGAGGGCGCCAACAGCACTGCCATCGAGCTGGACCCGGAAACCACCGTGGTACTGCGGGTCAAGGAACACCGTAAGCCAGAGCAGCTGCCGCTGGAAGCCGTGGCCGGCAACATCGCCGATCACCTGGCCAAGGAAAAGGCCACCGCCGAGCTCAAGGCCAAGGCCGACAAGCTGATCGCCGGCCTGCGGGACGGCTCCATCGCCGGTGCCGAGGCCTATGAAGGCCAGGTCTGGAAGCAAGCCGAAGCGGTCACCCGTGCCCAGGACGGTATCGACCCGGCCGAGCTGCAGGCGCTGTTCCGCCTGCCCAAGCCGCAGGCCAAGGACAAACCTGTCTACGGCAGCGTGGTCCTGGCCGACGGTAGCCTGGTGGTGCTGCAGCTCAAGGGCGTCAACGATGGCGCTGCGGCCACCGACGAGGAGAAGCAGCAGATCCGCCGCTACCTCGCTTCGCGTGCCGGCCAGCAGGACTTCGCTGCGTATCGCAAGCAGCTCGAAGGCAGCGCGGATATCACGCGTTACTGAGTGCTGGATGCATGACCAAACAGGCCGCTATATGCGGCCTGTTTTTTTGGGCTCGGCGGGAGGATGTTGCGCCTATGCGATCGAGCGCCGCACACAACACTCAACACAAGCACTCCCAGGCAACGCCTTAGCGCTTCTGCCCTTCGTAGTTGTCCAACGTATCGCGTGCGATTTCCCGCCCCAGCGCGATCAGCTCCGGTGCCTTGTAGAACTCGAAGAACCGGCATACCCGTTTCGGCACGTTGATCAGCACGTCCGGTGGGTATCCGGCGATCTTGTACTGGGCCAGCGACGTCTGCATCACTTCGAAGCTCTGGTTGATCAGGTCCAGTAGCGATGCGGGTCCGACGTTGTCGATGATGAACGAGCCCGTCGCCGATTTCGGTGCGCCACTGTGCTCCGGCGCTGCCGCCGGTTGCTGGGCCTCGGGGTCGGCTTCGTCGGTCAGCCAGGGGCTTGGCGGGGCCAGCCCCTCGCTGACGATTTCCTGTTCGATGCGGATGAGTTCCTCGGCAGGCTTGCGGCGAAACGGCAGGCGCGAACCGAGCGAGCTGATCAGTGCATCGAAGCGCATCTTGAACGCTGCCGGGCGTTCGATCACTGGCAACTGATATTGCTTCTGGTTGGTCGAGTTGAGGTTGACTGCGATGATCAGGTCGCTATGGCTGGACACCACTGGCACGATCGGCAGCGGATTGAGAATGCCACCGTCGACCAGCATGCGGTTACCTTGCATCACCGGGGTGAACAAGCTGGGAATCGCCGCCGAGGCGCGCATGGCCTGGTGCAGGCAGCCTTCCTGGAACCAGATTTCCTGTTGGTTGGTGAGGTCGGTCGCCACGGCCGTGTAGGGAATGCGCAATTGCTCGATATTGATCTCGCCAACGATCTTGCGAATCTGCCCGAATACCTTGTCGCCGCGAATGGCGCCAAGGCGAAAGCTGACATCGACCAGGCGCAATACGTCCAGATAGTCGAGACTCTCGATCCAGCTGCGGTAGTCTTCGAGCTTGCCGGCGGCGTAGATGCCGCCAATGACCGCGCCCATGGAGCAGCCGGCGACGCAGGCAATCTCGTAGCCGCGCCGCTCGATTTCCTCGATCACCCCGATGTGGGCATACCCTCGGGCGCCCCCCGAACCCAGTACCAGCGCCACGCGTTTGCTCATCGTTTTTCCCCCACCTGTGCAACCATGGTCCCACAATGCACCTTCGCGCGGTGTGCTTCAATGCGCGCCGGGCTGAGCTACCCTAAGCAAAGCATGCCCGGCAGCACCTGCCCAGCACGGCACTTTTCGTCTGCCTGGGCGTCGAACAGCCATTCTTTTTCCCTTTGAGGTAACACCGATGAAAGCCTGGATCTGCCTTCCTCTGATTGCTCTGGCGCTGGCTGGCTGCGCCGGCAAGACGGCCTACCGTGACAGCTGTGCGACCCAGCTGGATGCCGCCTGGAAAGAGCTCGACCTGGCCAAAGCCGAGGGCTTCGCCGGTACCGTCAGTTATTCCAAGGCGTTGTCGCTGCTCACCGGTGCCAAGACCCAGCAGCAGTTCGAAGGGTTCGAGGGTTGCACCAGGAAGGCCGAGAAGGCGCGTTTCTACATTCGTGAGTCGCGTGCCGGTCGCTGACCAAGGAGCTTTCCATGGCTGCCATGCTCGATCATGTGGTTGCCCAGGTACTGACCCTGCAGGTGCGCCTGCTGGCCTGCAGAGAACGCCTAGCCGCCGATACCGACAGCGAGGCGCTGCATGACCTGCGCACCAACGTACGGCGCCTGCGCAGCCTGTTACGCCCCTTGCGTGGGCTGCCAGGAGTGGAGCAGCTGGAGGGGGCGTGCAAGTCGCTGGGAGCGCTGACCACGCCGCTGCGCGACCGCGAGGTATTGGCAGCCGAGCTGTTGCGTCGGGGTCAAGTGGAGGCGGGGCGGCGGCGTCTGGCTGGACGTGCGCAGACCTTCGCCAGGGTCGCGGGCAGCGCGGAACTGACCCGGGTGCTGGCGATTCTCGATGCGTTTCCTCTGTTCCTGCGCGCGGCGGGTCGCGAAGGTCTGACGCCGAAGTTGGCTCAGCGCATCGACAGACGCCTGGTCAAGCAATGGCACAAGCTGCACGATGCCCTGCGCGACCCTGCCCATGACAGACACCGCCTACGGTTGCTGATCAAGCGCGCCCGCTACGGTGACGAGGCTTATCCGCAATTGGGACATGCAGGCGAGAACCTGCAGAAGTTGTTGAAGCGTGCTCAAGGCGATCTAGGGGACTGGCATGACCGCCTGCAATGGCTGCTTCAGGGACGCGATCAAGCCGACCTGGAGCCGTGCCTGGAGCAATGGGAGCGCGAGCTGCACGAGGCCGAACAGACGGCCGATACGACCTTGGAAGCCTTGCTCAAGGCATTGCGGCGGGTCAAGGCGGGCAAGTAGTTCCGCCGCTGGGCAGCGTATCAGTAGCGATGCTTGTGCCGTTCACGCCAGGCTCGCCACCAGGCGCCACTGAGCACGAAGCGCGGAAAGGTGATGAACTGCTCGGTCAGCAAGCGTTTCACGGCATCCTTGCGGTCGGCAAAGGGTTCGGGTTGCTCGGTCTCCAGGCGATGGCCCTGGCGTTGCATGCCCAGGCCCGCGAGGAGGACGATGATACCGACGGCGATCTGTCCGAGGTCCAGGCCGAACAGTCCCGAGAGCACCAGCAATGCACCGAGGATGAACAGCGGCACGGCGATCAGGTGCAGCACCAGGTTGGTCGGGTGACGGTGGTTGTGGTGGTATCCGCGCCATTGCCAGGCGTGGAGATTGGGCAGTCGCTTGCTCATGGGCATTTCCTCCAGATCATGCCCCAAGCTTAGTGCGGCCCCCGGACGGGGGCCAATCGAGGCTGGCTATGGTGGTTATAGCTTGAGCTGGCCGATGACCTTGTTCAGCTCGCCGGCCAGGGTCGCCAATTCGTCGCTGGTGGTGGCCGAGCCGACAGTCTGTTGCACGGTCTGTTCGGTGACATCACGGATGCTGACCACGGCACGGTTCATTTCTTCGGCGACCTGGCTCTGTTGCTGGGCGGCCACGGCGATCTGCGTGTTGCTTTCGCGCATCTGTGCCACCGCACCGGTGATCTGCGCCAGGGCTTCGCCTGCCTCGCGTGCTTCGCGCACACAATCGTCAGCCTTGTACGAACTCTCCTGCATGAACTCTACGGCGTCACGGGTGCCCGCCTGCAGGTCGGCAACCATGCGGGTGATTTCGTCGGTGGAGGTCTGCACGCGCTTGGCCAGGCTGCGCACTTCATCGGCGACCACCGCGAAACCCCGTCCCAGGTCGCCGGCACGGGCGGCCTCGATAGCGGCGTTGAGAGCGAGCAGGTTGGTTTGTTCGGCGATGCTATGGATCACCCCGACCACACCGTTGATCTTCTGACTGTCCTCGGCCAGCTGATTGATCATCTGTGCGGTCTGCTGCACCCCGCTGGATAGTCCGGCGATGGAAGTTTGCACGCGGCTGACCACATGCTGACCATCGCCGGCCAGGGTGTCGGCGGCCTGGGAGAGATCGCGGGTGGCCCCAGCATGCTGGGCGATGTGGTGTACGGTGGCCGACATCTGGTTGATCGCCGTGGCCGCTTGGTCGGTTTCGCTTTGTTGGCCGAGCATGCCGTGACGCACTTCGCTCATGCTCGCCGCCAGGCGCGCCGCGCCGGCGTCGAGTTGCGCGGCCGTGCGGGCGACAGTGCCGACTACCCGATGGTAGGTCGCCTGCATGGCGTTGAAGGCGCCCGCCATCTGGCCGACCTCATCGCCACAGGCCAGCGGTACGCGGGCGGACAGGTCGCCGGTCTTCTCGACGTGCAGCATCACGTCCTTGAGGGTGTTGAGCTGGCTGAGCAGAAAGCGGATGAGCAACTGCGATGCGCCGAGCATCGCCAACATCAGCACCAGTACGCACAGCGCATAGTTGCCGAACCGGTCGAAGAACACCTGGCGCAGGCTGGGCGCGTGGGCCAGCACGGCGACCTGCTGCGGGCCATGTTGCAGCACCTGGGCGCCGTACAGCGGCTGCTTGCCCACCACCCAGGCCGCAGGCAGCTCGACCCAGCCTTGGGCGTTGCGCAAGGCTGGCAGTGGCTCGCCGCCCAGGGTAGGCGTCTGTCCGGCTTGCCAGGTGATCACGTCGGCCTGGCTCGGCAGCGGCTGCCCAGCCGGCCAGGCCGCCAGTAACTGCGCCTGGACCTCGGCCTGGGTACGTGCGGCATCGATGCGGGCACGTTGCTCGAGGTGCACGGCATAGAGCACCAGAAGCAGGGTCGTGACGAAGGCCACCGCGTTGACGGCCCAGAATTTGTACTTCAGGGAAACATTGCTAAGCCAGGCACCCATGGGTAGGTCTTCTCTGAGTTGAGCGGAAACATTGTTGGCAAGGTGCCATCATTGTGCCCGCGCCCGTCAGAGAGGCCTTGATATGAGTCAACAAACCATGGCCAGGCAGTGTCAGCCTTGGCTCAATTGGAAGAATGCCTCGGCCGTGGCGGTTGTGTGGGCGGCGGTCTGCTCCAGGCTTTCTCCACGGTGCAATGCCACCTCGCGCAGGACCTCGGGGAGAAACGCCGGCTCGTTGCGACCGTTCTTCGGTTTGGGCCGCAGGCTGCGCGGCAGCAGGTAGGGCGCATCGCTCTCCAGCATCAGGCGGCCGGTCGGGATGTTGCCCACCAGGGGGTGCAGGTGTGTGCCGCGGCGTTCGTCGCAGATCCAGCCGGTGATGCCGATGTGCAGATCGAGATCGAGGTAGGCGAACAACGCCGCTCGCTCGCCGGTGAAACAATGCACGACCGCCGCTGGCAGATGGTCGCGCAGATTCTTGAGAATCCCCAGCAGTCGCTCGCTGGCATCGCGCTCGTGCAGGAACACCGGCAGTTGCAACTCGGCGGCCAGTGCCAGTTGTGCCTCCAGGGCCTTTTCCTGGAGCGGGCGAGGGGAGAAGTCGCGATTGAAGTCCAGCCCGCATTCGCCGACCGCCACCACCCGCTGCTCGGCCAGCAACTGACGCAGTTGGCGTTCGCTGTCGCTGGTCCATGACTTGGCGTCATGGGGGTGCACGCCGGCGGTGGCGAACAGGTGCTGGCCCGGTGCGTCGAGTTCGTGGCACAGCGCCAGTGCCTGTTCGCTGACCTCAAGGCTGGTGCCGGTCAGCACCATGCGCGACACGCCGGCTTCGACGGCGCGTTCGACGATGGCGGCTTGCTGGCCGTGGAAGCTGCTGTTGGTCAGGTTGACGCCGATATCGATCAGTTGCATGGTGCTACCTCGTGCCGCGGGGCGGCCAGCATAGCAAAAAACGCGATTTTCGGGAAAAAGCCAAGAACTTCAGGCGGTTGCCGCGGTCTTTTAGCCTCATTTCTCAGGGTATGGCCGCGCCTTCCTGGCGCCGCCCACCACCTCGGATACGTTTCATGCTGCGACCTTTGCTCACCCTGCTGCTGATGTTCGCACTGCTTGGCGCAGGTCCGGCCCTGGCAGGGCTGGCCGGTCCGCAGCCGCATGCACCGGCGACCCAGGTGCGCGACCTCGAGCAGATCCGCAGCAGCAAGGTGCTTCGGGTGTTGGTCAACCAGAGCCGTAACAGCTCGGGGGAGGTCAAGGGTGAGCCGGTGGGTATCGAGTACTACCGTTTGCGCAGTTTCGAGCACTACCTCAATGCCCGGCTGGAGGACGGTCAACGGATCGAGCTCAAGATCATCCCCCGGGCCAAAGAGCAACTGCTGGGCGCCCTGCAGCGTGGCGAAGGCGACCTGGCCGCGCCGGGCGAACTGCTCGATCCGAGCGTGGTGGGACACGTTGGCGAAAGCGCTCCGGTCCGCGATCAGGTTGCATTGATTCTGGTCGGGCGCAAGGGCGAGCGGCGTTTCAGCCGCCCTGAGCAGTTGTCCGGGCGCACCGTGGCATTGACTTCGGCCAGCGCCGCGGGCGCGGCGATTGCCCAGATCAACCAGCGTTTGGCCCTGCGCAAGCGTCCGCCGATCAAGATCGAGTGGGTCGATTCAACGCTGGCGGTCGAAGATGTGCTGGAAATGGTCCAGGCCGGCATCTACCCACTGACCGTGGTCGAACAGCCGATCGCCCAGCGTTGGGCCCGGGTGATGCCACGGCTGCGTTTGGACACTCGGGTGCAGTTGGGCAAGCCTCAGCCCATGCGCTGGTACGTGCGCAAGGACGCCACACTGCTGCTCGGTGCGGTCGACCGCTTCCTCCAGGGCTACCGTGCACCGGGCAACCAGGACGCTGCCTTCGAGCGCATCTACCGGCGCCAGTACCGGGTGCACAACCCCTTGGCGCGCAAGGATCGCCAGCGTCTGGCATCGTTACGCCCGGTGTTGCAGAAACATGGCCAGGCACAGCAGATCGACTGGCTCAATCTGGCAGCGTTGGCGTTCAAGGAATCGACGCTCAACCCGGCTGCGCGGGGCACGGGCGGGGCCCATGGCCTGATGCAGATCACGCCTGCGGCGGCGCAGCGCGTTGGCGTCAGCAACACTGCGACGGTCGATGGCAATGTCCAGGCCAGTGCCCGTTACCTGGCCTTGATCCGTCGCATGTTCTTCGCCAGTCCCAAGATCAACGAGCGCGAGCGCATGGCGTTCACCCTGGCGGCTTACAACCTCGGTCCGGAGCGGGTTCAGGCCATGCGCGCTGAGGCCCGCCGGCGCGGACTGAACGGCAACCAGTGGTTCTTCCAGACCGAGCGCATCGCCATGGAGCAGGTGGGCATGGGCCCGGTGAATTTCGTCAACAGCGTCAACAAGTACTTCCTGGCTTTCAATCGCCAGCGCTCGCAGCTGGAACGGGTGGTGCGGCGCTAGGCACGATGAAGGTGGGCTTGCGGCCGGTGACGCTAGGCTCTAGGATACTGCCTGCGCCGATTTAAACAGCTACTTGCGGGGCGCGGGACACGCCCCATCGATGCGCGTCCGAAATACCGCTAAAGCGCTGGTTCGGTGATGCCTCCCACCGCAGCCCAGCGGGTTTTGCGAGGCGTAGAGAATCCACCATGAGTTGTCCACGTACCAGTGTCTGCTTGACCCCCCTGCCTGCCAGCCAGGCTTCCCGCACCCCGCGCATTCTGCTCGGCGGCCAGCATCAACCCACGCTGTTGCGCCACCTTGAAGGCCTTTCCCGGCGCAAGGGCCAGGCCCGGGCGTTTCTGATCCAGTTCATCGACGGCGTGGCCCCGCTCGAACAATACGCCAGCGATCGCTTCGACCTGGCGGTGATCCAGGCTCCCCTGGCCTGCGATGCGGCCCAGGTCATCGGCCAGCTGACCCGCATCGCTCGTCAGGGCCTGATCACCCGCCGTTGAGGAGAGCGCCGTTGAGCACCAACATCATCACCACCGAAGGTCATGAAGCCCTGAAAAAAGAGCTGGACCATCTGTGGCGGGTGTACCGTCCTGAGATCACCCAAAAGGTCGCCTGGGCGGCTTCGTTGGGGGATCGTAGCGAGAATGCCGACTACCAGTACAACAAGAAGCTGCTGCGCGAGATCGACCGTCGCGTCCGTTACCTGCGTAAACGCCTCGAGGATGTGAAGGTGGTGGCCTATTCGCCGCAACAGGAAGGCAGGGTGTTCTTCGGCGCTTGGGTCGAGATCGAGAACGACGACGGCGAGCGTATGAAGTTTCGCATCGTCGGTTATGACGAGATCTATGGCCGCAATGACTATATTTCGATCGACTCGCCCATGGCCCGCGCCCTGCTCAAAAAGGAGGAGGGCGACGAGGTGGTGGTGCATACGCCGACCGGCGAGGCTGTCTGGTACGTCGACAGCATTGCCTACGGCCAATGAAGTGAACACTCAGATTCGTTCAGCCCTCGCGCAGCACCGTCAGCGGGCTGGCGTTCAGCGCCCGGCGGGTGCCCAGCACCCCCGCGCCACCGACCAGTAGTGCGCCTGCTACCGGCAACAGCAACAGCCAGGGGTGGGGGCTCCACGGCAGGTCGAAGGCATACCGATAGAGCACCAGGGTGATCAGCTCGCAGCCCAGCGCCGCCAGCAAGCCGCTGGCTGCACCCAGCAAGCCGAACTCAATGCGCCGCGCCTTGACCAGCAGGGGGCGCGCTGCGCCAAGGGCGCGCAACAGGGCGCCCTGGCGAATGCGCTCATCCAGTGTGGCCTGCAGCCCGGCGAACAGCACTGCCAGGCCCGCAGCGAGCACGAACAGCAGCACATATTCGACGGCCAGGGTGACTTGGGCGAGGATGCTGCGCAGTTGCTCCAGCAATGCGTCGACCTGGAGGATGGTCACTGCCGGGAACGCGCGGGACAGGGCGACTACGTCGAGGTCGTGCCCTGGCGACAGGTAGAAGCTGGTCAGGTACGTGGTCGGCAGGCCTTGCAGAGTGCCGGGCTGGAAGATCATGTAGAAGTTCGGCTGGAAGCTGTCCCAGTGCACGCTGCGCAGGCTGGTGACGCGGGCCTGGTGCTGTGCGCCACCGACGTCGAAGGTCAGCAGGTCGCCCACTTGCAGTTTCAGGCTACTGGCCAGCTCCGCCTCCACCGAGACACCGGGCACTTGAGGGGTGGTGGGGGCGGCCTGCCACCAGCTGCCGGCGGTCAGGCTGTTGCCGGCGGGCAACTCGGCGGCCCAGGTCAGGCTGAGATCGCGTTGCACGGCGCGTTCGCCGGCCGAGTCCTTGCTGACGATCTGCTGCACGGGTTGTTCGTTGATCTGGATGAGTCGTCCCGGAGTGACTGGGTACAGCGGTGCGGAGGAGGCGTTGACCTCGCGCAGGTGCTGGGCGAAGGGGGTGCGGTCGTCGGGAAGGATGTTCAGGGCGAAGTAATTGGGTGCGTCCTTGGGCAGTTGCGCCTGCCAGGTATCGAGCAGTTCGGCGCGCAGCAAGGCCACCAGGGCCATCGCCAGAAGGATCAGGCCGAAGGCCATGGCCTGACCAGCGGCGGCCGTGGGATGGCGCAGCAGTTGGCCGAGGCCCAAGCGCCAGGCCAAGGGTGCGCCAGTCAGCAGGCGCCGCAGGCTGCGCAGGCCCAGGAGCAGCAGGCTGCCCAGCAGCAGTGCGGCGACCAGGCCGCCGCCGAGCAGGGCGAAGGTCAGCAGCAGGTCGAGGCTCAGGCGCCACATGATCAGGCCCAGAGCGAACAGGGCGGCGCCGTAGACCAGCCAACTGCTCGGTGGCACCGGCAGCAGGTCGCGGCGCAGCACCCGCAGCGGTGGGACCTTGCCCAAGGCGGCCAGGGGTGGCAGGGCGAAGCCTGCCAAAGCCACCAGGCCGGTGGCGATTCCGGCCAGGGCTGGAAGGAGGCCGCCGGGCGGAACCACGCTGGGCAGCAGGCCGTGCAGCAGACGGAACAGCCCCAGTTGCGCCAGCCAGCCGAGCAGCGCACCGCTGAGTGCCGCCGCCGTTCCCAGCAGTGCCAGTTGCACGCCATAAAGGCCAAGGGTTTCCCGGCGAGACAGGCCCAGGCAACGCAGCAGCGCGCTGGCATCCAGGCGTCGGGCAGCGTAGCGATTGGCCGAAAGGGCGACTGCCACGCCGGCCAGCAGCACAGCTACCAGACTGGCCATGTTCAGGTAGCGTTCGGCCTTGCCCAGGGCGCCGCCGATCTGCCGGTTGCCATCGCGAGTGTCGCGCAGGCGCTGGTTGGCGGCCAGGTCCTTTTCCACGGTCTGACGGTATTGGGCCAGTGCCTCGGCTTCGCCGCGCCACAGGTCGCGATAGGTCACCCGGCTGCCTGGCTGGATCACGCCGGTGGCCTTCAGGTCGGCGAGATTGATCATCACCCGGGGTGTGAGGCTGTAGAAATTGTTGGCGCGGTCTGGCTCGTACGTCAGCACCCGGCTCATGCGCAGGGTTTTCGTGCCGACCTCGATGCTGTCGCCGATCTTCAGGCCCAGCGCGGCCAGCAGACGCGGCTCGACCCAGGCTTCGCCGGTTGCCGGGCCGCCGCCTGGGGTCTCCTCGCCATAGGGGGCGGCGGCACTGCGCACCTGTCCGCGCAAGGGGTAGGCACTATCGGTCGCCTTGATGCTGGACAGTTGGATGCCGGCATCGGCGCCGACCACGCTGGTGAACTCCACCACCTGGGCGTGGGTCAGGCCCAGGGCGAGGCCTTCGCTGATCTGTCGGTCGCGGGCTGGCGAAGTGCCTTGCAATACCAGGTCGGCCCCGAGGAACTCGCTAGCCCGCAGTTGCATGGCGCCATTGAGGCGCGCGCCGAAGTAACCGATGGCGGTGCTTGCCGCCACCGCCACGAGCAGGGCAAAGAACAGCACGCGCACTTCGCTGGCGCGGATGTCTCGCAGCAGTTGGCGTAGGGCCAGGCCGCACAGGCGGGTCAGCGGCATGCCGGTCATAGGGCAGGTTCCGGTGTGACCATCTGGCCGGCCTCAAGGCGGATCTGGCGCCGGCAGCGGCGGGCCAGGCGCTCGTCATGGGTCACCAGGACCAAGGTGGTGCCGCGCTCCTGGTTCAGCTCGAACAGCAGGTCGCTGATGCGTTCGCCGGTGTGGCTGTCGAGATTGCCGGTGGGCTCATCGGCGAACAGCACCGATGGCTGGGCGGCAAAGGCGCGGGCGATGGCCACGCGTTGCTGCTCGCCGCCGGACAACTGGCGTGGCGTGTGGCTCAAGCGCTTGCCGAGGCCGACCCGTTCGAGCAGGGTGCGGGCGTGTTCGCGGGCATCGCGGCGACCCTCCAGCTCCAGGGGCAGCATGACGTTCTCCAGGGCATCGAGGCTGTCGAGCAACTGGAACGACTGGAACACGAAACCGACGTGTTCTGCACGCACTCGCGCGCGCTGGTCTTCATCCAGGGGGCCGAGGTCGTGCCCGGCGAGGATGACCTTGCCGGCACTTGGGCGGTCGAGCCCAGCCAGCAAGCCGAGCAAGGTCGACTTGCCCGAGCCGGAAGCACCGACGATGGCCAGGCTGTCGCCTTTGCTCAGGTCGAGGGAAAGGGCATGCAGGATGGTCAGGTCGCCTTCCGCGCTGGGGGCCACTTTGCTAAGGTTCTGCGCAACGAGAATGCTGGGGCCCATGGAGAATCCAATGCGAGTGTGGTGGTTGAGTGCCGGTCTGGCCCTGTATTGCCTGGCCCAGAGCGCGGCGGCGGGAACACTGCTGGTCGTCGGCGATAGTATCAGCGCAGGTTTTGGCCTGGATACCCGCCAGGGGTGGGTGTCTCTGTTGCAGACACGGCTCAAAGAGGAAGGTTTCGACGACCAGGTGGTCAATGCCTCGATCAGTGGCGATACCAGTGCGGGCGGTCGCGCGCGGCTGCCGGCGCTGCTTGCGGCGCACAAGCCGAGCGTGGTGGTGCTGGAGCTTGGGGGCAATGACGGCTTGCGGGGGCAGCCGCCGGCGCAATTGCAACAAAATCTTGCTTCGATGATCGACAGCTCACGTGCAGCGGGTGCCAAGGTCGTGTTGCTGGGCATGCGTCTGCCACCGAACTATGGCGCGCGCTACACCACTGCCTTCGCCGAGGTTTACGCACAACTGCAACGGGACAAGCAGGTGGCATGGGTACCGTTTTTCCTCGAAGGTATCGGTGGCGTGTCGCAAATGATGCAGGCCGATGGCATCCATCCGGCGCAGGGCGCGCAGCAGCGCCTGCTGGAAAATGCCTGGCCGGTGATAAAACCCTTGCTCTGATGCTTTAAACGGGGGCGGCTTTCGGCTAATGTTGCGCCCCCCGTTTCGAGAGCCCCCAATGCCGCGCCCTGCCTGGTCCTTGTATGCCTATCAACTGATCGAGCCCGATGAGCAGCTCGACCTGTTCGCCTGCCAGGAAATCCGCGTCCATCTGGTGGCCCGTCAGCTCGAGCTGGGCGTGCCGGCCGATCGTACCTTGTGTGGCGGTCTGCTGCCCGCGCAACCACGCTGGTCCGGGGTAGCGCGCTCGGTCTACCGTGACGGCCGGCTGTGCCCGCTGTGCCGGGCGATACTCGAGGCCCAGAGGCGTGGCATGCGCCCGGTGTGGCCGCAGTTGTAGGGCTTAGCGGGCGCCTTTCATCATCTGAAACGCTTGTGCACCGCCGACGCCTCCCGCTTGTATCGGGGCGGGTGTACAATCGACCGTCTTGACTCATCTTTCGAAGGATTTACCGGATGTTGCCGCGCTTTCCCGCCGTCACCCGTTGCCTGTCCCTGGCCGCCCTGCTGGTAGCGGGCCCCGCTGCTGCACTTGAGCTGCCGTTGCCGCCGCCCGGTGAAGACGTGGTAGGCCAGGTGCAGGTCATCAAGGCCAAGTACGAAGATACCTTCGCCGACATCGGCACGGCCAACGACCTCGGTTATCTGGAAATGATCGCCGCCAACCCAGGCGTCGATCCGTGGCTGCCGGGCGCCGGTACCGAGATCATCCTGCCGACCCGGTACATCCTGCCGCCGGGGCCGCGCGAGGGTATCGTCATCAACCTCGCCGAGTACCGCTTGTACTACTACCCCAAAGGGGAGAACAAGGTGTACACCTATCCGCTTGGCATCGGGCGCGAAGGGTGGGGGTCGCCGATCGCCCAGACCAAGATCACCGCCAAGACGCCGAATCCGACCTGGACGCCGCCCGCCTCGATTCGCGCCGAGCATGCCGCCGATGGTGACATCCTGCCCACAGTGGTGCCGGCAGGGCCGGACAACCCGTTGGGTCCGTTCAAGTTCACCCTGGGCGTGCCGGGGTACCTGATCCATGGTTCGAACAAGAAGTTCGGCATCGGCATGCGCACCAGTCATGGTTGCTTCCGCATGTTCAACAACAACGTGCTGGCGCTGTCGAAGATGGTCCCGGTCGGCACCTCGGTGCGGATCATCAACGAACCGTACAAGTTCGGCGTCAGTGGCGGCAAGGTCTACCTCGAAGCCCACACGCCGCTCGATGATCACGGTGATCCGTCGGTGGTCGACAAGCACACTGCGGTGATCAATGCGCTGCTCAAGCGTGAAGATCTCGCCAATAACCTGCGTATGAACTGGGACATGGTCCGCGATGTGGTTGCCGCCGAAGATGGCATGCCGGTGGAAATCGCCGTCCCTGCCAATAACCAGGTCAGTGAGTCGATGGTGTCGAGCATCCCGGCCGAACTGCAGTAAGGGTTAAATGGGTAATCTGGAGGCCTGCCTTGCGCAGGCCTCTTCGTTTGTGTCACACCGGTTTAACACGCCAATAAAAAAGCCGACCCACAAGTGGGTCGGCTTCTTAACAATCCGTGAGGATTATTACTTGCGGCTGGCTTTGTCCAGCATACGCAGAGCGCGCTCGTTGGCTTCGTCAGCGGTTTGCTGAGCCTTCTGAGCGGCTGCCAGTGCGTCGTCAGCCTTACGGTAGGCTTCGTCAGCACGAGCTTGAGCGCGGGCTGCTGCGTCTTCAGTCGCAGTCAGACGAGCTTCGGTTTCTTTGGATACGCTGCTGCAACCGGTAGCCAGAACTGCGGCCAGAGCCAGAGCAGAGAATTTCAGAACGTTGTTCATCGTGTTCCCCTTCAAGGACTTTCTATTAAAGAGCCATCTCTCGGAAAAGAGAAACTGGCCGGCGTACATAGTACCCATTACTTGTAGTAAGTAAACTGACCAAGCGCAAGAACAGCAAAAAAATTTGTTGCTGGAGGGCGCGCCGACAAGATTTGCGTAGGCATTTGTGAAAAACCTGTGCAGGCGCCGCAAGCGACTGTAGTGCGGGAACTTTTTTGTTGAACTAACGGTGACTTTAACTGTCGACCAACGTCTTAAGCCCATGAACATCCGGCTGCTGTTGTGAGTGCAGGTCTTGGGGAATCGTAGCCCTACGCGCCACTTTTTAACCGCTGCCACCTTGAGCAATCCGGGCGAGGGTGCCTACTATTTGGGGTGCCTGCCCGCAGAACGATTGACATGGCCCTGCGGTCGAAGGGGCAAAGGGTGGCGTAGAGGTTCCTTCGCCGGACATACCACCATCGGTTAAGGCCAGGGTCTGCCGCAAGACCTGCAAGGAGTAGTGATGAGTGAAGCGCTGACCATCCACCATGACCAGGCCGGTCATCAGTTCGAGACCAACGTGGACGGTCATCGTGCCTACCTGACGTACATGGACCTGGGCAAGCAGACGCTGGATATCTATCGCACCTTCGTTCCCAACGCCCTGCGTGGGCGCGGCATCGCTGCGGCGCTGACCGAGAAGGCCCTGGAGTACGCCGACCAGATGGGCTACACGGTGATCCCTTCGTGCTCGTACGTGGAGCGCTACATGGAGCGTCAGCAGCGGCACTCGAGCAAAGTCTGAATTCTGCCAGGACAAACGCAGCGGGGCCGCTTGCTGCCCCAATCGCCAACAAACCGGCGCCTATTCGAGAATAGGCGCGGCTTGGGGGATTGGGGCAGCAAGCGGCCCCGCTGTTTTATCAGCCGCGTTTACGTTGCGGCAGAACATCCTTGAGCTTTTCGCGCATGCTGCGCAGGGTCTTCTCGGTCGCCGACCAGTCGATACAGGCGTCGGTGATCGACACGCCGTATTGTAGTTCGTCGAGATTCTTGGGGATGGACTGGCAGCCCCAGTTCAGGTGGCTCTCGACCATCAGGCCGATGATCGACTGGTTGCCTTCGAGAATCTGGTTGGCGACGTTTTCCATCACCAACGGCTGCAGGGCCGGATCCTTGTTGGAGTTGGCGTGGCTGCAGTCGACCATGATGTTGGCCTTGATCTTGGCTTTGGCCAGGTCCTGCTCGCACAGGGCGACACTGACCGAATCGTAGTTCGGCTTGCCGTTGCCGCCACGCAGCACCACATGGCCGTAGGGGTTGCCCTTGGTGGTGACGATCGAGACGCCGCCTTCCTGGTTGATGCCCAGGAAACGATGCGGCTTGGAGACCGACTGCAGGGCGTTGATGGCGACGGTCAGGCCGCCGTCGGTGCCATTCTTGAAGCCCACGGCCGACGACAGGCCCGAGGCCATTTCGCGGTGGGTCTGCGACTCGGTGGTACGTGCACCGATCGCCGACCAGCTGATCAGATCCTGCAGGTACTGCGGCGAAATCGGGTCGAGCGCTTCGGTTGCGGTCGGCAGGCCCATTTCCGCCAGG
Organism: Pseudomonas putida; assembly: GCF_004357765.1. Lineage (GTDB taxonomy): Bacteria > Pseudomonadota > Gammaproteobacteria > Pseudomonadales > Pseudomonadaceae > Aquipseudomonas > Aquipseudomonas putida_U. The sequence goes on along the minus strand of NZ_SMTE01000008.1, from coordinate 49,800 downwards.
TCCAGCAACAGCTTGCGGCCGATGTGCAAACCGTCCTGGATCTTGAAGGAGTCGTCCAGGTAGGGGTCGTTGATCAGGCCTTTCCAGCCCACGGTGGTGCGCGGCTTCTCGAAGTACACGCGCATCACCAGGTACAGGGTGTCGGAAACTTCCTCGGCCAGCACCTTGAGGCGTTCGGCATACTCGTGCGCCGCCTTGATGTCATGGATCGAGCACGGGCCCACTACCACGAACAGGCGATGGTCCTTGCCATCGAGGATATTGCGCACCACTTCGCGGCCAGCCATCACAGTCTGCAGGGCCTTGGCGCTCAGAGGGAGTTCGTGCTTGAGCTGATCGGGGGTGATCAAGGTCTCGTTGGAGGCAACGTTAAGGTCGTCGATCGGTAAATCAGCCATCGTGTTACTCGTCAGGTCACGGGTGCCGGCCGCCAGCAATCCCCGTGCGGCCCAGCAGCAAGAATGTTCGCAGCGGGGAGCGGAACCTTAGCGCGTTACAGGGGTGGCGACAATGGGTTGGCCTGCTCGGCGCAGGGTTTTTCCCTGGGTATTTGTGTGCTGGTTGCGCTTTGCTGGCGCGCGGAAATGGGGTTTTCACGGATTTGGCTTGGGTGGGCATTGAGATTGGGGGGGGCGATCCATTTTGTGTAGCGGCGCTACACCTCTCGGATCGACCATCCAAGCCCAAAGCCCAAAGCCCAAAGCCCAAAGCCCAAAGCCCAAAGCCCAAAGCCCAGAGCCGCCTCGCCTGATCCGCGCCAGCCCGCAGCTCCAGCGGCTGGACGGCAAGGCGGCTACGCGGCGCGCTGCTAAGCTGAAGCTTGCTCTGTCGTCGCGACAGCCGAGGAGGTCGAATGATCCGTTCCATGTTGTACGCCACCGACCTCGGGGTGTACGCGCCCTACGTCATGCAGCATGCCTTGGCCTTGGCGCGCACCTTCGGTGCTGAACTCTACGTGATACACGCCGTGGAGCCGATGGGCCAGTTCGCCGAATCGCTGCTGCAGAGCTATCTCGATGAGCAGACGCTGGATGAATTGCACAGCGAGGGGGTCAATACGGTGATGGCCAACATCGAGCAGCGCGTGCTCGAGAACTTCCGTGAAGAGCTGGGCGAGGAGGCCGACCTGGCGTTGATCAAGGCCGTGCGCGTGCGTCAGGGCGATCCGGCGCAGGTCATTCTCGAGCAGGCCCAGCGTCTGGCGGTCGACCTGATGATCTTCGGTACCCACAGCACAGGAGCGGGTGGAGATGTGCCGCTTGGGCGCACGGCGGTGCGCCTGCTGCAGCTGTCACCGGTGCCGGTCTATATGGTGCCGTTGGCCCAGCATCTTGGCCGTAGGAAAGCATGAAACTACTCGTAGGACGCATCCGGGGCGTGTAACAAAATAGTTCTAGATTTATTGCGATTACCACTAATATAGTTATATCTCATCGCAGCCCGCAGTGTGCCGCCGGTGAATTACTGCTGACCCGAGGGAAACCTATGAAGCTTCAACAACTGCGCTACATCTGGGAAGTGGCGCACCATGACCTCAACGTCTCCGCGACGGCGCAGAGTCTGTATACCTCCCAGCCAGGGATCAGCAAGCAGATTCGCCTGCTGGAGGATGAACTGGGTGTTGAAGTCTTTGCCCGCAGCGGCAAGCACCTGACGCGGGTCACTCCCGCTGGTGAGCGGATCATCAATACCGCTGGTGAAATCCTGCGCAAGGTCGAAAGCATCAAGCAGATCGCCCAGGAATTCTCCAACGAGAAGAAAGGGACGCTGTCGATCGCCACCACCCACACCCAGGCGCGCTATGCGTTGCCGCCGGTGATCAGCAGCTTCATCAAGCAGTACCCGGAAGTGTCGCTGCACATGCACCAGGGTTCGCCCATGCAGATTGCTGAAATGGCGGCCGACGGCACGGTCGATTTCGCCATCGCCACCGAGGCGCTGGAGCTGTTCGGCGACCTGATCATGATGCCGTGCTACAAGTGGAATCGCTGTGTGGTGGTGCCGCAGGGGCACCCGCTGACCAAGCTGCCGAAACTCACCCTGGAGGCAGTCGCCGAATACCCGATCGTCACCTATGTGTTCGGCTTCACTGGCCGTTCCAAGTTGGACGAGGCATTCAATCACCGCGGCCTGACCCCGAAAGTGGTGTTCACCGCAGCCGATGCGGACGTGATCAAGACTTATGTACGTCTGGGCCTGGGGGTCGGCATCGTGGCCAAGATGGCGGTGGATGCCAAGCTGGATCCTGATCTGGTCTGCCTGGATGCCAGCGAGCTGTTCGAAGCCAGCATCACCAAGATCGGCTTCCGTCGTGGCACCTTCCTGCGCGGTTTCATGTGCGACTTCATCGAGAAGTTCGCCCCGCACCTGACCCGTGAAGTGATGGCCAAGGCCATCCAGTGCCATAACAAGCAAGAGCTCGAAGAGCTGTTCGAGGGCGTCGAACTACCGGTGCACTGAGAACAGCTGCAAGCCATAAGCTACAAGCCGTAAGCTACGGCGGGCTGCTTTTTCTTGCAGCTTGCAGCTGCTCCTCAAGCCTTGCTGATCAGGTTGCCGGCGTGCAGCCCGCATTCCTTCTGTGTCGACTCTTCCCACCACCAGCGGCCCTCGCGCTCGTGCTGGTTCGGCAGCACCGGGCGGGTGCAGGGCTCGCAGCCGATACTGATAAAGCCGCGCTCGTGCAGGCTGTTGTAGGGCAGTTCGAGCATGCGGATATAGCCCCAGACTTCCTCGCTGGTCATTTGCGCCAGCGGGTTGAACTTGTACAGGGTCCGCTCGGGGGTGGAGAAGGCGCTGTCGATCTCCAGGGCCGCCACCTGGCTGCGGGTACCTGGGCTCTGGTCGCGGCGCTGGCCGGTGGCCCAGGCGCTCACAGTGGCGAGCTTGCGGCGCAACGGTTCGATCTTGCGGATGCCGCAGCACTCGCCGTGGCCATCCTTGTAGAAACTGAACAGGCCTTTTTCCTTGACGAACGGATCGAGTTTGTCGCGGTCTGGGCTGAGGATTTCGATCGGCAGGTTGTACTGCTCGCGGACCTGGTCGATGAAACGATAGGTCTCCGGGTGCAGACGGCCGGTGTCAAGGCTGAAGACCTTGACCTGCTTGTTCAGTTTCCAGGCCATGTCGACCAGCACCACGTCCTCGGCGCCGCTGAAGGAGATCCAGAGATCGTCGCCGAAGTGTTCGAAGGCGAGCTTGAGGATGTCCTGGGGGGACTTGTTGGCGTAGGTCGCGGCGAGGGCGGCGACATCGAAGGGTTGGCTCATCAGGCGGTTTCCATCTTGGCTGTGGCGCTGTGCGCTCGTAGTGGAGTGATGGTAACAAAAAATGGCCGGGCCGGCCCGCTGCTACAGCCCCTGCAGCGTTTCCATCAATACTCGCACTTTAGTGACCGACTCTTCGTACTCGTCCTCCCAGTTCGAGTCGGCTACCACCGCGCCACCGCCCCAGCAACTGACCTGGCCATCCTTGATCAGCAGACTGCGGATGGCGATTGAACTGTCCATTTCGCCGCGTACGTCGACGTATAGCAAGGAGCCACAATACAGTGCACGGCGGCTGGGTTCGAGCTCGTCGATGATTTGCATGGCGCGGATCTTCGGAGCTCCGGTGATCGAACCGCCGGGGAAGCTGTCGCCGATCAGGTCCAGGGCGTCGCGGCCTTCGGCCAAGTGCCCGGTGATGCTGCTGACCAGATGGTGGACGTTGGGATAGCTCTCCAGGCTGAACAGCTCCGGCACCTTGACCGAGCCGATTTCACAAGTGCGCCCCAAGTCGTTGCGCAGCAGGTCGACGATCATCAGGTTTTCCGAGCGGTCCTTGGGGCTGTGCCGCAGCTCCTCGGCGTTACGTGCATCTTCGCCCGGGTCGCTGGCGCGTGGGCGGGTGCCCTTGATTGGACGGGTTTCCACCTGGCGTTGGCTGACGCGGACGAAACGTTCGGGTGAAAAGCTCAGCAACGCGCTGCCATCGGCCAGTTGCTGGTAGCCGGAGAAGGGCGTCGGACACGCTGTGCGCAGAGCCTGGTAGGCCCGCCACGGGTCGCCCTGGCAGGGGGCGCGGAAGCGTTGCGTGAGGTTGATCTGGTAGCAGTCGCCTGCCTGGATGTAGCGTTGCACCTGGTCGAAAGCGGCGCGGTACTGCCCGGGTTGCAAGTCGCCACGCATGGCGGCGAGCAGGCGGAACTCGCCGGTGGTGGAGGTTGTGTCGGCGCCGAACAGGGCAATCAGGCGTTGGCGCTCATGCTTGGCCAGGCTGGGGTGGAACACCAGTTGGCTGGTGGCTTGCTGGTGGTCGCTGATCAACGCCCAGGCGTACAGACCCAATTGCGCATCCGGCAGGCCGAGGTCGTCGCTGGCAACGCTCGGCAACTGTTCCAGGCGACGCCCGAAGTCGTAGCTGAGGTAGCCGATCAAACCGCCGGCAAAGGGCAGTTCGCAGCCTTCGGGTAGTTGCGCCTCGCCCAGCTGCGCCAGGGCTGCGCGCAGGCGCTGGAGGAACCCACGGCCATCTTCGTCAGGCTGGGCTTGCAGGTGTTGCAGCGGCCAGGCACTGAGCAGGTCGAAGCGTCCGCGCTCGGCGCCGGGGCGGGCGCTGTCGAGCAGGATCGCGCCGGGCGCGTGGCGCAGGCGGGCGAAGAAGGCAGCGGGGTCGGGTTGGTAGGGCAGGGGGTGGAGCGTACAGGTCGGCATCAGTATGGACGGCGATGTAAAAGCGAGGAGGGCGATTGTAGACCTGTGAGGGAGATGCGCCTAGCTTTGGCGCGACATACGACCATCGTGTTCCGCCCCCTTCGCGGGCATGTCCCGCGAAGGGGCGTTGCAGGCCTAGCGAGGTTGCACGTGCCCGAACAGCCCTTGGGCAACCCGTACGCGCTGCTCGGCATCCTCGGTCACGCCATCCTTTGCCAGTGCCTCCAGGTGGGCCTCGATGGCGTGGGTGCGCTGGGTCAGGCCGCAGTCGTTGGCGATCTGGATGTTCAGGCCCGGGCGGGCGTTGAGTTCGAGGATCAATGGGCCCTTTTCCTGGTCCAGTACCATGTCCACCCCGATATAGCCCAGCCCGCACAGTTCATAGCAGCTGGCAGCCAGCTTCATGAAGCCATCCCAGTTCGGCAATTGCACGCCGTCCACCGCATTGGTGGTGTCCGGGTGCTTGCTGATGATGCGGTTGAGCCAGGTGCCGCGCAGGGTCACCCCGGTCGCCAGGTCGACACCCACGCCGATGGCGCCTTGGTGCAGGTTGGCCTTGCCTCCGGACTGGCGGGTCGGTAAGCGCAGCATGGCCATCACCGGATAGCCCATCAACACGATGATGCGGATATCCGGTACGCCTTCATAGCTGATGCTCTTGAAGATCTGGTCCGGGGTCACCCGGTACTCGATCAGCGCCCGGTCGCGATGGCCGCCCAGCGAGTAGAGGCCGGTGAGGATGCTGGAGATCTGGTGCTCGATCTCCTCGTGACTGATGATCTTGCCCGAGACCGTGCGGTAGTTGTCCTCGAAGCGGTCGGCGATCACCATGATGCCGTCACCGCCGGCGCCCTGGGCCGGCTTGATGACGAAGTCGTTGCGCCCACCGATGATCTCGTCGAGTTTCTCGATCTGCTTCTCGGTCTCGATGATGCCGTACATCTCAGGCACATGGATCCCGGCTGCGAGGGCGCGCTCCTTGGTGATGATCTTGTCGTCGACGATCGGGTACAGGTTGCGCTTGTTGTACTTCAGGACATAGTCCGCATTGCGCCGGTTGATACCCATGATGCCCCGGGCCTCCAGGGCTTTCCATGTCTTGATCAGGCCAAACATCACACGTCGCCCTTTTTGACGAATGCCTTGAAGCGAACGAGCTCAGTCAGGCGGTAGCCACGGTAGCGACCCATCGCCAGCATGAAGCCCACCAGAATCAGCAGTACCGCCGGGAAGGTGAAGACGAAGTAGACCAGCTCCGGCACCATCATCAGCAGGTGCGCCAGGGATGCGGCGAACAGGGTGCCGATGGCCACTTTCATGGCATGGCCGCCGCCACGCTCTTCCCAGGTGATCGACAGGCGCTCGATGGTCATGGTCAGGATCACCATCGGGAACAGTGCGACCGACAGCCCACGCTCCAGGCCCAGTTTGTGGCTGAACAGGCTGATCGCGGCGATCAGTACCACAACGAAGGTCAGCACCACCGACAGGCGCGGCAGCATCTGCAGCTTCAGGTGTTCGAGGTAGGAGCGCAGCGACAGGCCCAGTGCGGTGATCACGGTGAACAGCACGATGCCGAAGCCCAGCTGGGTTTCGCGGAAGGCCAGGGCGATCAGCACCGGGGTGAAGGTGCCCAGGGTCTGGATACCGATCAGGTTGCGCAGGACCAGGATCACCAGGACGCCGATCGGGATCATTACCATGATCATGAAGGTCTGCTGGGTCTGCAGCGGCAGGCCGTACAGCGAGTACTCGAGGAAGTCGGCGTCGGTATTCTCGTCGGTCAGCTTGGCCAGGCGGATGGCGTTCATCTCGCTGTTGTTCATGCTGAAGGTGACGTTGGCCTTCTTGCCGCCATCGATGGTGACCAGATTGTCGTCACCGGTCCACCACAGCAGGCGGTCGTTCGGCAGGCCTTGCTCGCCGGTGTCGGGGTTGAAGTACAGCCAGTCGTTGCCGTTGAAGCTGCGCAGCCACAGTTCAGGGGATTGCGGCGTGTCGGCCACCAGGCGAATGGTGTGGACCTTTTCCATCGGCACATGGGCGATCGACAGCAGCAGGTCGATGACCTGGGCCTTCTTCATCGACGAGGTATCGCCTGCCAGCAGCAACTTGACGTTGTCGTCGTTGAGGTTGTTGACCCGCTTGATGGTTTCGCTGACGAAGGTCTCGACGTCGGCCGAGTGCTGGCGAATCGGCGCCATCAGAGCCTCGGCGGCAATCTTCTCGGGGCCTTCGACGGCCAGGCTGTCGCGGAAAGTCGGGCCCTTGACCGTGCTCTTCTCGGTGCTGTAGCGCTTGGTCAGCACCAGGCGATAGTAGAGGGTCTGATTGCCGCTGGCGCGGCGTGCCGACCAGGTCACCTTGCGGTTGCCGTCGGCGCGGTTGACGCTCACCCCGTAGTTGTTGGAGATGAAGCTCTCGTTGAGGCTCACGTAGTCGCGGTTCAGCGGGGGCACGAACATCTGCACCTTGACCGGGTCCTTGGCGCTGGCAACGAATTCGACCTTGGCGTCGATGTTCCACAGGTCGTCGGTTTCGTCTTCGGTCACCGGAATGCCGAGGACGAAGATCTGATAAGCCGTGACCGCCACGCCCAGTAGCACCAGCACGGTGATGAGGACTTTCAAATGGAGGGTAAGGGAGCGCATCGGGGTTACTCTGCTTTGGGAGCGTCGGTGGCACAGGCAGGTTTGCCGGCCGCGTATTTAAGGCTTGGGTCGACCAGCGCGTCGAAGTGCTTGAGCGCCTCGGAGCCGATCAGCAGCGGGAACTGGAACGCGCTGCGGTCGGTGAGGTTGACTTCGATGGTGCGCAGGGCCTGACCCATGCAGATTTCGAGTTCGATGACCGGGCGGGCCGTATAGGCCTTGCCCGACTCTGCATCATAGTCGCCGGCACGGCGCTTGATCTTGCTGACGCGGGCCAGGGGGCGTTCGATCGGATGCGAGTGGGCGGCATCGATGGCCAGGTAGAACCGCACCCAGCTTTCCCCGTCGCGCTTGAAGCGCTTGATGTCGCGGGCGCTGAGCGAAGCGGTCTTGGCTCCGGTGTCGAGCTTGGCGGCCACTTCGAGGTCGAGGCCACCCAGTCGGGCATATTCGTTGAGACCGTAGACGGTCTTGCCTGCGGCTTGGCCGAGGGCCGGCAACAGGGACATGCATAACAGCAATAAAACGGGTGTAAGTCTCATAGTCCTGGCGCGGTGCTGTGCAAAGTTCGGGGCAAGGCGACTGGCAAGTACTGCGCAAGCTTCCTCGTTCATCTGTCGACAACCTGCGGCTGCCGACGGACACACTGTCCATACTCCGTGGGAGGCGCGGCATTCTATCACGGCAACGCCTGGGCGCCAGCGCGTCGCGATCTGACAGCAGCGAAACGGGTTAAGTTCGCTCTTAGACGATTGTCGACAATATTGAATTTTTCTTTGACTAGGTGGAGTTGATTCGCTAATTTTCGCCTTATGGATTTAAAAGGTGTTGACAATATGCTCGACGTTTCTCCCTCCAGCCTTGCGCAATCAGACGAAACGGAAACCTTGTCCGAGCATGTCTTCCGTTGCATCCAGGCTGCCATCGTCAAGGGTGAGATCGCCCCTGGCAGCAAGATCTCCGAACCGGAGCTGGCGCGTACCTATGGCATCAGCCGTGGCCCGCTGCGCGAGGCCATCCACCGTCTGGAAGGCCAGCGCCTGCTGGTGCGGGTGCCGCATGTGGGAGCGCGGGTGGTGTCGCTGGACCCCGCCGAGCTGGTCGAGCTGTACGAGATTCGTGAGTCGCTCGAAGGCATGGCCTGTCGCCTCGCCGCCGAGCGCATGAGTCAGGCCGAGATCGACGAATTGCGTCGGGTTCTCGATACCCACGAGCGCGATGCGGCCTTCCAGGCCGGGGTCGGCTACTACCAGCAGGAAGGCGACTACGACTTCCACTACCGCATCATCCAGGGCAGCGGCAACCAGACGCTGGTCAAGATGCTTTGTGGTGAGCTGTACCAGTTGGTGCGCATGTACCGCATCCAGTTCTCCGCCACGCCCAACCGGCCGCGCCAGGCTTTTTCCGAGCATCACCGCATCCTCGACGCCATCGCCGAGCGTGATGGTGAGCTGGCCGAACTCCTGATGCGCCGCCATATCGGCGCCTCCAAACGCAACATTCAGCGTCATTACCTGGACGCCAACAACAACAGCCCCCGAGGTGATTCATGACTGTGAAGAGCACGCCCGGCCAGCGTTTCCGCGATGCCGTCGCCGCCGAACATCCGTTGCAAGTGGTCGGTACCATCAACGCCAACCATGCCCTGTTGGCCAAGCGCGCCGGGTTCAAGGCCATCTACCTGTCCGGTGGTGGCGTGGCTGCAGGCTCCCTGGGGTTGCCGGACCTTGGCATCACTGGCCTGGATGACGTGCTCACCGACGTGCGCCGCATCACCGACGTGTGCGACCTGCCGCTGCTGGTGGATGTCGACACCGGCTTCGGCGCTTCGGCCTTCAACGTCGCGCGTACCGTCAAGTCGATGATCAAGTTCGGCGCCGCCGCGATTCACATCGAAGACCAGGTCGGAGCCAAGCGTTGCGGTCACCGGCCGAACAAGGAAATCGTCACTCAGCAGGAGATGGTCGATCGCATCAAGGCCGCGGTGGATGCGCGCAGCGACGACAGCTTCGTGATCATGGCGCGCACCGACGCGTTGGCCGTCGAGGGCCTGGACGCCGCCCTGGATCGCGCTGCAGCGTGCATCGAGGCCGGGGCCGACATGATTTTCCCCGAGGCTATCACCGAGCTGTCGATGTACAAGACCTTCGCCGAGCGCGTGGGTGCGCCGATCCTGGCCAACATCACCGAATTCGGCGCCACGCCGCTGTACACCACCGAAGAACTGGCCTCGGCCGATGTGTCGCTGGCGCTGTACCCGCTGTCGGCCTTCCGTGCCATGAACAAGGCCGCCGAAAACGTCTACACCGCGCTGCGCCGTGATGGTACGCAGAAGAACGTGATCGACACCATGCAGACCCGCATGGAGCTCTACGATGCCATTGGCTATCACGCCTTCGAGCAGAGCCTGGATGCCTTGTTCGCGCAGAAGAAAGGTTGAGTGATCGTGCCTGTGTCGGCCTCTTCGCTGGCACAGGCAAAGCTGATTAGCCAGAAGAATTCCATAACAAGTTCAAGAAAGGAGAAGCACCATGGCCGAAGCAAAAGTACTCAGTGGCGCAGGCCTGCGTGGCCAGGTGGCCGGCCAGACTGCACTGTCCACGGTCGGCCAGGCCGGCGCCGGCCTGACCTACCGTGGCTACGACGTTCGTGACCTCGCCGCAGGCGCCGAATTCGAAGAAGTGGCCTATCTGCTGCTGTATGGCGAGTTGCCGAGCAAGGCCGAGCTTGCCGAATACAAGGTTAAGCTCAAGAGCTTGCGTGAACTGCCCCAGGCGCTGAAGGAGGTGCTCGAGCGCATTCCGCGAGACGCCCATCCGATGGATGTGATGCGTACCGGCTGCTCGGTGCTGGGCACCCTCGAACCCGAGTTGACCTTCGAGCAACAGCGCGACAAGACCGACCGACTGCTGGCGCTGTTCCCAGCGATGATGTGCTATTGGTATCGCTTCACCCACCACGGCGTGCGCATCGACTGCAGCAGCGAGGAAGACACCCTGGGCGGGCACTTCCTGTACCTGTTGCACGGCAAGAAGCCCAGCGAGCTGCACGTCAAGGTCATGAACGTGTCGCTGATTCTCTACGCCGAGCACGAATTCAACGCCTCGACCTTCACCGCACGGGTCTGCGCCTCGACCCTGTCCGACCTGTATTCCTGCATCACAGCAGCCATCGGCGCACTGCGCGGGCCCCTGCACGGTGGCGCCAACGAGGCGGCGATGGAGTTGATCGAGCGCTTCCAGAGCCCACAGGAGGCGACGGCCGAGCTGCTGCGCATGCTCGAGCGCAAGGACAAGATCATGGGCTTCGGGCATGCCATCTACAAGGAGTCCGACCCGCGCAACGAGGTGATCAAGGGCTGGTCGAAGCAGTTGGCCGATGCAGTGGGCGATACCGTTCTGTATCCGGTCTCCGAAGCCATCGACAAGACCATGTGGGAACAGAAGCGCCTGTTCCCCAACGCCGACTTCTACCATGCCTCGGCGTACCACTTCATGGGCATTCCGACCAAGCTGTTCACCCCGATATTCGTCTGCTCGCGCCTGACCGGCTGGGCGGCGCACGTCTACGAGCAGCGTGCCAACAACCGCATCATTCGCCCGAGCGCCGAGTACACCGGCGTCGACCAGCGCCAGTTCGTGCCGATCGATCAGCGCTGAAAGCAACACTGAGAGGCAAGCCCGGTCCCACAGGGACGGAGCCGCCTTCCGCCCCTTGTGACCGAGCCTGATAACGCTATGAACACGACCTACCGTAAACCTCTGCCAGGCACCGACCTGGACTTCTTCGACGCCCGTGCGGCAGTCGAGGCGATCAAGCCTGGCGCCTACGACGGCTTGCCTTACACCTCCCGCGTGCTCGCCGAGAACCTGGTGCGCCGCTGCGATCCGGCCACCCTGGACGCCTCGCTCGGCCAGCTCATCGAACGCAAGCGCGATCTCGATTTCCCATGGTTCCCGGCCCGGGTGGTGTGTCATGACATCCTCGGCCAGACCGCCCTGGTCGATCTTGCCGGGCTGCGCGATGCCATCGCCGACAAGGGCGGCGACCCAGCCCAGGTCAATCCTGTGGTGCCGGTGCAGCTGATCGTCGATCACTCGCTGGCTGTGGAATGCGGTGGCTTCGATCCCCAGGCGTTCGACAAGAACCGCGCCATCGAGGACCGTCGCAACGAAGACCGCTTCCATTTCATCAATTGGACCAAGAAAGCCTTCAAGAACGTCGACGTGATCCAGCCTGGCAACGGCATCATGCACCAGATCAACCTGGAGAAGATGTCGCCGGTGATTCACAGCGATCGCGGCGTAGCCTATCCGGACACTTGTGTCGGCACCGACAGCCACACCCCCCACGTCGATGCCTTGGGTGTGATCGCCATCGGGGTGGGCGGTCTCGAGGCCGAGAACGTGATGCTGGGCCGCGCCTCGTGGATGCGTCTGCCGGAAATCGTAGGCGTCGAACTGAGCGGCAAACTGGCGCCGAACATCACCGCCACCGACCTGGTACTGGCCCTGACCGAATTCCTGCGCAAGCAGAAAGTGGTCGGCGCCTATCTCGAATTCTACGGCGAAGGCGCTCGTGCCCTGACCCTGGGCGACCGGGCGACCATCTCCAACATGGCCCCGGAGTACGGCGCCACTGCCGCGATGTTCGCCATCGACCAGCAGACCCTCGATTACCTCACGCTCACCGGCCGCGAAGCGCAGCAGGTGCAGTTGGTGGAAACCTATGCCAAGGCGACCGGCCTGTGGGCCGACAGCCTGATCAATGCCGAATACGAGCGGGTGCTGCACTTCGATCTGTCCAGCGTGGTGCGCAACATGGCCGGCCCGTCCAACCCGCACGCCCGTGTGGCCACCAGCGATCTGGCGGCCAAGGGCATTGCCGGGGCGTGGGAAGCAGTACCCGGACAGATGCCCGACGGCGCGGTGATCATCGCCGCCATCACCAGTTGCACCAACACCAGCAATCCGCGCAACGTGATCGCCGCAGGTCTGTTGGCGCGCAACGCCAACAAACTCGGCCTGGCCCGCAAGCCTTGGGTCAAGTCGTCGTTGGCGCCGGGTTCCAAGGCCGTGCAGTTGTACCTGGAAGAGGCAGGGCTGGAAAAAGAGCTGGAGCAGTTGGGCTTTGGCATCGTCGCCTTTGCCTGCACCACCTGCAATGGCATGTCGGGTGCCCTGGATCCGGTGATTCAGCAGGAGATCATCGATCGCGATCTGTACGCCACCGCGGTGTTGTCGGGCAATCGCAACTTCGACGGACGTATCCATCCGTATGCCAAGCAGGCGTTCCTGGCTTCGCCGCCGCTGGTGGTGGCCTACGCCATCGCCGGGACCATCCGTTTCGACATCGAGAAGGATGTGCTGGGCGTGGTCGATGGCAAGGAGATCTGCCTCAAGGATATCTGGCCGAGCGACGCCGAAATCGACGAAGTGGTGCGCGCCGCCGTCAAGCCCGAGCAATTCCGCAAGGTCTACATCCCGATGTTCGCCATCGAGGAGGACCGCGGGCCGCAGGTGCCGCCGCTGTATGAATGGCGCCCTATGAGCACCTACATTCGTCGGCCGCCTTACTGGGAAGGTGCTCTGGCCGGCGAGCGGACTCTGCGCGGCATGCGCCCGCTGGCGGTGCTGCCGGACAACATCACCACCGACCACCTGTCGCCGTCCAACGCTATCCTGCTCGACAGCGCCGCGGGCGAGTACTTGGCGAAAATGGGCCTGCCCGAAGAGGACTTCAACTCCTACGCCACCCACCGTGGCGATCATCTGACCGCGCAGCGCGCCACCTTCGCCAACCCCAAGCTATTCAACGAGATGGTGCGCAAGGAAGACGGCAGCGTGCAACAGGGGTCGCTGGCGCGTATCGAGCCGGAGGGCAAGGTGACGCGCATGTGGGAGGCCATCGAGACCTACATGCAACGCAAGCAGCCGCTGATCATCGTTGCCGGTGCCGACTACGGTCAGGGTTCGTCGCGCGATTGGGCGGCCAAGGGCGTGCGATTGGCAGGTGTCGAAGCGATCGTCGCCGAAGGCTTCGAGCGTATCCATCGCACCAACCTGGTGGGCATGGGTGTATTACCGCTGGAGTTCAAGCCGGGCACCGACCGCAACACCCTGGGCCTAGATGGCAGCGAGACCTATGACGTCCTGGGGGCGCGCACGCCGCGTGCGACCTTGGCGCTGGTGGTGACGCGCAAGAATGGCGACCGCTTCGAAGTGCCGGTGACTTGCCGTCTGGACACGGCGGAGGAAGTGTCGATCTACGAGGCCGGTGGTGTGTTGCAGCGCTTTGCCCAGGATTTCCTCGAGGCCTCGGCCTGAGTGGCGGGGCAAGCCCGCTCCCACAGGTACAGCGCTGCCCGCGAGTAAGGCACACAGCCTGTGGGAGCGGGCTTGTCCCGTGAATGGGGCGCGCAGCGGCCCCAGGGGTTTCGCATTCTTCTACAGGACACCCAAGACGATGGCATACGTACCACAAATCAAGATCCCCGCCACCTACATCCGCGGTGGCACCAGCAAGGGCGTGTTCTTCCGCCTGCAGGATTTGCCCGAGCGCGCTCAGGTGCCTGGTCCGGCCCGCGATGCCCTGTTGCTACGGGTGATCGGCAGCCCCGACCCCTACGCCAAGCAGATCGATGGTATGGGTGGTGCCACCTCCAGCACCAGCAAGACCGTGATCCTGGCGAAAAGCAGTCGGCCAGAGCACGACATCGACTACCTGTTCGGTCAGGTCGCCATCGACAAGGCCTTCGTCGACTGGAGCGGCAACTGCGGCAATCTTTCCGCTGCGGTCGGCTCGTTCGCCATCAGTGGCGGCCTGGTCGACCCGGCCCGCGTCCCACGCAACGGCCTGGCCACCGTCCGGATCTGGCAGGCCAACATTGGCAAGACCATCATCGCCCATGTGCCCATCACCGACGGCGAAGTGCAGGAGACAGGCGATTTCGAGCTTGACGGCGTGACCTTCGCCGCGGCCGAGGTGCAGCTTGAATTCCTCGACCCGGCCGCCGACGAGGACGCTGGCGGCGGGTCGATGTTTCCCACCGGCAATCTGGTGGACGACCTCGAAGTGCCGGGCGTCGGTACCTTCAAGGCTACGATGATCAATGCCGGTATCCCGACCATCTTCGTCAACGCCGCCGATATCGGCTACACCGGTACCGAGTTGCAGGATGCGATCAATGGCGATGCCCAGGCCCTGCAGCGTTTCGAAATCATTCGTGCCTATGGCGCGGTGCGCATGGGGTTGATCGAACACGTCGACCAGGCTGCCGGGCGTCAGCACACCCCCAAGGTCGCGTTCGTCGCGCCGCCGAGCGCCTACACTGCCTCCAGTGGCAAGGCTGTCGCAGCCGGTGACATCGACCTGGTGGTGCGTGCGTTGTCCATGGGCAAGCTGCACCACGCGATGATGGGCACTGCCGCGGTGGCCATCGGCACCGCGGCAGCCATTCCGGGGACGCTGGTCAATCTCGCCGCCGGCGGCGGCGAACGCAGCGCGGTGCGCTTCGGTCACCCCTCCGGCACCTTGCGGGTCGGGGCCGAGGCTCGTCAGGTCAAGGGTGAATGGACGGTGACCAAAGCCATCATGAGCCGCAGTGCACGGGTGTTGATGGAAGGCTGGGTGAGGGTGCCTGGCGATTGCTTCTGAGGCACCACGATCGCTCGGTTGGAGTTGATGGGGCTGCGAGGCAGCCCCCCTACAGGAGCTTGCCATGAGCGCCAATGTTGACCTGAACGATCGCCCGGACTACGACCGGCTGCTGCAAACCCTCGCCGATTACGCCCTCGATTACCGGGTCGAATCGCCCGAAGCGCTGGATACCGCGCGCAACTGTCTGATGGATTCCCTCGGATGCGCCTTGCTGGCCTTGCGCTTTCCCGAATGCACCAAGCTGCTGGGCCCGCTGGTGGAAGGCACCCAGGTGCCCAATGGCGCCCGCGTGCCTGGCACCGACTATCGGCTAGACCCGGTAAAGGCTGCCTGGGACATTGGTTGCAGCGTGCGCTGGCTGGATTACAACGACACCTGGCTGGCCGCCGAGTGGGGGCACCCCTCGGACAACCTCGGCGGCATCCTGGCCGTGGCCGATCATCTGTCGCAAAAGCGCGTGTCCGCTGGCGAGGCGCCGCTGCTCATGGGTGACGTGCTCGAAAGCATGGTCATGGCCCATGAAATCCAAGGTGTCCTGGCGCTGGAAAACTCATTCAATCGGGTCGGCCTGGACCATGTGCTGCTGGTCAAGGTGGCGTCTACGGCCATCTGCGCCCGCCTGCTGGGCGCCAATCGCGAGCAGATGCTGTCTGCCTTGTCCCATGCTTTCGTCGACGGGCAGGCGCTGCGTACCTACCGCCACGCGCCTAACGCGGGGTCGCGCAAGTCCTGGGCCGCGGGTGATGCTTCCAGCCGTGGCGTGCGTCTGGCCGACATCGCCCTGCGCGGCGAGATGGGCGTGCCCAGTGCACTCTCGGCGCCACAGTGGGGCTTTCACGAGGTGTCGTTCAGCCACACCAACAAGGATCTGGCACTCAAGCCCGCCGGACAGCGTGAGTTGCGCCTCGGGCAGCCACTGGGCAGCTACGTGATGGAGAATATCCTGTTCAAGATCAGCTTCCCGGCCGAGTTCCATGCCCAGACCGCCTGCGAGGCGGCTGTGACCTTGCACCCACAGGTACGCAACCGGTTGCATGAGGTCGATCGCATCGTCATCACCACCCAAGAATCGGCGATCCGCATCATTTCCAAGGTCGGCCCCCTGGCCAACGCCGCAGACCGCGACCATTGCCTGCAATACATGGTCGCCGTGCCGCTGATCTTCGGGCATCTGGTGGCTGAGCACTATGAAGACGCCTTCCATGCGACCCATCCGAGCATCGACCGCCTGCGCGAGAAGATGGAGGTGATCGAGGAGCCGCGTTTCACTCGGGAGTATCTGGAGCCGGACAAGCGTTCGATCGCCAATGCCGTGCAGGTGTTCTTCAAGGATGGCAGCAGTACCCAGCAGGTCGTGGTGGAGTACCCGGTAGGGCACCGGCGGCGGCGGGGGGAGGGGATTCCTTTGCTGGAGGCGAAGTTCAGAGAGAACCTGGCGACCCGGTTTGCCCGGCAGCGGTGTGAGCAGATCCTTGGGGTGTGCAAGGACCAGCAGCGGCTGGAAGGTATGGCGGTGCACAGGTTTATGGATTTGTTCGTGATTTGAGGCCGGCACAGACTAAAACAAAAAAAAGCCCCGGCATCGCTGCCGGGGCTTTCTTTTACAAGCTACAACTCAACTTACGCCTGAACCACCGGGATCTTGGCGTTGGCCGCCGCTTCACGGAACTCGGCGATCTGGTCGAAGCTCAGGTAGCGGTAGACGTCGGCAGCCATGCTGTCGATGTCCTTGGCGTACTGCATGTACTCTTCGACGGTCGGCAGCTTGCCGATGATCGAAGCGACAGCGGCCAGTTCGGCCGAGGCCAGGTAGACGTTGGTCGCGTCGCCCAGACGGTTCGGGAAGTTACGGGTCGAAGTGGAGACCACGGTCGAACCGGTCTGCACACGCGCCTGGTTACCCATGCACAGCGAGCAGCCTGGCATTTCCATGCGTGCACCGGCCTTGCCGTAGATGCCGTAGTAGCCTTCTTCGGTCAGTTGGTGGGCGTCCATCTTGGTCGGCGGAGCCAGCCACAGACGGGTCGGGATACCCCCTTTGACCTTGTCCAGCAGCTTGCCGGCAGCGCGGAAGTGACCGATGTTGGTCATGCACGAACCGATGAACACTTCATCGATCTTCTCACCCTGTACCGAGGACAGCAGGCGGGCGTCGTCCGGGTCGTTCGGCGCGCAGAGCACAGGCTCCTTGACGTCGGCCAGGTCGATTTCGATGATCTCGGCGTACTCGGCGTCCGGGTCGGCCGACAGCAGCTCAGGCTTGGCCAGCCAGGCTTCCATGGCCTGGGCGCGGCGCTCCAGGGTACGGGCATCGCCGTAGCCTTCACCGATCATCCAGCGCAGCAGGGTGATGTTGGACTGCAGGTACTCGGCGATGGCCTTCTCTGGCAGCTTGATGGTGCAACCGGCAGCGGAACGCTCGGCCGAGGCGTCGGACAGCTCGAACGCTTGCTCGACGGTCAGGTCGTTGAGGCCTTCGATCTCCAGGATGCGGCCGGAGAAGGCGTTCTTCTTGCCTTTCTTCTCGACGGTCAGCAGACCTTGCTGAATCGCGTAGTAAGGGATGGCATGGACCAGGTCACGCAGGGTGATGCCCGGTTGCAGCTTGCCCTTGAAACGAACCAGGATCGACTCCGGCATGTCCAGCGGCATGACGCCGGTGGCTGCGGCGAAGGCGACCAGGCCGGAACCGGCCGGGAACGAGATGCCGATCGGGAAACGGGTGTGCGAGTCGCCACCGGTACCGACGGTGTCAGGCATCAGCATGCGGTTCAGCCAGCTGTGGATGATGCCATCGCCTGGGCGCAGCGACACGCCGCCACGGGTGCGGATGAAGTCTGGCAGGGTGTGGTGGGTGGTGACGTCGATCGGCTTCGGATAGGCCGCGGTGTGGCAGAACGACTGCATGACCAGGTCGGCGGAGAAGCCCAGGCACGCCAGGTCTTTCAGCTCGTCGCGGGTCATCGGGCCAGTGGTGTCCTGGGAGCCGACGGTGGTCATCTTCGGTTCGCAGTAGGCACCTGGGCGCACGCCCTGGCCTTCTGGCAGACCGCAGGCGCGACCGACCATCTTCTGTGCCAGGGTGAAGCCCTTGCCGGAGTCGGCAGGTTGCTCTGGCTTCTTGAACAGGTCCGATGGGCCCTGGCCGAGTTCGGCACGGGCTTTTTCGGTCAGGCCACGGCCGACGATCAGCGGAATACGGCCGCCAGCGCGGACTTCGTCCAGCAGGACTTCGGTCTTCAGCTCGAAGTTGGTGACCAGCTCGTCGCTACCGTGACGGCGCACTTCACCTTTGTAGGGGTAGACGTCGATGACATCGCCCATGGCCAGGTTGGTGCAGTCGAATTCGATCGGCAGGGCACCGGCGTCTTCCATGGTGTTGTAGAAGATCGGGGCGATCTTGGTGCCGAAGCAGAAGCCGCCGGCGCGCTTGTTCGGTACGTATGGGATGTCGTCGCCGAAGAACCACAGCACCGAGTTGGTGGCGGATTTACGCGAGGAACCGGTACCGACCACGTCACCGACGTAGGCGACTGGGAAGCCTTTGGCCTTGACCGCTTCGATCTGGGCCAGCGGGCCGACCGAGCCAGGCTGCTGTGGCTCGATGCCGTCACGGGCCATTTTCAGCATGGCCAGGGCGTGCAGCGGGATGTCAGGGCGCGACCAGGCGTCCGGAGCGGGCGACAGGTCGTCGGTGTTGGTTTCGCCAGGCACCTTGAACACGGTCAGGGTGTATTTCTCGGCGATGGCCGGACGCGAGGTGAACCACTCGCCGGCAGCCCAGGAATCCAGTACGGCCTTGGCGTGGACGTTGCCAGCCTTGGCTTTTTCGGCCACATCGTGGAAGGCGTCGAACATCAGCAGGGTGTGCTTGAGCTGTTCGGCCGCGACGGCGCCCAGTTCGGCGTCATCCAGCAGCGCGACCAGCGTCTCGATGTTGTAGCCGCCCTGCATGGTGCCCAGCAGTTCGGTGGCGTGCTTGCGATCGATCAGTGGGGAGGTGGCTTCGCCCTTGGCCACGGCGGAGAGGAAAGCGGCCTTGACGTAGGCGGCTTCGTCGACTCCTGGCGGAACGCGGTTGGTGATCAGGTCTACGAGGAAGGTTTCTTCGCCAGCTGGCGGGTTCTTCAGCAGCTCGACCAGGCCTGCAGTTTGTTCGGCGTTCAGCGGCTGGGGCACGATACCCAGAGCGGCACGCTCTTCGATGTGTTTGCGGTAGGCTTCAAGCACAGTTATTACCCTCATCAGTGGTCCCAAATAGGGTGTCCGGGACGCTCATCCAGCATTCAATGCACCCATGCGCGGGTCACGGCTTCTTGGGCCGCCCAGCCAGGGTCGCAGAGAATCCTTACAGAAGCTGCTTTCAAAGTTTTACGCCTGCAGAACGGGAGCTGATGAGGGCTGGCACGGGCATGCGAGGGGTGCATGGCCCGGGCCAACGCCGTTCTACCGGATGAACTGTGCTCGTGACGCTTTGAAAACAGCTTCCAACGGACATGGTTGCCTCGAAAAGGCCGGATGATTCTACGGCAAAAAATGTCCGAAGGTAAGGCGGCGATCGCGACTTTAACGGGTGACCCTGGTTAGACAAAGGGCTAACATGGGCTTGTGTTCTACCGCCAAGCCGTTGTTTTCCAATGTCCAACCAGTCAATCAAGACCCCTTGCGTCGGCCTCTGCTCGACGGTGTACGGCGACACGGTGTGCCGTGGCTGCAAGCGTTTCCACCATGAGGTGATCCAGTGGAACGGTTATGACGACGAGCAGAAACGCGCGGTCTGGCTGCGTCTGGAGCAACTGCTGGTGCAGGTGATGATGGCCAAGCTGGAAGTGTTCGACAAACACCTGCTGCGTCAGCAATTGCAGCAGCGCTCGATCCGTTTCGTCGAGCAGCAATCGGAGTATTGCTGGGCCTATCAGTTGATCGCCCGGGGGGCGCGGATGATCCGCGACCTCGAAGCCTATGGCATGGCCTTGCTCCCCGAATTCCGCGATTGGGAGCTGCCGCAGCTGCGCGATGCCATCGACCGCGAGTTCTTCCTGCTTTCCGAAGCGCACTACGAGCGCTACATCGCCCCCGCATTCCTGCGCGCCACGATGGAGTGACGCTTTTTCCGACGCCAGTGCCGATCAAGCGCCATTCCCAGGCCGGTGAAGGCCTGGGGCGGTGGATCAGTCGCCGGAATATTCGCAGCCGCTGGTGCAGGTTTCATGGATCCGTACTTTGCTCAGCTCAGGCAGCAGCGGCTTGACCTGATCCCAGATCCACTTGGCGATCACTTCGCTGGTAGGGTTTTCCAGGCCAGGGATGTCGTTCAGGTAGTTGTGATCCAGTTGCTCGTAGATCGGCTTGAACACCGCCTTGATTTCGGCGAAGTCGCGGATCCAACCGGTATGCGGATCGAGCGGGCCGGTCAGGTGCAGGCCGACCTTGAACGAATGACCGTGCAGGCGGCCGCATTTGTGGCCGGCAGGGACATGGGGCAGGCGGTGGGCCGATTCGAAAGTGAATTCCTTGAAGATTTCCACGCTGTCATAACTCTGTGTGAATCGATGAATGCGCGCAGTCTACCAGCATGGCCGCTGCATGGCTTGCCGGCGTTGAGGCAGCCGCCCGATGGTGTCTGCCCGCCATGCGCGCCACGGCGCAAAGCTGCGCTATCATGCCGCCAGCGCTTTTCAGGTTGAATTAAGGACCGCTGGGTAATCTTAACCCCGTAGACAACTTGAACATCTCCCAAGGAGAAACACCGATGAAGACTTTGACTGCCCTGTTCACCGCCGCCGCTCTTGCCCTGGGTGCCAACGCCGCCTTCGCCAAAGATGTGCAGCCAGACGAAGTGGTAAAGCTGGTCAATGCCAATACCATCAAATCTCTGGACGAGCTCAAGGCCATTGCCGTGGCCAAGCACCCGGGCTCGACCGTCACCGATTCGGAGCTGGAAAACGAGTACGGTCGCTACATCTACAAGGTCGAACTGCGTGACGCGCAGAACGTCGAATGGGATGTGGATATGGATGCCAAGACTGGCGAAGTCCTCAAGGACGAACGAGACAGCTGATGATCCACTTCGCTCGGCCAGCGCGATACCTGGCGCTTTCGCTGCTGGCCGTCTGTTCTCTGGCGATGGCCCGCGATCTGGATCAGGACGAGGCGCTGAAGCTGCGCCAGCAAGGCATCATCCTGCCGCTGGAGCAGCTGCTGGAAACAGCCCTGGGGCGTCACCCCGGGGCACGCCTGCTGGAGGCCGAGCTGGAAGAGGACGACGACCGCTACGAGTACGAAGTCGAGCTGCTGACCCCGCAGGGGGTCGTGCGTGAAATCAAGCTCGATGCCAGTACCGGTACTTTGCTCAAAGACGAGGAAGACGACTGAACATGCGCCTGTTGCTTGTCGAGGACAATGTGCCGCTGGCCGATGAACTGACCGTCAGCCTGCAGCGCCAGGGTTATGCGGTGGATTGGCTGGCCGATGGCCGCGATGCGGTATTCCAGGGCCAGAGCGAGCCTTACGACCTGATCATCCTCGACCTCGGCCTGCCGGGGTTGCCGGGTTTGCAGGTGCTGGCCCAGTGGCGTGCCGGCGGTATGGCAACCCCGGTACTGATCCTCACTGCACGCGGCTCGTGGTCCGAGCGTATCGAGGGGCTCAAGGCGGGGGCGGACGACTATCTGAGCAAGCCGTTCCACCCCGAGGAGCTGCAGCTGCGTATCCAGGCCTTGCTGCGCCGTGCGCGCGGCCTGGCCAACCAGCCGACCTTGGAGGCTGCCGGTCTGCAGCTGGATGAAAGCCGCCAGTGCGTGTTGCGCGATGGCGTCGATATCCAGCTGACCGCCGCCGAGTTCCGTCTGTTGCGCTATTTCATGCTGCACCCGCAGCAGATCCTCTCCAAGAGTCACCTGGCCGAGCACCTGTACGACGGTGAAACCGAGCGCGACTCCAATGTCCTGGAAGTGCACGTTAACCACCTGCGCCGCAAGCTCGGCCGCAGCGTGATCGAAACGCGCCGCGGACAGGGTTACATCTACGCAGGGAGCGCTGGGTGAAGTCGATCCAGGCTCGCCTGAGCCTGGGCCTCGTCGCCGTGTTGTTGGTGGTGGGCGTGGGGCTCGCGCAGCTCACCCTGTGGCTGTTCGAGGCCGGTTTGCAGCGCTATCTGGAAAACGGCCTGCGCAAGGAGTCGGAGAATCTGCTGGTCGCCCTGGTGAATGGGCCCAATGGCTTGCAGTTGGACGAGCGACGCATCTCCGCAGCCTACCAACGGCCATTCTCCGGCTATTACTTCCGCATCGACTTCGACAAGGGCACCTGGCGATCCCGCTCGCTGTGGGACCTGGACATGCCAAAACCGGCGGCGCCCGGGCTTTCCGACAGCCATGAACTGGGTCCGGAAGGGCAGCAGTTGCTCGCCCTGCGCGCGGACTATCGGCGCCTGGGGCAGGACATATCCATCAGCGTGGCGCAGGACTACTCGCCGGTGCGCGAGGGTTTTCGGCGTCTGCAGCAGATCGGCCTGGGCATGGGCCTCGTGGCGCTGTTGCTGATCCTGGTGCTGCAGCGCATCACCGTCACCCGCTCGCTGCGTCCGCTGGAGCGTGCACGTCAGCAGATCGCCCAACTGCAGCAGGGCCAGCGTTCGCAACTCGACGCCCAAGTACCCATCGAACTGGCGCCGCTGGTCGACCAGATCAACCACCTGCTCAGTCATACCGAGGACAGCCTGCGCCGTTCGCGCAACGCCTTGGGCAACCTCGGCCATGCCCTGAAAACGCCGATGGCGGTGTTGCTCAGCCTGGCTTCCAGCGAGCGCCTGAAGGACCTGCCCGAGGTGCGCGCGCAGATGCGTGATCAGCTGGCGCAGATCGAACAGCGCCTGGCCCGGGAGTTGAACCGGGCGCGCCTGGCCGGCGATGCCTTGCCCGGCGCGCAGTTCGACTGCGATGTCGAGCTGCCGGGTTTGCTCGCCACCCTGGGGATGATCCATGGCGAAGGCCTGCTGATCGCTCGCGACGTCACGCCTGGTCTGCTCCTGCCCTGGGATCGCGAAGACCTGTTGGAGCTGCTCGGCAACCTGCTGGACAACGCCTGCAAGTGGGCCGACAGCGAGGTGCGCCTGGGCATCGCGCCGAGCGCCGATGGCTTCCAGGTGTGGGTCGACGACGATGGTCCGGGCATTCCGGCTGGGCAGCGCGAGCAGGTGCTGGAGCGAGGTTCGCGCCTGGATGAGCAGGTCGATGGGCATGGCCTTGGCCTGGGAATCGTGCGCGACATCGTCGAGGCCTGGGGTGGGCGTCTGGCCTTGCTGGAGAGCCCCATGGGCGGTTTGCGGGTGAGTATCGACTTGCCGCGCAAGAGTCGCTGACCTGCATAGGCGCCGAATACAGGCATAAAAAAAATTGCACTAAAGCGGCATTTTTTTGCATTAGTCACTACCGTACGCGCCCGGCACAATGACTTGGCGGAACCCTTCAGGTTTCCATCACCTCCACGGACGGAGCCTCTTGTGTCATTGCCACGGCAATGCAAGGCCCAGGCCGGCTCGGCTGGGCTTTCTTTTTAGAACAGAAAAACGACGTAGTACGAATATTCCAATGCCTGCCTCGCGTTTCGAAAGTCGTCTGCAGCGATTGTTGCCGGCGCCCCTCACGATCACCCCTAAACAATGGATACGTGCCGGTATCGGCGCATCGCTTGGGCTGTTCCTGGCCGGCTGGTTGACCAGCCTGGCTTACGGGCCCGCTATCGCTCTACACCTGCTGGGCCCGCTGGCGGCTTCGGCGGTGCTGGTGTTTGCCGTGCACTCCGGACCGCTGGCCCAGCCGTGGCCAGTACTCGGCAGCTATGGAATGGCCTGTCTGGTTGGGCTGGCCATGCGCGCGGGC
The DNA here is from genome assembly GCF_004357765.1 of Pseudomonas putida. GTDB lineage: Bacteria > Pseudomonadota > Gammaproteobacteria > Pseudomonadales > Pseudomonadaceae > Aquipseudomonas > Aquipseudomonas putida_U. The sequence goes on along the minus strand of NZ_SMTE01000008.1, from coordinate 25,914 downwards.
TTCGGCCCAGGATTGTGGGTCGCCGCCGCAGCGCTGGGCGTCGCCATCCTGGTGATGTGCCTGTTGCGGTGCCTGCACCCGCCGGGGGGAGCCGTTGCGGTCGGAGCGGTGCTGGCCGATCCGGGGCTCACCGCGCTGGGCGATCACCTGGTCGAACCGGTGCTGCTCAACGCGTTCATCCTGGTCGCCGTGGCGGTGGTCTACAACCGGCTTACCGGCGTGCGTTATCCCAAGGGCGCCGCGCCGCGCAAGGATCTGCACCATACCCGCGATCCTTTGCCCAGCGAACGGGTGGGTGTCACCGCCGCTGACCTGGACTTTGCCCTCGAGGAGATCGGTGAGTTCGTCGATGTCACTCGCGACGAACTGGAGCGCATTATCCTGGCCACCGAGCAACATGCCCTGCAGCGCAGTCTGGGCGGTATCACGGCAGCCTCGGTAATGTCTCGCGACGTGCAGTTCGCCTCGCCCGACACCACCTTGGAACAGGCCTGGAAAATGCTCGACAGCCACCACCTGAAAACCCTGCCGGTGCTGCAGCAGGGCCAACTGGTCGGCATGGTCAGCCTCAGCGACCTGGTCGGGCCGGCCATGCGCCGGCGCCGCGGGCTGTTGCGGCGCAGTAAGGTGCGCATGGCCGAGGTGATGACCCGGCACGTGATCAGTGTCAGCAGTCAGCATCCGCTGGAGCGCCTGCTGCCGCTGCTGGGCGAGCAGGGGCTGCATTGCCTGCCGGTGCTCGACGGCGATCAGCTGGTGGGGGTGATCACCCAGACCGATCTGATCGCCGGACTCAAGCGCCAGCTGCTCCGTGTTGCCGAGCCAGCATCAGATCAACGGATCCCATCGCTGTGACCAGTCGCTGGTGCCAGCCGATACCAGTCGGCGCAGCACCGCGATTGCCTGCTGCAAGGCTTCGCTATCGCGCTCGCGCGGATAGACCAGGAACGTCGGATAGGTGAACTCCGGGGCCTGTGGCACCCGCTCGAACAGGCCGCTGTCCAGGTAGGCCTGGACCACTCGCGTGCGGAAGTAACCGCTGCCGCCCTGGTCGAGAATGAACTGCAGGGCCAGGGGGCCGAGGTTGAAGCTCAGTGCCGGGCGCGCGCACTCCGGCAGGGCGGCGTCGTGCTGACGGCGGAAGGCTTCGCCCCAGTCGATGTAGATATAGGGTTCGGGGCGGTCGACCCGGCGCACGCGGATCAGCTTCTCTTCCATCAACTGCTCCACCTGCAGGCCGGGGCCGTAGGTCGGCTGATAGACCAGCACAGCGTCGAGCAGGCCCATTTCCACCTTGCGCAACAACGACTCGCCATCGCTGACCTCGCTGCGGATGGCATGGCTGGGCAAGGCCTGGTGCAGGGCGCTGACCCAGTCGAGCATCATCGGATTGCCAAGGCTGACCTCACCCCCGATGTGCAGCAGTTGTTGGCAACCGGTAGGCAGCGGCAGATCGCGCCGGGCGGCCTCCCAGGTCTGCACCAGCTGGTTGGCATAGCTGACGAAGGCCTCGCCATCGCTGGTCAGGCTGGCACCGCTGCGGCTGCGCACGAACAGCTGGCAGCCCAGTTGTCGCTCCAGGCGCTGGACCCGCGCGGAGATCGCCGTCTGCGACACGAACAGGCGCTCGGCGGCGGCGACCAGGCTGCCGCAGCGCACGATTTCCAGAAAGGTTCGAGCCTGATCGATGTCCATGAGCTGCTCTGTGGCTGGGAGGGGCGGCTATTCTAGAACCTTTGCACTGTTATGGGGCATTTCGGCGCCCATGCAAATCTGCAGGTCGGTTGTGACTTTAGTCCCATGGCGGCGCTGGCGCTGGGGTCCATACTCAGGTTTCGCCCTTCAATAACAACAAGTACCGGGTTTTCGTCACCATGACCTATCAGCACAGCTACGCCCAATCCATCGCCGACCCTGCTGCCTTCTGGGCCGAACAAGCCGCCCGACTGGCCTGGTACCGCGCGCCCAGCCAGACCCTGCAAGCCAATCCCGACGGCACCCATCGTTGGTTCGCCGACGGCACCTTGAACAGTTGCTACCTGGCTCTGGACCATCAGATCGAACAGGGTCGCGGCGATCAGCTGGCGTTGGTCTACGACTCCCCTGTGACCGCCACGCAACGCACCTTCACCTACCGACAATTGCACGACGAGGTGGCGCGCCTGGCCGGACTGCTGCGCAAGCTAGGGGTAAGCAAGGGCGATGGGGTGATCATCTACATGCCGATGGTGCCCGAGGCGGCCATGGCCATGCTCGCCTGCGCGCGGATCGGCGCTGTGCATTCGGTGGTGTTCGGCGGCTTTGCCGCCAACGAGCTGGCGTTGCGCATCGACGATGCCCGCCCGACCCTGTTGCTCACCGCCTCCTGCGGGTTGGAGTTCGACCGGGTGATCGAATACAAGCCGTTGGTCGACCGCGCCGTGCAACTGGCCCGTCACCAACCGCGTCATGTGTTGGTGCTGCAGCGGCCGCAGGTTGCCGCGACATTGCAGCCCGGTCGCGACCTGGACTGGCAGCAATCGCTGGCTGGCGTCGAGCCGGTGGAGCCGGTGGCGCTCGAGGCGGGCGATCCGCTGTATATCATGTACACCTCCGGCACCACCGGCAAACCCAAGGGCATCGTGCGTGAGAACGGCGGTAATGCGGTGGCGCTGCGCTACGCCATGCAGCACATCTATGGCATGCAGGCCGGCGATGTGTGGTGGGGCATTTCCGACGTAGGCTGGGTGGTCGGCCACTCGTTGATCGTCTATGGGCCGTTGATGAGCGGCTGCACCACGGTGTTCTACGAAGGCAAACCGATCCGCACGCCGGATGCGGGGGCCTATTGGCGGGTGGTCGAGCAGTACCGGGTCAATGCCCTGTTCTGTGCGCCAACCGCCATGCGCGCGATCCGCAAGGAAGACCCCGACGGCGAATTGCTGCAGCGCCACGACCTGAGCTCGTTGCGCCAATTGTTCCTGGCCGGCGAGAAGCTCGATTCCAGCACGCACGCGTGGCTGGAGCAGGTGAGTGGCAAGCCGGTGCACGACCACTGGTGGCAGACCGAAACCGGCTGGCCAGTGACCGCGCCCTGCGTAGGCCTGGCCGGCAGCGAGGCGCGTCCGGGGTCGAGCAATCGTGCGGTACCGGGTTATCACGTGCAGGTGCTGGACGACGAGGGTCATCTGCTCGGGCCCAATCACCAAGGTTCGATCGTGATCGCGCTGCCATTGCCACCGGGCTGCAGCCAGACCTTGTGGGGCGATCATGAGCGCTACCTGCAGGCCTATCTGCAGACCTATCCGGGGTACTACCACACCGGCGATGGGGGCTACCTGGACGATGAAGGTTTCGTCTACATCATGGGACGCACCGATGACGTGATCAACGTGTCCGGGCATCGCTTGTCGACCGGTGAAATGGAAGACCTGGTGGCATGTCATCCGGCAGTGGCCGAGTGCGCGGTGATCGGTGTGCACGACGACATCAAGGGGCAGGTGCCGCTGGCCCTGGTGGTGCTCAAAGACGGCGAGGGGATTGCCGAATCGCAGTTGCGGGTGGAGTTGGTGGGCAGAGTACGCGAGGCAATCGGCGCGCTGGCCTGCTTCAATCGGGTCCGCGTGGTCAAGCGGCTGCCCAAGACGCGCTCGGGCAAGATCCTGCGCGCGGTGTTGCGCAAGATCGCCGACGGGCAGGCCTACACGCCGCCGTCGACTCTGGATGACCCAGCGGTACTGGGGGAAACCGAGGCGGTGCTGGCGGACTTGCCCAGGGTGGGGTGATTCGTATACCTCGCTGTTCCTTTCGCGGGTGAACCCGCTCCCACAGGAATCTCGCTGTATCTGTGGGAGCGAAGAGGCCGGATCAGGCGACGGGGCTTGCCGGCCCCACCTGAGGCAACTGCCCCAACCGGCTGCGCGTGCGCATCAGGTCGGCAATCGCGCCCCCCAGGCTTTCTTCCAACGGACGCCGGCCGATCACGGTCAACTGACGGTCCTGGTCGTAGAGCACGTCCACCAGGTTGACGAAGCGTTGCTGCGCCGCCAACGAACACTCGGAAAGATCGTCCAAGCCATCGATGATCCATTGGTCGTACTGCCCGGCCAGCGCCAGGTAGTCGATCACCGCTGTAGGCTGCTCGCACAGGTCTGCGAAGGCGAACATCACCCGTCGGCCCTCGCACGCCAGGGCCCGCAGGCCGCGCTGGTTGATTTCGAGGATGACCGGCTGTGGGTTTGGCACCTGCAGCGCCTGGCGCTGCGCGGCGTCGCCCGGCCATGCATAGTGACCTTGGGTGAAGCGCTGATGCGCGCGGTTGGCCGGCAGGCTGCGAAAGTCGGTGTCACCGCCAACTTCCAGCACCTGCATGCGATCGTTGATCAGGCGGATCACCGGTAGGAAGCGCTCGTGGTACAGCGGATTGGGCAGCAGTCCCTCGGGCGCGTAGTTGGAGGTGACCAAGAGGAAGATGCCGCGGGCGAACAAGGCGTTGAACAGGCGCGTCAGCAGCATGGCATCGCCGATGTCGTGCACATGGAATTCGTCGAAGCACAGCACCTGGCAATCGCCCAGCAGTTCGTCCAACGTGGTGGCCAAGGCATCGTCCAGGGCGCGGTGGCGGTGCATACCCAGGTGCAGGCGGGCGAAGAAATCATGGAAGTGCAGGCGGCGCTTGGCCTGGACCGGTACGGCCTGGAAGAAACCATCGAGCAACCAGCTCTTGCCCCGGCCCACGGCGCCATACAGGTACAGGCTGCGCGGCTGACCGTCGCCCAGGTGAGCCAGTTGTTCGGCCATGCAGTCGATCACCGTACGTTGGCCATCGCTGAGCTGGTAGCCGCGCTCAGTGGCCTTGGCCTCGAACCAGGCCAGCAGTTCACTGTGCGTGGATGAATGGGAGCGCGAGCGCTGGACCCGCTTGCGCAACGGGTTGGGAATCCAGGCGGACAAGACGTAGCCTCCTCGGGCGATGGCAGGGCAGCGCGCAGCTTGCCCGAGGATGCGCGTTTTGACCAATAGAAAAAATGCCCGGCGATGATCGCCAGAACAGATAGGTCAGGCCTTGCGCTCGAGTTGACGCTCGATCATGAACTTGATCGCGAGGCGGCGCTCTTTGAGGTGGCGCAAGTCCTCATCCACGAAATTGCCTGCGGAGATGGCTTCGGCTGCCAGCACCTGATTGTCGATATCCACGTATTCGTCCAACAGTCGGTCCAGGGTCGGATCATTCTGGCGACGTTGCTGGACGATCTCGCGAGGGTAGTGCAAATCTTGGTAAAGGTCGTGAGAGACAGGCATGGGGTTCCTCCTTGCATGCACAGGCTTATCTGATTGGAATGGGCGAACGCGATTGAGTTGAAGCATTACCGGGGAAAAACGACAGGTGGTTGCCCCCGATAGAGGTACAGACCACTAACTCGCTGTTTTATTGAATCTTTTTTTGCATCGGGGCTTCACAGATCGAATTAATGTTGTTAAAGTGCCGCGCATTCCACGACAGCAACCACACGCTGTCAGTCATGTGGAATTGTCAGAGCAGCTTTCGCTGCATCCGATACAGGGGCGTCGCCAAGCGGTAAGGCAGCAGGTTTTGATCCTGCCATGCGTTGGTTCGAATCCAGCCGCCCCTGCCATTTTCTCTCTTCTGAATTTTTCTTCTCAGTGCAGGCATGCGCTGGGATTGGTCGTTTCCGTCATTTTTTCAGGTAATGGGCAGCAGAAATGCCCGTGGGCGCAGGGGTTCCGCGCCCACGGGCATCTGCCGTGAAAGGGCTAATGGACGCGCAACAGCTCGTTCAGCACCCGGGCCAACTCCTGGGCCTGCACCGGCTTCTGGATGACCACGCTGTCCGGCAGTTCCAGGCCCTGCAACTCCGCATATCCGGTCAGGAATGCCACCGGCAGGCGCGGGTAGCGCAGGCGGGCCGCCATGGCCAGTTGCGCGCCGTTGAATTCAGGCATGGCGAAGTCGGTCAGCAGCAGGTCGATGCCATCGTCCAACAGCGCCAACGCTTGCTCGCCGCTGTGGGCCTGGCGGACTTCATAACCGAACTGGCGCAGTACGTCACCGAGCATGTCCCGCACCAGATGGTCATCGTCCACCAGCAGCACGGTGCGGTCGGTGCCGCTGTCGGCCAGCGACTGCATGGCGACCGGGGTCGGCGCTTCGCAGGCCGTCGGCTGCTTGACGGCCGGTAGATACACCGCCACCAGGGTTCCGCGCCCTGGCGCGGTATCGATGCGCACGCCGCCGCCCGATTGCTTGGCGAAACCGAACACCTGCGCCAGTCCAAGGCCGGAACCCTTGCCGATGTCCTTGGTGGTGAAGAAGGGTTCGAATACTTTCGCGACCACTTCTTCGCTCATGCCACAACCGGTGTCACGGATGCTCAGCATCACGTAGTCGCCCGGCTCTGGATCCTCCGGGCGCTGAGGGGGCGCGTCGATGCGGGTGTTGTGTGTCGAGAGGGTGAGTTGGCCGCCATCGGGCATGGCATCGCGGGCGTTGATCGCCAGGTTGAGAATGATCATCTCGGTCTGGGTCGGGTCGGTCAGGGCCTGCCAGAGGTTGGGGTCCAGATCCAGGCGTACCGAGATGTTGCCGCCCAGGGTGCGGCTGAGCAGTTCCTCGAGACCTGCCAAGGTGCGGTTGAGGTGCAACGGCACCGGCTCCAGGCGTTGGCGGCGGGAGAAGGACAGCAGCTGTGAGGTGAGCTTGGCGCCACGCTCGCCGGCTTCGCGGATATGCGTCAGGCGGCTACGCGCCTTGTCGACATCGCCGCGGGTCAGATCGCGTTCGAGAAAACTGGCACCGGTGAGGATCACTGTCAGCAGGTTGTTGAAGTCGTGGGCCACGCCAGCGGTGAGCTGGCCGACAGCTTCCAGACGTTGCATCTGTTGCAGTGCGGCTTCGATACGCTCGCGTTCGGTGATCTGCTCGCGCAGGCGGCTGTTGGCCTCGGCCAAGTCCAGGGCGTTTTCTCGCTCGCTGGTGATGTCGCGGGCGACCACATAGAGCAGGGTATCTTCCGGTACCACCGCCCACGACAGCCAGCGCAGTTGGCCGCTGGCATGCTTGATGCGGCCGACGAAGCGGGCGCTGGTGCGGCCATGGGTGAGGGCGGCGAGCTCGGTGAGCAGCGCTTCCTGGTCGGCGTCCGGCAGCAATTGCAGCAGTGATGCTTGGCTCAGCCGTTCACGGGAGAAACCCAGGCTGGCTTCCCAAGCCGGGTTCAGGGCGACCGGGGTGAGGTCCTTGTTAAGCACGGCCAGCAAGTCCTGGGACAGTTCCCAGGCACGATCGCGCTCGCGGGTACGGCGCTCGACCCGCTCGCCAAGCATCTCGTTGAGCTGTTTGAGCGCCTGGGTGGCCATGCGCTGGGCGTGGATGTCCTGCAGCACGCCGGAAAAGCGCACGCATTGGTCATCGACGAACTGGCATTGACCGCTGCTCAGCAGCCAATGGGGCTCACGGCCCTGGGGCTGGATGCGAAACTCCACCGAGTAGCGGCCATCGCTGTCTGGGCGCATGGCCTGGTGCACGGCTTCGCGCACCCGCTCTCGGTCTTCGTCGTAAATCCCGTCATAAAACACGTCCAGGCTCATTTCGGTGTCCACCGGCAGACCGAACAGGGTCTTGCAGCGGTCGTCCCAGAGCAGCAGGCCCTCTTGCGGTCGCAGGTCCCAGGTGCCCATACCGGCGGCATCGATGGCGATGCGGGCGCGCGCCTCGACGTCGGCCAGGGCCTCCTCGGCGCGACGCCGGCGCTGGCGTTCCTGGACCTCGGTCAGGGCCCGGCGCACGGCCTTGGGCAGCAGGGGCAGGTTCTTCTTGAGCAGGTAATCGGTGGCACCCAGGCGGATCATCTCCACCGCGTGCTCTTCGCCATAGATGCCCGAGAGGAAGATGAACGGCACATCCGGCGCCATGCGTTGGGCGATGGCCAGCACCTCGGTGCCGGAAGACCCCGGCAGCACGCAATCGCAGAGGATCAGGTCGAAGCTGGCCTCACGCAGGGCATGCTCGACGCCGATGTGGTCGAACACCAGTTGCGACTGCAACTGCAGGCCGCTGCGCTCCAGGCGCATGAGGGTCAACTCGGCATCCAGCGAGCTATCCTCGACCATCAGCAGTTTTAGCGGGTTTGGCAGCATCTTCGCGTTGGCCTCAGTGACTGCCACGACGGTTCAGGCGCAACGAACCGGGCGGTGGCTCGTTGAGCACCGCCCAGAAGATGCCGAGATCGGAAATGGCTGCGACGAACTCCTTGAACTCCACCGGCTTGACCACGTAGGCATTGACGCCCAGTTCATAGGCACGCAGCAAATCGGGTTCCTCGCGCGAGGACGTCAGCATCACCGTTGGAATACTGCGCAGCTCTGGCGTGGCACGCACTTCCTTGAGCACCTCCAGGCCATCGACCTTGGGCAGCTTGAGGTCAAGCAGCAGTACCGCCGGGTTGCCATCATCGCGATCGGCATAAGCATTGCGGCGCAGCAGGTAGTCAAGGGCGTCGGCACCGTCGCGCAGGACGATGACTTCGTTGGCCAACTGGCTGCGTTCCAGGGCCAACAGTGTCAGTTCAAGGTCCCTGGGGTTGTCTTCGACCAGCAGGATGGGTTTGAGCATGATGTTACGGATGCCTCAGATAGACGGTGCGGAACGGGGTAGGGTGAAATGGAAGCTGGCACCCTGGTCGAGCTGGCCCTCGGCCCAGACCCGGCCATCGTGACGTTCGATGATACGTCGTACGCTGGCCAGGCCGATGCCGGTGCCTTCGAAGTCTTCCATGCGATGCAGGCGCTGGAACACTCCGAATAGTTTGTTGACGTAGGCCATGTCGAAGCCGACACCATTATCGCGGATGCACACTTCGATTTCCTGCGCATGCTCCACGGCGCTGATGTGGATGCGTGCCACTTCCCTGCTTCGGGTGTATTTGATGGCGTTGCCGATGAGGTTCTGCAGCGCCAGGTTGATGAATGCCGGGTCAGCGATCACCTTGGGCAACGGCTCGATCTCCCAGACGATCTTGCGGCCTTGGTAGTCGGGGGCGAGTTCGTTGCGGATGGACTCGACCAAGGCGTTGAGGTCGACGTCCGACAGGCGCAGGGCCGAGCGCCCCATCTGCGAGAAGTTGAGCAGGTTGTCCACCAGGGTGCCGGCGAAATGCGCAGCTTCTTCGATGTGCTGGAGAAAACGCAAGCCACGCTCGCTCAAGCCCTTGCCCTCGATTTCGCTCAACAGCTCGGTGTAGCCGGCGATGTGCCTGAGCGGCGCGCGCAGGTCATGGGACACGCTGTAGGAAAACGCCTCGAGTTCCTTATTCGATCGGCGCAGTTCGCCGGCAAGTTGCGCCATTTCCTCGGCTTTGCGCAGGACGATGCCGAGCACGGCATTGCGCAATTCGGCCACGCCTTCGATGATCAGGGGGTCCCATGGCATGCAATAGCCGCTGATCTGCTCCTGCCAATGGTCGAAGCTGTGCCGAGGGTTGAGCATGCCTTGCGGGCCGATTTCCTTGTCGGGGCGGCCGGCCCAGTCCACCGTGCGCACCTGCTCGGGGCGGAACCACAACAGATAGTGGGAATGGATCTTGGAAATGGGCACGGCCAGCACGCCGCCGATGCACTCGGCCAGTTCCGGAAGGGGCTCGATATCGCGGCCCACGTTGTCGGTCTGGAAGATACTGTCGTCGCCTCGCTCGGCCAGCCAATGCACCAAGGCATTGACCTGGGCAGCCGAAGGCGTCTGCCCGATCAGGTCGCATCGCTCGGCGGAAATCAGCGCCGCGCCAGTGGCACCGGTGAATGCCAGCAGAACGTCGGGCAAGGCGCGCAGGCCTTCGCTGACACTGTCGTGGTCGGCCATCGAGGAAATCATCTGCACGATGTGCCGACGCAGATCGAGCAGCTTGCGCGTGTAAGCGTGCGACTCACGCGACTCGATCTGCAGGGACAGCACGCTGGCCAGTAGTTCACAGGCGGTACGCGTGCGGAAATCCACCGGGCGCGGGGTGTCATGGTGGCACGAAATCAACCCCCACAGTTCGCCATCGACCATGATCGACAACGACATCGACGCCAATGTGCCCATGTTGCGCATGTATTGCAGGTGCACCGGCGAGACGCTGCGCAGGGCGGCGAAGCTCATGTCCAACGGTTTGCCCGTACGCGGGTTGTTGCCGGGGACCAAGGGCGACGGCTGGTAGTTGGCGTCTTCGATGACCCGGATGCGGTTGATCCGGTACAGCTCGCGGGCCTGTCTCGGGATGTCCGAGGCCGGGAAGTGCAGGCCGAGGTAGCGCGGGTAGCCAGCGTCGGCCACTTCCGCGAGCACCTGGCCGTTGCCTTCGGCATCGAAGCGATAGGCCTTGACCCGACCGAAGCCGGTGATGCGCCTGATCTGCTCGACCGATTGCTGCAGCAGTTGCTCAAGGGTCTCGGCATGGTGCAGGCTGCTGACGAAGCCGCGCACCAGTGGGTAGTAGTCACCTTGCTCGGTCAGCTCGGAGCCAAGACGAGACGGCTCGAACTCGGCGATCAGCACCTGGTCGTGGCGATGCGCCAACAGACGCAGGGCCTCGGTGTAGGGGGCGCCCTGGCGCAGGTGGACGTCGCCGATATGGAACGGGAATACCTCGTCCTCGGGCAGCAGCCCGAGCTTGGCACGCAGGTCGAAGCCTTCGCTGACCAGGTCGTCGAAGCGCTGGTCGACCAGGTCGCTGGCCGAGATGCCGAGCCAACGCTCGACGTTCTCGCTGGCCTGGAGTATGCGCAGGTCTTGTTCGTCCAGCACCAGCAGGAAGCCCTGGGGCTGGATGCTGCCAGGGATCTGGATCGGTTCCTGGGCACAGCGTTCCACGGCCGCGGCCAAGGCGTTGTCTGCAGTCATTGATGAAACACTCCGTTTTGGCTGTCCGGGCGAAGTCCCTGCGCCTGGTACAGGTCGGTGAACGTCATGCACCGTACCAGAATGTCGAAGGCTTTGCCGGCCTATGGCCATTGGAGGCGCAGGATCGCGAGGGGTTCGACCCATTCGTGAAATTTCTCCAGTACCTGTCGCTGGACTAGGTCTTTGGCGTTAACACCAAAGAGCGCTGGCGTATCGAGGCCGGGTTGCTACGTTCAACCCATGGATGCCGAAAAGGATAGTGCAGTGCTCGAACGCTCGTTGGCCATTCTGATAGGCCTGCTGGCCGGCAGCAACGTCGCCATGGCCGCGGACTTTCTGGTGGAAGTGCGGGTGCAGGTGCAGCGCGGCTGCGTGTTGGTCACTCAGCAGCGCGATGCCGGCGCGCAGGCCCTGGGTCGAATCGACCTGGGCAGCGCTGCGCGCCTGGACGGCCCGGGTGCGCCGCTCAGTGGCGTGCTGCTCGCCCAGCGCCCGCCGCGCCTGGAGTGCAACCCCGGTACCGCCTATCAGGTGCGGGTCGACGGTGGCCAGCATGGTGGCGTCGGCGAGCTGCGTTTTCTGAGCAGCGGCGATGGCCAGGCACGGCCCATCCCTTACCGCCTGTACCGCGATGCGGCGTGGCGACAGCCCTTGCCCGTCGACGTCGCGCAGTCGGCGCGGGTGCCTGACAGCGGCTCGGTGGAGCTTCCTTTGTATGCCCGAATCGACCGCTTGGCCTGGGTCCCCCGGGCAGGCCTGTATGCCGACCTGCTCAAAGTCACGGTCACCTGGTAGGAGGCCGCCATGCACAAGGATGTGTCGCCATGAACCGCACCACGATCCTGCTGCTGTCCCTGGGACCGCTGTTGGTACCGAGCGCGGGGGCGCATGGCACCAGTACCGGTTTCATTCAGGCTCGACTGGTGATCAGTGCAGCGTGCCAGATCGATAGCGACAGCGAGCAACCGGCGACCTTGGCCAACCCCGGGCTGATGGACTTCGGCGAGCGTGGACCGAGCTGGGAACAGCCGCTGCGCACGCGAGTCGATGAAGCCGGCGGCGATGGCCGCTTGCAAATCAGCTGCACGCCTGAGGTACGGGCGTTCAACGTACGCATCAATGGCGGCCTTAACGGCAGCGATGGCGTGCGGCGCCTGAGCAATGGCCGCGAAATGATCCCCTATCAACTGGCGGTCGATCCAGGCGGTAACAGCCGCTACGGCATCGGCCAGGCACGAGCCTTCACCATCAACAGCACTCGGCAGATCCCGATTCCCATCTACGGCGTAGTGGTGGCACAACCGCGCTCGCTACCCGCCGGGCTTTACCGTGACACGTTGAGGGTGACCCTGGACTGGTAGCGACACAAGGAGACTGACACATGCCCAACCACATGACCCGTTGCCTACTCGCCGGCCTCGGCCTGGCACTGGCCTCGCAGGCCCACGGGGCCACCGTGACCGGGACCATCGACTCGACCCTGACGCTGACGTCGGCCTGCCAGGTCAACGGCAGCGCCGGCACTTCCGGGTTGAACTTCGGTGCCCTGGACTTCGGCACCCAGGATGCTTTGTTCGGTAGCGCCAACGCACAGGTACTGGGCCCCGGTGGCGGTGCCATGAGCATCCTCTGTTCTGCAGGCACCGTGCCGTCGATCCGCGTGCGCGCCGGCGCCCACGATGGCCAGTCGACCGGGGGCACGCGAGCGCTGGCCGACGGCGCCGGCAACTTCGTGCCCTATGACTTCTACACCGATGCCGGACGTACCCAGTTGCTGGCCATCGATGGCACCATCACCCTGCCGACCAGCACCGGCGTGGCGCAGACCGTCAACCTGTATGGCCAGGCGCTCGGCAAGGCGGGTCTGCCGGCCGGGGTGTACACCGACACGGTGGCGGTCGAGTTGACCTTCTGAGCCATGCGTCGAAGCCTGTCGTTTTGCCTTGCAGGGGGCGCGCTGCTGCTGGCCGCGCCATTGCCTGCGGCGACCACCAGCACGTTCCAGGTAACCGCCCAGGTGGTTGCCGGGTGCCTGGTAGTCGGCGGCGTGACCCGCTACGGCAGTCTCGACTTCGGCACCCAGTCGGCCTTGGCCACCAGCACGCTGAGCACCTCGCTGGGAGGCACCACGGTGACCTTCCAGTGCACCCCCGGCGTGGCCTTGTCCATGAGCCTGGACGGCGGCCAGAACAGCGCCAGCGGCACGCGCAACCTCAAGCGCAGTGGCGGTACGCAGTTGCTCGCCTACCAGTTGTATCGGGACGCCGCCTACAGCCAGAGCCTGGGGATCGGCCAGAGTGTGGCGCTCACCTACACCGACGCCGCTGCGATCAAGCTGCCGGTGTACGCCCGTACCCAACTGCCCGGCACGTTGCCGGCAGGGACCTACACCGATGCCGTCCAGGTGACGGTGACCTGGTGATCGTTTGGCATCGACAAGTACGAAACAAGGAGAGCGCTATGCGCGCAGGCGTCAAAGGGAAGTGCGGATTGTTCGGTTTGCTGCTGCTGGCGAGCCTGCCGCTGCAGGCTGCCACCTCGGTGCTGATCTGGCCGATCGATCCTGTGCTCGAAGCCGACCAGAAGGCCGGTGCGCTGTGGCTGGAAAACCGTGGAACGGCGCCGGCCAGTCTGCAGGTGAGGGTGTTCGCCTGGCGCCAGGGTGACTACCAGGAACAGTTCCAGGCCCAGCGCGAGATCATCGGCAGTCCCCCGGTGGCCAATATCGCACCGGGGCAGAAGCAACTGATCCGCCTGACCCGTACCGGCAGCTCGCCCGCAGGCCAGGAGAAGGCCTATCGCATCATCATCGACGAGATTCCTTCGGCCTTGCCGGCCGATGCCGCGGAGAAGGGCACGGCGGCGGCGATTCGTCTGCAGATGCGCTATTCGGTGCCGTTGTTCGTGTATGGCGAAGGCCTGTGGGGCAAGCCCGATCCGCAAGGTCGGCGCAGCGCCGAGGGCGTCGGTCAGCCGCAACTGAGCTGGCGTCCGGTGATGGTGCAGGGCAAGCCCTATGTGGAATTGCGCAACACCGGCCCCGTGCACGCTCGCCTGACCGATGTGGTGATGCAGCAGGGCGGCCAGTCCAAGCCCCTGGTCGAGGGGCTGCTCGGCTATGTGCTGCCCGGCGCCAGCATGCGCTGGCCAGCGCCCGCCGCGGCCAATGCAGCCAGTGTGCTCAAAGGCCGGGTCAACGGCCAGGACAGCGCCGAGGCCATCGTGCAAGGGCGATAGGACTGACGACGAAGCAGTAGGGCCCAGGGAGGACCCGACCATGGTTGGAAGCCGTGCGTGAAATGTCTGCCATCGACTGCCCGCCTCTGGAGTCTGGGGTTGGTCCTGTGCGGGCCGAACCTGGGGGTGGCCGACGATCTGCCACCGCCTCCCACCGAGGCTGCGGTGGTGACCGATGCCACGCTGTACCTCGATCTGCTGGTCAATCAGATGCCCAGGGCTGAGCTGATAGCGGTACAGCAGCGTGCCGGGCATTTGTACGTGGCCAGCGATGTGCTGCGCGCGGCGGGTGTAACGCTGCCAGGCAACCCGCAGGGCGAGGTGGCGCTGGATGAGGTGGCCGGCCTGCACAGCGACTACGACAGCCAGAACCAGCGTCTGCTTCTGCAAGTGCCGCCTGCCTGGTTGCCGGACCAGCAAGTGGGTAACCGCAGTCTGTACCCGGCCAGCGAAGCCCGGAGCAGCTTCGGTGCCTTGTTCAACTACGATGCCTACCTCAACGACACCGACGACGGCGGCACTTATCTGGCGGCCTGGAACGAACTGCGGGTGTTCGACGGTTGGGGCACCTTCTCCACCACCGGGCAGTGGCGTCAGTCGTTCAACGGTGCCCCGGATGCCGACACCCGAGAAGGCTTCCTGCGCTACGACAGCACCTGGCAGTACACCGACGAGCAGCGTCTGCTGACCTACGAGGCCGGCGATTTCGTCACCGGTGCCTTGCCTTGGACCAGTTCGGTACGGGTCGGCGGCTTGCAGCTGTCGCGCGACTTCGCCGCCCGCCCCGACCTGGTCACCTACCCGTTGCCGGCCTTTGCCGGTGAGGCGGCCGTACCGACCTCCCTCGACCTGTTCATCAATGGCTACAAGTCCAGCACCACCGAGCTGCAACCGGGCCCCTACACCCTGACCAACGTGCCGTTCATCAACGGGGCCGGCGAGGCGGTGGTGGTCACCACCGATGCACTGGGCCGGCAAGTGTCCACCACGCTGCCGTTCTACGTCACCAGCAGCTTGCTGCAGAAGGGCCTGTCGGATTTCTCGGTGGCGGCCGGTAGCCTGCGCCGCGACTATGGCGTGCGTGATTTCGGCTATGGGCCTGGCGTGGCCTCGGGCAGTCTGCGCTATGGCCTGAGCGACGCCTTCACCCTAGAGAGTCACCTGGAAACCGCCGAATCGATGCTGCTCGGTGGCCTTGGCGGCACCCTGCGCCTGGGCAACTTCGGCGTGCTCAACGCTGCCCTGGCGCAGAGCCGGTTCGATGGCGAGAAGGGCCATCAGACCGCCTTGGGCTATCAGTACAACAGCCAGCGCATCGGCTTCAGCTACCAGCGCCTGCAACGCCATGGCGACTACGCCGACCTGTCGCGGGTCGATACTCCGGATCTGCAATTGAGCGAGAGCAGCGAACAAGTGACCCTGAGCCTGAACCTCGACCGCTACGGTAGCGTCGGTGCGGGTTACTTCGACGTCCGTGCCGGCGACGGCTCGCGCACCCGCCTGATCAACCTCAGCTGGAGCAAACCCCTGTGGGGGGCGAGCAGCTTGTACCTGTCGGCCAACCGCGAGGTCGGCGACAGCGCCTGGGCGGTGCAGGCGCAACTGGTGATCCCGTTCGACTTCAATGGTGGCACGCTGGCCGTGAGCGCGGAGCGCAGCAAGGACGGTGAGGACTTGCAGCGGGTCAACTACAGCCGTGCGGTTCCGGTTGGCGGTGGCGTGGGCTACAACCTGGGCTATGCCACGGGTGGCGCGCGGGACGCCTATCGCCAGGCCTATGTCACCTGGCGCCTGCAATCGGTGCAGTTGCAGGCCGGTGTCTACGGCAGCAGCGGCGAGATGACCCGCTGGGCCGATGCCAGTGGCTCGCTGGTGTGGATGGATGCCGGGGTGTTCGCCGCCAATCGCATCGACGATGCTTTCGTGGTGGTCAGCACCAACGGCTACGGCGATGTGCCGGTCAGCTACGAGAACCAGGTTGTCGGTCGCACCGACGCCAAGGGTCACCTGCTGGTGCCGTACAGCAGCGGCTACTATCGCGGCAAGTACCAGATCGACCCGATGGACCTGCCGCCGGACGTGCTGGCGCCCCAGGTGGAGCAGCGCGTGGCCGTGCGGCGAGGTAGCGGCTACTTGCTCGAGTTTCCGCTGCACCGGGTGCTGGCGGCCAGTATCGAACTGGTCGATGGCCAGGGTGAGCCGCTCAAGCTGGGCAGCAAGGTACTCCATGAAGAAAGCGGCGGCCAGGCGGTGGTGGGCTGGGATGGCCTGGTCTATCTGGAAAATCTGTCGCCGCATAATCGGCTGCAGGTGGACGTTGTCGACGCTGGCCGGTGTTCGGTCGAGTTCGATCTGCCGCACGAGGAAGGCTCGATACCCCTGATCGGCCCGCTGCCATGTCGATGAACAGCTGGCAGCGCGGCATGCTGGCGGTGGGCTTGTTGGCCCTGGCGAACCCCGCCTGGGCGCTGTGTTCGTCGGTGGCCACTTCGCCGGCCTCTTTCGGCACCGTCAACTCGACCCTGGTGCGCACTACCGTGCAGAGCGCCTCGAGCCTCAACTCCGGGCTGCAATGCACCGGATCGCTGCTCAGCCTGCTCACGTCCACCGACCACTTCTACGCCACCATCACACCAGCGTCCGGCGGCCTGGTCGGGCCCAGCGGCGATGTCATCAACTACACCCTTTATGCTGACAACAGTACCAGCTACCCGATCACCCGCGGCGTGGCCTTCGACTTCGCCCGTAACGGCATTCTCGACCTGTTGGGGCTGCTCAACGGCTCTACGCCCAAGGCGGTGCCGCTGTATATGCGGACGCAGATCGGCAGCAATGTGGCCGCCGGCGTGTACCGCGAGACCCTGACGGTGGCCTGGAGCTGGAATTACTGTTCGGGCATCGGCATCGGCAGTATTTGCCTGGGGCGCGATATCGGCTCGGGCAGCCAGACCCTCAGCGTGACACTCACCGTCAGCAACGACTGCCAGATCACCACGCCCAACATCAATTTCGCCAGTGCGCCGGTGGTGGCAGGTTTCGGCACAGTGAACCAGAGCATCAGCCTGTCGTGCACCAAGGGCAGCAGCTACACGGTCGGGCTCGACGACGGCCAGAACGTCTCCGGTGGGCGTCGGCGGATGAAATCCGCTGCCAACAACTACCTGGCCTATGACATCTTCAAGAGTGCCGGGACCGTGCGCTGGGGCTCGGTGAGCAGTGCCCGGCGTTCGAGCAGCGATGCCGATGTGAATCCTGGCGTCGGCACGGGAACGGGCAGCCAGGTGTTCAACTACAACGCGAAGATCTATACCGATCAGGCCACGCCGCCGGCAGGCAGCTATACCGACAGCGTGATTCTGGACGTGCAGTTCTGAAGGGCACCCAGGCAACTGTCTTGCTCAGATCCTGGAGTCTGGCGCATCCCCTGTGGGCGGGCTTGCCCGCGAGGAGGCCCTTCCGGTTCAGCGCAAATCCGCGACCATTTTCGCCAACGTCTCCAACACCGCACCCGCCAGGGCCTTGGAGCGCGCCCCCGACCACCCGGTGAGCGCATTCGGTGCGTCGTCGTGGTCCTTGAACGGCATCTCCAGGGTGAGCGACAGGCAGTCGTAAGTTTGGCCAACCGCATTGCAGGCCAGGGTCAGGTTGGCCTGACCGGGCTGGTCGCGGGTGTAGCCGTGCACGGTCTGGAAGTCTGGGGTAAGGCTGCACAGTGTGCTGCGAAACTGCTCTTCGAGTTTTGCCAGGCGCGGCGTATACCCAGGGTTGCCTTCGCAGGCGGCAGTGAACACATGGGGGATTTCCTCATCGCCATGCACATCGATGAAGGCATCCACCCCGTACTGCTTCATCTGCGCCTGGGCGAAGAACACCTCCGGGCTCAGCTCGACGCTGGCGTCCTGCCACGCCCGGTTCAAGTCCTTGCCCTTGAAGTTGGTGCGCAGGTGACCGAGGAAGGCGCCGTCGGGGTTCATGTTGGGAATCAGGTACAGGTCGGCCTTGGCCAGCAACTGCTGAATCACCCCATCGTTGGCTTGCAGGCGGTCGATGACGCCCTCCATGAACCACTCGGCCATGTGTTCGCCGGGGTGCTGCTGGGCAATGAACCACAGTTTGCGCTTGCCTTGAGCACCGTCGCCTGCACGCAGCAACGGAATATCCCGGCCCTGCACGCTGCGCCCGTGGGCGAGCAGTTCGACGCCGGGAATCTGCTGGGCTCGCTCGATCAGTTGGTTGTGGCGGGCGCGGGGATAAGGCTCGAAGTAGGCGAACCAGGCCTGCTCCTGTGCAGCCTCGAGTTCGAACGACAGGGCCTTGCCATCGAACTGGCTGGACACGCGGAACCAGGTCTGCTGATCGTAGGAGGCCACGGCGTGGTAACCGGTCCAGGCGTTTTTGTAGGACGACTCGGAGGCGTTGCCGAGGCTGAAGCGGTGGACCTGCCCGGGGGTGAGGCCGCTGACCTTGAAGTAAAACCACTGGAAGTGGCCGCTGTGGGTGTCCGGGCGGATGGCCAGGTCGACCTGGGACGGATTGCTGGCGTCCACGACCTGGATGTTGCCGGCATCGAAGTCGCAGTCGATCTGCAGGGGGGACAGCGTCGCGGTCATTGGCTGTGGCTCCTTGGGGGGCTTTGTTGTGGGGGTACTTTACACCGGGTGGATGGGTTGTGGGGGCTCAGGCTTTGCTCGAACAGTTGGCAGTGAAAAAAAGGGTGGTGTGGAAGGATTATTCCCACAAAAGTCTAGGAAGTTTCCCTCTCTTTCTGCGCTTTGAATGATTGAGAGCTTATTTATTATGGGAGTGATGGAAGCCGCGAAAATAAAATGGACCTGGCGTGAAACGATTCCACATTCTCTTATTGCTGTTGATGAGCCTTCTTGGCGTGTTCCCTTTAGACGTCATTCTGCCTTCCTTTCATGCACTGGCGAGTGAGTATGGCGTCGAAGTGCGGCAGGTTTCGTATTCTGTAAGCATGTTCGTCATCGCTGTGGCTTTGGCCCAGACGGTGATCGGCCCTCTGTCAGACTGGATGGGACGTAAGCGATTGCTGTTGGCTGGACTGGCTGTCGCTGTGATTGGCAGCGCAGGATGCATAGTCGCGCCCAACTACACGGTCTTCATGGGCTTTCGGATAATACAGGCGCTGGGGTGTGGTTGCTTTGTGCTGAGCCAAGCACTTGTAGAGGATACGTACTGCGGTCGGGAGCGGATCTCGATGCGGATTCTACTCTCGAGCGCCAGTGGCTTATTCATCTCGTTTTCACCGCTTGCAGGTAGTTTGTTGCAGCAGTATCTGGGTTGGCGAGCAAGCTTCTGGGTATTCATTGTGATCGCCATTTTCGTAGGCATGCTGGCAATGCTGCTGCTAGAAGAGCGGCCGGCAGGGTCCGTGGGTTCAAGGTGTTTTCATAGTTACGGAGTTCTTGGCAGAGATCTGCCGTTTCTCGGCTATTCGTTGATCAATGCGTTGGGCTTTGCCTGCCATTTCAGCTTTATCGTCGTCTCGCCGATCCTGTTGATGGAGCGTCTCGGATTATCTAGCTGGGCGTTTTCCTGGGTGTTCGTGGGCTATGGCTTCTCTTTCATCATTGGGGGCTGGGTCGCCAGGCAGATCAATCATAGGGTCGCGTCTCAATTGCAGATCAAGATAGGTTTGGTGCTGATCGGAGGAGCGGGATTGCTAGGTGGAGGTTGGCTCGTTTTGGGGGGGCTTTCGGTTGTTGGTGTGGTGATTCCGATGATCGTTTGCACGACCGCAACAACCGTGCTGCGACCAGCAGCGACAACTCATGCCCTGAGCCGTTATCCCGAGATAGTGGGTGCTGCTGCTTCGCTGGCTACCACCATCATTTTGGCGATTGGGGGGGCGGTGAGCAGCTTGGTGAGTATGTTTCAAGCGATGCTGCCCTTGAATATTATGATGGTCTTGGTCATGACCAGTGTCTTTGGTCTCTTATTATTGGATCGCATGACCCTGTCTGCTCGATGAAATTATATAAGTTCGTGTCGCGCCATTTTAACGGTTTACGGACTGCCTGAGGCGTATGATTACTCGATCAACCAGCTCGAATCACCTTCGACCAGAGTGCCGCCGTGGCTAGTGGTATCACCTTGGCGTGCGGCGGGACTGCCTTCGATCAGCATGTGCTGGGCACCGGTCTCGATAATGGCTCCGCAGCTGGTTTGGTCGCCGACACGGGCGATGGCGTTGCCATTGACGAAGGCAGAGCTGGCGCCGGAGATAACGACGCCTTCTCCGTGGAGCGGGCAGAGGTGGCGGTGGCCGACCAGAACGATGGGGCTCATGGCTTTTCCTTTGAGGGATGTGATGGGGGTAAGGGATCTGGTAGGGGTGGTGATAGCTAGGGCGCGGTGCGGGACTCCAGGTCCATATCCGGTGGCCAGGAAACCTTTGGGGCGAGACGTAGTGCGAATTCGCACCAAAGGACATCGTTATGATCTTTTGGTGGGCCAGGCGGAGGGAGGGCATCTGGGCCTTCTTGCATGTAAGTGCAGATGTAGGCCCAAGTGTTTACGTCCGCATCCATTGTGCTGAGATTGAATCTGTCGATTACATCGTTTGTTCCCGGTTCGACGATTGAGAGTTCCACGCCCCATTTGAAGATGAGGCCTCCGGAGACAGCTCCTATGTGTGACCATCGCTCCGCACGGACCTGCGACCAGTCGTAGCTGACCGGGGTGACCCTCCATTTTCCAAAGGGATTCCACCACTGGTATTTGAAGTTGTAGGCGTAAATTTTTTGGCGAGCCCGGTTGAATCGAATGGGTGAGTCTCTGGGTGGTGCAATGTCGATTCGAATTCCGAAGGTGACGACCCAAACAATTAGTCCTAATTCAAAAATATTCAACGGGATAAACTTGGGGCCTAGGGCGTTAAATTCGAATATGATGCTGTATGTGTTGAATAAAAGTATTGGGCTTGCCAGGGCTATTAGGGCAGACATTATTCCGCGGGGCGAAATGGTCGTTCGCGGTAGCTCAAAATAAGTTGAGTCCAGATGGTTGGGCGTTTTTCTGCCCAGCAAAGTCTCTGAATCCGGTAAGACGTGAGGGGAAGGGAGGTCTTCTCTCCATCCTGTACACGGAGGATTCAATAGCGGTTTAGTCATTGTTTGTCGCCTCACATTAATCGGATCTTGTCTTCTTTTAAAGTGATGCGTGAGTACCCATTCACATCATTTTTGTCGGGCCAATAGGTGGCGCGCAATTCGATAGAGCTTATGTTGCTTACATCTGATAATAGATGTTCGCCTTGGATGATAAGGGTTTCATTATTAAGGTCGATTCTGGTTCGGGTAAGGTTTTCAGTGGAGGAGAATATGTTTCTAGCTTTCGGGTCGGCAATTGGCGCCTCAGGGGGACTGTTGTGGTCGCCCGATAAACGTGCCGCAGGAGCAGTTTGTCCGCATCTGAAGAGATCGAGAGTCCAGTCGTACTGTGAGTGCTTATAGTGAAATCTAGGTAGACAGATGAAATAACTCAGGGCTAGCGCGGTGGGGACTGAGTTTCCATCCTCAACAATGCCTCCTAATGTACTGGGGCGCGATGTGTTTTGATAGGCGGCGAAACGAATCTGGATCGAAGCGTCGACCTGAACGCCTAATGCCGCAGCGTTCAATGCACCGATTGCATCGTCCAAGTGTGTGGATTGAGTCCAGGATCTCGAATTGCCAGGACGCCCCCATCTGCTCTTGCGGGCCCAAGCTTCGATAGCGGAAGATTCGTTATGCTTTGCTAACGAAGCAAGTGTGTACGCCATCAGTCCCAGTACTATAGCTATCCCTAAAGGACCAAACAGTGCTGCGGAGCCCAACGAGCCAGCTGCTCCAAATGCAGACGAAGCAAGCGCGAAAGTGCTGGCTAACCGATACTGGAAGGCTGATTTCAGATCCTGGCTTCGTCGCGACCTAAGTCCTGCTTCGAAAAATTGAGCGCTATCCATCAAACCAGCAATCGCAATGATTGCTCCGCCAATTTTAATCACTAAGGTACCTGTTGAAAGTTTGGTGCTCAGTGCAGGGGCTTTTTTGTCAGGAACAAGTAAGTTGAGGGCAAATCCCGCTGCTTCTACCATGGTGCCTAGATAAGCAATTGAGGATGACCAAACGGCTGCAACTGTCTCTGGGTTTCCAGGTAGTGCCCTCTCTAAAGCCAATATGTTTTTGCGGAGGCTATCTTGATGAAACCAGATGCTGCCTAGCGCCAATAGTAGACCTCCACTGTTTAAGTCGTTGCCTGCATTCCGGAGGGCTCGGGCGGCGTCGCTTGCTATATCTTGAGCTGCCGCAGCGCTGATCTTGAATTGTTCAGCCGTGGAGGAAAATGTCTGCCTTAATGTATCGGCACCGATAGTCGCATGGCGCAGAATATTACTTATACTTCCGGTTGTGCTGTCTCGTAAGTTAAGCAATTTTGCCTGCAGGTTTTCTGCACTTTCTAATGTCCATATGAAAACTTCGATCATCTGTTTGTTTTTGCCTGCCCCCGCAAGATGAATTGCACCGCTGAGCACCATGGCTCGTACCTTTCTCCCTGCGGGCCTTCGAAAGTGCTTGTCCAATTGCCCAAGGAAGGCGTCTGTACGCTCGTGTAGTGCCTCGTTGAGCAAGCTCATGTATTCACCCAGGGTGAGCGTAAGTCGGACCTGGGTAATTGGTTGACCGGCAAAGAGCAGGAACGCTGAACTATGCACGTGACCGACCAACGAGCGTGTTCGCTCGGTGATGTGTTTCCCTAGGGCACTACTTGCGCTGGCCGCGGCGGCCAGGAGCAGACCGATGGCGTCTTGCACCGGCTTTACCATCAAATACTGGCCTTCCTCGCTGAGTGCGATGCCCTTGACCGCGTGATAGACCTGGGTCAGGTCATTGCTCGACAGCGCCTTGACCAATTGCTGGCGCAAGCTTTGGTTCTTGGCCGTCAAAGCCTGATATAGCAGGCTGTTGGGGTCTTCCAACAACTGCTGCCATAGGTACTGGGTGGGGCCGAGTGGATCATCCTGTTCGGGCGCTTTCTCCGTCGGCCCACCCGCCACGCAGGCGGACAACATCTGGATGAAGTACTCGACTGAGAGTGGGCTGGTCGCGCTGTAGTCGAAGTAAGCGATACGCTGGAACGAGCGATGTCCGTAGAGAGTGGCGTACAGCTCACCGGCCTTGTCGATCCTGGTTTGCCAATGCTTGACCTCGCGGTCGTAGCCGGCCTGGAAGGCGGCACGTGCTTTCTCGTCGTAGCGTTCTTCCAGCCGCTCACGGGCCTCTTCCTGCTTGTTTTTCGTGGCGCGCTGTGTGTGGGCTTCTATATCCACCGGTGGAAGGTAGGCTTTGAATCCGATGGGGCTCTCGTTCCATTTCTCCCTGTTTTCTGCTTCCTGGGCGGTATCCACCACAGCCTGGGCCGCTGCCCTGGCTTCGTTCAGTTCACGGATGCCCAGCAATGCCTGGGAGGTGAAATATTCGAAGTGCCGCTGGGGCTCTGCACGCCATTCCTGCATGCGCCGAACCCACGTAGTGCGCTGTACGTTGGCTTCCATCACCAGGCCGACCGGGTCGGGGACGGTCAGGGCCAGAACACCGTTGGGCAGTTCCTCCTCCAGAACCTTTGTGCGCACGAAGTTGCGTGTTGCCGGCAGGCGGCTCATGCGTGAGTAAAAGCCATGGGCGCTGGTGAACTTGCCGGGATAGGCAGCCCCATACTCCAGAACGTCGCCTAGGCCGAGGTCGCTTTCGGTCATGGCGATGCCGACGCTGCCAGGGTCGTTGCGGGCGATCTCCAGGTCGAGCTCGACGAATCGGTCGATGAAGTCGGGTCGCTGATTGGCGATACCGTCCCGGTAGCGGTCGAGCACATCGCGGGGCCAGGGGTCGTTGGCGATGGCGATCCAGGCTTTCCGGTAAAGCGCAGTATTGATGTTGATAAAGGAGGCGATGACATCATGGTTGTGCGTATAGCAAACATCAGGCAACGATTCGCCCGGTGCGAAGGGCATCTGCGAAACCGGAAATTGAAGCAGCGTGCCCTCCGGTGAGACCTGATAAGCCTGCCAGATCTCCTGGTCCAACAGGACATAGACATATCCCTGACGCAAGGTTCTGAGCTGGTTGCTCAACAGCGGAACATGTGTGATGCCGCTGTCATGTGCCACCAAGTAGGACTTGGTATCGCGAGGATGCGGGGCATAGGCCTCACGCAGGAGCAGAATGGGAAGACCAGACCGTTCGCAGGCTTTGCAGGTGCCGTGCGGGTTGGGAATCTCCTCCTGCATGGCGATATGGATGGCTTTGCTGATGCTCATGAATAGCTCCTTGCTTCGGGCAGTGCGGAGACGATTTGCTTCCATGCAGCGTCGTCATAACGGGCGAACCGCGAGGACAGGCTCTGCTTGCCAGAAACAGCCTGTTCCACGTCGTTCTGGATAACTGGGTGCTGCAACAGCAGTGGGTGCACAAGAACTCTATGCAGGCAGAGGCATTGGATGTCCTCACGGCCGCGAAGCCCTCGCTGGTGTGCGTCGTAAATCAGGTTGAACGCATGCGAGGGGGCGTGGTTGGGAAGGCCATTGGTACCTGCGAATCGCCAGGGCGCGTAGGTATGTTGCCAGCCATTAAGCCGATGCCACGCCGCAAGCAGCTGGGTAATTTGTGGAGCAAAGTACTGAACCTCTTTGGCGAGTTCAGGTACTACCAAAGGTCGTGACGTAGGGCGTGTTTCGAGAGTGGTGATGCCGCCCCAGAGATTGGGGTAGCTCCAGATGCGGATTGGGCCAAGAAGTTCTCCCACGTTTTTCATGGCCATCCCTAGCAAGGCTAAGCGGATTGGCTCGTACCAGGGAGCCAGGGCTCGCTCGCCGGTTAACTGCAATGTGTGGCATTGCTGCACAAGATGCTGCGAGATGATTTCAGCCGGCTGCGCACTCAATAGCCAGCCGCAGATGTAGTGCTTGTTGGCAAACCGCTCTCGCGACGCATGGGCCCCGCTCAGTTGCAAGTGTTTGGTTGAAGCTTCACCTGGCGCAGCCAGTCGAATCAGTACCGGCCATTGTTCTGGGGCATGATCGAGATCGGCGCGAGCGATCCGGGTAATGGCATCACTGCCCAAGCTGTTTAAAAGGAAAGCGATACTGAGCTGATCGTTTTTCGGGTAATTCGCCAAAGGGTCCACCAGCAGGTAGAGACTATCCTCCGGTTTGCGTTGCTCGCGCAGAATGTCGAGGGTCATTTTTCACGGACCCCGCAACCATCGACATTCGGCTGCACCTTCCCGGTAAACTCTAGCGAATTACCTTCACCAGACGCGTCCTTGTTCATCGCTCCCTTCAGCCGCAAGTTCAAACCGTCGACCGTGATGCCATCGGCATCGATCCGTACAGTCCCGCCAGGCCCTTTGAGCGTGATGCTTTGCGCAGCGTTGATCTCGAACACCTGGGTCTTCAGCCGAATCGCCTCGCCTGCGGCGATGTCCATTTCGCCCTCCACGTGTTGCCGTGAATGTCCCCCGACCCTGATCGTATGATCGGTCCCTGTCTGGTCCCGGCGTTCCATCCCAACCGTCTCGATACGGTTCGCACCCACATCGATGGTATGGTTCCCGCCGATGGTCATTGAGGCGTGCTGCCCGATGGTGACCTGCTCATCATTACCAACGGTCTCGCGGCGGTCATGGCCGACGATGAGGGTTTCGTCATGGTCGACCTGCTCCTTGCGGTCGTTGCCGACCTGGGTCGTCTCATCATTCTTGACCACATTGTTCTGGTCACGCTCGGCATGGATGAACACCTC
>NZ_SMTE01000078.1 GCF_004357765.1 Pseudomonas putida | reverse complement strand
TCCCAATTACAATACCTATTATCCAAAAAAAAATCCTTCCAATAATATCAACCATTTATCCCACTTTCCTCCACATTTAATCAAATAATCAATCATACTAAAAACATAAACAATCATAAATAATTATAAAACAATATCCTTCCAAATAAAATAAAATAATTCCTTATATATTATTTACTATTCCTATTTCTTCTATTAATTAAAAAAATAATTTAAAAATAAAACAACAAATACAAAAATAAATAATAACCCCCAATAAAAACTAATACAATTCAATTCAACATTTTATTCATTTAAATTTAATTTAATACACTATCTATAATTTTTATACTATCAAAACTAATTAAAAATTATAACTTTTAAAAAAACTTAAAACCAATTTAAAAAAATCAAAAACCTTTTAAAGAATTACATCTTTTAATTTATTCAAAAACAATCACTGATAATCGATTACCAAAACATTATAATCGATTACAGCTTTTTAAAAATAATTAAAACGTTATAAATTCATTTAAAAACTTTTTCAAATTCATTTTACTACTAATAATCGATTACAACAATCTGATAATCGATTAGCAGAAAATAAAAACTCTTTGATAAACATATTTTGAAAAAAATCCACGTACTACTTAATCTTTTTAAAAAAACCTTTTCATACTTATCTTGATTAAACCTTTTCTTAATTCTTAAATCTTAAATCTTAAATCTTAATCTCTTAATTCTTAATTCTTAAATTCAACTTTCCTCTT
>NZ_SMTE01000077.1 GCF_004357765.1 Pseudomonas putida | reverse complement strand
GAATTTAATTTTATTGTATTTTATAATTGAAATTTTTATAATAGAATTTTTTATTATAGAAAAATGAAATTTGAAAAAAATAGTGTTATAATTATAATATTTGAATTTATTGGGGGGTTGAAAAAATAAAGTTAAATAGTTTTTTTGATAATATTTATATTTGAGTTTATTTGTATTATGTTATAAGTAATTTTTTAAATATAGTATGGATATTGTTAGGAAGATTATTTGATTTTGTTTTTTTAATTTTTTAATAAATTTGAATATTATGGTTATGATATTGTTTTTTTTAGATTTTATTTTTTTATAATAGAGAGTTTTATTATAGAAATTTTGATTGTAAAATATAATAAAATTGGATTTGATATTAAATATAAAATAGATATTTATATAGATAGATAATTTGAAATAAAATTAATTAAAATATGGAAAAGGTATTTTAGGGGGGATTTTTTGTTTTTTTTTAGAGTTTGATTTTTATTTTTTTTTGTTTGTGTTGAAATAGAAATATTTTAAAAATATTAATAAAATAATTTTTTTTAATTTCTTTTTGAAAAATTTTATATTTTAGTTTTTATTTTTTTTAATTTAGAATATTTTTGTTATATAATATTTTATTGTATATAATATGTAGTGAATAAATAAAAAGAGAGGGGGTTGGGGAATTTGATTAAATAAATTGAATTTTTTTAATTAATTTGTAAAAAAAAAAAAGAATGAAATGGAGTTTTTTGAAATATTGGAAAAAGT
>NZ_SMTE01000076.1 GCF_004357765.1 Pseudomonas putida | reverse complement strand
AATCCCAGACATAGCCCGTAGGGTAATGACTCCAATCAGTTGAAGTGGTGCCTTTCGATAAAGGCACCAATCACTTTCTCGTGGAGCTCAACGGAACGAGAGAAGCAGATGGTCTTGCGAGCCAATCGCTTGATGCGCGTTCTGAGCGTCAGGTTGTTACGCTCGATACGCTGGGTGAATATCTTCCCGGTCAGATGCATCTCGTTCGGCACCTCTCTGGCATAGCCTCCCCAATCATCACTGGTGATAAAGCCTATCTGGAACGGAGAAAGCAGGCTCAGCAACCGACGGCATGTCTCATCGTTGCGTGGGCCAAAGGTATATGCCACGACTCGTTTTCTCTTGGTATCAAAGGCATACCAAAGCCAATGTCGATGCTGTTTATTGCCGACATAGGCCCACTGCTCATCAAGTTCACAGATAAGCGCCACGTCATCGAGCACCACCTTTTCGGAGGTTACTTGCCTTGGGGTGAGTTTTTTAGGGCACGTATGACGGTGTTGATGCCAATCTTGAGGACGCGAGCAGTATCACGAACACCTGAGCCGTTGAACGCCATATCAACAATCTTGTCTTTGACGCCAGGCTTGCGGGCTTCATAGGTGTAGGTGAGCTGAAACACGTGCGGACAGACGGGGCAACGATAGCGAACATGGCCGGAAGGGGTCTTGCCATGGCGATATACGTGGTCAGAGTTGCAACGAGGGCAGTGAACGGGGATGGATGCCATGAAGCTATGAGTCTCAAAGGCACCCATCAT
>NZ_SMTE01000075.1 GCF_004357765.1 Pseudomonas putida | reverse complement strand
TATTCAACTACTTATGAACCTTCAAATACTACCTTATTCAATATTTATTCAATTACTCTTTTACCAACAAATACAATATAAACATTTAATTCGACAATAATAATATCCCCCAACATACCAAAACTAACAATTACCCCCCCAATAATAAAAAATATAAATATAAATACATAAAATAACTTTTTATTTTTTTAATAATCATATAAAACAAAAAAAATTTTAACCATTTAAATCAAACTCAAACTTCCTTCTTACATACACACTCCTCCAAACACACATACCAAAATAAAAAATAAAAATTAATACTCCATTTTTTTAATACCATTCAACCAATCCAATTAAATTATTTACTTATTCAATTTCAATAATTAAATTCTTAAATTTATCCCAATCATTTTTAAAATTTCAATTAAATAAAATCTTTCAAAAATTTTTTATTTTTTTCTATCATTATAAACAATATCATCTATATTCTCTATAAAAATCAAACCTAAACCTTATTTACAATTCTTTTTTTTTCAATATCATCAACTTTCATATTTCATCAATAAACAATTTATACTTAACATATTTTTTTACCTACTTTTTTTCCCAAAAAAAATCTACCTATTTTTACATCTAAAATTTACATATACAACATATATCAGTATCAAAATTAAAAATAAATTTTTAAATTATTTAAATTGAGTGGTTGAAGATGAAATTTGAAAATGTATTTATTATTAGAATATTAAATGTTTATAGAAAAAAATTTTTATTAAAAGATTTTTTTTAT
>NZ_SMTE01000074.1 GCF_004357765.1 Pseudomonas putida | reverse complement strand
GGCTCCCGACCAGGTGATTGCGCTGTCGCCAGAGTTCGAGGCACAGGTGCCCATCGGCGTGGTGGCGGTGGCGGCGCACCGACTGCAGGTCACGTCGATGGACGGTGTGCAGCCGTACGCCAATTGGTTCGCGGCGACGTTCCCGGAGACCATGGCGGCGTTTCGCAAAGCCCTGTTGGCGCGCCAGCTTGCGCCCGAAGCATGGCTGCCGCTGCCGGTTCACCCTTGGCAGCGCGACACGACACTCGGCGAGACTTTCGCCGCAGAATTTGCTGCAGGCGAATTGATCCGTTTGCCGGACATCAACATTGCCGCCCGGCCAACGATGTCATTCCGCACCGTGGCCGCGACCGACGCGCCGGGCGGCCCGATGCTCAAGCTGCCGGTCAGCATGCGGCTGACCAGCGTTGAGCGCACCGTATCGCCCAAATCGGCCGTGATGGGCCCGCGCGTGAGTGCGCTGCTGGAACGCATCCTCGCGAACGACGCAGCATTGGCGAGCGTCCTATCAATCGTGCCGGAGCGCCATGGCATCCACTTGGCCTGCACCGACGACGATCGCGCCCGGCATCTCTCGATGATCGTGCGCGACAACCCGACCGCACGCATTGCCGGCAACGAACGGCTGCTGCCGGTCGGCGCCCTCTTCACGCCCGACTTCACCGCCGACATGACGCACGCAGCAGCACCGCTGCTGCTCGACACCGTGCTGGCGCGCCAGGCCGACGGCACGCGCGCCGAGCGGGCTGCGCGCTTTTTCGATGCGTACCTGC
>NZ_SMTE01000073.1 GCF_004357765.1 Pseudomonas putida | reverse complement strand
TGTAAAGAATTAATTGGTTTTTTTTATATGAATTGTATTTGGTTAAATTTTTATTTTGAGTTATATGATATTTAGTTATTTTATTTTTTTATTTTTGTGGTATTAATTTGGATTATTTATTTTTAGATAAGTTATATTGATAATAATGATTTTTTAATCAATTTGTTTATTGATTTATTATAGAATTGAGAGGGTTATTATGTTTTAATTTATAATGAAATATTTTTTGTGTTTTAAAAAAAGAATTTTTTATTTTATTTTTTAGAAAAAAAAAATTTTATGATATTGAAAAATAGATTTTAATTTATAGATGTTTATGTTAATAATTTGGGTGTGTAATAAATTAAAAAATATATATGTTTGTGATAAAAAGGAGATGTTATAAGAATTATGTGAATTTGGATTTTTAGTATGAAAATATTTGTGTAAAATTGAAATAAAGTGAATTATATTTTGATTTGTTTTATAAATTTTTTTTGTATTTGTTTTATTATTGTAAATGGATTTATTTAAAAATTTTTTTGTTAATTTAAGAAAAAGTTGTATATTGATTTTTGGAATATAATTGATATATAGAAATATATTTTTGTATATTTTTTTTATGAAAAATTTTAAAAAAGAATGTGATTTATGAGTTAATTGAGTATTTTTTTTTTTTTGTAATATTTGTAATTTTTTTTTTTTGAATTTTATTTTTTTATTATTATAAGTTGTTTTGTTTGAATGAATATTTGTTTTTTAAATTATAAGTTTTTTTTTTATTTTTTTTATTTTT
>NZ_SMTE01000072.1 GCF_004357765.1 Pseudomonas putida | reverse complement strand
TCCATCAAAAAATAAAACTAACTAATCCTAAAACAAAAAATCAAAAAACTCAACACCACTATTCTTAAACAACTTCTTAAAATTAAACTTTCTTTTCACACTATTACCAATACAAAAATTATAAAAAAAATTAAATTCCATTATCAACTACTCCTATCAAAAATAAAATTAACCACAAATTCAAACAATAACACATAATTTCATAAAACCATATAATTTTCCCAATCTAAATAAAACAAATTTTCCATAAAAAAAATTTAACTAAACATATTCTATTCAATACAAATAAAAAAAAAACCCAACTCAATTTTATTAAAAAATAAAAAAATCAAAACCAAATCAAAATAATACAAATCAACCCCTCCTCTTACATTCTTACACCAAAAATCTTACCATTTCCAAAATAACTAAAATTACATCTATTTTTCCATTTCAATTCAAAAATTCTTATATATTTCCACACCCCTTCAAAACCCCAAAAAAATAAACAAATTACTTTTCTTAAAAACACATATTCATTACCACAAAAAAAATAATAATAACCCCACCATTAACTACTTCAATTTAATAATAATAAAAATACATACCCTACCAAAACAAAATTTATAATTTACTATACTCTTACCTAACAAACAAAAATTTACCTCCATAAAAAAAATAATTCATTCAAATCAACATCAAAATCCAACCACATTACATTACCACAACCCATATTATATATTTAAAAAAGAT
>NZ_SMTE01000071.1 GCF_004357765.1 Pseudomonas putida | reverse complement strand
TAATGTAAAATAAAATTATTAATAAATATGTATAATTTAATTTTTTTAAAAAAAAGATATTTATTTATTTTTTGTGTGAAAGGGAATAAAATGGATAAATAAAATATTATTTTTAATAAGGAAGGAAAGGAAATTTTGAATTGTATTAAAAAAAATGTTTTTTTGTTTTATTTAGTATGGATAAAAGATTTTTTTATGTTATATTATTTAATTTTTGATGATGAGTTGATTTGATAATTAAGATATTGTTATTTGTGATATTGATTTAATTTGATATTATCGAAATTTAATTTATATTATTGTTGAATTAATTATTGATGAAAGATTTATTATTTTTATGGGATTAAATTTCGAATTTTTTATTGGAAATTTAAGAGAAATAAAATATAATAAAGATTATGGAAGTAAATATTTTTGTATTTATTGTTATTGTATTGTTTATTTTAGTTTTTATTGTTTTTTTATTTATAATTTATGTAAAAATGGTAAGTTAAAGTGATTAATTTTATTGAAATTTGATTTTTTTATTTTTATTAATGTAATTAATGATTAAAAAAAATGAAAAAGGTTTTTAATTTTTGGTTTTAGTTTAAAAAAAAAAGATTGGATTATAATTATTGTAATTTAGATAGTAGAAATTAAATATATTTGATTTTTATTATTTGGATTATGGTGATTGTAGTTTGATTTTTTTTTTTTTAGATTAAGACTAAAAATTGAAAATTTTTTTTATTTTTTTTAATTATTGATTATATTGATAAAAATGAAGAAGGGAGATTT
>NZ_SMTE01000070.1 GCF_004357765.1 Pseudomonas putida | reverse complement strand
ACTAAAATAGATTTCTAACAATATAAATCCATCTCTATCTAAATACCAAAGCCATTTTATATTCTATACTTTCAATAAAATCCATTAAAACAAACCACACACTCATATTCCAAAAATACAAAAACAAAAAAATTCCACAATCAAACTACCAAATCCAAATAAAATAAACTAACAAACAATAAAAAACCAAAATACTTAACTTTCCTTTCTATTAAAAAACTAATTACCCAATTCTTGTAAATCTAATTCATAAAAATTCCATCGAATAAAATAAACAAATTATAAATCTCCAAAATAATAAATAAAAATATCACAAATAAAACCATTACAACACCCATCAAAAAAATAATTCCCC
The DNA here is from genome assembly GCF_004357765.1 of Pseudomonas putida. Classification (GTDB taxonomy): domain Bacteria; phylum Pseudomonadota; class Gammaproteobacteria; order Pseudomonadales; family Pseudomonadaceae; genus Aquipseudomonas; species Aquipseudomonas putida_U. The sequence goes on along the minus strand of NZ_SMTE01000070.1, from coordinate 427 downwards.
ACCCCAAAACTACTTTACCATATTCTAAATTTAATAATTTCAATAAATCCCCTACAACAATTCATCTTAAACCAAATCTAAAATTATCCTCAACAATTTACATAACCATAAATACCATTTTTTATTCATTTAAATCTATTAACTTTATATACCATTTCACTATAAATATAAAAATCTTATCCTATAAATCTATTATGATCTTAAAACTTTAAAATTCTAATAATAAAAACAACACCCCTAAGTACCATCTCTATATCTAATTTACTTATAAATTTTACTAAATATACCTTATATATTACCTTTAAACAACCCTCACAACAACTAAAAAATCCATTTAAAAAACATGAAAACTAATTAAAATAATAAACCCTCCATATTAAGAACTCATTACTTCAATTAAAATAATAAAAAATTATTTAACCTTTTT
>NZ_SMTE01000069.1 GCF_004357765.1 Pseudomonas putida | reverse complement strand
ATAAAATTCACAATACCATACTATTATTACTTATAAAATATTTTTATTAACTATTTTTATAACAAAAATATAATCTTTATATATATTCTCAAATAAAAAAATCATTAACACCAAACATAAAAAAATACTAAACATTTAATAATTTCTCCTCCTACCAAAACAAAGAATCCCATTAAAACGACTAATCCCATACATACTATCTATACATCTAATTATACAAATTACATAATATCATAAATAACTATTCCAAATATTACCCACCCCCCCAAAAAATTTATAAACAAATACAAATCTTTATTCTCTTCTTCTATACTAAAATATACCATAAAACTAATTAATTAATTCAATATTTCACTATCAACCTCTTAACCTAAAAAAAATAATCTTTCTCAATAAAATCAATTAATTAAAATTCCATTTTTTTCCTTAAAAACCATACATACACCTTTTAATACATACAATTCACCAAAAATCATATAAACAAAAAAAAAATCAATATATCAATTTTAAACCTCTTTCTCTTTTCATAATAAACTTCTTCAACCTTTTAAAAAAAAATAAAATAATATACATACTCAATTTATTAAACTATCTTCTCATTAATATATTACTTTCATTAAAATCAAAACCCAATCACAATATAATTTTCTTATTTCTAAATAAACTTTTTCAATTCTTTTAAATTTCTTTTCTACTCTAAATAAAAATCTACCCAATTTTAATTTACACATATAAAACAAATATTACAATACTACATATTTTTATTAAAACTTCTTCCTTTTCTAA
>NZ_SMTE01000007.1 GCF_004357765.1 Pseudomonas putida | reverse complement strand
ATCGCCCATGGTCACGGATGTTGCGATAGCTCAATTCGTTCAGGTAATTCCAGACAGTGTTAACCGACCGCGCCCACGCGCGCAGAACGGGCGCATGCCTGTCCTTGATGCGCAATTGGAGGGTTCTGGTGGTTTTCATTCTGGATTGGCCTTTATCTATATTGTTCAGCAAAATAGCGTGTTTACCATGGTTTTTTCAAGGTTGGTCTAGTGGAGAATTCATTGCGTGTTATTTCCCGGAATTGATGCAACCAGCCTGGCAGGGGAATACGTTATGGTCGGCGTCGTATTTCGCCGGCAGCATAGGCGGTGCGCCATTGGACGTGGTTCGGCGCTACATCGAGCAGCAAGACAGGCCGGCGTAAGGGCGCGCAGTTCGCACGCCTCGCTATCCCTCCCCGCACTAAAGTACGGGGTATCTCGCGGAGAAAACCGATGAACGACAAACAACCGCGCCAGGCCATTGCCTTGAGCTACGACGGCCAACAGGCACCGACCCTCAGCGCCAAAGGCGACGATGCCCTGGCCGAAGCTATCCTCGCCCTGGCCCGCGAGCACGAGGTACCCATTTACGAGAACGCCGAGCTGGTGCGCCTGCTGGCGCGCCTGGAGCTGGGCGAGCAGATTCCCCAGGCGCTGTACCTGACCATCGCCGAAATCATCGCTTTCGCCTGGCAGTTGCGCGGCAAGGTGCCACCTGGCTTCGACGATAGCCCGACGTCCCCACGCGACGTGTCCCCCGTCACCCAGGCGTTGCCCCCGAGCGATAGCACTATCTAACGCGCCCGAGGGCCACCGACACGGCACGCTGGACGCTTTCAACCCGAAGGCCAGCATATGCACACCATCCCCCCTGCCAACCGCGGCCTGGTCCGCCAGGCACTGCTCGATATCCCCCGGCCGGACCTGATCGCCAAAGAGAAGCTGCAGACTTGGCTAGCCGCGCAAGGCATCACCGACAGCCCGCTCGATATCGACGTCATCACCTTCCATTATCAGACCGAACCCTTGGGCGAGGGTCGGGCGTACACCCAGGACAATGCCGTCATCACTCAGAAGATGAACCTGGTCGAAGCCCTCCTGGCCAACTGGCAGGGCGAAAGCGCTGCCGGGTACGGCGGCTTTCACTACGGCAACTGGGCTGGCATCGCACCGACCGGACCAGTGAAGCTGGTCGAGCGCCTGGAGCCGCTGGGCCTGTTCTCCAACGCGTCCCCCTACCTGATCTTCAACGGGCTCTATCGACGTACTCAAGCTGCCCGCTACGCCCCCGACACACGCCTGCCCGTACGCGCCGAGGACTTCCAGTCCTATCTCTGGAACCTGCATTTCCACACCGATTTCAAGTCCCGGCTGGATACCTACTGGCAACGCCGCCAGGAGCACTACCAACGGGCCCTGAAGATCGCCTTCATCGCTGCCTGCAACCGGCAGGTCCAGGCCGGGAGCCTCTCGGCCGACAGCCAGTTGGCGCTCTGGCGGGCTGCAGGCCTGACGCCGCGCCAGGATGTCCGGACCACGATGCTCAACATCTACGGGTATGTCTCATCGAGCATCGTGCAGATCAGCCAGGCATCGCGACCGCAGGTGATACTGTACATTCCGGGCAACCTGTCGCCCTTCCATGAGTTCGCCAGCGCTACGGCCATGCAGCAGTGGCTGGCGGCGCAGTGCCGCGAGAGCGACAAACGGGCAGCCCTGCTCGGCCACTTCGCTCGTGCCGATTGGCCGGACGGCCTGGAATTCAGCGGCCTGCGCACCGCGCTCGACGGGCTGGGCTTGTATCCACGCGCGCATCGCCTGTCTGCCGAGCATCCGGGCTTCGCCACCAGTGGTTTCTGGAAACCGGAAAACGTCATCAACTTCAGGCCCGAGAAGTACAGTCCGCCCATCGAGGGAGACCTGTTCCAAGCCCTGACCCAGCTGCAGAAACAACGCGCCTACGCCGACGCCGACAGCCAGATCACCAGCAACCACGAAATCGACAAAGCGCGCTGGGGGTCCTATCTGAACCTGATGACGACCCTCCTAGCTCCTCTGGTCATCGTGCTACCCGAACTGTCGCCGCTGTTATTGGCTGGCGGCGTCGGACAATTCGGCCTGGGCCTGGACGCGGCGATCAACGGCAAGGACCTGCAACAGCGCGAGCAGGGGCTGAGCGAACAAGTATTCGGTCTGTTCAATGCCCTGCCTGGGCTGGGCAATATCGTCGCGCGGCCCGCGAGCGTATTTGCCTACGCCCGTCGCGGGTTCTTCTCCAGCAAACGTCTTGCAGAGCTGCTGGAAGTGCCGGTCGGTGCTGCGCCGCAGGTCGAAGAGTTGGAGCTCGAGCCCGCCGAACTGGCGTTCCGTGAACCTGTGATCGTCTCGGCGCAAGCCACCTCGACCCTGGTGGCGCGCATCGACGAGCGTTTATACGCTCGCTTCGCTGCCTGGCTGCGAACCGATCGCGGCATCATCAACGACTGGGTGCAGTACGAAGTGTCCAGTGACAGCTTCATCCGCATTCAGGACGCCCGGTTGCCCGAGCCTACGCGCTGGATCATCCAGGGCGACGGTGAGTTCGCCCTGGTTGCCACCACCTCCGGGCCGCGCATCTCCAACAATGCGCAACGCATGGCCACCTTGCGCGGGCTGGGGATCGATCTGCAGCTGCCGCTGGACTTGCAGAGCTTTACCGATCTGCAGCGCACCGCCATTCCCCAGGTGGTGAGCAGCGTCTGGCTGGGCGATCAGCCGCTGCAGGGAGAGTTTCTCGAAGCGCTGACCCACAATGCACAAGCCTTGCAGGGCACCGCGTATCGCTACCAGGTCTTTCTGTCGCGGGAGAACCACGCGGTCTATCAAGGCAACTTGCGGCTATTGCGCCGACAGGCGCCGAACGCGTTACTGATGCCTCTGGAAGACCAAGGCTTCTTCCACGACTTCGCTCGATCGCCTTACTACCGCCAGTACCGGGACGCCATCGAGGGCAATGGCGGGTTAGCGAGAAATTTCAGCTCGGCCTGCGACGTCCTGCGTTATCGCCTGCTCAAGCATTATGGCGGGCTCTACCTGGATGCCGATGACCGCCTGCTACTGGCCTCCGACGCACAAGCAGAGTTGCCCTTGCAGCGAATCGAGCTCAAGACCACCCAGGATGGCCTGGTGCTTTCGCCGCCGGTGTCCAATGACCTGCTGGGCATGCACATCAAGTTCAACAGCAGCATGATCGGCAGCCACCCAGGCAACCCGACGCTCGATGCGATTTCCGAGCGCATCCTCCAGCGCTACGCCCAGACCCCTGCCTTCTACCGCACGCGTCCCGATCCGATCCTGCAACCCCTGCCCTTCCGCGACTACGCGCGCAAGCTCAGCCTGATCAGTGGACCTGGAGTGCTCAACGATGTGATCGACGAACGCCTACCCTGGCTCAGGCAGTTGCGTGAGGTGTGCAACCTGATGGCGTCGCCGATTCATGACATCGCGGCCACCGTGGACTTCAGCGAGTTGACCCGCGCACTGCGCGAACACGTACCCCTGGACAGGGTCGCGAAGATGGGACAGGCACACAGCTGGGCGGCCTGAGCGCGCAGCCGCGCGCTTCGGGACGCCCATTTGGGTCATTCGCTTCGGTGCAACTTCCTCATCAACTCTGCCTCGGCCTGGGTCAGGCCGCAGGTTTCGGTGAGTTCGGAGACACTGGCGCCCATGCCGACCAGCTTGGCCGCCTGGGTGAAGGTCACGCTGTTGGGATCACGCTGCTCGAGTTGCTGGACTTTCTCGGGCAGCGGCGCCAACACCGCGCGCAGCTCGTGAATGGCCTCGCCCATGCGCACGGTACCGTTCTGGTAGTCGTCCAGGCGTTTGGCCAAGTCCTTGATACGCTGATCACGCAGCGCATCGCCCGCCGCCTGTTCGGCGGCCATTTCTCGCTGGCGCTTGCTGTAGTTGAGGAACAACCACAGGCTCACTGCCCAGAGCAGCGCCAGGAAGATGACAGCAGCCTCGAAAATCAACTCAGATGTTCTCCAGCTCGGACCACTCTTCCTCGGTCATCATCTTGTCCAGCTCGACCAGGATCAACAGCTCACCGTTCTTGTTGCAAACGCCCTGGATGAACTTGGCCGACTCTTCGTTGCCCACGTTCGGCGCGGTCTCGATCTCGGACTGGCGCAGGTAGACCACTTCGGCAACGCTGTCGACCAGAATGCCCACCACCTGCTTGTCCGCCTCGATGATGACGATGCGGGTGTTGTCGGTCACCTCGGTCGGCATCAGGCCGAAACGCTGGCGGGTGTCGATCACCGTCACCACGTTGCCGCGCAGGTTGATGATGCCCAGCACATAACTTGGCGCACCCGGCACGGGAGCGATTTCGGTATAGCGCAGCACTTCTTGCACCTGCATCACGTTGATGCCGTAGGACTCGTTGTCCAGACGGAAGGTTACCCACTGCAGGATCGGATCTTCGGAACCTTGTGCGGACGACTTTTTCATTCCCCTACCCCTTGAAATCCGCCGTTGGCGGTGTGTTAGGTGTCATTGCTGTTGGCTGTGCATCTGCTTGACGGCGCCGCTGGCGATCAACTCGGCCAGCTCGGCGACATCCAGCAGCGCACACATGTGTTCGATGACCGTACCGGCCAACCACGGGCGCTGGCCGCGCTGGCTGCGCCATTTGATCTCGTTCGGGTCCAGGCGCAGCGAGCGGCTGACCTGATGCACCGCCAGTCCCCATTCATAGCCCTGCACCGAAATCACATAGTGCAAGCCCTGGCGGAAATCATCGCGATAGCGGTCGGGCATGACCCAACGCGCGGTGTCCAATACCTTCAAGTTGCCGGCCTGGCAGGTGAGGATGCCGAGGAACCAGTCCGGCTGGCCGAACAGCGGTGTCAGCTCCTGACCTTCGAGGCTGTAGATCGAACCCAGGCACACCAGCGGCACCGCCAGGGTCAGCCCGGCGACGTCGAACAACAGGCACTCGAACGGCTCAGCGGCCCAGGCCGGGCGACCATCGACCGTGGTCGGCGGCGTCGGCACGCCGGCTATCGGCAGGTGCAGGTCGACCAGGGGCGCTACCGGCTCGGCGGCCTGGACTTCGGTCAAGACCGGAATACTCGCCTCGGCTACCACGTCGGCGGCAACCACCGCGACCACCGGTTCTTCGACTGGCATCACGGCCGGCAGGATCGCTGCCTGCGGCTCGGCGAAGGGCCGCCTGGTGGGTGGCGCCACGGACGCTTGCTGGCGGGCATCGAAAGCCTGCTCTTCGCGCACGGCGGCGGCGAACTCATCGCCTGGCTCGGCGGTAAGGACCTGGGCGACCTCGCTCGACTCGTCGGGCTCGGTGGCTTCCTGCAACAATCCATCGAGGTACGACTGCAAGGCCAGTTGCGGACGGGTACCGACAGGACGGTTCATGAGGCCACCCGCAGCGCAGTTTTATAGGTGAGCAAGTGCTTGAGCAAGGCCCGATAGGCGATCACCCCGCGGCTCTTGCCATCGAACTGCGACGGCGTGACGCCGTTGCGGCTGGCGTCGCGCAGGCGCGTATCGACTGGGATGTAACCCTGCCAGACTTGCTGGTCGTACGTGTCGCGCAGCACTTTGAGCGTGCCCAGCGAAGCCTGGGTGCGGCGATCGAAGAGAGTCGGGACGATCTGGTAAGGCAGGGCCTGCTTGCGCGAACGGTTGATCATGGCCAGGGTGCCGATCATGCGCTCCAGGCCCTTGACCGCGAGAAACTCGGTCTGCACCGGAATCACCAACTGCTGGCTGGCAGCCAGGGCATTGACCATGAGCACCCCGAGCAAGGGAGGGCTGTCGATCAGGGCGAAGTCGAAATCCTGCCACAGTTGCGCCAGACTCTTGGCGACCACCAGGCCCAGGCCGTTCTGTCCCGGTGACTGGCGCTCGAGCACCGCCAACGCGGTGCTCGAGGGCAGCAGGGAAATGCGCTCGTCGCTGGTCGGCAGCAGCAATTGGCCGGGCAGGCCCTCGGGCACCGCGTCTTTGTGCAGGAACAGGTCGTAGCAGCTGTGCTCCAGCGCATCGGGGTTGTGGCCGAAGTAGCTGGTCATCGAGCCATGGGGGTCGAGGTCGACGACGACCACGCGCTTACCCGCCTCGGCCAACAGGCCGGCCAGGGCGATCGTGGTGGTGGTCTTGCCGACGCCACCTTTTTGATTGGCTACTGCCCAGACTCTCATAGGACAACTCTGACTCATGAATTTAGCGCCCATCCTTGCGGGATCGCACCCCTCAAGCTGACGCCGTGACGGAGAATTGACGAGTCAACGACTCCCGACTGCTGGTGCACTTTGTGTGCCAGCACGGCGCAAGGCCGCATCCGGCGTGGCGTTGGCACTCCCTGAACCGGTCAGGCTGCGGCGCACTTCGAGGTTACGGGAAATCACCAACACCACCCGACGGTTGCGTGCCCGGCCTTCGGCGGTATCGTTGCCGGCTACCGGCTGGTACTCGCCATAGCCCACCGCTGCCATGCGCGCCGGGTTGACCCCCTCCATCGCCAGCAGGCGCACGATGCTCGCCGCCCGTGCCGAGGACAGCTCCCAGTTGGTCGGGAACTGCGCGGTGCGGATCGGCAGGTTGTCGGTGAAGCCTTCCACATGGACCGGGTTGGCGAACGGCTTGAGGATGTTCGCCACCTTTTCGATGATGTCGAACGCCTTGTCGCTGGGCATGGCATCACCGCTGCCGAACAGCAGCGAAGAGTTAAGTTCGATCTCGACCCACAGTTCGTTGCCGCGCACGGTCATCTGGTCGGATTTGATCAGGTCGCCGAAGGCATCGCGCACGTCGTCGCTGATGGCCTTGAGCGGATCAACGCTGGTTTGCGCAAGGCCCGCATCGGTCTGCTCGCTGTCCTTGATCAACGGCTCGGCCGGGCGCACGCTCAGCGGCCGCTCCTCGCCGATTGGGATGGGTTTCATCGCCCGCTCGGGGTCGTTGAACACCCCCAGCAGGGCCTGGGAGATGACCTTGTACTTGCCTTCGTTGATCGAAGAAATCGAGTACATGACCACGAAGAACGCGAACAGCAAGGTGATGAAGTCGGCGTACGACACCAGCCAACGTTCGTGATTCTCGTGTTCTTCGGTATGACGGCGGCGACGCATGGGTTACTCCATGAAGCCTTGCAGCTTCAGCTCGATCGAGCGTGGATTTTCCCCTTCGGCAATCGACAGCAGCCCCTCGAGCAGCATCTCGCGGTAGCGCGACTGGCGCAGGACGATGGCCTTCAGCTTGTTGGCGACCGGTAGCAGTATCAGGTTGGCACTGGCCACACCATAGATGGTGGCGACGAAGGCCACGGCGATGCCGTTGCCCAACTGCGACGGGTCGGCGAGGTTGCCCATGACGTGGATCAGCCCCATCACCGCACCGATGATGCCGATGGTCGGCGCGTAGCCCCCCATGCTTTCGAACACCTTGGCGGCCTGGATATCACGAGCCTCCTGGGTCAGGAAATCGACCTCGAGAATGCTGCGGATCGACTCAGGCTCGGCGCCATCGACCAGCAGTTGCAGGCCCTTGCGCGCGTACGGGTCGGGCTCGCCATCGGCGACGCCTTCAAGACCCAGCAGGCCTTCCTTGCGCGCCGTCAGGCTCCAGTTGACCACCCGGTCGATACCCCCGGCCAGGTCGACCCGTGGAGGGAAGATGATCCAGCGCAGGATCTGCAGCGCCCGCTTGAACGCCGGCAACGGCGATTGCAACAGTGCCGCCGCCAGGGTACCGCCTAGCACGATCAGGCCGGCGGGGCCGTTGATCAGGGCACCGACATGGCCACCTTCGAGGAAATTGCCGCCGACGATGGCGACGAAGGCCAGGCTCAGGCCGATCAGGCTCAACACATCCATCAGACGCAGGCCTCAACCAGGTGCTTGCCGATCTCGTCCAGGCTGTACACCGCATCGGCCAGGTTGGCTTTGACGATGGCCATGGGCATGCCGTAGATCACGCAACTGGCTTCATCCTGGGCCCACACCGTGCTGCCGCCCTGCTTGAGCAACCGCGCGCCCTCGCGCCCGTCCGCGCCCATGCCGGTGAGCACCACCGAGAGGACCTTGTCGCCATAGGACTTGGCCGCCGAGCCGAAGGTGATGTCCACGCACGGCTTGTAGTTCAGGCGCTCATCGCCCGGCAGGATCTTCACCGCACCCCGGCCATCGACCATCATCTGCTTGCCACCTGGGGCCAGCAGGGCCAGGCCTGGGCGCAGCACGTCGCCGTCCTCGGCTTCCTTGACGCTGATCTTGCACAGCTTGTCGAGGCGTTCGGCAAAGGCCTTGGTGAATGCCGCCGGCATGTGCTGGATCAACACGATGGGAGCCGGGAAGCTGGCTGGCAACTGGGTCAGCACTCGCTGCAAGGCCACCGGGCCGCCGGTGGAGGTACCGATGGCCACCAATTTGTAGGGTTTGCGCTTGGGCGCAGGCGACGCCGCTGCAGGCGCGACACGAGCAGGCGCAGCACTGCGCACCGGTGCCGGGGTGGCCGACGCCAGGCTGCTGGCAGGCGCCTGCGCGGTACTGGCCGGGGCGGCTGCGGTGGCCGCTGCAGGGCTGGCGTAGCTGCCGAAGCGGCGATTGCTGCGGGAAATGGTGTGGACCTTCTCGCACAGCAGTTGCTTGACCTTTTCCGGGTTGCGCGAGATGTCCTCGAAGTTCTTCGGCAGGTAGTCGACCGCACCGGCGTCCAGGGCGTCGAGGGTGACGCGGGCGCCTTCGTGGGTCAGCGAGGAGAACATCAACACCGGCGTCGGGCAGCGCTGCATGATGTGCCGTACCGCGGTAATGCCATCCATCATGGGCATTTCATAGTCCATGGTGATGACATCGGGCTTGAGCGACAGCGCCTGGTCGATCGCCTCCCTGCCATTGGTCGCGGTGCCCACGACCTGGATGGTCGGGTCGGCCGAGAGGATTTCCGAGACACGGCGGCGGAAGAAACCGGAATCATCCACCACCAGGACCTTGACTGCCATAAACACTCCATTAGCCGGCGCGCCCCTCGCGGGGAGCGCCAGCAGAATCAAATACGCCGCGCCGCGTAACGCTTGAGCATGCTCGGAACGTCGAGAATCAGCGCGATGCGGCCGTCACCGGTGATGGTGGCGCCAGACATGCCGGGGGTTCCCTGGAGCATCTTGCCCAGCGGCTTGATCACCACCTCTTCCTGGCCGACCAATTGGTCGACCACGAAACCGATGCGCTGGGTCCCGACCGACAGGATCACCACATGGCCCTCGCGCTGCTCCTCGTGCACCTGGTCCTGGACCAGCCAGCGCTTGAGATAGAACAGCGGCAGCGCCTTGTCGCGCACGATCACCACTTCCTGGCCGTCGACCACGTTGGTGCGCGACAGGTCCAGGTGGAAGATCTCGTTGACGTTGACCAGCGGGAAGGCGAATGCCTGATTGCCCAGCATGACCATCAGGGTCGGCATGATCGCCAGGGTCAGCGGCACCTTGATGACGATCTTCGAACCCTGGCCCTTGGCCGAGTAGATGTTGATCGAGCCGTTGAGCTGGGAGATCTTGGTCTTCACCACGTCCATGCCGACACCACGGCCGGACACGTCGGAAATCTCGGTTTTGGTCGAGAACCCGGGGGCGAAGATCAGGTTGTAGCAATCCGATTCGCTCAGGCGGTCGGCAGCGTCCTTGTCCATCAGGCCCTTTTCCACGGCCTTGGCGCGCAGCACGTTCGGGTCCATGCCCTTGCCGTCGTCGGAGATCGACAAGAGAATATGGTCGCCTTCCTGCTCCGCCGAGAGCACCACGTGACCGGTCCGGGGTTTACCCGAGGCCTCGCGCTCTTCGGGCATCTCGACACCGTGGTCGACGGCGTTGCGCACCAAGTGCACCAACGGGTCGGCCAGGGCCTCGACGAGGTTCTTGTCGAGGTCGGTTTCTTCGCCGACCAGTTCCAGGTTGATCTCTTTCTTGAGCTGGCGGGCCAGGTCGCGAACCAGGCGCGGGAAGCGCCCGAAGACCTTCTTGATCGGCTGCATGCGGGTCTTCATGACCGCGGTCTGCAGGTCGGCGGTGACCACGTCGAGGTTCGACACGGCCTTGGACATGGCCTCGTCGCCACTGTTCAGGCCCAGGCGCACCAGGCGGTTACGCACCAGCACCAGTTCGCCGACCATGTTCATGATCTCGTCCAGGCGCGCAGTATCGACCCGTACGGTGGTTTCCGCTTCGCTGGCCACCGGCTTTTCCGCCACCGGCGCAGCGGTACGGGCCGGCGCAGCAGGCTTGGCGACCGCTGCCGGAGCAGTAGCAGCCGGCTTGGGTTCAGGCTTGGGCTCGGCCTTGGCTTCAAGCTTGGCCTGGGGCTTGCTGGCCACGGCGGCAGGCGCCGGCGCTGCGACCGCCTCACCGGAGAACTTGCCTTTGCCGTGCAATTGATCGAGCAGCGCTTCGAATTCATGGTCGCTGATTTCGTCACCGCCAGCAGCGGGCTCTGCCGTTGCGGCGCTGGCCGTCGGCAGGGCATCGGCTTGGAAGGTGCCCTTGCCATGCAACTGGTCGAGCAACGACTCGAACTCTTCGTCGGTGATCTCGTCACTGGCCGGCTCTTTGGCGACCGCGGGCGACTCGCTGGCGACCGCTTCGGCACTGAACTGACCCTTGCCGTGCAACTGGTCGAGCAGCGACTCGAACTCGGCGTCGGTGATTTCGTCACCTTCGCCACCGGCAGCCTCGCCCTGCGTGAGCTCAGCAGCAGCCGCTTCGGCCTTGACCGCATCGAGCGAGTCGAGCAGTTGCTCGAACTCGGTGTCGGTGATGTCCTCTTGCGCTGCGGGGGCCTCGAGTACAGCCTCGGGCTCGGCGACCGCGGGGGCCTCGTCGGCCGAAGCTGGCTCTGCCAAGCGCGACAGCGCCGCCAGCAGCTCCGGGGTGGCCGGGGTCACTTCGCTGCGCTCGCGCACCTGGCCGAACATGCTGTTGACCGTATCGAGCGCGGCAAGCACCACGTCCATCAGTTCCGCGTCGACCCGGCGCTCACCTTTGCGCAGGATGTCGAACACGTTCTCGGCGATATGGCAGCACTCCACCAGCTCGTTGAGCTGAAGGAAGCCGGCGCCCCCTTTTACAGTGTGGAAACCGCGAAAGATCGCATTGAGCAGGTCGGCATCGTCGGGCCGGCTTTCCAGCTCGACCAGTTGCTCGGACAGTTGCTCAAGAATTTCGCCGGCTTCTACCAGGAAATCCTGAAGGATTTCTTCATCGGCGCCGAAGCTCATTAAACGTGCTCCTTAAAAACCCAGGCTGGACAGCAGATCGTCGACGTCATCCTGACCGGATACGACGTCTTCACGCTTATCGGCATGAATCTGCGGACCTTCACCCCGAGTCGGATGTTTTTCTTGATCTTTTTCAGCGCGCAGCTGTTGATGGTCATGTTCGATACCGGCAAAGCGGTCGACCTGACTGGCCATCAGCACGAGCTTGAGCAGATTGCTTTCGACTTCGGTCACCAATGCGGTGACCCGTTTGATCACCTGGCCAGTGAGGTCTTGGTAGTCCTGGGCCAGGAGAATGTCGTTGAGGTAGCCGGCGACCTGGCGGTTGCCCTCGGCGCTATGCGTCAGGAAACTGTCGACGCGCTTGACCAGGTCACGGAACTCCGGCGCAGCGACTTCGCGGCGCATGAAACGCTGCCAATCGACACTCAGGTTCTGCGCCTCGGCCGCCAGCTCGTTGAGCACCGGAGTGCCCTGCTCCACCAGATCCATGGTGCGGTTGGCGGCGCCCTCGGTGAGCTTCACCACGTAGGACAGGCGCTCGGTGGCGTCGGTGATCTGCGAAACTTCCTCGGCCTGCGGCATGCGCGGGTCGATCTGGAAGCTGACGATCGCACTGTGCAGCTCGCGGGTGAGCTTGCCGACTTCCTGGTACAGGCCGCGGTCGCGGGTCTGGTTCAGCTGGTGAATCAGCTGCACCGCATCGCCGAAACGACCCTTTTCCAGGCTCTCGACCAATTCCTCGGCATGTTTCTTCAGGGTCGACTCGAACTCCCCCAAAGACGAATGTGATGGTTCCATGGCGCCCCCTGACGTGACTCAGCCGTTGACGCGTTCGAAGATCTTCTCGATCTTTTCTTTGAGCACCTGGGCGGTGAACGGCTTGACCACATAACCATTGACGCCGGCCTGAGCCGCTTCGATGATCTGGTCGCGCTTGGCCTCGGCAGTCACCATCAGCACCGGCATGCCCTTGAGGCGCTCGTGAGCGCGCACCTTGCGCAGCAGGTCGATACCGGACATACCCGGCATGTTCCAGTCGGTCACCAGGAAGTCGTAGTGGCCGCTTTCGAGCATCGGCAGCGCCGTGGTGCCGTCATCGGCTTCATCGGTATTGGTGAAGCCCAGATCACGCAACAGGTTCTTGATGATCCGCCGCATCGTCGAGAAGTCGTCAACGATGAGGATTTTCATGTCTTTGTTCAATTAGACCTCCAAGCAGTCTCAAACGCGCTCGCCTGCGAGCACGCACTCAATCAATTCGGTACAACGGCAAACGACTGCAACGACCCCGGGCTCAACGTGCCCGCCATTCTCCAAGGCGGCTGCGCAGACGCGCGGCGCACTGGCTATGCAACTGGCTGACACGCGATTCGCTGACCCCCAGCACCTCACCGATTTCCTTGAGGTTCAGCTCCTCGTCGTAGTACAGCGCCAGCACCAGGCGCTCGCGCTCCGGCAGATTGGCGATGGCATCGGCCAGGGCAGCCTGGAAGCGCTCTTCTTCCAAATCCCGCGAAGGCTCGACCTGGCCACTGGCGCCGTCCTCATGCAACCCTTCGTGCTCGCCGTCCTGCAACAGGTCGTCGAAGCTGAACAGGCGACTACCCAAGGTATCGTTCAAAATCCCGTAGTAATCATCGAGACTCAATTGGAGTTCGGCAGCAACCTCGTGATCTTTAGCGTCACGTCCCGTTCTTGCTTCGACGGCGCGCATCGCGTCGCTGACCATGCGGGTGTTGCGGTGCACCGAGCGGGGTGCCCAGTCACCCTTGCGGACCTCGTCGAGCATGGCCCCACGGATGCGGATGCCAGCGTAGGTTTCGAAGCTCGCACCCTTGCTGGCATCGTATTTGTTGGCCACTTCCAGCAGGCCGATCATGCCGGCCTGAATCAGGTCTTCGACCTGGACGTTGGCCGGCAGGCGTGCCAGCAGGTGATAAGCGATACGCTTGACCAGCGGCGCATAGCGCTCGATCAGCTCGTACTGGGCATCCTTGGACGCCTTGCTGTACATCTTGAAGCCGCTGGCGTTCATAACACCGGCCCCGCGCTGCTGGGTTGCACCAGGCGCTCGACGAAGAATTCCAGATGGCCACGCGGGTTGGCCGGCAGCGGCCAGCTGTCGACCTTCTGCGCGATCGCCTTGAACGCCAAGGCGCATTTCGAGCGCGGGAAGGCCTCGTAGACCGCGCGCTGCTTCTGCACCGCCTTGCGCACGCATTCGTCGTAGGGCACGGCGCCGACGTACTGCAGGGCCACGTCGAGGAAGCGATCGGTCACCTTGGTCAGCTTGGCGAACAGGTTGCGCCCCTCTTGGGGACTCTGCGCCATGTTGGCCAGGACGCGGAAACGGCTCATCCCATAGTCACGGTTGAGCAGCTTGATCAGTGCGTAGGCATCGGTGATGGAGGTGGGTTCGTCGCACACCACCAGCAGCACTTCCTGGGCGGCCCGCACGAAGCTGACCACCGAGTCACCGATACCGGCAGCGGTGTCGATGACCAGTACGTCGAGGTTGTCGCCGATCTCGCTGAAGGCCTGAATCAGGCCAGCGTGCTGGGCCGGCGCGAGGTGCACCATGCTTTGCGTGCCCGAGGCCGCCGGTACGATGCGCACACCGTTGGGACCTTGCAGCAGGACATCGCGCAGTTCGCAACGGCCTTCGATGACATCGGCGATGGTGCGCTTGGGGGTCAGCCCCAGCAGCACGTCGACGTTGGCCAGGCCAAGGTCGGCGTCCAGCAGCATGACGCGGCGGCCGAGCTCGGCCAATGCCAGTGACAGATTCACTGAAACATTGGTCTTGCCGACGCCACCTTTGCCGCCAGTCACGGCGATCACCTGTACGGGGTGCATGCTACCCATATCTGTTATTTACCTTGTCTCGCTTGGACCTGGGCCACACGAGGGGCAAGCGTGCAGGCCCCTGGGTGTAGGTACTTTGGTATAGCTGTCTTGCACATGTCTTGCCTTCAACCCGCACGGCGCGGGTTGTGATAGAGATCAGCGAACATGTCGGCCATGGCCTCCTCGCTGGGCTCGTCCTGCATCTGCACGCTGACGGCGCGACTCACCAGTTGGTGCTTGCGCGGCAAGTGCAGGTCGTCAGGAATGCGCGGGCCATCGGTCAGATAGGCCACGGGCAGTTCATGACTGATGGCCAGGCTCAGCACTTCGCCGAGGCTCGCCGTCTCATCGAGTTTGGTCAGGATACATCCAGCCAGGCCGCAGCGCTTGTAGCTGTGGTAGGCGGCCGTCAGCACCTGCTTCTGGCTGGTGGTGGCCAGTACCAGGTAATTCTTCGCAGCGATGCCACGCCCGGCCAGGGTTTCCAGTTGCATACGCAGAGCCGGATCGCTGGCTTGCAGGCCAGCGGTGTCGATCAGCACCACACGCTTGCGCAGCAGCGGCTCCAGGGCCTGGGCCAAGGACTCGCCCGGATCGACATAGGTGACCGGCACGTTGAGGATACGACCCAAAGTCTTGAGCTGCTCCTGGGCGCCGATGCGAAAACTGTCCATGCTCACCAGCGCGACATTGGCCGGGCCGTACTTGAGCACATAGCGCGCCGCCAGCTTGGCCAGCGTGGTGGTCTTGCCCATGCCGGCCGGGCCGACCATGGCGATCACCCCGCCCTCTTCGATCGGCTCGACCTCAGGCACTTCGATCATCCGCGCCAGGTGTGCCAGCAGCATGCGCCAGGCCTGGCGCGGCTCTTCGATGCCCTGGGTGAGATCGAGCAGTTGTCGGGCGATCGGCCCGGACAGGCCGATGCGCAACAGGCGCCGCCAGAGGTTGGCCTGCTGCGGCTGATTGCCTTGCAACTGCCCCCAGGCGAGCGAGCCGAGCTGCACTTCGAGCAGTTCACGCAGGCCCGAGAGCTCCGAGCGCATGGCATTGAACAGACGCGGGTCGACCGCCGCAGCCGGTGCCGGCGCTGGTGCCACCGGCTCATCGACATGGGGCTCGATCAACGGCTCGGCGGCGGTCAGCGACTGGCCGGCGAACAATTGGCGGTTCCCCAAGGCCTCGCCTTCGCGGCTGGCCAACTCGGCCTGGGCCGAGGCGATACGCGACTGCGTCTTGCGCAGCTCTTCCTCGAGCTCGGCATTGGGTACCCGCGGCGCCAGGGCCGACAGCTTGTAGTCCAGCGCGGCAGTGAGTTCGACGCCACCGGCGATGCGACGGTTGCCGATGATGGCGGCATCGGAGCCGAGCTCATCACGAACCAGCTTCATGGCCTGGCGCATATCGGCGGCGAAAAAACGCTTAACTTGCATAACCCACTACCTCAGCCATTTGGGCCCACGGTGGCAACGATGGTGACTTGCTTGTTGTCCGGTATTTCCTGATACGCCAGAACATGCAAATTCGGTACGGCCAGGCGACCGAAGCGCGACAGCATGGCGCGGATCGGGCCTGCCACCAGAAGGATGGCCGCCTGGCCTTGCATCTCCTGACGCTGGGCCGCTTCGATCAACGAACGCTGCAGCTTTTCGGCCATGCTCGGTTCCAGAAGAACACCTTCTTCCTGACCTTGTCCGGCCCTTTGCAGACTATTGAGCAAAATCTGTTCCAACCTTGGCTCCAAGGTGATCACAGGCAGCTCGGACTCAGTGCCGACAATGCTTTGCACGATGGCGCGACACAATCCGACGCGCACTGCGGCGACCAGCGCGGCGGTATCTTGACTCTTGCCAGCGTTATTGGCGATGGCTTCGGCAATGCTGCGGATATCTCGCACCGGCACCTGCTCGGCGAGCAGCGCTTGCAGTACCTTGAGCAGCCCCGACAACGAAATGACACCCGGCACCAGCTCTTCGGCCAGTTTCGGCGAAGCTTTGCCCAATACCGCCAGCAATTGCTGAACCTCTTCGTGGCCGATCAGTTCGTGGCAGTGCTTCTGCAGGATCTGATTGAGGTGGGTGGCGACCACGGTACTGGCGTCGACCACGGTATAGCCCAGCGATTGCGCCTGGGCGCGCTGACCGACATCGATCCACACCGCCTCCAGGCCGAACGCCGGATCACGCGCGGCAATGCCGTTCAGCGTGCCGAACACCTGACCTGGGTTGATCGCCAGCTCACGGTCCGGGTAGATCTCGGCTTCGGAGAGGATCACGCCCATCAGCGTCAGGCGATAGGCACTGGGTTGCAGGTCGAGGTTGTCGCGAATGTGCACGGTCGGCATGAGGAAGCCCAGGTCCTGGGACAGCTTCTTGCGCACCCCCTTGATCCGCGCCAGCAGTTGACCTCCCTGATTGCGGTCGACCAGCGGGATCAGCCGGTAACCGACTTCCAGGCCGATCATGTCGATCGGGGTGACATCGTCCCAGCCCAGTTCCTTGGTTTCCATCGCCCGCTGCGGCGAAGGCAGCAGATCCTGCTGGCGCTTGGCTTCGGCTTGCGCCGCCGCCTTGGTCGCCTGTTGCTTCTTCCACACCAGGTAGGCACCGCCGCCCGCCAGCAAGCCCAGACTGAGGAAGGCGATGTGCGGCATGCCTGGCACCAAGCCCATGACCACCATCAGCGCGCCGGACACGGCCAGGGCTTTGGGCGAATCGAACATCTGCCGATTGATCAGCTTGCCCATATCCTCGGAACCCGAGGCACGGGTAACCATGATCGCAGCGGCGGTGGACAGCAGCAGTGATGGCAATTGCGCCACCAAACCGTCACCGATGGTCAGCAATGCGTAGACCTTGCCAGCCTCGCTGAACGACATGTTGTGCTGCAGCATACCGATCAGAATGCCGCCGATGAGGTTGATGAAGAGGATCAACAGACCGGCGATGGCATCGCCGCGGACGAATTTGCTGGCACCGTCCATCGAGCCGTAGAACTCGGCTTCCTGGGCCACTTCGGCACGCCGTGCCTTGGCCCCCGCCTGGTCGATCAGACCGGCGTTGAGGTCGGCGTCGATGGCCATCTGCTTGCCCGGCATGGCGTCCAGGGTGAAGCGCGCGCTGACCTCGGAAATACGTCCGGCACCTTTGGTCACGACCACGAAGTTGATGATCATGAGGATGGCGAACACCACGGCACCGACGACGTAGTTGCCGCCGATGACCACTTCACCAAAGGCCTGAATCACCTTACCGGCAGCGCCATGCCCCTCCTGGCCGTGGAGCATGACCACCCGGGTGGACGCCACGTTCAACGCCAGGCGCAGCAGCGTGGCCACCAGCAGGATGGTCGGGAAGGCGGCGAAATCCAGCGGGCGCAGGGCATACACGCAGACCAGCAGGACCACGATCGACAAAGCGATGTTGAAGGTGAAGAACACGTCGAGCAGGAACGGCGGCATCGGCAACATCATCATTGCCAACATCACCAGCAACAGCAGCGGCACGCCCAGGCTGCCCCGGCCGAGACCGGCCAGGTTGTTGCGAGCGTTGCTGATTAACTGAGTGCGATCCACCGCGAGTCCTCTTGCTGCAAAACTTTGACGCCCACAGGGCGTTTCGGCGTGGCTGTGCAAGAAGCCTTCCAACTTTGTGCAACGGGAGCTTTACGTTGGCTGTCCTGTCCTCTTCGCGGGCAAGCCCGCCCCCACAGGAACCCCAAAAGTTTCAATGTCTGTGGGGTCTCCGTGGGCGGGCTTGCCCGCGAAAAGGCCGGCACAGACAGCCGAAATCATTCGTCGCGCCGCAGATCCGGCGGTATCGGCAGATCTTCCTTGAGCGGATCCGGTCGCTTGCCCTTGCCCGCCCGGTACTGGCGGATCTGGAAGACATAGGCCAGCACCTGCGCGACCGCCAGGTACAGCCCTGCCGGGATCTCGCGCTCAAGTTCGGTGGAGTAGTAGATCGCCCGCGCCAAAGCTGGCGACTCGAGGATCTGGATCTTGTGCTCGACGCCGATCTCGCGGATCTTCAGCGCCAGGAAGTCGGTCCCCTTGGCCAGCAGCAACGGCGCCGCACCGCCCTTCTCCGGGTCGTACTGCAAAGCCACGGCGTAGTGCGTGGGGTTGGTGATGATCACATCGGCCTGGGGCACCGCGGCCATCATGCGTCGCTGCGACACCTCACGCTGCAACTGGCGGATGCGCTGCTTGACCTCGGGTTTGCCTTCCTGCTCCTTGTATTCGTCGCGCACTTCCTGCTTGGTCATCTTCAGCTTCTTGGCCGTCTGCCAGAGCTGGAACGGCACATCCACCGCCGCGATCAGCAGCAACCCTGCGGCCATCCACAGCGCACTCCAGCCTACGACCTGCACACTGTGGATGATCGCCTGTTCGGTTGGCTCGTTGGCGATCGACAGCAGCGCCTGGCGGTCGCCGGCCAAGACCACCAGCGCCACCAGGAGGATCACGAAGAACTTGGCGATGGCCTTCAACAACTCGGTCAGCGAATTGACCGAGAACATGCGCTTGATCCCGGACAGCGGATTCAGCCGGCTGAACTTGGGTTGCAACAGACTGCCGGAGAACAGGAACCCACCCAGGGCAATGGGCGCCACGAACGAGATCACGAACAGCAGGATCAACACCGGCTGCACTGCCCATACCGCCATCTTGCCCGAAGCCAACAGAAACGCGCCCATGGCCCGCTCATCGACGATCACTTCGCGGGGCAGGGACAGATTCAGGCGCATCATCTCCAACAGTGTCTCGGCCAGATGGCCACCGAACGCCAGCAATCCGCCGGCTCCGGCCAGGGTCACCGCGACCGTGTTCAGCTCCTTGGAACGGGCGATCTCACCTTTCTCGCGCGCGTCGCGCTTGCGCTTGTCGGTGGGGTCTTCCGTCTTGTCCTGGCCGCTCTCGCTTTCCGCCATGCTCAGCCCGCCCTCGCCAGCTCACGTAGCCACTGCAGCGCTTCGCTGGCCAATGCCTGGTAATGCGACAGCACATCGGCCAGGCCGATCCAGAAGATCCCCATACCCAACACCAGGGTCAGGGGGAAGCCGATGGAAAAGATATTCAACTGCGGCGCGGCACGGGTCATCACGCCGAAGGCGATGTTCACCACCAACAACGCGGTGATCGCTGGCAGAATCAACAACAGCCCGGCACCGAACACCCAGCCCATGCGCCCGGCCATCTCCCAGAAATGGCTGACCACCAGCGCATTGCCGACCGGCAGTGTGGTGAAGCTCTCGGTCAATATCTCGAACATCACCAGGTGGCCATTCATCAGCAGCAACAGGATGCTGATCAGCATGGTCATGAACTGACTGACCACGGCCACGTTGACACCGTTGGCCGGGTCGACCATCGAGGCGAAGCCCATGCCCATCTGCGTGGAGACGATCTGACCGGCAATGACGAAGGTCTGGAACAACAGCTGCAGAGCCAGGCCGAACAAAGTCCCGACGATGATCTGCTCGGCGCACAGCAGCAGGCCGCGCAGGCTGAGCGGATCGAACTCGGGCAGCGCTGGCAGGGCCGGAACGATCACTACGGTGATGGCTACCGCCACATAGAGACGGATGCGCGCGGGCAGCATCTTGGTGCCGAAGATGGGCATGGTCATCAGCATCGCCGTGACCCGGAACAGCGGCAGCAGGAACGTGGCGACCCAGGTGCCGATTTGCGCGTCGGTCAGCTCCAGCATCGCCCGGTCAACCGATCAACTGCGGAATGCTGGTGTACAGACCGGTGATGTACTCCATGAACTTCTGCACCAGCCAGGGACCGGCGACGATCAGCGTCACCAGCATCACCAGCAGGCGCGGCAGAAAGCTCAGAGTCTGTTCGTTGATCTGCGTGGCAGCCTGGAACATCGCCACCAGCAGGCCCACCAGCAGGCTCGGCACCACCAGGATGGCGACCATCAGGGTGGTCAGCCAGAGCGCGTCTCGGAACAGGTCGACAGCTACTTCAGGTGTCATGCGTGGCTCTCCTTGGCGGCGTCAGACGCCGCCGAAACTGCCGGCCAGGGTGCCCATGATCAACGCCCAGCCATCGACCAGGACGAACAGCATGATCTTGAACGGCAGCGAGATGATCAACGGCGACAGCATCATCATACCCATGGCCATCAAGACACTGGCCACCACCAGGTCGATGATCAGGAATGGAATGAAGATCATGAAACCGATCTGGAATGCGGTCTTCAGTTCGGAGGTGACGAACGACGGCACCAGGATGGTCAACGGCACCTGGTCGGGGCCGGCGATGTCGGTGCGCTTGGACAAGCGCATGAACAGGTCAAGGTCGCTCTGCCGAGTCTGCGCCAGCATGAAGTCCTTGAGCGGCCCCTGGGCGGTCTCGATCGCCTGCTGGGCGGTCATCTGCTCGTTCAGGTATGGCTGCAGGGCGCTCTGGTTCACCTTGTCGAACACCGGCGCCATGATGAACAGCGTGAGGAACAGCGCCATGCCGGTCAGCACCTGGTTCGACGGCGTCTGCTGCAGACCCAGGGCCTGACGCAGGATCGAGAACACGATGATGATGCGGGTGAAGCTGGTCATCAGGATGACGAACGCTGGAATGAAGCTCAGCGCCGTCATGATCAGCAGGATCTGCAGGCTGACCGAGTATTCCTGCTGGCCGTCCGGGCCATTGGACAGGGTGATCGCCGGGATCGACAACGGATCGGCGGCCAACGCCAACGGCGCGGCCAACAGCAGCGCGAGTGGCAGCAAGGTGCTCAACAACATGCGCAAGGCGCGGCTCATCACTTCTTGTCCTTCTGGTCCTTGCCCATCAGTTCCAGCAAGCGCTGGGCGAACTCCGGCGCCGCCTGACGGGCGCTGGCAGGCACCTCGACCGGCTCGGCCATGACATGCAGGGCTTCGATGCTACCCGGGCTGTGGCCGATGAGGATCTGCTCCTTGCCGACCTGCACCAGCAGCAAGCGGTCACGCGGGCCGATGGCGCGGCTGCCGACGATCTCGATCACCTGGCCGCCCTTGGGCGCCGCGCCTTGCATACGGCGCAGCAACCAGGCAAGGAAGAAGATCAGCCCCACCACCAGCAGCAGGCCGAAGACCATTTGCGCCAACTGGCCGCCCAGGCTGCCAGGTGCCGCCGGCACGGCAGGGGTCGGGGTGGCGGCGGCGATGGCGATCTCGCTGGCCAGCAGCGCGCCCAGGGCCGTCACGGCCCGCATCGAGCCCTTCACTCAGCGCAGCTTCTTGATGCGTTCGCTTGGGCTGATCACGTCAGTCAGGCGGATGCCGAACTTCTCGTTGACCACCACCACTTCGCCATGGGCGATCAGTGTGCCGTTGACCAGCACGTCGAGCGGCTCGCCCGCCAGGCGGTCGAGCTCGATCACCGAGCCTTGGTTGAGCTGCAACAGGTTGCGGATGTTGATCTCGGTGCTGCCTACCTCCATGGAAATGCTCACCGGAATGTCCAGGATCACGTCCAGGTTGGGGCCTTCGAGGCTCACGTTGTCGCTTGGCTTGGGCGAGCTGGCGAACTCTTCCATCGGCAGACGCCCAGGGCCGGCATCACCGGCGAGCAATGCATCGATGTCGGCCTGGCCAGCATCACCGGTTTCTTCCAGGGCCGCAGCCCATTCATCGGCCAGGGCCTGCTCCTCGGGGGAGTTGATCTCGTTTTCGTTAGCCATGATTTCCTCGACAGGCATTCAATTCTTGGGGAGCGACCGGTACGCCGTCAGCGGCGCTCGATCGGGTCGATGATCTGCAGCGCCAGGTTGCCCTTGTGCGAGCCCAGGCGCGCCTTGAACGACGGCACGCCGTTGGCGCGCAACACCAGGTGTTCAGGCAGCTCGACCGGGATGACGTCACCGGGCTGCATGTGCAGGATGTCGCGCAGCTTGAGCTGGCGTCGGGCGACCGTGGCGGTCAGCGGCACGGCCACGTCCAGCACGTCCTCGCGCAGGGCCTTGACCCAACGCTCGTCCTGATCGTCCAGGTCGGACTGGAAACCGGCATCGAGCATCTCGCGCACCGGCTCGATCATCGAATACGGCATGGTCACGTGCAGATCGCCGCCACCGCCATCCAGTTCGATGTGGAAGGTCGATACCACCACCGCCTCGCTCGGGCCGACGATGTTGGCCATGGCCGGGTTGACCTCGGAGTTCATGTACTCGAAGTTGACCGGCATGATCGCCTGCCAGGCTTCCTTGAGGTCGACGAAGCACTGGTCCAGGACCATGCGCACCACGCGCAACTCGGTCGGGGTGAATTCGCGGCCTTCGATCTTGGCGTGGCGGCCATCGCCACCGAAGAAGTTGTCCACCAGTTTGAACACCAGCTTGGCGTCGAGGATGAACAGCGAGGTGCCGCGCAACGGTTTGATCTTGACCAGGTTGAGGCTGGTCGGCACGTACAGCGAATGCACGTACTCACCGAACTTCATCACCTGTACGCCCCCCACCGCCACGTCGGCGGAGCGACGCAGCAGGTTGAACATGCTGATGCGGGTATAGCGGGCGAAGCGCTCGTTGATCATCTCCAGGGTCGGCATGCGACCCCGGACGATACGATCCTGGCTGGTCAGGTCATAGCTCTTGATGCTACCCGGCTCGGCAACGCTTTCGGTCTGCACCAGACCATCGTCGACGCCATGCAGCAGCGCATCGATCTCATCCTGGGACAGCAGGTCCTGTACGGCCATGACGGGCTCCTACTGCAATACGAAATTGGTGAACAGCAGCTGGTCGATGACCGGCTTGCCGACTTCCTTCTGCGCCACTTCCTGCACAACCGCGGTGGCTTTCTGGCGCAACATCTCCTGGCCCACTGGGCTGCTGGCCAGGGTGTCGAAGCCCTGCCCGGAGAACATCATCACCAGGTTGTTGCGGATCACCGGCATGTGCACTTTCAGCGCATCGAGGTCAGCTTGATTGCGACCCTGCAGAGTGATGCTCACCTGCATGTAGCGCTGGCGGCCGTTCTGGTTGAAGTTCACCACAAAGGCCGGGGCCAAGGGCTCGTAGATCGCCGCCGGCTTGACGTTGCTGGCCGCGGCATCCGCCGCAGGGGCCGATTCGCTCTTGTGCATGATGAACCAGGTGGCACCCACCGACAGGCCGACGGCCAGCAGCAGGGCCAGCACCATCAGCAGGATCAGCTTGAGTTTGCCTTTAGTGGCGGGGTCTTTCACTGCGTCGCTCTTCGCCATGCCAATAATCCGTCGTCCAGCGGGGTTTCAAGGAGGATGACGTGGCTTGAGCAAGTGTTATGCCAGATTGGAAAGTTTCGTCTGTAGCGGCCCTTTCGCGGGTACACCACAGTTTTCACAGGCTGTGTAGAACCTGTGGGAGCGGGTTTACCCGCGAAAGGGCCGGTACAGGCAAAGCAAATCAGGCGTAGAAATCGACCGCACTGTCGCCGATGACCACCTGCTGCTCCATCGGCCGCGACACTTCGGCCAATTCGGCGGTGTCACGCTCGCCTGTCTGCGCTTGTCGCGCCGCGACACCGGACAGGTTCGACTCCTGCTGCGCCTGTTGCTGCTGTCCGCGCGACTGGTCAGCCACGTTGACGTCTGGCTGCGCCAGCCCCTGCTGGGCGAACAGCTCGCGCAGACGATGAACCTGACTGTCCAGCGCATCACGCACGCCAGCGTGGCCGCTGATGAACGTCACCTGGGTGGACTGGTCCGCCGCCAGGTTGACACGGATGTCCAGGCGACCGAGCTCGGCCGGCTCCAATTGGATATCCGCCGACTTGAGGTTCTGGCTGGACATGTACATCACCCGGTTCACCAACCCCTCGGCCCACGGATTCTGGTTCAGCGACAAGGGTTGCTGCAGAGGGTTGGCGGTCACTGGCGAAGCCTGGGTGGTTTTCGCAGTGACAGCCTGGCTCAGGCTGGCCAGACGGTCGGCGAAATCGTCGACCCGGGTGTCGCTGCTGGCGCTCTTGGTATCTTTCAGGCCGTCTTCGAGCAAGGCACCGAAGGCCTTGTCACCCGTATCGGACTGACCCGCTTCGGCTTGCCCGTGGGCGGCCTGGCTCGCCAAGCTATTGACGGCGGCCTGGTTATTGTCGCCCTGGGCGCCGTCGGCGGCCGGTGCAGCATGGGCCGAGGTAGCGCCCTTGGCCTGGGCGTTCTGCTCAAGAGCCAGGCGCAAGGTCGGCAGGTTGGCCAGCGGGTCGGCCTCCGGATCGAAATCGTCCGCAGCCGCAGGCGTCTGGTCGGCGACCGCCGGTTGCTGAACCGCCGCCTGCAGGACCGGTGCCACGGCTTCGGCCTGGGCCTGGATCAGTTGCGCGCCAGGCTGCGCATCGGTGACCTGGCCGGCCACCAGGCTGGCGTCAAGCAAGCTGCCATCGCTCGCAGCGGTATCGGCGTCATCGGTGGCTGGCAAACTTTTGCCGTCATCGGCAACCGCCGGTTTATCGGCGGTCACATCCTTGCCGCCCTGGGCGGTCTCCGGCTTGTCCTTGGGCTTACTCTGCACGCCTTTGTCGGACTGCAGCGAAGGCTTGTCGCGACCCTGGCTGGCCATCACCTGATCGAAGCCGCCGCCCTGCTCTGCCGCTGTCTGCGCCGGTTTGTCGGCCACCGCGCCAGCCCCTCGGGAGGGGGCGCTGGTGACACTGGCTTGCAACAAAGGATTGGAAGCGACAGGCATTTGTGGATCTCCGCGCCAGGATCAAAAAAATCGTCTGGACGAAGATGTGCAAGACTCGCGCCAGGTCAGGGAGCCGATACACCCTGCCGCTCGTCTCGGTAGAAGCGCTGAACCTCCAGGTATTCCTGATCGATACGACTGACCAGGTCCTCGATGCCATACAGCGGCGGGTGGCGTGCGCGCTCTTCCAGCTGCTCGCACAGCTGAGCCAGGATCACCGCGCCCATGTTGCTGCTGCTGCCCTTGAAGCTATGGGCGGCAAGGCCGAGCTCCTCGGCGCTCTTGGCTTCGTGCAACTGGCTCAGGCGTCGCTCGGAGTCCTCCAGAAAGGTATCCACCAACTGCAGGAAGCCGTCTTCCATGACCTCCTTGAGGTCGCTCAGTACCTTTTGATCGATATGTATCTCAACCACTTGCTCACTCCTTGATCAAGCTGGATCACACCCAAGCCACCGCAGTGGCTCACCATTTCAACTCCGCCTTGGCACAGCGCCCGCCCTCGCACCATTCGGCGTAGCTGGCAAGGCCCTGCACCAGGCTCAGGCCGCGCCCGCTCAGACGCCGTTCACGGACCGGCTTTGCCTGCTGAGCCACGACATCGAAACCTGCGCCGCTGTCGCGCACCTCAATCAACAGACGTCCTCCTTCGGCCTGAGGTTCCACCCGCAGGTCGATGCGCACGAAGCCATCGAGGGGGGCGTCCAGGCGCCGGGCCCGCTCCCGGTAATATTCGGTGAAGCCATGCACATCCCGCTTGAGCCGCGAATCCAACCCCAATACGCCGTGCTCGAGGGCATTGGTATACAACTCGCTCAGCACACTGTGCAAGGTGCCCGTATGCCGGCGCAGGGCATGGATCTCCTGCAAGAGTTGCACCAGATAGGGAACCGGATTGAAACGTCGCAGGCTGTCACCGCGCAGCTCCAGGCCCAACGACCAGTCCAACGGACTGGATCGCCCGCTGTCGGTGTACAGGGTCGGTGCCGGCACTTGCTCGCCCTGGGCGAACATGCGGATGTCGCACAGGCTGATATCATCCCGGGCACGTCCGCCGAAACGCTGCAACGCCTGCAACAGTTCGTCGAACAACCGCGACGGGTCGCGGTTGCCTGCCAACACCGTGCGCAGGCGCTGTACGCCGAACAGACGGTCCTGCTCATCGGCGGTATCCACGACACCATCGGACAGCAACAACAAGCGTTCGCCTGCGGCCATCGGCAGTACCTCGGTGCTGTCGTCGAAACGCTCGGCTGGCAAGATCCCCAGCGGCAGATGGCGCGAGCGCAGCACACCTAGCACCTCGCCGTCGGCAGACAGTCGGTAGCCGTCCGGCATGCCGCCGTTCCAGGCCTCCAGTGTACCGCGCTGGGGATTGAGGCTGAGCAGCACCGCGCAGCAGAACATGTCCACCGGCAGGATTCGCTTGAGCTTGGCGTTCATCTCGCGCAAGGTCTGAGCCAGTCCGTAGCTTTTGGCGGTCATGCCGTAGAACACTTCGGCCAGGGGCATCGCGCCGACCGCTGCCGGCAGACCATGGCCGGTAAAATCGCCGAGCAGCACATGCATGTTGCCGGAGGGGGTGAATGCGGCCAGCAACAGGTCGCCGTTGAACAGCGCGTAGGGCGACTGCAGGTAGCGGATATTAGGCGCGCCCAGGCAGCCAGAGTGGGCGACCTTGTCGAACACCGCCTTGGCCACCCGCTGTTCGTCGAGCAGGTGATGGTGGTGCCGGGCGATCTCGTCACGCTGTTCGAGCACCGTGGCCTGCAGACGGCGCAAGCGGTTCATGGCGCGGATCTTGGCGCCGAGGATCACCGCACTGTAGGGTTTGGCCATGAAGTCGTCACCTCCGGCCTCCAGGCAGCGCACCAGCGCCTGCTCTTCGTTCAACGAGGTCAGGAAAATGATCGGCACCAGCGCCTCGCCGGCCAGCGCCTTGATCTGCCGCGCCGCTTCGAATCCGTCCATCACCGGCATCAGGGCGTCGAGCAGGACCAGTTGCGGACGCTTTTCGGCGAACAGCGCCACGGCCTGCGCGCCATTTTCCGCGGTGAGCACTTCATGCCCCTGTCGGCGGACAATCTGTGCCAGCAACAGGCGATCGGCGGCACCATCCTCGGCCACCAGCACGGTCAACGCCTGCTCGACGGCCATTGCGTCACTCAACTGATGTCGAACAGCTTGTCGAAATTGGAGATGGCCAGGATCTTGCGCACGTCCGAATTGGCGTGCACCACGCTCACCTCCGCGTCGTCGCCGCCCATATGGTCGCGAAGCAACAGCAACATGCCCAGCGCGGAGCTGTCGAGGTAGGTGGCGGCACCCAGATCCACGACCACGACGTCGGGTCTGCGATTCTGCCGTTCGTAGGCGTCCCGAAACTCCTGGTGACGACCAAAATCGAAGCGGCCCTTGATCCTGATCGTCAGCTTTTTCCCATCCTGCGAAAAATCGGTTTCGACGGCCATGCTAGCGATTCCTTCGATGATGGCGGATACCCGTCCTGAAGGTTTAGCAGGCACTGAGGGTGCTTGCAAACCGTTCTGGGACAAGCCCTGAAACCGTTGTCAGAACTGGCTTTGGCGAGGCAAACGCTGCGACAGCTCGTCGAGCAGGCGCTGCTCGCGCTTGTCTTCGGCGCGACGCGCCTCGTCGAGGTAGCGCTGCACCAGCTTGCGCAAGCCTTCGACCCGCGCATGGGCCTTCTGCCAGGTGCCGCGGGCGTTGTTGAGGTTGTTCTGATGCCATTGCAGGCTCTGGCGCTGCTGGGTCATGGCCGTTTCCAGCTGGCCGAGGAAGCGCTGGTAGTTCAGCAGCCAGCTGCCATCGACTCCCTGCCCACCGCGGGTGATCCACTGTGCCTGATACCCCTCGCGAAACGTTTCGAGCTCGGCCAGCTTGGCCTGCGACTGCGCGACCAGTTGCTGAAAATGCCCCAGCCGCTGAGCGGCCTTGCGCTCGGTCTCCTCGGCCATGTTCACCACCGGCACCAAACGCGCGGCACGGCTGTGCGTGGCCATGGCCTATCAGTGCCCGGCCGGAGGCGTGAAGATCGCCCCCAGCTCAGCCCGGCACTGCTCCATGCCGGCGTGCTCGTCGAGCCCCTGGCGCAGGTAGTCGACCAGTTTCGACTGCAAGGCGATGGCCAAGTCGGTTTCCGGGTCGCCACCGGCCACGTAGGCGCCGACGCTGATCAAATCGCGGCTCTGCGACAAACGCGCCCACAACTGCTTGAATTTCTGCGCCTGGCGCAGGTGATCGGCATCGACCACCTGTGGCATGACCCGGCTGATCGATGCCTCGATATCGATGGCGGGGTAATGGCCTTCCTCGGCCAAGCGCCGCGACAGCACGAAGTGACCATCGAGCACGCCGCGCGCCGAGTCGGCGATCGGGTCCTGCTGGTCGTCGCCTTCGGACAGGACCGTATAGAAAGCGGTGATCGACCCTCCCCCGGCCTCGCCATTACCGGCACGCTCGACCAGCTTGGGCAGCTTGGCGAACACCGACGGCGGATAGCCGCGGGTGGCAGGCGGCTCACCGATGGCCAGGGCGATTTCGCGCTGGGCCTGGGCGAAACGGGTCAGCGAGTCCATCAGCAACAGGACGTTCTTGCCCTTGTCGCGGAAGTACTCGGCGATACGCGTGCAGTACATGGCCGCACGCAAGCGCATCAGCGGCGCGTCGTCGGCGGGCGAGGCGACCACCACCGAACGCTTGAGCCCCTCCTCGCCGAGGATGTGCTCGATGAACTCCTTCACCTCGCGACCACGCTCGCCGATCAGGCCAACGACGATGATCTCCGCCTCGGTGAAGCGGGTCATCATGCCCAGCAGAACCGACTTGCCCACACCGGTACCGGCGAACAGCCCCAGGCGCTGGCCACGGCCGACGGTGAGCAGGCCGTTGATGCTGCGAATGCCGACGTCCAGCGGCTGGCTGATCGGGTCACGGTTGAGCGGGTTGATCACCGGACCATCCATCGGCACCCAGTCTTCGGCCTTCATCCCGCCTTTGCCATCCAGGGCACGACCGGCGCCATCGAGCACACGACCCAACATGCTCATGCCCATGGGCAGACGGCCGCTGTCATCCAGCGGCACCACCCGCGCGCCTGGGGCGATACCGGCGATGCTGCCGACCGGCATGAGGAACACCTTGCTGCCGGCAAAGCCCATCACTTCGGCTTCGACCTGCACCGGGTGGTAGCTGTCGTCGTTGATCACCAGACAACGACTGCCGACTGCGGTGCGCAGGCCTTCGGCTTCGAGGGTCAGGCCGACCATGCGCAGCAGACGGCCCTCGACCACCGGCTGGGCAGGCAGCTTGACCGCCTCGGCATAGCTGCCCAGGCGCTTGCCGAAGCTGGTGCGATCAAGGCGCATCGGCGGCATCCAGGTCGATACGCATGTCCGGTTTGGCCGGATGCAGGGCCTGATCGTGAAGCTGGTCGAACAACTGCGCGACGACTTTCTCGATGCGGGTCTCCATGGTCGCGTCGATCCGGCTGTGCAGCGTCTCGATACGGCAGCCACCTGGCAGCAGGGTGTCGTCTTCGAGCAGCTTCCACTGTTCTTCGTGACGTTCGCGCAGGGCCTTGGCCAGCTCGAAATCCTGCGGGTTGAGATGGATGCGGATGTTCTCGGCCCCCATCGGCAGCAGTTTCAACGCTTCACGCAGCACGTGGGTGATCTGGCTGGAGTCGCTGCGCAGCTCGCGGCCGATGACCTGCCGGGTCATGTGCGCGACCAGGTGCACCAGGGTCTGCTCGATCTGCGTGTCCTGCTCGGCGATCGGTGCCAGCAGGTGGTTCATCAGGCGCTCGAGGCTGCCGAGCTTGGCGTTCAAGGCCTTTTCGGCTTCCTCGCGAACCTTGAGCTGGGTGCTGTGAAAACCTTCCCGTTCGCCGGTGGCGAAGCCTTCGTTATAGGCTTCCTGGCGAATGGCTTCGAGCTCCTCGAGGGTCAGCGGCTGGACTTCCTCCAGCGGCACTTCCTCGATTTCCTCCTCGATGATCTCCGGTTCCGGCTCGGGTTCGGGCTCGGGTTCCGGCTCTGGGTCGAAGCTGGGCAGGGCCCAGACGTCGACGCCTTCGAGGTCGCCGGCGCGGATCAGATCGCTGGGATGGGATTCTTTGGTAGGCATGTTTTCAGGTACTCAACAACTGCCAATGCAGCCTGTGTGGGAGCGGGCTCGCCCGCGAACACCGGCAAAGCCGGTGCCATTCACCGCGGTGCCTGCTTCACGGGCAGGCCCGTTGCCACAGGATCCAAAGCTGCCTGCGAAAATCAGATCATTTCCTCGGCACCCTTGCCACCCAGCACGATCTCGCCGGCGTCGGCCATGCGGCGGGCAATGGTGAGGATTTCCTTCTGCGCGGTCTCGACGTCGCTGACGCGCACCGGGCCCTTGGCCTCGAGGTCGTCGCGCAGCAGTTCCGAGGCACGCTTGGACATGTTCTTGAAGATCTTGTCCTTGACCCGCTCGTCGGCGCCCTTGAGCGACACCACCAGCACGTCCGAGGACACCTCGCGCAGCAGCGCCTGGATGCCACGGTCGTCGACATCGGCCAGGTTGTTGAAGACGAACATCAGGTCTTCGATCTGCTCCGACAGGTCGTTGTCGATCTCGCGGATCGAGTCCATCAATGCCCCTTCGACCGAGCTGTCGAGGAAGTTCATGATGTCGGCGGCACGCTTGATACCGCCCAAGGTGGTGCGAGCGGCATTGGAGTTGCCCGAGAACTGCTTCTCGAGGATCAGGTTCAGTTCCTTGAGCGCCGCAGGCTGCACGGTGTTGAGCGACGACACGCGCAGGATGATGTCCAGGCGCACTTTATGATCGAAGTTGCTCAGCACTTCACCGGCCTGGTCCGGGTCGAGGTAGGCGACCACGATGGCCTGGATCTGCGGGTGCTCGTAGCGGATGACGTCGGCCACGGCACGCGGCTCCATCCACTTGAGGCTGTCCAGGCCGCTGGTGTTGCCGCCGAGCAGGATGCGGTCGATCAGGCCGTTGGCCTTGTCCTCACCCAGGGCCTGGTTGAGCATCTTGCGGATGTAGCCGTCGGAGCCCACGCCCAGGCTGGTCTGGTCGCCGACGATATCGACGAACTCGCTCATCACCTGCTCGACCTGTTCGCGGTGCACGTTGCCCATTTGCGCCATGGCCACGCCGACCCGCTGCACTTCCTTGGGGCCCATGTGGCGCAGCACCTGCGCAGCGTCGGTCTCGCCCAGCGAGAGCAGCAGGATGGCCGCCTTGTCGACGCGGCTCAGCTTGGCGGTAACGGCTCGGTTGTCACTCATCGGCGTTGATCCACTCTTTCACGACCTGGGCCACGCGGCCCGGGTCTTCGGCCACGAGGCCCTTGATTGCGTTGAGCTGCGCCTCGTAACCCTCGTTCGGGCTTGGCAACAGAATGCTTGTCGGGCCACCCAGGCTGACGCGGTCGTTGGCCAGTTCGCCATCCATACCGATCATGCCGCCCAGCTCCATGTCGCTGTCCGTGGCAGCCTGCTTGCCGCCGCCAGTGATGTTGTTAAGTACCGGTCGCAGCACGCCGAACACCAGTACCAGGATGAACACGACGCCCAGCACCTGCTTGACGATGTCCCAGAACCACGGCTGCGAGTAGAACGGAATATCGGCCAGCACTTCGCCTCGGTCGGCGGAGAACGGCACGTTGATCACCGTCACGCTGTCGCCACGGCTGGCATCGAAGCCCACCGCATCCTGAACCAGGCGGGTGAAGCGCGCCAAATCTTCGGCGCCCCATGGGGTCCGGGTGCTCTCGCCGTTGGCATCGACCTTGACCTGATCATCGACCACCACCGCTACCGACAGCCGGGTCAGGCGACCTTGCTGTTGACGGGTATGGCTGATGGAACGGTCGAGTTCGAAGTTCTTGGTGGTCTGCACACGCTTGTCGGCCGGGTACGGCGCCAGCATCGGCTGACCGGTGGCCGGATCCATGATCTGCTGACCGTTGGCGTCCACCAGCGGCTGGCCTGGCTGAATGGCGCCGGCGGCCGGCGCCCCAGCAGTGGCGTTCTCAGGCGCAGAGGCTCCAGCCGGCGGCTGGTTGCTCAACGCGCCCGGTACGCCCTGCGGGCCCTGGCTGCTGGAGCGCTGTTCATTGACCGACTGCTCGCTGCGCAGCGCCGGCTGGTCCGGGTTGAACTGTTCGGAGGTCGATTCGACTGCACTGAAGTCGAGGTCGGCGGACACTTCGGCCTTGTAGCGATCGTTGCCCAGCACCGGCTGCAGGATGTTGTGCACCCGTTGGGTGAGCATGCTTTCCATGCGCCGGCTGTAGTCGAACTGCTTGCCAGCCATGGTCAGGGCGTTGTCCTGCAGCTGATCGGAGAGCAGGTTGCCCTTCTGATCGACTACGGTCACCTGGGATTTGTCCAGTTCCGGCACACTGGTGGCCACCAGGTTGACGATGGCCATAACCTGGCCAGCGTCCAAGGCGCGGCCTGGGTACAGCTCGACCAGGACCGAAGCGCTGGGCTTGCGCTCGTCTCGCACGAACACCGAGCTTTTCGGAATGGCCAGGTGTACGCGCGCGGCCTTGACGTTGTTGAGGCTGGCGACGGTACGCGCCAGCTCGCCTTCCAGGCCACGACGGTAGCGAGTGGCTTCCATGAACTGGCTGGTGCCCAGGCCTTGGTCCTTGTCGAGAATCTCGAAGCCGATGTTGCCATCGCTTGGCGCCACGCCAGCGGCCGCCAGTTTCAGGCGCGCCCGGGAGAGGTCGTCGGCCTTGACCAGCAGTGCGCCGGAGTTGGGTTCCACGTTGTACGGAATGTCGGCCGCCGCCAAAGTGTCCATGACCTGCTTGGTGTCCATGCCCGCCAGGCTGCCGTACAGCGGACGGTAATCCGGCTGTTGCGACCAGAGCACCACGGCAAAGCCGATCGCCACGCTGGCGGCCAGCCCGACCATGAGGCCGATCTGACGCAGCATGGGCATCTGCGAGATGTTTTCCAGGAACGCCATGCCGAACAGCGGCGGCTTCGACGCTGGTGGGCCGCTCTTGGCGGGGGCGTTATCGACGACTGCTTCAGCCATGACTTACTTCCGTCCTCAAACCGGCATCTGCATGATGTCCTGGTACGCCTGGACCAGCTTGTTGCGCACCTGGGTCAATGCCTGCATGGATACGCTGGCCTTTTGCGAGGCGATCATCACGTCGGTCAGGTCGACGCCGCTCTTGCCGATTTCAAAGGCGTTGGCCAGCTGAGTCGAGGCCTGTTGGGTGGCGTCGACTTTGCCGATCGCCTGGCCGAGCAAGTCGGCGAAGCTGCTCTGACCTTCTGCCAACTCAGGAGCGGCAGTGGCTTTTGGCAGCGACATGGCATCGGCCTGCATGGCGCGCATGTCCAACATCAGACGATTGAATTCAACACCTTGGCTCATGAACTTCTCTCTCCGGCGGCCGCATTTTTTTGACACGCATGCGGCGGATAGCCTGGAACTAGCAACAAGAGTGCCAGCCCGCCGTTTGATCGCTTAATTGGTTTAGCCGTAGAGGCTGGCTTCCACGTCCAGACCCGCGTCACGCATCTGGGCGAGCTTGTAGCGCAGGGTGCGCGGACTGATCCCGAGCCGCTCGGCAGCCTCCTTGCGGCGACCGCGCTCGGCGCGCAGGGTGTCGATGATCATCTGGAATTCGTGGCGACGCATGTCGCCGCCGAGATCGCCTTGGGCCTCGACCGGCTCCACTGCAGCTTGTGAAGTGGCAGGCGGGCGCCCCGCCGACAAGGGAATGGCGCCAGCCAGACAGAAATCCGCCGCTTCGATGACGCCGCCCTGCTGGAGGATCAGCGCACGCTGCAAGGCGTTGTCCAGCTCACGCACATTGCCCGGCCAGGCATATCCCTGCAGGCAGGCACGGGCGTCGGCGGACAGACGCACCGGCGCATGCTTCATCTTGGCCACGTGGCGCGCCAGTAGGCGCTCGGCCAGCGGCAGGATATCGCCGGTGCGCTCGCGCAGCGGCTGCCAGGCCAGGGGAAACACCGACAGGCGATAGTACAGGTCTTCACGGAAGCGCCCGGCAGCGACTTCGCCGGCGAGGTCGCGGTTGGTGGTGGCCAGTACGCGGATATCGAGCGGGATCGGCTTGCGCCCGCCCACCCGTTCCACTTCGCGCTCTTGCAACACCCGCAGCAGCTTGGCCTGCAGCCCCAGGGGCATCTCGGAAATCTCATCGAGCAGCAGCGTACCGCCCTCAGCTTGCTCGAATTTGCCCGCCTGGGCAGCGATGGCACCGGTGAAGGCACCTTTCTCATGGCCGAATAGCGTGGCCTCGAGCATGTTGTCGGGGATGGCCGCGCAGTTGATGGCGACAAAAGGCTGGCTCGACCGGGGCGATTGCTGATGAATGAAGCGCGCCAGCACCTCCTTGCCCGTACCCGATTCACCGGACACCAGTACGGTGGAGTCGCTGCGCGCCACGCGCGCTGCCAGATCCAGCAACTGCCGACTGGCCGGCTCACAGGCCACCGGCCCCTCTTCTTCGGCCAGGCCAGCAGCGCCGGCATGACGCTGTACCAGGCTCAACAGTGCCTTGGGTTCGAACGGTTTGACCAGATAATCCACCGCGCCCTGGCGCATGGCCTCGACAGCCCGCTCGACTGCCGCATGGGCGGTCATCAACAGCACCGGCAACTGCGGCTGCAAGCGACGCAGCTGGGCCAGCAACTGATGGCCGTCCATGCCGGGCATGTTCACATCGCTGACCACCAGACTGAACGGTTCGGCCCGCACCGCCTGCAACGCTTCCTCGGCGCTGCCCACGGCATGATAGGCAAAGCCGCCGATCTCCAGGGTGTCACCCAGGGCCTGGCGCAGCACGCGGTCGTCCTCGACCAGCAGGACGTTGATCTCCATCACTTGGCCTCCGTGACGATCAGCGGCAACAACACCTTCACGCAGGTGCCACGACCGACCTTGGAGCGCAGCTCGACCCGCCCCTGATGGGCGCGCGCCACCGCCTTGACCACGGCCAGGCCGAGGCCGGTCCCGGTAGATTTGGTGGTCAGGAACGGCTCACCCAGGCGCTCCAGCAGGTCGGGGGCGACACCGCAGCCGGCGTCGCTGATGCACAGGTGCAGGGTCTGCTCGCGGCGGTACAGGTGCACTTTCAGCCGGGCGGGCTCGGCACTGGCCTGAATGGCGTTCTCGATCAGGTTGAGCAAGGCACCGACCAAGGTATCGCGGTTGCACAGCAACTCACCCAGGTGGCTGTCGCACTGCCAGCGTACGGCCTGGCCCTGGACGTGCACCTGGGCCGCCTGCTGCAGGGCCTGGAACAGTGCCTTGGGCGTTACCCGGTCGCTCAGCGGCAACTCGCCACGGGCGAATACCAGCATATCGCGCACCTGGTGCTCCAGTTCGTGCAAACGCTCCTTGAGGTGGGCGGCGAAGCGCTGGCGGGTTTGCGGGGCAAGGGTCTGCAGGTCGTCAGCCAGATGGCTGGCATAGAGCATAGCCGCGGACAGCGGGGTGCGAATCTGATGGGCCAGCGAGGCAACCATGCGCCCCAGCGACGACAGGCGCTCATGGCGCGCCAATTGGTCTTGCAGACGACGGGTTTCGGTCAGGTCGTTGAGCAACACCAACTGGCCGGGTTCGGCATCCAGCGAGCGGGTAGCGATGGACAGGCGGCGACCGTCGCGCAACGAGACTTCGTGACCATCGTCCTTGCGCGGAGCGAAACTGCGGGCGATCACCTGACGCCACAGTTGGCCGACCAGCGGCTCGCCGAGCAAATCGCAGGCGGCTGGATTGGCCTCGCGAACCAAGCCGTGACCGTCGATCACGATCACCCCGCCTGGGAGCAGGTCCAGCAAGTTCTGCAGACGGTTGGCCAGGCGCTCTTTCTCCGCCAGTTCAGCCATGCGCTGAGCACTGACCACCGCCAGCTCGCCCTTGAGCTCGCTGACCCGGGCTTCGAGCATGCTGTAGGACTGGGTGAGCTGGGTGGACATCTGGTTGAACAGGGCGAACGCCTGCTCAAGCCCCTCTCGACTTTCCTGCTCGATCGGGGTACGCCCCTGCGGATCGGGGGCTCGGGAAAAGTGGGCGGCCTGGGGCATCGTGCTCTCTCGCGTGGCTGACCGTCATAAAAACGGTGTGTTGCCAGCGGTAGTGCAATAGCCGTGCCGGGGATGAGGGTTTGGCGGTTGCGGTGGAGGCGAGATTGGTCGCCCCACCGCAAATCCCCAGCGAACGGACCGTCAGTCCTCCGCCGCCTCCTCGCCACCCTGGCGACTCATGCCGTACTTGCGCATCTTTTCCACCAGGGTCGTACGCCGGATACGCAAACGTTCAGCCGCCCGCGCCACGATACCGTTGGCATCGTCCAGCGCCTGCTGGATCAACCCTTGTTCGAGGGTGCCGAGGTAATCCTTGAGATCCAGCCCCTCGGGCGGCAGCATCGCGTGATTACCCAGGTTCGGCGCATGGCCGTTGATCGCCACGCGCTCCTCGAGATCGCTGCGCAAGCTGTCGACCATCTGCTCGTCTTCATCGTCGATGTAGCGGAATTTCTTCGGCAGCTCCGACACCCCGATCACACCGTACGGATGCATGATCGCCATGCGCTCGACCAGGTTGGCCAGCTCGCGGACATTGCCCGGCCAGCCGTGGCGGCACAGCGACATGATCGACGCCGAATTGAAGCGAATCGAACCGCGCTTCTCGTGCTCCATGCGCGAGATCAGTTCGTTCATCAGCAGCGGAATGTCTTCGACCCGCTCACGCAGCGGTGCCATCTCGATGGGGAAGACGTTGAGCCGGTAGTACAGGTCTTCGCGGAAGGTGCCGTCCTCGATCATGCTTTCGAGGTTCTTGTGGGTCGCGGCGATGATCCGCACGTCGATGCTCTGGGTCTTGTTGCTGCCCACCCGCTCGAACGTGCGCTCCTGCAGCACGCGCAGCAGTTTGACCTGCATCGGCAGCGGCATGTCGCCGATTTCGTCAAGGAACAGCGTACCGCCATTGGCCAACTCGAAACGCCCGGCGCGGCTGGTGATGGCCCCGGTGAAGGCGCCCTTCTCGTGGCCGAACAGTTCGCTCTCCAGCAGCTCGGCCGGGATCGCCCCGCAGTTGACCGGCACGAACGGCGCTTCGCGGCGCTTGGAGTGGTAATGGAGGTTGCGCGCCACCACTTCCTTGCCAGTGCCCGACTCGCCGAGGATCAACACGCTGGCATCGGTATCGGCCACCTGCTGCATCATCTGGCGCACGTGCTGGATCGCGCGGCTGGTGCCGACCAGGCTGCGGAACAGGTTGGGCTCGCGCTGACGGCCACGCTCACGCGCCTGGTCATACATCTCGCGGTAGACCTGGGCACGGTGCAGGGTATCGAGCAGTTGGCTGTAGCTCGGTGGCATTTCCAGGTTGGCCAGCACCCGACGGCGCAGGTCATCCGGGAAGTCCGCAGAAGAAATTTCGCCTAAAAGCAAAACCGGAAGGAACTCATCCCACCCTGCCACTGTCTTTAGCAAGCCCAGCGCATTGCCTGGGGAATTGACGGTGCCGATGAGCACGCACAGCACTTCGCGGCTGGAAGACAACGAAGCTACCGATTGCTGCCAGTCATGGCTGGAGCACGGAATGTTTTCTTCCCCGAGGAAATTCAGGACCACCGCCAGATCGCGGCGGCGGGCGCTGTCGTCATCGATCAGGAGAATCTTGGTTTCACGCCACATGCAATAGCAACTTCCCTAGTCAATTCTCGGCGCCAAAGGGCGTAGTTAGCTCAAAGCCGACCAAACGGTCATGGTTTGATGCCGGAAATGGTTAAATAGACACTAGTTAAGTCGAAAATCTGTAAAGGTCAATTTTATGGCGCCCGTACGGGGCGTTTCGAGTTAACTGAACAGATGGTATACCTTAGCGGCGTTTTTTGCTTGGCGAAACTGGTTCATTTCGTCATAAACAGCGCCACGCTCATTTCTACTGGCGTCGAGCAATTGACGATACAGGACCAGAAGTGCCTCTAAATTGACCCGAAACAAGTCCAGGTCATCTACCTGGGCGTTGTTGATGGACTCCACGCAGGCCCTGCACTCCTGATCGAGCTCCCCGATCAGCGCCCAATCCTTCGCTTGCAACGCCGCCTCCAGGGCCGCACGGGTCTGCGCGATCTTGTCCAGCGGGCTCATGGCATCTCCTGGCGCGCTCATCATTCGGCGGCCGCGAGCGCATCCCAACCGGACTTGACGGTGATCATCAGGCGCGCGACTTCGTCGATGATTTCCGTGTCGTTGCTGCGGTTGGCCTGTGTCAGGCGGGTCATCATGTAGGCATAGAGGCTGTCCAGCTCGGCGATGTAGGCCGGGTCTTCGGCCTTTTCGGCATCCAGACCTTCGCGCAGGCCGCCGATGATGTCGATGGCCTTGCCGAGCATCACGCCCTTCTCGGGGATCTGGCCGCGCGACAATGCGCCCTTGGCCTGGGCCATGCGGTCCAGTGCACCTTCCATCAGCATCTGCACCAGGCGGTGGGGGCTGGCCTCGGAGACCTGCGCGTGGGAGCTGACTTTCTGGTACTGGCGCAGGGCTTTAAGGGGATGCATGGCGAACCTCTCGCGGAAAATGTGTGACGTACAGCCTACATGTCGGCCTATCGATGGGAAACTTTAACCTGGCGGGCCGCCAGCGGACGGCCCGGTCAGCGCAGATCAATCGTCGTTGTTATTGTTCAGCGCGTTGAGGGTGGTCATGATGCTGTCGCTGGTGGCGTTGAGCTGGGCGACCAGGGTATCCATGGCGGTGTACTTGGCCGTCAAGGTCGAGGTCAAGGTGGCCTCGCGGCGGTCCAAGGCTTCCTGCTGGGTGTCCAGGTCGGTCAGCTTGGTGTTGAGGGCGTTGACACGAGAAGTGAGGATGCCGCTAGTGCCTGCGAACGGCTCGGTCGCAGAGGTCATGCCTTTTAGCAAGCCGTTGTCGCCAACAAATGCGCTGACGATCTGGCTGACGCCGCCGGTCTTGGCGACTGCGGCATTCCAGCTGGTGTCGTCCAGCGTCAGCAGCCCTGTGGTCTGATCGGTCGTGATACCCATGTTGGATAAGGTATTGACCGCACCAGTGCCAAAGCTCTTGAGCAACTCGCCACGCATCGCGCTGATCATCGAGCGCATGGTCGAGTCACCAGTCAGCGCGCCTGCCGAGACCGCATCATCCGAAGAAGTGACTTTGGTTTGTGCGGTAATGGCCTTCATCATGGTGTTGTAGGCATCGACGAACGACTGCACAGACGTCTTCAGCGTGTCACTATCGGAGGTCACCGAGATAGTGGACTTGTCCGTGGTGAGCAGCTTGAGGGTCACACCACTGATCGCCGAAGTCACGGTATTGCTCTTGGACTCCATGTCGATGCCGTCAATGGTGTATTTCGCATTCTGCGCGGTGGTCACCGTCGTGAAGTCGGTGGCTAGACCAGAATCCCCGCTCAGGGTCAGGTCGGTGCCCTCCCCCGTGGTGTTGGAGCTCAAGACCAGGCGCGAGCCGTTGGCATCGGTCAGGATGTTGGCGGAGATATTCTTGGAGGCCAACTGGCTATTGATCTGGTCGCGCACCTGGGTCAGCGTCGCGCCTGCGGCGATGGTGACGTTATAATCACTGCCCGACTGGGAAATGGTCAGGGTGGTGCTGGCGCCGGTGTCGTTCACCGAGGAAGAAGCACTGCCGTAGACCCCGGTCGATATCTTCGAAGCGGTGGCCAGCTGGGTCACTTCGAGCGCATAGGTGCCAGCTGCGGCGGAGCTGCCGAGGGTAACGGTCGCGACCTTCTCATCCGAGGAAGAAGAAGCCAGGCCGTTGAACTTGGTGGTGGTGTTCAGCGTGGAAATGGCCGACCGGAAGGTATCCAGCGCACTCTTTACAGTACCCAGCGCCGACAACTGGGTCGCCGCAGCAGTCTGCTGCTTGGTGATCTGGTTCTGCTTGGGACTGATTTCCGCATTGACCAGCGCTTCGACGATCTCGTCGGTCTTGATGCCGCTGCCCACGCCGGCAGACGTGATGAGTCCGGTACCGGTGCTGCTGATGACCGCCATGATTACTCTCCTTGGTGGTGATGCCAGGCCAATTCTTGACGCTCATGACGCCAACCGGGTCCAGCCTTCAAACTTTGTGCCAGTTCTGCGTTATACCATTTCGTCGAACAGACCGGTGCCGCCTTCCTGGAGGCGCTGGGCCAGCATCAGGACGGTTTCGGAAGGGATCTGCCTGATCACATCACCGCTCTCGGTGGCGATGACCTTGACCACGACCTTGTGCGTCGTGTCGTCGATCGAGAACTCCAGGTTGCGCTGCGCCTTGCTGACGTAGTCCTGGATGTCACTGACCGCTTGTTCGAGTTGCGCGCGCTCGGGTTCGGTGCCCTGCACGTCGCTGGAATCTTTGGTTTGGGTAGCCTTCACGCCATTTTGGCTGGCGCTTGCAGGCGCAAGACCTGCGGGGTAAGCGGTTTTCAGATCTACATTCATGTCCATGTTGATCGACCCCTAGTAATCAAAAAACGGAAGGGCGCCG
Source organism: Pseudomonas putida (assembly GCF_004357765.1). Lineage (GTDB taxonomy): Bacteria > Pseudomonadota > Gammaproteobacteria > Pseudomonadales > Pseudomonadaceae > Aquipseudomonas > Aquipseudomonas putida_U. The sequence continues at coordinate 283,780 of NZ_SMTE01000007.1, read as the reverse complement.
GGGCACCCTTCCGTCGGTATCATCCGAAGACGATTACTGCAGCAGCTTCAGTACCGAGGACGGCAGCTGGTTGGCTTGCGACAGGATAGCGGTGGAAGCCTGTTGCAGAGTCTGCTGCTTGGTCAGCTCGGCGGTTTCGGCCGCGAAGTCGGCGTCCTGCACACGGCTGCGGGCAGCGGTGGAGTTTTCCGAGATGCTTTCCAGGTTCGACACGGTGGAGTCGAAGCGGTTTTGCACAGCACCCAGGGCGGCGCGCTGGCTGTCGACCGACTGGATGGCAGCGTCCAGAGCCTGGATCGCGATTTGCGAATCGGCAGCGGTGCTGATGCTCAGGTTGGCAACGGTGGTTTCCATGGTCACGGCGGTGGTGGAACCAGCAGTCAGGCCCAGAGCAGCCAGGCCAGTACCGGCACTGCCGTCGGCGATGGTGATGTCGGAGTCTGCGAACAGGCTCAGCGCGCCATCATCGGTCAGGCTGGCGGTAACGCCGGTCGAAGCGCTGTTGATGGCCGAAACGATGTCGTCAGCGGTGCTGCCCGAAGCGAACTTGACTTCAACGCCGTTCAGGGTGACGGAAGTGTCAGCCGAGGTCTTGGCTTCGGAAGTACCCGAGGTCAGACCCAGTTGAGCCAGCGAACCACCGGTGGTGTTGCCCAGAGTGACATCGTTACCATCTTCGGAGGTGATGCTGATGCGGCCGTTGCTGTCGATAGTGGCGGAAGCGATGCCATCTACAGCTGCGATATCGGTCAGAACATCGCTGATGTCGCCAGTGCCATCCCAGGTAACAGCAGTACCGTTAACAGTGATTGCACCTGCGCTGGTCAGGTTGGTAGCGCCAGTGCTGGCAGCCTGAGTACCGCCAGTGGCAGTGATAGTGCCAGCAGTCAGACCGGCCTGAGCGAAGTCAGCACCCGCGATGACGATGTCGGAGCTGGAGGTCAGGGTCAGGGTGTTGGCAGTGTCATCCCAGGTAGCGGTGGCGCCTGCGTCGCCGCTGGCAACCAGGGCCGCTTGAACTGCAGTAGCGACGGCTGCGCCATCATCACCAGCACCGACGGTAACGGTTTGGCCGTTGACAGAGAAGGTGCCGCCAGCAGCACCAGCGCCAGCACTATTCAGAGCAGCAGTCGCAGCACCGGTAACAGTGGCAGTAGCACCAGTGGTGGTGGTCAGCTTCGAACCCAGAGCAGTGGCAGTCAGGCCAGTCATAGCGGTACCAGTGGTGGTAGCTTCGCTGTACGAACCTTTCAGGCCAGTAGCGCTGATGTCTTTCATGCCGAACGAAATGGTTTCGTTGGCGTTGGCGCCGATCTGGAAGCTGGTGTTGGTGAACGAGCCGTCCAGCAGGTTACGACCACCGAAGGTGGTGGTGTTGGCGATACGGGTCAGTTCGCCCGACAGCGCGGTGAATTCTTGTTGCAGGGAAGCACGGTCGTCATCGCTGTTCGAGCCGTTGGCGGACTGCAGGGACAGTTCACGCATACGCTGCAGGATGTCGGTCGAAGCCTGCATCGCGCCTTCGGCGGTCTGGGCGATCGAGATACCGTCGTTGGCGTTCTTGACAGCGACTGCCAGACCTTTGACCTGGCTGGTCAGACGGTTGGCGATCTGCAGGCCGGCGGCGTCGTCTTTGGCGCTGTTGATTTTCAGGCCGGAGGACAGACGGGACATCGAAGTACCCAGTGCGTCGGAAGCCTTGTTCAGGTTCTTCTGAACGCCGAGGGAGGTGATGTTGGTGTTAACGGTTAAAGCCATGACGAATTCCTCGTTGGATGGATACTGCGGCTTCCGGCCCTGGCTTCCCGCCGGGTGTGGCCTAGAGAACCTACATGATTGTTATCGTCGGCTCGCCGGGTTGCTTGAGGGCTTTTTGCAAAAAAATTGCCAGCAGTTCGCCACCGCCCAACGAATCAAGGACTTGGCGCCAAAAAGAAGACAGGCCCGAAGGCATCGCCGCGAAGGAATGCACGGCGCAGAAACGACTGCGGCGCCACGAGGGCGCCGCTGGTCAGGCTTCAGGTATCAGGGGCGGTAAAGAATCGCCGAGCCCCACGACAGGCCCACACCGAAACCACTGATGGCCACACGCTGCCAGGTGCTGTCACCCGCGTGCTTCTCCAGCAGCAATGGAATGCTCGACGACACGGTGTTGCCGGTCTCGACCATGTCCTTGACGAACTTCTCCGGCTCGCCCTCTTCGAAGCGACGCGCCACCGCGTCGACGATGGCAGCACTGCCCTGGTGAATGCAGTAGGCATCGATGTCGGCAGCCACCAGGCCCGAATCGTCGAGCAGCTCGTGCAGATGTGCAGGCACCTTGATCAGCGCGAAGTTGAACACCTGGCGACCGTTCATGAAGAAGGTGCCGTCGCTGACCTTCAGATGCGGCGCGCCCGAACCGTCGGTGCCGAACTTGGACTTGCCCAGCGCCCAGACCGGCGCCTCGCCCATCCAGGTCACGGTAGCGGCATCGCCGAACAGCATGGTGGTGTTGCGGTCTTCCGGGTCGACGATCTTCGAATATGGGTCTGCGGTGATCAGCAGGCCGTTCTTCAGGCCCGCAGCCTCCATGAAGCCCTTCATGGCGTAGATGCCGTAGACGTAGCCCGAGCAACCTAGGGAAATATCGAATGCAGCTACATGAGTTGGCAGACCCAGCTTGTCCTGCACGATAGCAGCGGTGTGCGGCAGGCCCTCTTCATCACCGTTCTGGGTGACCACGATCACCGCATCGATGGCTTCGGGCTTGAGCTCCGGATGGTTGGCGAACAGCGTGCGCACGGCCTCGACGCACAGGTCGGAGGTTTCCTGCTCGTCGGCCTTGCGTGGCAGGAAGGCCGAACCGATCTTGCCGATGATGAAGGACTCGTCCTTACCGAAGCGAGCGCCCTGGGCATAGTTGTCGATGCCGGCAGAGGGTACATAGCTCGCGATGCTTTTAATGCCAATCATTCTGGCTTCCCAATACAAAGAGCAGGTCTCAACCGCCCGGTTCACCGAGCGGCGCCAAAAACGGGAGGGTGAACAGCGCAGGACGCGGCGCAATGCCATGACCGACCAGCGAGACCCAATACACGGTTACTGTGAAGATGCGCGCCAAGACCCACGGGTCACAATCAGGGCCTTACGTCACGCCACTATAGAATACATGTAACCAAATACAAAAAAGGCAAAACCCGTGTTTTTCATACGAAAGACACGGGTTTCGCTTGCACGCCAACCGACCAACCGAGGCCATGCCCTGCCGTCAGATCTTGTCGAACAGGCTCAACTGGGAAATCTTGGCGAACGACAGCTGCGCCGCCTGCAACATGGTCTGCTGCAGGGTCAACTGGATACTGGCCGTGGCGTAGTCGGTGTCGGCAATCGAGGAGATGGTCGACTGATTGGCCAGGGTCATGCTCGAGTTCTCGGTCAGCTGGATATCCAGCGCGTTACCCCGCGCACCGATCGAACCGCGAGTGATGTCGATCTGCTGGCTGGCCTGATCAAGGTTGCCCAACGCCGAGGCGATGGCGTTCTTCAGATCGAGCGACGACTGCGCATCGGTGATCGGCACTTGCAGCGCCTGGCGCAGGCCGCTGATGGTATTGAGCACGTTCTGCGTCTGGTGCGAGCTGGCGCCTACCGAGAACTGGTCACCGGCAGCCGGCGTGCCACTGATTTCGAATGTCACCCCGGCCGCGGTGATCGAGGTGCCGGTCAGCGTGCCGGTGGTGATCGGCTTGCTCGAATCGGTCACCGGTGCGGCATACAGCGCGTAGTCGGTGGCGCTGGTGAACTTGATCACCGCGCCGCCATCGGGGAACGCCGCGGCATAGTCGCCGGCATTGCTCACCACACCCGACGTCACCTGCGCCGTGGAGGGGTTGCTCGGCGTACGGTTGACGGTGACGGTGTCCGGCTTGCTGGCCAGGCTGAATTCATGCCCGGCGATCAGCGTGTCGGCATCGGCGGCATCATCGGTGTCCTGGAGCGTGACATTGACCTCGAACTCCACGCCGCGCAGGCTGATGGTGGTGCCGTTGTCGTCCTTCGGGTCGATGGTGCCGTTGGTGCTGGTTTCAGCGGTCACGTCGTTGCCGGCGGCATCGGTGACGGTGAATTCGGTGCTGCTTAGGAACGTCAGGGTGTAGGGCTCACCGGAGGTGAACTTGCTGTTGTAGCTGTTCGACGAGGTCATCTGCCCCGCCGACACGGTGATGCGGTCGTCGTTCACGGCAGGCGCGGTCAGCGTGGTCTGGGTGCGGCTGATGTTGGTGGCCGACTCGAAGATGCTGAAACCGGTGTCGTTGAGCGCCAGCGACAGGGTATCGGAGACCTGCAGGCTCAGCTGGGTCTGGTCACCCTGGTAGGAATAGGTGCCATCGCTGTTGCGCACGTAAGGCTGGGTCGAGCTCTTGCTGCCGGCGAAGATGTAGTTGCCGTTGGCATCCTTGGTATTGAGCATGCCGTAGATGCTTTCCTCGATCTCACCGAGCTCGTTGGCGATGGAGGTGCGGTCAGCGTCGCTCATGCCGCCGTTGCCGGCCGACAGGGTCAGCTCGCGGGCGCGCTGCAGGGCATCGGTGATGCTCGAGAGAATCGACTCTTCGGAGGTCAGCGAACTGGTGATGGTCGACATGTTGTTGCTGTACTGGGTCAGCATGGCGCTCTGCTGCTGCAGCTTGAGCACCTTGGCCGCACCGACCGGATCGTCCGAAGCGGTCTGCAGGCGGGTTCCCGAGGAGATCTGCTCCTGGGTCTTGGCCGTGTCGGCAAAGTTCTTGGCGTAGCTGTTGGAGCTGTTGGCGAAGTACTGGCCGGTGGAAATGCGCATGATCGACGCCTCCCTTACAAGCTGTTGATCAGGGTGGAGAAGGTTTCCTGCGCAGCTTTGATGATCTGCGAGGAGGCGGTGTAGTACTGCTGGAATTTCACCAGGTCGGCGGCCTCTTCATCGAGGCTCACCCCCGCCAGCGAGTCACGGCTGTCAGTGGCGGACTTGAGCACGGTGGTGGTTGCCGTGGCGTCCAGCGACGCCTGCGAAGCCATGGCACCGACGCCTTCGACCAGGGTCGCGTAGCTGCTGCCCATGCTCATGCCGGTGTTGTTGCCGTTGACGCCGACGGTATTGGCCGTTTGCAGGGCCAGCACGCTCTGCGCGTTGCGGTTGTCGTTGCTGCCGTCGCTGTTGAAGGCCACGGTGAAGCTGTCGCCGCTGGACGGCGCGCCGGAGAAGGTCAGGCCGAAGCTATAGCTCATCGCCACGCCGTTGCCGTCGAGAATCGGGTTGCCGCTGTCGTCGAGCATCGGCACATCGATGCTCAACGCATTGTCCTGGCCAGGCACGATCGAGCCGGTACCGATGCTGGTGCCCTGGGCGTTGTACACAGTGTAGGTCTGGGTACCGTTGCTGGCGGCGCCGAACACCAGCTTGACCGGCATACCGTTCTCGATGGCCGATTGCATCTGCGACAAGTCGGTGCCGCCGTAGATGTCCAGCTCGGTGTTCAGCGTCGGCTGAGTGATCGCGCCGGTGCCGGTATTGCTGGTGGCCGCCGTGCCGCTCAGGGCACCGGAGAAGGCCAGCTTGTTGGCGTCGGTCATGACGGTGCCGATGTTGCTCGCACCGGTGCGCGTCGGGATGACGTTGAAGCTGTCGCCGGCGCTCAAGGCGCCGCCGTTCAGCGACAGGGTGAAACCGTCGATCTCCGGCGCCGGGTCATCGGTGAGGTCGAAGCTGCCCATGCTGGTACCGTCGGAACGGGTGACGGTGTACGCGGTGCCGCTGGTGAACTTGACTTGGTAGTTGTAGGTGGTCAGTGCGCTGGAATCGCTGATGGCGACATCCAGGTTGCCTGAACCTGCGCTATTGTTCGCCGAGGCCAGGCTGCGCTGGCTCATGGCCGAAGCGCTGTTGACGCTGGCGAACAGTTGCGAACCGAAGTCGCCATTGAGGTCCAGGCCCTGGCCCAACTGGCTGTTGATGGTGTCGCTGACCACGATGGCCAGGCGACCCAGTTCGTTCATCGCCGGGTTCAGCACATCCTTGCGGTAACGTAGCAGGCCGCCGATCTCGCCACCTGTGGCCACCGAAGTCACGTCTGTGGAGAAGCTCTGGAACTGCAAGGTCAGGCTGTACTGACCTGGGTCGTTGGCACTGCCCTGGGCCGTCAGCTTGTTGGCGGTATTGCCGGTCACCAGCGGCTGGCCGGTGCCCAGGTACACGTCATAGTTGCCGTCGCGCTGCTGCACGGTCACGCCGACCAGCTCATTGAGCTGCCGCACGGCTTCGTCGCGGGCGTCGAGCAGGCTGTTGGGCGACGAGCCATTGGCCGACAGGGCGACGATCTGCTGGTTCAGCGAGGCGATCGAGCTGGTCAGCGAGTTGACCTGACCCGACAGGGTGGTCAGCTGGCTGTTGATGCTCTCGTTCTGCTGATTCATCTGCGAGGCGATGGTGTTGAACCGGTTGCTCAGGGTCGAAGCCGAGGTCAGGAACAATTGCCGCGCAGCGGTATCGTTGGGGGTCGAAGCCGCCGTCTGCAAGGCGGTATAGAAGCTTGCCAACACCGCGGTGATCCCGGTGCTGCTGTCGGACAGCAACGAGTCCAGCGAGGAAATCTGGGTCGAATAGGTGGTCGCTTCGCTATTGAGCGCGGTGCTCGAGCCGACCTGGCTCTGCAGGTAAGCGCTGTAGATCCGGCGCACTTCCGATACGGTGGTACCACTGCCCACGTAACCTGCACCGCCGATGCTCTGCAAGGCCCCCGCCGCCTGGGTCGTCTGTTGGCGCGAATAGCCGGAGGTCGCCACATTGGTGATGTTGTTACTCGTGGTCGCCAGCGCGCTTTGCGTGGCCGACAGCCCGGAAAGCCCAATAGAGATCAGATTCGACATGCTTCAAGCCTTATAGAGTCGTTTGTGTGCCGTTGGCTGCGTAGGTCTGGTACTTGTCGAGCTGCCGGACGATCGCCGAGATCTTCCGCGCATAGTTCGGGTCGGTGGCGTAACCGGCCTCTTGCAGCTCAGCGGCAAACTGTTCTGGGTTATCGGCCGACTTGACCACTTCTTGATAGCGATCGTTGTTCAACAACAGGTTGGCGAGGTCGTGGAAACTGTCGGCGTACGAGTCGTAGGCACGGAATGCCGCCGACTCCTTGACCATCTGGCCATCGCGGAACTCGCTGGTGAGCGCCCTCGCCTGCTCGCCCTTCCAACTACCGGTCGCCTTGATGTTGAACAGGTTGTGGCTGCTGCTGCCATCGCTCTGGCGCAGGATCGACCGACCCCAGCCGGTTTCCAGGGCGGCCTGGGCGACCAGGACCTTGGGCTCCACGCCAATGCGCTGAGCCGCTTCCTGGGCCATCGGCAGCATGGTGGCGACGAACTCGTCGGCATTGGCGAAAGCACTCTTGCCCGGCGCCAGCGGCACCTGAACCACACTGTGTTGGCCACCGGCCAATAGTCCGGCATAGGTCGGCGACTGAGTCCAGTCGCCGTATTCGCCTGCAGCCCCCACCGCGGTGGCGGCGTGGTCGGCGCCACGGCGCAATGTGTTGGCGGGGGCAGCCGGGCTGGCGCCTGGCACGATACCGGCGAGCAGGCGGTCGGTGAGCTTGCTCGGCAACGACAAGCGACGCTGGTTGAGCGCGGCGACGTCGTTGTGCGTGGCACTGGCCACCTGGTGGTCCGCTGCGGCATTGTGCACAGCGCCCAAGGCACCACTGGTGCCGGCATCGCGGTTGAACGGGTTGCCGCCTGGACGCTGGCTCGAGGCGGTCTTGGACAGCTGGCGCATCAGCACGTCCTGCAGGCCGATGCCGCCGCCCTCGCGGGACAGGCTGACCGCCAACTGCTGGTCGTACATCTCTTGATACTGCTTGGTCGTCTCGGTGTTGAGCGGGTTGTCCTTGGCCAGCACGTTGTTGGCCGCGCGCATGGACTTGAGCATCTCGCTGACGAACAGCGACTCGAATTCCTGGGCGACCTTGCGCAGGTTCGCCTCGCTGTCCTTGTCACCGACCTTCAACGCATTCAGGCGATTGAGGTCGGTGTAGGCGCCAGTGTCGACGGTCTTCATCTGCGCAGGCCTCAGATCACGATCAGGTCGGCTTGCAGCGCACCGGCCTGCTTGAGCGCTTCGAGGATCGCCATCAAGTCACTGGGCGCCGCGCCTACCTGGTTCACCGCCCGGACGATCTCATCCAAGGTAGTGCCCGGACCGAACTTGAACATCGGCTTGGCCTCTTGCTGGGCGTTGACCCGCGAGCGCGGCACTACGGCGGTCTGGCCATTGGAGAACGGTCCCGGTTGGCTGACGATCGGGTCTTCGGTGATGGTCACGGTGAGGCTGCCGTGGGTCACTGCCGCCGGCGAGACCTTGACGTTCTGGCCGATGACGATGGTGCCGGTGCGCGAGTTGATGATGACCTTGGCCACGGCCTGGCCCGGGTCGATCTCCAGGTTCTCGAGGATCGACAGGTAGTCGACCCGCTGGCTCGGATCCATCGGCGCAGTAACCCGCACCGAACCGCCATCTATGGCCTGGGCGACGCCAGGGCCGAGCATGTCGTTGACCTTGTCGACGATGTGCTTGGCAGTGGTGAAATCGGGACGGTTGAGGTTCAGGGTCAGGCTGTTGCCCTGGTTGAACCCGCTCGGCACCGCCCGCTCGACGGTCGCGCCGCCTGGAATGCGGCCAGCCGACGGCACGTTGACGGTAATCCGCGAGCCGTCCTTGCCTTCGGCGTCGAAGCCACCGACCACCAGGTTGCCCTGGGCGATGGCGTAGACATTACCGTCGATACCTTTGAGCGGCGTCATCAACAAGCTGCCGCCGCGCAGGCTCTTGGAGTTACCGATAGACGACACGGTGATGTCGATGACCTGGCCCGGCTTGGCGAACGCCGGCAGATCGGCATGGATCGACACCGCGGCGACGTTCTTCAGCTGCACGGTGCCGGTGTTGCTCGGCACCTTGATGCCGAACTGCGCCAGCATGTTGTTGAAGGTCTGCAGCGTGAACGGCGTCTGGGTGGTCTGGTCACCCGTGCCATTGAGGCCGACCACCAGGCCATAGCCGATCAACTGGTTGGTGCGCACGCCCGAGATGCTGGCGATGTCCTTGAGGCGCTCGGCATGAGCACCGAAGGAGGCGAACAGCAGCGCCGTCAGCACCAGTAGCGGTTTGAACTTGAGCATGTCGATTCGCACTCAGAAGGGCCAGTACGGGCTCATGAAGAACCGATCGAGCCAACCTGGCTGGCTGGCGTCGGCGAACGAGCCGGTTCCCGAATAGGTGATGCGCGCATCGGCCACGCGGGTGGACGACACGGTATTGTCCGTGGCGATGTCGTCGGCGCGGATCAGGCCGGCAATGCGCACCAACTCTTCACCGGTGTTGAGCGTCATCCATTTCTCGCCGCGCACCGCGAGGATGCCGTTGGGCAGGACCTCGGCGACGGTCACGGTGACCGAACCGGTCAGGCTGTTGCCCTGGGCCGCCTTGGCATCGCCCTTGGTGTCACGCGTACCGCTGTAGCCCGCATCCAGGCTCAGGGAACCACCACCGAACGGGCTATCGGTCTTCACCCCCCCACCGAACAGCGAGCTCAGGCCGAGGCTGGTGTTGCTGTCCTTGGCCAACGAGGAGTTGGCGCTCTTGCTCGCCGCCATCTTCTCGTTGAGGGTGATGGTGATGATGTCGCCGACGCGGAACGCCTTGCGGTCGCTATACAGGTTCTGGTCGAAACCGGCCTGGTAGATCGACCCGTTGTTGGCCGCCGCCGGCAACGGCGTACGCGGCAGCACCGGCGCATAGTATGGATCGTTGGGCTTGGCCGGCGGGGCCATGCAACCGGCCAGCAGGCACGCGCCACCTACGGCGAAAACGACGGACAAACGATTCATGCTCATGACCTCACGGTGCTACGGGTACTTCAGGATGTCGGCTGATTCGAATTACAGGTTCTGGGTAACGAATTGCAGCATCTGGTCGGCGGTCGAGATCACCTTGGAGTTCATCTCGTAGGCACGCTGAGTGGTGATCATGTTCACCAGCTCTTCCACCGTGCTGACGTTGGAGTTCTCCAGGGTGTTCTGCAGGGTGGTACCGAAACCGTTAAGGCCAGGCGTGCCGACGTTCGGCGCACCGCTGGAGGCGGTTTCCAGGAACAGGTTGTTACCGATGGCCTGCAAGCCGGCCGGGTTGATGAAGTCGGCGGTCTGCAGGTTGCCGATCACCTGGTTGGCGGCATTGCCAGCGGTGGTGATCGACACGGTGCCGTCGGTGCCGACAGTGAAGGTCTGGGCATCGGCCGGAACGACGATGGCCGGCTCCAGCGCCAGACCGTTGGCGGTCACCAGCTGACCATCGGAGTCGAGGTGGAAGGTGCCGTCACGGGTATAGGAGATGGTGCCGTCCGGCTGCATGATCTGGAAGAAGCCGCGACCGTTGATGGCCATGTCCAGCGGCTGGTCGGTGGTCTGCAGGCTGCCGGCGGTGAAGTTCTTCTGGGTGCCGACGATGCGCACACCAGTACCGACCTGCAGACCGGTGGGCAGCTCGCTGTCCTGGGTCGACTGAGCACCGGGTTGGCGCTTGATCTGGTACAGCAGGTCCTGAAACTCGGCGCGGTCCTTCTTGAAACCGGTCGTCGAGACGTTGGCCAGGTTGTTGGAAATGGTCGTCAGGTTGGTGTCCTGAGCGGCGAGGCCGGTCTTGCTGACCCAGAGAGCCGGAAGCATGTGTATTCTCCTTTCGCGACGGCGTGCGCGCCGTCAGTCTCGAACAGTTAGGTGGGCCGGGCGTCAGCTGAGCTGCATCACCCGCGCCATCGATTCGTCGTTTTCCTTGGCGGCGGTCATCATCTTGATCTGCAGCTCGAACTGCCGGGACAGCGCCATGATCGAAGTCATCTCATCGACGGCGTTGACGTTGCTGCCCTCGAGAAAACCGGAAACCACCTTCACCGAGGCATCAGCCACCAGGGGCTGACCGCTACTGCTGTGAATCAGGCCATCGGTGCCCTTGCTCAGGGTGGCGAGGTCTGGCTTGACCAGCTTGATCCGGTCCACCTCGGCCATCACCGACGGGCTTTCGCCCAGCGAGCGGATGCTGATGGTGCCGTCGGAGCCGACCTCGACATGCTCTTCCGGCGGAATGGCGATCGGCCCGCCATTGCCCAGCACGGCCATGCCGTTAGCGGTGCGCAGCACGCCCAGGGCGTCGATGTTGAGGCTGCCGGTGCGGGTGTAGGCCTCACTGCCGTCGGGAGCCTGGACCGCGATCCAGCCATCGCCGTCGACCGCGACATCGAGCTCACGCCCGGTTTCGATCAACGGGCCATGGTCGAAGTCAGTGGCTGGCCGCTCGGTCATGGCGAAAGCGCGCGAGGGCAAGGTTTCACCGAAGACCGGCATCGAGCGAGCCTGTTCCAGGTCGCGCTGAAAGCCGTTGGTGGAAACGTTAGCCAAGTTGTTGGCATGGGCCTTTTGCGCCAAGGCATTCTGGCTGGCGCCGGTCATGGCCACGTACAGCATCTTGTCCACTTCAATTCTCCCTCGACGGACTTTCGCCGCCACTGACATGCTGATGAGGTGTTAGCAAGTCTCGGGCCAACAACCTCGACAGCGCGCCCGCTCAATGTTTACGGGCCTCGGACGCCATCCATCATCGCGCGAACGGGCTCACGCGACGGCAAATCGGCGGTTGTTTGCCGGTAGGCGGCAACGTGTTGACGCTCGAAAAAACGCCGCCTGGCGCTCAGCGGCAGGCGGCGTTGCGGAAGGGGCCGGCAAAGCGAATGAACGCCTTGCCGGGGTCGACCTGAGTGCAGATGAACACGCCGGTCTCGATGCTCTGATACTTGTACCAGGGCGCGGGCGCCGCCAGGGCCGCCAGGGGCAGCCCGAACAGCAACGCCCGCGCCAGCCTGAGGAGCGTTTTCATCAGGTCATCTGGATGATGGTCTGCATCAGGGTGCTCTCGGTGGAGATGGTCTTGGCGTTGGCCTGGTAGTTGCTCTGCGCCTTGATCAGGTTGACCAGCTCCGAGGTCAGGTCGACGTTGGAGTCCTCCAGCGCACCTGCGGTCAGATCACCCATGACACCGGTGTTAGGCGCGCCGATTACCGGCACACCCGACGCGTACGACTCTTTCCAGCCGGTGGCGCCAACCGGGGTCAGGCCCTGGAGGTTGGCGAAGTTGGCCAATGCGACCTGACCGATGACTTTCGACTGACCATTGCTGTAGGTACCGAACAGGTTGCCATCGGCATCGATCGACAGCGATGCCAGGTTGCCCGGGGCATAGCCATCCTGAGACTTGGCGGTCACCGCAGAAGTGTTGTTGAACTGGCTGGTGGCCGACATATCGATGGTCAAGCCACCGGTGGCTGCCGAAGCACCGTTGCTGGCCATCACGCCCGCAGCGTTCTTGGCGGCAGGCACCCAGTTGGTCAGCGTCAGGTTACCCAGGCTGTCGACCGTGAAATCGGTGCTGTCGGAGGCGGTCAAGACACCCGAAGAGTTGAAGGTCAGGTCGGCGGTGTACGGCGTAGTGGAGGCTGGGTTGGCCGGATTCACACCATCGACGGTGACGTACATGGTCCAGGTATTCTGGTCGGTCTTGACGAAGTACTGGCTCAGGCTATGGGCGTTGCCCTGGCTGTCGTAGATGTCGGTGCTGAAGGTGTAGTTGTAGGTATCGGTGTCGGTGGCGTCGAACGGCGTCTCGGTCGGCACTGTGGCCGACGAGTTGAGGTTCAGGGTTTCGCTCAGGCTGGTGCTGGCCTTGGGCGCGACGGCGGCGGTGCTGACCTTGAGATCGGTGAGAATGCCTTCGACGACCTTGCCATCGGCGTTGACACCATAACCCTGCAGTCGGTTGCCGCTGGCATCGACGATATTGCCATCCTTGTCGGTACCAAAGGCACCGGCGCGGGTGTAGGTGGTCGAGCCATTGTTGCTGGTGATGAACATTCCGTTGCCGTTGATGGCAAGGTCCAGGCTCGCACCGGTAGTGCTGACGTTGCCCTGGGTGAACTGCTGGGAGATCGCCTGGGTGGTCACGCCGCTGCCCACGGTGTAACGGCCGCCCCCGAGGAACAGGGAGTTGGCGTACAGGTCACCGAACTCGGCGCGGGCCGATTTGAAACCGGTGGTGCCGACGTTGGCGATGTTGTTGCCGGTGGCATCCAGGCTGGTGCTGGCTGCATTGAGGCCGCTGAGGCCGATATTGAACGACATTGCTTGACTCCTGTGCCGATGCCCGGCTTACGATCCGATGGTTTTGACGTCCGAAAGCGCGATGCTCTCGCCATTCGCCAGGTTGAGCGTGTACGAACCTGCGGTGCTGCCAACGGTGACGCTGTTGACCACCGACGGCAGATAGGTAGTCTGCGCGACCTCCTCACCCTCCACGGTGGCCGTGGCCTTGATGGTGTAGGTCCCGGCTTCCACCGCCAGGCCATCGTTGTCGGTGCCATCCCAGGTGAAGTTGGCCGTCCCGGCACTGTGGGCGCCCAGGTCGATGTTCTTGACGATGTTGCCGTCGGCGTCGTAGACGTTGACGGTCAGGTCGGTCGTGGAACTGGCGACATCCACCTGGCCGCTGAAGCCGACACCCGCCGCGACGGTGGCACTATCGCCTTCAGCGATGACAGTACGCCCCACCAGCGACGAGGCCTGCAGAGCCTGGGTCGAGGTGTAGTTGCCGAGCAACGTGTCGACGGTGTCATTGAGGGTCTGCATCGACTCAAGGCTACTGAATTGCGCCAGCTGGGCGACGAACTCGGAGTTGTCCTGCGGGTCGAGGGGGTTCTGGTTCTGCAACTGGGTTACCAGCAACTGCAGGAAAGTATCCTTACCCAGGGTGTCGGTACCACTGGTCTTGGCGTTATCGCTGGCCAGGGCATATTGCGAGTAGATCGCAGAAGCGCTGGTAGCGTCATTCGTGGTGGTCATCGGCTATCCCTCTCACTGACCCAACGTCAGCACTTTCTGCATCATGGTCTTGGCGGTGTTCATGATGTCGGCGTTGGTCTGGAATGCACGACTGGCGGAGATCATGTCGGCCATCTCCTCGACCACGTTGACGTTCGGGTAGTACACGTAACCGTCCTTGTTGGCGGCAGGATTGCTCGGCTCGTAGCGCGCCTCGAGGTTGCTCTGGTCCTCGATGATGCCCTTGACCTGGACGCCCTGCCCGGCCTCGCCCTGATCCTCGAACAACGACTGGCTGCTGCCGGCCATGGCGTTCTGGAAGGTCGTGGCGAATACCGGATGGCGTGCGCGGTAAGTCTGGTCGATGCTCGACGAGACGGTCTCGGCGTTGGCGATGTTGGAGGCAACGGTGTTGAGGCGGGTGTTCTGCGCACTCATGCCGCTACCGGCAATGTTGAAGACACTGGCAAGGGACATGGTCACTCTCCACGCAGGGCCGAAACCAGCCCTTTGAACTTACTGTTGAGCAAGGTGAAGCTGGCCTGGAAACCGATGGCGTTCTCGGTGTAGTTCGATTGCTCGATCTGCGCATCCACGGTGTTCTGGTCGATCGACGGCTGGGTCGGCGTGCGGTACTGCAGGGTATCGTCGGCCATGGCTAGCCCTTCGGCCTCGATGTGCTTGCTGTTGGTCCGATCGAGGGCGAAACGGCCACCCTGCTGCTGCTTTTCGCTTTCGGCGGCGAGCACCGCCGAAAAGTCCATGTCACGCGCCTTGTAGTTCGGCGTGTCGGCGTTGGCAATGTTGTTGGCCAGCACTTCGGCACGTTGGGCGCGGAAGCTCAGCGCCTTCTCGTGAATGCCTAGTGCCTTGTCGAAACTGATGCTCATGTCGGGGAAACCTTCAAAGGTTGACCAGAGTGTCGTTGAGCAAGCTTTAGCAAGGCTTGTGCCAAACAGCTGGAAGCCTTTGAATGCAGGGCCTCAGGGGATTCATGGGACGCGCCGCTGCCAGAAAAGCGGCAAAGTGCTTCCGCCAGAGGAAGCGAAAGCGGCAATTGCCGGGCGGCAAAAGCGGCAAAACAAAAAATTGACGTCAGAGGGATGAGGGGCTTGCAGCGTGTTTGACGGGAGGGATGTTGCGGCATTGAGATCGAGCGCCGTCATTCACCTAGTGATTTGCAGCGCCGCAGAAATCGAGCGCCGCGCGGGCGGCGCTCGATCGCAAGGCCGCCGCAAACCTTGAGACATGCCGCCGCCATCACCCTCACTTGGCCTGGTAAATGATCCCCGGGCTGCACTGCACCATCTGGTAATGATCGGGCAACCCGTTCAGCGCCTCCGAAGCCCCGAGGAACAGGTATCCACCTGGCTTCAAGGTGCTGTGGATGCGCATCAGGATGTCCTTCTTCACCTGAGCCGAGAAGTAGATCAACACATTGCGACAGAACACGATGTCGAACTTACCCAGGCTCGCATAGCTATCGAGCAGGTTGAACGAACGAAACTCGACGCGACTGCGAATTGCCGGTTTGACCGCCCAGCGCCCCGGACCCTTGGCGTCGAAGTAACGCTGCAGGCGCTCCTGGGACAGGCCACGGACAATGGCCAGGCTGTCGTACTCGCCGGTCTTGCAGTTGTTGAGCATGGATCCTGAAAGATCGGTGGCGACGATCTGCGCCCCCATTTTCAACTGCCCCAGGTTGCTGCGCTCGAATTCGTCGATGGCCATCGAGATCGAATACGGCTCCTGCCCAGACGAGCAGGCCGCCGACCACATGCGCAGGCGCTGGCCCGGGTTGTTCTTGATGAACTCGGGAATGACCTTGTTCTTGAGCACTTCGAACGGATAGGTATCGCGAAACCACAGCGTTTCATTGGTGGTCATGGCATCGACCACCAGCTCACGCAACCCGCCGCGCGGCTGCGTCTGGATGCGCTGCACCAGCTCCCCCAGGCTTTTGATGCCCTGCTGCTCCATCAGCTTGTTGAGACGGCTGGAGACCAGGTACTGCTTATTCTCGCCCAGCAGGATGCCACAGGCTTTCTCCAGGAATACCCGGAACTGTTCAAAATCCAAATTACCCGTAGACAATGCTGCCGCCTCTATTCAATCACTGGTGCCGGGGCTACCCCCGGCGGTTTCAATGGGTGGCTTTGATCCGGTCGACCACACGCTGGGCCAGGTCGTCCGGTTTGAACTTGGCCAGGAAATCATCGGCACCGACCTTCTTGACCATCGCCTGGTTGAATACCCCCGAAAGCGAAGTATGCAGGACGATGTGCAGCTTTTGCATGCGCGGATCGCTACGGATCTCAGCGGTCAACGTATAGCCGTCCATCTCCGGCATCTCGATATCCGAGATCATCATCAGGAACTCTTCTTCGGGACGCTTGCCCTCGTCCACCAGCTTGCGCAGGTAATCCAGCGCCTGGCGACCATCGTTCAGCGCCACCACCTCCACCCCCACTGTCTGCAGGCAGCGGGTGACCTGCTTGCGTGCCACCGACGAATCGTCGACGGTCAGCACCCGCAGCAGCACGGCCTTGTCCTGCACCTCGGCATCCACCACCCCGGCGGACACCGACTCGGACGACGGCGACACCTCGGCGAGCACTTTTTCCACGTCGATGATCTCGACCATGCGGTTGTCCACCCGGGTCACGGCCGTCAGATAGTGGTCACGGCCAGTCCCCTTGGGTGGCGGGTGAATCTCCTCCCAGTTCATGTTGACGATGCGCTCGACCGAATGCACCAGGAAGCCCTGGGTCTTGGTGTTGTACTCGGTGATGATCACGAAGCTGTTGCGGGTTTCTTCCTGCAATCCCGGCAACCCAGTCGCCATCGACAGATCCAGGATCGGTATGGTCGCCCCGCGAATGTTGGCCACCCCGCGCACCACCCGGTGGGATTTGGGCATCACGGTCAGCTCGGGGCACTGCAGCACCTCCCTGACCTTGAATACGTTGATGCCGTAGAGCTGCTCGCCGTTGAGGCGAAATAGCAACAGCTCCAGGCGATTCTGCCCCACCAGTTGCGTGCGCTGGTTGACCGAATCCATAACACCAGCCATGCCAGACTCCTCTGTTGAATCAGCCCGTTTTTTTAAAGCCATCTACTACCGAGTCGGCACGGGCTTTGCTTTTTTGAGCGTCATGTACACGAAAACGACATTTTCCCGACGATTGACGCGCGTGCTGTGCAGCTCGCTGGCCACCCTTTGTCTGCTGGCCTGCGCCGGCCGCACGCTGGCGAGCGCGTTCACCTTGCCTGAACAGCTTATCGGTGTCACCCAGGGGTTTCTTGAATTCACCGTCGAAGATTATCTGGCCACTACCCAGACCGAGGGGCGCTACGAGATCGAGGTCAACCCGCTGGATCCGCGCTTGCGCATGCCGGCGTGCAGTCGGCAGCTCGATGCCTCGCTGGAAAGCAGCGGAACGCCGATTGGCCGGGTGACGGTACGGGTACGCTGCGACAGCAGCGCGCCCTGGACGGTATTCGTTCCCGCCACCGTACGGCTGTTTCGCGACGTGGTGGTGGTGACCCGGCCGCTGAAGCGGGAAAACGTCGTCGGCGAAGGCGACGTCGCCCTGCGCGAGCGTGACGTCGGCACCCTGACCCAAGGGTACCTGACGGCGCTCGACCAGGTGCTGGGCATGAAGATGTTGCGCCCGACCGTGATCGACCAGGTCCTCACCCCGCAGCACTTGGAACAGGCCGAGGTGGTGCGCAAGGGCGATCATGTCGTGATCGTCGCTCACAGCGGCAGCCTTAGCGTGCGTATGCCCGGCGAGGCGCTGAGCAAAGGCGGCCTGAGCGAGCAGATCCGGGTGCGCAACCTTAATTCCAAACGTGTGATCAAGGCCCGGGTTACCGGACCCGGCCAGGTCGAGGTGGCCATGTAGAGAAGGCTGGCGGCGGGGAACCGCTTTTCCTAAACTGTGTCGATACCTGGGTACGCGCGCCGACTGACAGGCGGCTTTACATTTGCCCCTAAAGTTTCTTTCGGATTGGCCGAAAACAAGGCAAGCGTCCCAATACCCAGAGGTTTTCTCATCATGGTCATCGACATCAGTCGTTTGAATAATTCTCCGTCCATCACGGGCGGCGTGCGCGGTTCCAGCGCCTCCGGCAACGCCGAAAAGACCGGCGAAACCGTCGAGGCCAACAAAACCGCCAGCACCAGCGGAGAATCCGTACACCTGAGCCAAGAGGCCCAGCAGTTGCAGCAGGTCACCGACAAGCTGCGCGATCAGCCGGTCGTCAACAGCGCCCGCGTGGCGGAGTTGAAGCAGGCGATCGCCGACGGCAGCTACAAGGTCGACGCCGACCGGGTCGCCAGCAAGCTGCTTGATTTCGAAGCCCAGCGCTGACCTAAGGGCGCGCTGGCTTCACGGACGCTAGAACCAAGAGTTAGCCATGCACGACATTACGCTGCTGCAATTGATCGACAATGACATTGCGCCCACCCAGGAACTGCTCGACCTCCTGAACCAGGAGTCGGTTGCCCTGCATGGCCGTAACATGGTGCTGCTGGAGCAGATCCTGGCGCGCAAGCAGTCATTGATCATTCTGCTCGAACAGCACGGGCGGCAGCGCCGGCAGTTGCTCACCAGCCTCGGTCTCAGCGCCGACCATGCCGGGGTCGAGGCTGTCGCAGCCCAGTCGACCAACGGCCCGGCGATCCTGCAACAGCTTGAAACCCTGAGCCAACTGATCGATGCCTGCCAAAAGGTCAACGTAACCAACGGCAACATCATTCAGGTTCAACAACGCTCCACGGCCAACCAGATCCGTATCCTCATGGGTGGCGATGCGCCGTCGCTCTACGACAGCCGTGGTGCCACTTCCCTGCTGGCCAAGCCCCGGGCGCTCAGCCAGGTGTGATTTTCCCTATTCAAGACACGGAACATACTGGCAAAATGCCGTTACTTGCGTGTGTCGCTTTTGCCTGGAGATTGATTACCCGTGTTCAATGAAACCGATGCCCCGCAGCCGCCAAAGGTGCTTACCACTCCTTTGGAGATCGTGGCCAACCTGCGCCAGTTGATGGATAGCCATGATCCGCTGATCATCACCTTCCCTGAGCGCAGCCAGCGGTTCCAGAGCTACGTGGTGCACGTCGATCGCGACAGTAACTGTCTGGCGCTGGACGAACTGATCCCTCGCGACGGCGAAAAATTCATCGAGAACGGCGAGCCCTTCCGTGTCGAAGGCTTCCATGATGGCGTGCGCATCGCCTGGGATTGCCACAGCGAGTTGAAGATCACCGAAATCGACGGCCATCGCTGCTACCGCGGCGGGCTCCCTGAAGAAATGACCTATCACCAGCGCCGCAACGCTTTTCGTGCGGCCCTGAAGCTGTCGCAACTGCTCGACATCATCCTCGACGGTGCCCACCTCAAGGGCAATGGTGCGCTACGTGGTAAACTGCTGGACATCTCCGCCACCGGCTGCAAGTTGCGTTTCGACGGCAATGTCGAGGAGCGCCTGCAACTGGGCCAGGTGTATGAACGCTTCAAGGCCGGCAACCCGCTGGGCCTGACCGATATCATGGTCGAGCTGCGCCACCTGCACTTCGAAGAGCGTATCAACACGACCTT
Organism: Pseudomonas putida; assembly: GCF_004357765.1. Taxonomy (GTDB): domain Bacteria; phylum Pseudomonadota; class Gammaproteobacteria; order Pseudomonadales; family Pseudomonadaceae; genus Aquipseudomonas; species Aquipseudomonas putida_U. The sequence continues at coordinate 264,242 of NZ_SMTE01000007.1, read as the reverse complement.
CGCCGGCGTGCGCTTCCACAACCTCAATGGCCAGGCCCAACGCCGGATCGAAAGCCTGGTGTACCAGCTGCAGCGAGAAGCGCGGCGGTTCGACAAGGACGACTACTGATCACCTCGTACAAACCGCAACGCCACCCGATCGGGTGGCGTTTTCGTTTACGCTGAACTGCCCTGTCTCATACCGATTTGCCGCCCCCCTCCTCCGCCTGCGTCTCGGTCGGCTCGGCCTGCTCCTCGGCCTCGGTGTCTTCCGCCGCTACCGGCGACTGCATCACATCTTGCACGGTCTGCTCATCGACCCTCGGGTCGAGGGCCGCCGAGAGCGGCGAGCCGGCCGCCGGCATGGCGACGTGGCCCAGCGGCGCATCGTCCACCTGGTGCAGGCCGGTGACAGCCTTAGGCCGAATCCGCCACACCAGAACCAAGGCGAAAAACACGAAGAAAGCGTACAGCATCTGCGCCCCCAGGTACTTCATCAATACCCCGGCCGCCAGCGGCCCGATGCACGCCCCGACCCCATAGGTCACCAGCAGCATGGCCGTCAGCGAAACGCGCCGCTCGCTTTCCACATGGTCATTGGAAAACGCCACCGCCAAGGGATACAGGCAGAACTGCAGCAGCGAAATGACGAAGCCGATGCCGAACAACAACGCCATCGGTACGCTGGGCAACATCGCCAAAGGCGCCGAAGCCACCGCCAACCCCACCGCCACGCCGCGAATCAGCACCGCCCGGTCATAACGGTCGGACAGCCAGCCCAGTGGCCACTGCACCACCAGCCCGGCAAGAATGCAGCTACCCATGAACAGACCGACCTGCTCGGTCGGCAACCCCTGGCTGGAGGCATACAGCGGCGCCAGGCCATAGAACGAGCCGACGATCAGCCCCGACCCCAGCACCGTGCTCAAGGACTGCGGCACACGCTTGATGAAGAACTTCGGCTCCATCGGTGCCGGGCGCAAAGGGGCCGGGTGAATGCGCCGGGTCATCGCCACCGGCACCAGGCACAGGGCGAAACACATGGCGACCAGCATCAGCAGTTCCGGGCCCAACTGTGGATGCACCACCAGGATCAATTGGCCCAGCACCAGTCCCAGGTAGGAGGCGATCATGTAGCCGCTGAACACCGCGCCACGGTGCTTGGCGTCAGCCTGTTCGTTGAGCCAGCTTTCCAGGACCATGTACTGGCACATCATGCCCAGGCCGACGATCATCCGCAGCCCGACCCAGGCCGGCAGCCAACTGGTCAGGCCATGGCCGAGCACCGCAGCACCGACGATGCCGGCGCACGTGGCATAGGCGCGGATATGTCCGACCCGGCCAATCAAGCGGTGACCCACCTTCCCTCCCACCGCCAGGCCGAAATAGTTGGCCGCCATCAATGCACCGACCCACAGGCTGTCGACGTTCTCAGCGGCCAGGCGCAGCGCCAGGTAGGTACTCAACAGACCCGAGCCGATCAGCATCATCAGGGCGGCAAAATACAGCGAGCGAAAAGACTTCCAGATGTTTCGCATACGTCCCTTGAGGCTCCCGGGTCAGGTGGCGAATGGGTTGCAGCCAAGCATAAAAGCAAATCACCGACGACGCAGGCCTTGAACGGCAAAATAACCACACGAGGGCGCGTCCAGTAGCGGTTGTGTCGCGATCAGGCCTGAGCCGCCGGGTTTGTCTGGGCCGGCCTATTCCCGCAACGTCATCCCATTGGCAGGCAACGGCAACGCAGTCTTGTAGCGCACCTGCTTCAAGGCGAAGCTCGAGCGAATATTGGCCACGCCCGGCAGTCGCGTCAGGTAATCGAGAAACCGCTCCAGGGCCTGGATGCTCGGCAACAGTACCCGCAGCAGGTAATCCGGATCACCGGTCATCAGGTAGCACTCCATCACCTCTGGCCGTTCGGCGATCTCCTCCTCGAAGCGATGCAACGACTGCTCGACCTGCTTTTCCAAGCTGACATGAATGAACACATTCACATCCAGCCCCAACACTTCCGGCGACAACAATGTCACCTGTTGGCGGATCACACCGAGCTCTTCCATGGCCTTGACCCGGTTGAAGCAGGGAGTCGGCGACAGGTTGACCGAACGCGCCAGCTCGGCGTTGGTGATGCGCGCGTTTTCCTGAAGGCTGTTGAGGATGCCGATATCGGTACGGTCGAGCTTACGCATGAGACAAATTCACCGGTTTCTTCTGGTTATGAGGAATGTTTATCTGCGCTCGCGAGCAAAGGCAACCAACATGAGAGAAAAATTCTTCCGCCGTCCCTCTAAGATGTAATCAACGCTGACCTGCCAGTCACGAGCCGGCAGCCAGCAGCGACCGTTTCAAAGCTCACAAAAACAACATTCGAGCGAGCGTAAACAGCATGAACGAGTACGCCCCCCTGCGTTTGCATGTGCCCGAGCCTACAGGCCGGCCAGGCTGCCAGACCGATTTCTCCTACCTGCGTCTGAACGACGCCGGTCAAGTGCGCAAACCTCCCATCGACGTCGATGCCGCCGACACCGCCGATCTGTCCAACAGCCTGATCCGCGTGCTCGACGAACAGGGCAACGCCCTGGGCCCATGGGCCGAGGACATCGACCCGCAGGTGCTCCGTCAGGGCATGCGCGCCATGCTCAAGACGCGAATCTTCGACAGTCGCATGGTGGTCGCGCAACGTCAGAAGAAGATGTCCTTCTACATGCAAAGCCTCGGCGAGGAAGCCATCGGCAGCGCCCAGGCCCTGGCACTCAACCGCACCGACATGTGCTTTCCCACCTATCGCCAGCAAAGCATCCTGATGGCCCGCGACGTGTCGTTGGTGGATATGATCTGCCAGCTGTTGTCCAACGAACGCGACCCCCTCAAGGGCCGCCAATTGCCGATCATGTATTCGGTACGCGAAGCCGGCTTCTTCACCATCAGCGGAAACCTCGCGACCCAGTTCGTCCAGGCGGTCGGCTGGGCCATGGCCTCGGCGATCAAGGGCGATACCAAGATCGCTTCGGCCTGGATCGGCGATGGTGCCACCGCCGAATCCGATTTCCACACCGCCCTGACCTTCGCCCATGTCTACCGTGCACCGGTGATCCTCAACGTGGTCAACAACCAGTGGGCGATCTCCACCTTCCAGGCCATCGCCGGGGGTGAAGCCACCACGTTCGCCGGTCGCGGGGTGGGCTGCGGCATCGCTTCGCTGCGGGTCGACGGCAACGACTTCGTCGCCGTCTACGCCGCCTCCCGCTGGGCCGCCGAACGCGCCCGTCGGGGCCTGGGGCCAAGTCTGATCGAATGGGTCACCTACCGTGCCGGGCCGCACTCGACATCCGACGACCCGTCCAAATACCGCCCCGCCGATGACTGGAGCCACTTCCCACTGGGCGATCCGATCGCCCGCCTGAAGCAGCACCTGATCAACATCGGGCACTGGTCCGAGGAAGAGCATCAAGCCACCTCCGCCGAGCTCGAAGCCGCCGTGGTCGCAGCGCAGAAGGAAGCCGAGCAATACGGCACCCTTGCCAACGGCCATATCCCCAGCGCCGCCTCGATGTTCGAGGACGTGTACAAGGACATGCCTGACCACCTGCGCCGTCAGCGCCAGGAACTGGGGGTTTGAGATGAACGACCACACCAACAGCATCGATCCGGAAACCGCCATGGCCACCACCACCATGACCATGATCCAGGCCCTGCGCTCGGCCATGGATATCATGCTTGAGCGCGACGACAACGTGGTGATCTACGGCCAGGACGTCGGCTATTTCGGCGGCGTGTTCCGCTGCACCGAAGGCTTGCAGAACAAGTACGGCAAATCGCGGGTGTTCGACGCGCCGATTTCCGAAAGCGGTATCGTCGGCACGGCCGTGGGCATGGGCGCCTATGGTTTGCGCCCGGTCGTGGAAATCCAGTTTGCCGACTACTTCTACCCTGCCTCCGATCAGATCGTCTCGGAGTTGGCACGCCTGCGCTACCGCTCTGCCGGCGAGTTCATCGCCCCACTGACCCTGCGCATGCCCTGCGGCGGCGGCATCTATGGCGGTCAGACCCACAGCCAGAGCCCCGAGGCGATGTTCACCCAGGTCTGCGGCCTGCGCACGGTGATGCCGTCCAACCCGTATGACGCCAAAGGCCTGTTGATTGCCTCGATCGAGTGCGACGATCCGGTGATCTTCCTCGAGCCCAAGCGCCTGTACAACGGCCCCTTCGACGGCCACCACGAACGTCCCGTGACGCCTTGGGCCAAGCATCCGCAAAGCGCGGTACCCGATGGCTACTACACGGTGCCGCTGGACAAGGCGGCGATCACTCGGCCAGGTAACGATGTCACCGTGCTGACCTACGGCACCACGGTCTATGTCGCCCAGGTAGCCGCCGAGGAAAGCGGCGTCGACGCCGAAGTCATCGACCTGCGCAGCCTGTGGCCGCTGGACCTGGAGACCATTGTCGACTCGGTACGCAAGACCGGTCGCTGCGTGGTGGTCCACGAAGCCACCCGCACCTGCGGTTTCGGCGCCGAACTGGTGGCATTGGTCCAAGAGCACTGCTTCCACCATCTCGAGGCACCGATCGAACGCGTCACCGGTTGGGACACGCCCTATCCGCACGCCCAGGAATGGGCTTACTTCCCAGGGCCGTCGCGGGTCGGCGCGGCATTGAAACGGGTCATGGAGGTCTGAATGGGCACACACGTCATCAAGATGCCGGACATTGGTGAAGGCATCGCGCAGGTCGAACTGGTGGAATGGTTCGTCAAGGTCGGCGACGTCATCGCCGAGGATCAGGTGGTGGCCGATGTCATGACCGACAAGGCCACCGTGGAAATTCCCTCACCGGTCAGCGGCAAGGTGCTGGCCCTGGGTGGCCAGCCCGGGGAAGTGATGGCCGTAGGCAGCGAGCTGATCCGCATCGAGGTCGAAGGCAGCGGCAACCACGTCGACATCCCCCAGGCCAAGCCCGTCGAGGCCGCTCCTCCCAGTGAAGCGGCCAAGCCGCAAGCACGACCAACGCAACCTCAGCCGGCGGCCTGCCAAGCGCCTGCCGAGACTGTCGCCGCGCCGATCGTACCGCGCCAGCCGGGCGACAAACCGCTGGCATCGCCGGCCGTGCGCAAGCGCGCGCTGGATGCCGGTATCGAGTTGCGCTACGTGCATGGCAGCGGCCCGGCCGGGCGGATCCTGCACGAAGACCTCGACGCCTTCATGAGCAAGGCGCAGAGCACTGCCGGGCAAGCTCCTGGTGGCTACGCCAAGCGTACCGACAGCGAGCAGGTGCCGGTCATCGGCCTGCGCCGCAAGATTGCCCAGCGCATGCAGGACGCCAAGCGCCGGGTCGCGCATTTCAGCTACGTCGAGGAGATCGACGTCACCGCCCTCGAAGCCCTGCGCCAGCAACTCAATGCCAAGCACGGCGACAGCCGCGGCAAACTGACCCTGTTGCCGTTCCTGGTGCGTGCGCTGGTGGTCGCCCTGCGCGACTTCCCGCAGATCAACGCCACCTATGACGACGAAGCCCAGGTCATCACCCGCCACGGCGCAGTACACGTTGGCATCGCCACCCAGGGCGACAACGGCCTGATGGTGCCAGTGTTGCGCCATGCCGAGGCCGCCAGTCTATGGGCCAATGCCGGCGAAATCTCGCGCCTGGCCACAGCGGCGCGCACCAACAAAGCCAGCCGCGAGGAGCTGTCCGGCTCGACCATCACCCTGACCAGCCTCGGCGCCCTGGGCGGCATCGTCAGCACGCCGGTGGTCAATACGCCAGAAGTGGCGATCGTCGGGGTCAATCGCATCGTCGAGCGGCCCATGGTGATCGACGGCCAGATCGTCGTGCGCAAGATGATGAACCTGTCCAGCTCGTTCGACCACCGGGTGGTCGATGGCATGGATGCCGCCTTGTTCATCCAGGCCGTACGCGGTCTGCTCGAACAACCCGCCTGCCTGTTCGTGGAGTGACCATGCAACCGATCATCGACACCACCCTGCTGATCATCGGTGGCGGCCCTGGCGGCTACGTGGCCGCCATCCGCGCCGGGCAATTGGGTATCCCCACGGTGCTGGTCGAGGGCCAGGCCCTCGGCGGTACCTGCCTGAACATCGGCTGCATACCTTCCAAGGCGCTGATCCATGTGGCCGAGCAGTTCCATCAGGCGACTCATCAGGCCGGCCAGTCGCCCCTGGGCATCAGCGTCACCTCACCGCGCCTGGATATCGGGCAGAGCGTGGCCTGGAAAGACGGCATCGTCGACCGCCTGACCACTGGCGTCGCGGCGCTGTTGAAAAAGCATGGCGTCAAGGTGATGCAAGGCTGGGCAAAAATCCTCGACGGCAAACATGTCGAGGTCGACGGCCAGCGCATCCAGTGCGAGCACCTGCTGTTGGCCACCGGCTCGAACAGCGTCGAGCTGCCAATGCTGCCCTTTGGCGAAGCGGTGATTTCGTCCACCGAAGCGTTGGCCCCGACAACCCTACCCGACCACCTGGTGGTGGTCGGCGGTGGTTATATCGGCCTGGAGCTGGGCATCGCCTACCGCAAGCTTGGCGCGCAGGTCAGTGTGGTCGAAGCGCGCGAGCGCATCCTGCCGACCTACGACAGCGAACTCACAGCGCCAGTGGCCGAATCGCTGAAGAAGTTGGGCATTGCGCTGCATCTGGGGCATAGCGTCGAGGGCTACGCCGACGGCTGCCTGCTGGCCCGCGACGGTCAAGGCGGACAATTGCGCCTGGAGGCCGATCGGGTGCTGGTGGCCGTGGGCCGCCGTCCCCGCACCCAAGGCTACAACCTCGAATGCCTGGACCTGAAGATGAACGGCACGGCAATCGCCATCGACGCACGCTGCCAGACCAGCATGCGAAATGTCTGGGCCATCGGCGATGTCGCCGGCGAGCCGATGCTGGCCCATCGCGCCATGGCTCAAGGTGAGATGGTCGCCGAGATCATCGCCGGCAAGACTCGCCGCTTCGAGCCCAACGCGATCGCTGCGGTGTGCTTCACCGACCCCGAGGTGGTGGTGGTCGGCACCACGCCCGAGCAGGCCAGCCAACAGGGTCTGGACTGCCTGGTCGCGCAGTTCCCGTTCGCCGCCAATGGACGGGCCATGAGCCTGGAGGCCAAGAGCGGCTTCGTACGGGTGGTGGCGCGGCGTGACAACCACCTCATCGTCGGCTGGCAGGCGGTCGGGGTGGCGGTCTCGGAACTGTCCACGGCGTTTGCCCAGTCTCTGGAAATGGGCGCGCGCCTGGAGGACATCGCCGGCACCATCCACGCTCATCCCACCTTGGGCGAAGCTGTACAGGAAGCGGCGCTGCGCGCATTGGGGCATGCATTGCATATCTGAACCGCGCCACTGGCAACGGCTATTGCCCGCGAAGGGTCAGCGCAATAGCCGATCGCCGTTGGCTTGGCGCACATCCTGCGGCGCCCCGCCATGTATGCAGGCCTGGGAAGCAACCGATTGCGGCGCTTGCGCGTCGGCGTCTTCGATCAGCAGTCATCGGCGTGCTGCAGCCGACTGGACTGGCCCCACAGCATTCCGAGTACTGCTGGAGCAAGCCCTTGCAGGCCATCTACCGAATTGCCGGACTGAGTGGATTGCAGTGGGTATTCTGTGCCGCGATGATCGTAGTCATTGGCTACGTGCGCGTGCAGGGAGGCGGAGGCTGAAAGAAGAAGCGTGGCGTCCCAGGCAGGATTTGAACCTGCAACCTTCCCCTTAGGAGGGGGATGCTCTATCCAATTGAGCTACTGAGACATTTTGTCGGCATGTGAAACCGAGCGAGAGGACGGCGAGCATCTTAACCAGCGCGATGCCGTTTGTCATGCCTCGATGAACGGCAAGCGATTTTTCCGCTGGCAACACCGGCCTCTTCGCAGCCAGATCGCCCCCCAAGAATCATCTCGCTCATCGCTGCGACCTCAGGTCGGTATCACCTCTTCCCTGCGCAGCAAATCCATCAGCGCCTCGACTGCCATCTCCAGCGAATCGGAGTTATCCAACCGATACACATCAGCATCCACTGCGCCCTGCAGCGAGGCCCCACGCGCTAAACGCTGCGCCACCTGAGCCGGGGTTTCGCGCCCACGGGCGAGCAGGCGCTGATGCAAGATCTCTGGTCGTACCTCGAGACGAATTGCCAGCAAGTGTGGATAGCGCTGCCGCGCTTGGGTGAGGTAGGCGCGCGAACCATTCACCAGCACCGGATGCCCTTGTTCAAGCCATCGATCCACCTGTACCGGTATCCCGTAATCCAGGCCATTGGCCCGCCAATGCATAGCGAACGCGCCGGCCGCCAGCATCGCCTCGAATTCCTCGTAGGTCACGCCCTGAGCAGCTTCGCCCTTGGCTTCGGCGGAACGCGTGATGACTCGACGAGCGATTTTCACACCGGCGTCGATCAACCTTGGCCGGGCGGCGTCCATCAAAGAATCCTTGCCCGAACCGGAAGGCCCCATCAGGAAAATCAGGCGTGCTGAATGAAAACAGCTATCGCTTGCGTCATGTTGCATAGCCACTATGCTCTAAGGAGGTGAAGGAGCGCATTTTAGGGATTTTCCGGACCCTTTGCTGCGTTTTACCCGGTTTTGACGGCAATCGGCTGACGGTATGGCGCGCCGTTCAGTATAAAACTAAGTAAAAGTTTTCAAACCAGTACGCATTTCTGATAATTGGTACTGGCAAAAAGCCTCCACCGAGATCACTATTAGTCACAGAATTGACGCCAATGAAACGGCAAAAATGGCAAAATGAAGCGCCTATTTTTCATATCGGTTGAACATTTTGTCGTCGTCACGGTCGTACTTCCATCCCGTGCGGCCAATTTGAGAACCGCTTCCCCCTGAACCAGATATCCGGTCAATTTATATGCGCCCAATGAAACAGGCTATTTATTCGAGCCGCACTGCTGACAAGTTCGTCGTCCGCCTGCCAGACGGAATGCGTGAGCGCATTGCCGAGGTAGCGCGCAACCATCACCGCAGCATGAACTCCGAGATCATCGCGCGCCTGGAACAGAGCCTCATCCAGGAAGGTGCGTTGGGCGACGAGCTGAGCATGCGCCTGGACAGCCCAGAGCTGTCCTTGCATGAACGCGAGTTGCTGCAGCGCTTCCGCCAACTCTCCCACCGCCAGCAGAATGCCCTGGTCGCCCTCATCGCGCACGATGTGGAAATGGCCGCAGACGCCTCCTGAGGTTTTCAGCCAGCAAACAAAAAGCCAGCGCAAGCTGGCTTTTTTAATGCCGTAAGGTATTTGGCGCCTGTGAGATCGAGCGCCGCGCGGGCGGCGCTCGATTCACGCACCACCTCAACTCCCAAGACAAGCACCTGGTGGCTCTCACCAATCTGCCGCTAAACCAAACACAGCCACTCTTTCCCAATATTCCGTGAAGAACCTTTTTTATGCCTGTCGCCAAAGGGCGCTATGCGCGCCCTCTGCCGCGGATCACAGCAGGAACAGCGTCGCCAGACCAAGGAAGATGAAGAAGCCGCCGCTGTCGGTCACCGCAGTGATCATCACGCTCGACCCCATCGCCGGATCACGCCCCAGCCGTGTCAAGGTCATTGGGATCAACACCCCCATCAACGCGGCCAGCAGCAGGTTCAAGGTCATCGCTGCGGTCATCACCAGGCCCAGCGACCAGCTGCCATACAACCAGAACGCCACGGCACCGATCACTCCCCCCCAGATCAGGCCATTGAGCAGCGAAACTGCCAGTTCCTTGCGCATCAAACGGCTGGTGTTGCCAGGCGAAACCTGGTCAAGCGCCATAGCGCGCACGATCATGGTGATGGTCTGGTTGCCGGAGTTGCCACCGATACCCGCCACGATCGGCATCAGTGCCGCCAGGGCCACCAGCTTCTCGATCGAGCCTTCGAACAAACCGATCACTCGCGAAGCGACGAAAGCCGTGATGAGGTTGATGGCCAGCCAGGCCCAGCGGTTGCGCAGCGATCGCCAGACGGAGGCGAAGATGTCTTCTTCCTCGCGCAGACCGGCCATGTTCAACACTTCGCTTTCGCTCTCCTCACGGATCAGGTCGACCATTTCATCGATGGTCAGACGACCGATCAGGCGGTCGCTCTTGTCCACCACCGGCGCGGATACCAGGTCGTAACGCTCGAAAGCCTGTGCGGCGTCGTAGGCGTCTTCATCCGGATGGAACGACACGGGGTCGGTGGCCATGACCTCTGCCACCTTCTTCTCCGGATCGTTCACCAAAAGTCGCTTGATCGGCAGGACGCCCTTCAGTATGCCCTCGTAGTCGACCACGAAAAGTTTGTCGGTGTGGTTCGGCAGCTCTTTCAAGCGGCGCAGGTAACGCAGTACCACTTCGAGACTGACATCCTCGCGGATGGTCACCATCTCGAAGTCCATCAGCGCACCGACCTGCTCCTCGTCATAGCTCAGCGCCGAGCGCACGCGCTCACGCTGCTGGGCATCGAGACTTTCCATCAGCTCATGGACGACATCGCGCGGCAATTCCGGCGCCAGGTCGGCCAGTTCGTCGGCGTCCATTTCCTTGGCCGCGGCGAGCAGTTCGTGATCGTCCATATCGGCGATCAGCGACTGGCGAACGGCATCGGACACTTCGAGGAGAATGTCGCCGTCGCGATCCGAGCGCACCAACTGCCAGACCGTCAGGCGGTCTTCCAGGGGCAAGGCTTCGAGGATATAAGCGATGTCGGCGGGGTGCAGGTCATCGAGCTTGCGCTGCAGCTCAACGAGGTTCTGGCGGTGGACGAGGTTCTCGACCAGGTCCTGATGCTGGCCTTCCTGGCGATGCGTGAGGTCTTCCACCACGCGCTGGCGCTGCAGCAACTCGACCACCTGAGCCAGGCGATCCTGCAGGCTGTCTTGGCCTTTCTTTACTTCTACTTCGGTCATAGGCGAACTCCACTCCCAGCAGCGGAGCACGCCGGGAGAATCAATCTGTCAGATCAAGCTGTATGAAACGTATTAGGGAGTAACTACTGGGTAAGTCCATGGTGGTTTTCCACAAGCCCCGGCGGGGCTGACGGGCGCAATCATACACTGCCTAAGCTGTCAGATCGCTTAAAATTTTGGCCAGAACAATCGTTTGCGCGATAAAGATGTGACAACGCATTAAGCCAACAGTGCAACGATTGTCGATTACTGTAGGAGCTTAGTTGCAGATCGATGACAATTCAGCGAAACGGAAAAACAAAAAGCCCGCTCATATGAGCGGGCTTCTTGATGGTGTGGCGGACTCAGGAGGATTCGAACCTCCGACCGCTCGGTTCGTAGCCGAGTACTCTATCCAGCTGAGCTATGAGTCCGTGGTGGTAGTTTTAGACCAGATTACCACTGGTTGCTGAAGCGCCTTGCGAGCAAAGCCACTTCAAAAGTGGCGGACTCAGGAGGATTCGAACCTCCGACCGCTCGGTTCGTAGCCGAGTACTCTATCCAGCTGAGCTATGAGTCCGTGGTTGGTAGTTTTAGACCAGATTACCACTGGTTGCTGAAGCGCCTTGCGAGCAAAGCCACTTCAAAAGTGGCGGACTCAGGAGGATTCGAACCTCCGACCGCTCGGTTCGTAGCCGAGTACTCTATCCAGCTGAGCTATGAGTCCGTGTCTTGCCGCGCATTATAGTTCGCCGAATCGATTTGCCAAGCACTTTTTCGTTTAATTTCAACGACTTAGTCAACTTGACCGTTTACAGCGCCCTACACGAAAAATGGCGGTGAAGGGGGGATTCGAACCCCCGATACCCTTATGAGGTATACTCCCTTAGCAGGGGAGCGCCTTCGGCCACTCGGCCACCTCACCGCAACACGAGGCGAATATTAAACACAGCTCCCCTCGTTTGCAACCCTTTTTTTTAAAAAAACTTCAAAAAAATTAAAGGGTTGGCTCTTCGTCCTTCTCTTTCTTGATCCGCAGGTAGATTTCCTCGCGGTGAACGGCCACTTCCTTGGGCGCACTGACGCCGATACGCACCTGGTTGCCTTTGACGCCGAGCACCGTCACGGTGATCTCGCCGTCCCCAATGATCAGGCTCTCGGCGCACCGACGAGTCAGAATCAACATAGCTTTCTCCTCACGCAAAACATTCAGGGACCACAGTCTGTTGGTAACAGGGCCTGGTCGTGGACGACGACTCAGGCCCCAGGGCTATCACGCAGGCAGGACAGGGCCCACGCAGTAGCCAGAAACGCGAAGGGCGCGGCTAAGCCGCGCCCTCCTGGCGTCGACTCACTCGCTCTGTCGGGCAGGTGCGTCGAGTTCGAAAGCAGTGTGCAGGGCGCGCACGGCCAGCTCCAGGTACTTCTCTTCGATCACTACCGAGACCTTGATCTCGGAGGTGGAGATCATCTGAATATTGATGCTCTCCTTGGCCAGCGCTTCGAACATGCGGCTGGCAACACCCGCGTGGGAGCGCATGCCGACGCCGACGATCGAGACCTTGGCGATCTTGGTATCACCGCTCACCTCACGCGCACCGATCTCGCGGGCGGTATTTTCCAGCACGGCGTAGGCCTTCTCGTACTCGTTGCGGTGTACGGTGAAGGTGAAGTCGGTGGTGTTATCGTGCGAGACGTTCTGCACGATCATGTCCACTTCGATGTTCGACGCGCTGATCGGACCGAGGATCTTGAAAGCAACGCCCGGGGTATCCGGCACGCCACGAATGGTCAGCTTGGCCTCATCACGGTTGAAGGCGATACCGGAAATGATCGGCTGTTCCATGGATTCCTCTTCATCAATGGTAATGAGGGTACCCGGACCCTCCTTGAAGCTGTGCAGCACGCGCAGCGGAACGTTGTACTTGCCGGCGAACTCGACCGAACGGATCTGCAGCACCTTGGAGCCCAGGCTGGCCATTTCCAGCATTTCTTCGAAGGTGATCTTCTCCAGGCGGCGCGCCTGCGGCACGACGCGCGGATCGGTGGTGTAGACGCCATCGACGTCGGTGTAGATCTGGCACTCATCGGCCTTGAGCGCCGCCGCCAGGGCCACGCCGGTGGTGTCGGAGCCGCCACGGCCCAAGGTGGTGATGTTGCCGTGCTCGTCGACACCCTGGAATCCGGCCACCACGACCACGCGACCGGCCTTGAGATCGGCGCGGATCTTCTGGTCGTCGATCTGCAGGATACGCGCCTTGTTGTGGGCGCTGTCGGTGAGGATGCGCACCTGGTTACCGGTGTACGACACCGCAGGCACGCCACGCTTCATCAGGGCCATCGCCAGCAGGGCAATGGTGACCTGCTCACCGGTCGAGACGATCACGTCCAGCTCGCGAGGAACCGGCTGATCGGTAATCTGCTTGGCCAGGTCGATCAGGCGATTGGTTTCACCGCTCATGGCCGACAGCACAACCACCAGGTCGTCGCCCGCTTCACGGTGTTTCTTGACCTTTTCGGCTACCTGCTCGATCCGCTCGATGGAACCGACAGAGGTGCCGCCAAATTTCTGTACGATCAACGCCATTTCAATGGTGCCTCAGCCCATACAGGGCCCCAAAAAAACCATCCAACATGAAGGGGCCGGCGACTAGACCGCCGACCCCTTCATCTCAAAGTCCCTGCTCTGCGAATGGCACGGCCAGCGCCAGGGCATTGTCCAGCGCAGCGACGTCGACGCCACCACCCTGGGCCATGTCCGGACGGCCACCGCCCTTGCCACCCACCGCCGCAGCGGCTTGTTTCATCAGGTCGCCAGCCTTGAGTTGACTGGAGAGGTCCTTGGTCACGCCGGCCACCAGCACGACCTTGCCCTCATGCTCACTGCCCAGCAGGATCACTGCGTGGCCGAGCTTGTTCTTCAGCTGATCGACCAGGGCCAGCAGGGCCTTGCCATCCTGCCCATCCAGGCGAGCGGCAAGTACCTTGGCACCCTTGACCTCAACGGCCGCGTTGGAGAGATCGTCCCCGGCGGCGCTGGCGGCCTTGGCCTGCAGCTGTTCCAGCTGCTTTTCCAGCTGGCGGTTGCGCTCGAGCACAGCCGACAGCTTGTCGATCAGGTTGTCACGGTTGCCCTTGACCAGTTGCGCGGCTTCCTTGACCTGCTCTTCGGCAGCGTTCAGGTAGGCCAGCGCAGCCGCGCCAGTCACCGCTTCGATACGACGCACGCCCGAGGCCACGCCGCCTTCGCTGATGATCTTGAACAGGCTGATATCGCCGGTGCGCTTGGCGTGGATACCGCCGCACAGCTCGACGGAGAAGTCACCGCCCATGCTCAGTACACGTACGGTGTCGCCGTACTTCTCGCCGAACAGGGCCATGGCGCCCTTGGCCTTGGCGGTCTCGATATCGGTCAGCTCGGTTTCGACCGGCGTGTTCTTGCGCACTTCCCGGTTGACGATTTCTTCCAGCGCCTTGATCTGCGCGGGGGTCACTGCCTCGAAGTGGCTGAAGTCGAAACGCAGGCGCTGGCTGTCGACCAGCGAGCCCTTCTGTTGCACGTGCTCGCCCAGGACCTGGCGCAGCGCTTCATGCAGCAGGTGGGTGGCGGAGTGGTTCAGCGAGGTGGCGTGCTGGACGTCGGCATCGACCTTGGCCTCGACCGGCGCACCGATCAGCAGCGCGCCACTGGCGACCACGCCGTGATGCAGGAAAGCACCGCCGGTCTTGGTCGTGTCGCGTACGTCGAAGCGTACGGCACCGGCCTGCAGGAAACCGCTGTCGCCGACCTGGCCGCCGGACTCGGCGTAGAATGGGGTGCGATCGAGGACCACGACGCCCTCCTCGCCTTCGCCCAACTGGTCGACCGCTTGGCCGTCTTTGTACAGGGCGATGACCTTGCCCTGCCCTTCGGTAGCTTCGTAGCCGAGGAACTCAGTGGCGGTATCGACCTTGACCAGGCTGTTGTAGTCCATGCCGAAGGCACTGGCGGAACGGGCGCGCTCGCGCTGGGCGTCCATTTCGCGCTCGAAGCCGGCTTCGTCGATGGTCAGCTCGCGCTCACGGGCGATGTCGGCGGTCAGGTCCATAGGGAAGCCGTAGGTGTCGTAGAGCTTGAACACCACATCGCCCGGCACCACGTTGCCCTTGAGCTGGGCCAGGTCCTGCTCGAGGATGCGCAGACCCTGCTCCAGGGTCTTGGCGAACTGCTCTTCTTCGGCCTTGAGCACGCGCTCGATATGCGCCTGCTGGCTCTTGAGCTCGGGGAAGGCTTCACCCATTTCAGCCACCAGTGCCGCGACGATCTGGTAGAAGAAGCTGCCCTTGGCGCCCAGCTTGTTGCCGTGACGGCACGCCCGGCGAATGATGCGGCGCAGCACGTAACCGCGGCCTTCGTTGGACGGCAGTACGCCGTCGGCGATCAGGAAGCCGCAGGAGCGGATGTGGTCGGCGACGACTTTCAGCGAGGCCTGCTCATCGTTGCTGCAACCGATGGCCTTGGCGGCGGCGGCCAGCAGGTTCTGGAACAGGTCGATCTCGTAGTTCGAGTGCACGTGCTGCATCACCGCACTGATGCGCTCCAGGCCCATGCCGGTATCCACCGACGGCGCCGGCAGCGGGTGCAGGACGCCATCGGCGGTGCGGTTGAACTGCATGAAGACGTTGTTCCAGATCTCGATGTAGCGATCGCCGTCTTCCTCCGGCGAGCCGGGCGGGCCACCCCAGATGTCCGGACCGTGGTCGTAGAAGATTTCGGTGCAGGGGCCGCACGGGCCGGTGTCGCCCATGGTCCAGAAGTTGTCGGAGGCGTATGGGGCGCCTTTGTTGTCGCCGATGCGCACCATGCGCTCGGCCGGGACACCGACTTCCTTGGTCCAGATGTCGTAGGCTTCGTCGTCGCTGGCGTAGACCGTGACCCACAGCTTGTCCTTGGGCAGGTTCAGCCATTTTTCGGAGGTCAGGAACGTCCAGGCGAAGGTGATCGCATCGCGCTTGAAATAGTCGCCGAAGCTGAAGTTGCCCAGCATCTCGAAGAAGGTATGGTGGCGCGCCGTGTAGCCGACGTTTTCCAGGTCGTTATGCTTGCCGCCGGCGCGGACGCACTTCTGGCTGCTGACCGCACGGGTGTAGGCGCGCTTTTCCTGACCGAGGAAGCAGTCCTTGAACTGGTTCATGCCGGCGTTGGTAAACAGCAGGGTCGGGTCATTGCCCGGAATCAGGGAGCTGGAGGCGACTCGGGTGTGTCCCTGCTCTTCGAAGAAGCGAAGGAAGGCTTCACGGATTTCTGCGCTTTTCATAGGTTCTTCCACGGAAACGGCGGCCCAGAGGGCAAACGCGTCGACGAAACGACGGCAAAGGGCCGCATTATATCGGTCCTGCAGTCTCGGTGCAGTGTGTTTATGCGATAGAAAGCGTCGAATGCACGGTTTTTCGGGGCGTTGCAATCGAAAACGACATGACCGGATGCTATCGCCTGCGTTTCGCCACTGGCAAGCCAATTACCGCCCAAGGAAAGGGAAAATGGAACAGGCGGTGAATTAAAAGGTTTTCACCTGGGATCGGATCCGAAATTACCCCGCCTTGCTAGCGCGACACCACCCTCACCCCAGGCGCTGCCCCGAATCCGGCACGATCAGAATGCCCGCACGCAAGCCATTCTTGACCTTGGGGTTGGGAAAGATGATCCGTGCCCCCTCCTCCTCGACCACCCAGCGCATTTCCGCCAGATCCTCGGCCAACAGATAGCCTTTGCTCAACTCGGAGAAGTTCTCGATATCCGCTGGCAGGTGCAGGTGGAAGCTATCGCTGTGCTTGATGATCTCCCGAGCGACGCTGAACAGCTTCAGGCCATCCAGGGAGTCGGCAGTCTCGGGCTCGGTGCCCTCGATGATATGGATCAGCCGCTCTTCGAGCCTGTCCAGGTTGACCTGTTCGTTCTGCCCGAACGGACGTGCCTTGCCCAGCTCCAGCGTGAAGGCTTCGGCGTCGAGTTGCTCGTAGGTGAAGGCACTGAAGGTGATGGACGACTTGCTCTGCAGCAGCACCGCCTCCATGCCTGCAGCGGCCAGGCGGGCCAGCTCGCGGCGGGAATGCTTGCGACCTTCCTTATAGGGATACAAGGCGAATTGCTCGATCTTCGACCCGCGAATGGCCGTGTGCAGGTCATAGTGCAACCGGGTGCGCTCAGGTTTACTGAAGAACACCCGGGCGAACTGCTCCAACTCGGCGGCGCGCAAGGCCTCGAAGCCACTGGACAGCTCGTGCCGACCATTGAACAGGCGGTTGATGTCCTGTTCGATGAAACGCTCTCCCTTGCGAATCGCTGCCGGGTTGCCGAACAGGAACAACACCCGCGCACGCGGTTTGATCTTGCCATTGGCAACGCCATGCAACAGCCGCTCGAGCAACTCGATCGGCGCGGTTTCGTTGCCGTGGATGCCGGCAGACAGCAGCAGGTCCAGGCCGCAATCCTCGGCTTCGGCCGGGCGAACTTCGAGCGCGCCCTCGCCTAGCCAGCGCAAACGCACGCCCTTGGGTGTCACTTGGGTCTTCTCGGCCGGTTCGTGATCGGTGAGGGTCAGCTCAAGCAGTTTGCCAAGGGCGAGCATAGGCGCTTCCTTAGTGGTGGTGGCCGCAATCCGGACCGTGGACGTGATCGTCGTCTTCGCCGACTTCGGCCGGTTCCATCTCCAGCTGCAGGCTGACCAGGTTGGTGGCCATCGGACGCAGCAAAAGGTTGGCGTATTCGCTGTCGCCTTCCTCGACATCCACACCGATCAGCAGCTGGCCGCGACCATCCTGCTGGATCCACACTTCCTTGCCTTGCCACACCACGGCGAACCGGGTGCAGGAGGTTTCCAGCTGGGTACCATCGTGGTCTTCGAGGATCAGGCGCAGGGCATCGGACATTACATTCACTCTCTTCAAGGTTGGCGTTGGAACGGATAGACCGAACCCAACTGCAGAATCTGGGTCAGCTCATCCAGTGCCGTACGGCACTCGATCAGCAATTGCGGGTCGGCAAGGTCCGCTTCGCCGAGGCGGTCGCGGTAGTGCTTGTCGACCCACTGCACGAGCGTCTCGTACAGTGGAGCGGTCATGATAACGCCTGGATTGACCGCCGCCAGCTCGCTTTCCTTCAAGGCTACCCGTAACCGCAGGCAAGCAGGGCCACCGCCGTTCTGCATGCTCTGCTTGAGGTCGAAGACTTTGACCTCGCCCACCGGGCCACCCTGGCGGGTCAACTGCTCGAGGTAGGTCCAGACCCGTTCGTTGTGCCGACATTCCTCCGGGACCACCAGCAACATCGAGCCATCGTCGCGGCTGAGCAACTGGCTGTTGAACAGGTAGGAGCGCACCGCATCCTCCACCGCTACCGACGCACGAGGCACCTGGATGGCCTGGAAACGACCACCCTTGCTGGCCAGTTTAGCCTGCAGTTGGCCAAGCATCGCCTCGCTGTCGAGGAACGCGTCCTCGTGATAGAACAACACTTCGCGATTACCCACCGCGATCACGTCATTGTGAAACACGCCCTGGTCGATCACGGCCGGGTTCTGTTGAGCGTAGACCACCCCGTCTTCGCTCAGGCCGTGCAGTCTGGCCACGGCCTGAGAGGCCTCGAGGGTCTGGCGCGCCGGGTATTTCTGCGGAGCCGGATAGCGGCTGTCGAAGGCGCTGCGCCCATAGACGAAGAACTCGACGCCCGCTTCACCGTAGTCGCGACAGAAACGCGTGTGGTTGGCCGCACCCTCGTCGCCGAATTGCGCCACCGCTGGCAATGCCGGATGGTGAGCGAAGTGCTGTTCATCGGCGAACATCGCCGCCAGCACACGGCTGGTAGTGGGGTGCTCGATGCTGCGATGGAACTTGCAGTTGAGATTGGCAGCGGTGAAATGCACGCGCCCGTCCGCCGTGTCGGCACTGGGACTGACGGTCGCGGCGTTGGCCACCCACATGCTCGACGCCGAACAGCTAGCGACCAGCAGAGGCATGGCCTCACGGGCGGCACGCTGAATCACTTCGCCGTCACTGCCGGAAAAGCCAAGGCGGCGCAGCGCGGCCACGTCGGGGCGTTCCTGCGGCGCTATCACCCCCTGCTTGAAGCCCAGATCGACCAGGGCCTTCATCTTGGCCAAACCCTGACGCGCCGCCTCTCGGGGGTTGGAGGCCTGCTGGCTGTTGCTCTGCGAAGCCACGTTGCCGTAGGACAAGCCGCCGTAATTGTGGGTAGGCCCCACCAGGCCATCAAAATTCACTTCGTAGGATTTCATCGACTAGGCTCCGCAGCCTGTTGTTATAGGGTGATACCCGGCGTCAGGGTCGCCGGCAGGGCAAGGCAGGCCGTCTCCAGCGAAGCCACAGGGTAGGCGCAGTAGTCCGCAGCGTAATAGGCGCTGGCGCGGTGGTTGCCACTGGCGCCCACACCGCCGAACGGTGCGGTGCTGGCGGCACCGGTCAGCTGCTTGTTCCAATTGACGATGCCGGCGCGGCTGCGCAACCAGAAGTACTGGTAACGAGCACGCGAATCGGATAACAGCCCGGCGGCCAGTCCGTATTGGGTGTTGTTGGCCTCATCGATGGCAGCGTCGAAGTCGCTGTAGCGAATCACCTGCAGCAAGGGCCCGAAAAATTCCTCGTCAGGCCGCTCGGCGACGCCACTGACGTCGACGATGCCCGGTGTCAGCAAGGCGGCATCGGCATATGGCTGGGTCATTTCCAGCAGCCCCACTGCGCCCTTGCCCAACAGCTCGGCCTGAGCGGCGAGCAATGCCCGGGCGGCGTCCAGAGAGATCACCGACCCCATGAACGGCGCCGGCTGCTGATCGAAGGCGCCCACGGTAATGCTGCGGCTTACTTCGACCAACCGGGCCAGCAGCGCATCGCCCCAGTCACCCTGCGGCACCAACAGGCGGCGCGCGCAGGTGCAGCGCTGGCCAGCAGAAATGAAGGCCGACTGAATGATGGTGTATACCGCCGCGTCCACGTCCTTGACCTGATCGACCAGCAATGGATTGTTACCGCCCAGTTCCAGCGCCAGGATCTTGTCCGGGCGCCCCGCGAACTGCTGGTGCAGCAGGTTACCGGTACGGCTGGAACCGGTGAAGAACAGACCATCGATACCCGGATTGGCAGCCAGGGCCATGCCAGTCTCACGGGCGCCTTGCACCAGGTTGAGCACGCCGGCCGGCAACCCGGCGGCGACCCAGCAGTTGACGGTCAGTTCAGCGACCTTGGGCGTCAGCTCGCTGGGCTTGAACACTACGCAGTTGCCGGCCAACAATGCCGGAACGATGTGCCCGTTGGGCAGGTGCCCTGGGAAGTTGTAGGGGCCGAACACTGCCACCACACCGTGCGGCTTGTGCCGCAACACGGCGCTGGCATCGCCCAGCGGACCGCTCTTCTCACCCGTACGCTCACGGTAGCTCTGCACCGAGATCGCCACCTTGTTGGCCATGCTGGTGACTTCGGTCGCAGCTTCCCACAGTGGCTTGCCGGTCTCCTCGCCAATGCAGTGGGCCAACGCTTCGGCATGCACCTTGAGTTGTTCGGCGAAGGCCTCAAGTACGGCGATACGTGCCTCCAGGCTCAGTTGCGCCCAGCCCGGAAATGCCTGGCGCGCAGCCTTCACGGCAGACTCGACCTGGGCTGCGTCAGCGCCCTGCCCCTGCCAGACCAGTGCCTGGCTGACCGGGTTGAATGACTGCAAGGGGGCGCCCTGCCCGACCTGCCATTGACCTGCGATGTAATGGGTAGACATTTACTGACCCTCCCGGCTCGCCGAAAGCGGCACGGCTCGCACGTTGTCGCCAGCGCCCATGCGCAGGCGCTTGGCGGTCGCCGGATCGACCACCAGGGTGCCGGCAGCCAGGCGTGCCGGGGCTGCGGTAATGCGACAGTCGTCGCGCTTGCGGTTGTGGATGATGTAAGGCGTGGCATCGTCGCCCGGCGTACCCACGGCCAACACCAGCGTCTGGCTGTCACGCACCGCGCGAACCTTGGCGGTCTCGCACTCGATGGCGGGGCCGGCATCGAAGATGTCGACATAGCCCTGGTAGCTGAAGCCCTCCTGCTTGAGCATCGCCAGCGCCGGCTCGGTGTCGCTGTGCACGCGGCCGATCACGCTGCGCGCGGCGTCGGACAGGAAGCAGGTGTACAGCGGGAACTTGGGCATCAGCTCGGCGATGAACGATTTGTTGCCCACCCCGGTCAGGTAGTCGGCCTGGCTGAACTCCATCTTGAAGAAGTGCCTGCCCAGGCTCTCCCAGAACGGCGAGCGCCCATGCTCATCGGACATGCCACGCATCTCGGCGATGATCTTGTTACCGAACAACTCCGGAAACTCGGCGATGAACAGCATGCGTGCACGGGACAGCAAGCGACCATTGAGACCACTGCGGTGGTCACTGCGCAGGAACAACGAGCACAGCTCCGAGTTGCCGGTCAGGTCGTTGGCCAGGAACAGCGTGGGGATTTC
Source organism: Pseudomonas putida (assembly GCF_004357765.1). Classification (GTDB taxonomy): domain Bacteria; phylum Pseudomonadota; class Gammaproteobacteria; order Pseudomonadales; family Pseudomonadaceae; genus Aquipseudomonas; species Aquipseudomonas putida_U. The sequence goes on along the minus strand of NZ_SMTE01000007.1, from coordinate 242,925 downwards.
ACGATAGATGTTCAGCTCCTGGGAAGCGCTGACGGTGAGGCCGACCCGGTAGTTGTACCAAGGCTCGCGCAGACCCACGGCGCCGGCGATGGCACTGATGCCGACCACCAGGCCCTCGTCGTTCTCCAGCACGAACAGGTAGTCGGTATCGCCGCGCTCGGCTTCGCCTCGAAAGCTCTTCTCCGCCCAGCCGACCCGATGCCCGAGGCGCTCTTCATTGGCCGGCAACGTGGTCAACCCGGTGGTGCCGGTGCTGCGTGCCAATTCGATCAGCGCGGGTAAATCGCTGCTGCGTACAGGACGAACGATCATGCTATCTCCTTGTGCGCGGGCTTGGGCCTGCGCAAAAACTCTCTATCGCAGAATGCCGACTGGCCTCAGACCGCAACCAGGCGCACGCTGGCGCCTTCGCCCACACCCAGAGCCTCAGCCGCTGCGCTGTCGAGGCTGACCGGCTTGCCCGGCACCCAGTCGAGCTCCAGCAACACTGCGCGGTAGTCCTGCAGCAAACCGTTGCACACCAGGTACGGTCGTCCGCCCTTGACCGGCACGTCTTCGATCTTGACCGGCGCGAGGCGGCTCTGGGCGATCGAACGAATGCCCGAGGTCCGCGCATGCAGGGTCGGCCCGCCGTCGAAGATGTCGATATAGTGTTCGGTCTCGAAGCCATCGCGCATGAGGATGTCGAAGGTGATCTGCGCACGAGGATGGACCTGCCCCATGGCCTCCTGGGCTGCATCCGGCAGCAGAGGCACATAGATCGGGTAATGCGGCATCAGCTCGGCGAGGAAGGTGCGGCTTTTCACCCCACACAAGCGTTCGGCATCGGCGTAGTTGAGGTCGAAGAAGTTGCGGCCGATGGCGTCCCAGAACGGCGATTCGCCCTGCTCGTCGCTGTAGCCGACGATCTCGGTGACCACCGAATCTGCGAAACGCTCCGGGTGCGAAGCCATGAACAGCAGCCGTCCACGGGAGTTGAGCTCGGCCCAGCCGCTGCTCACCAGCTCCGGCAACACATAGAAGCTGGTCAGCAGGCTGTTGCCGGTGAGGTCGTGGCACAACGAGAGCACATGGATCTTGTTGTGGATCTTCAGTTCACGCGAGGCATGCACGAACGTTTCGTTGCGAAAACTGTAGAACGGCTCGGAGTAGCCGGCCGAGGCGACGATGGCCGAGCAGCCGGCCAGCTTGCCGGTCACACTGTCCTCGAGCACGAAGAAGTAGGTCTCCTCGCCGTTGAAACTGACCTCGGCGGCGAAGGATGTCTCGGATGCGGCAATCTTGTCGCCCAGACGGGCGGCATCGTCCGGCAGCGAGGTGACACCAATGGGGCTGTCGGCAGCCATGCGCTGCACGTCGTTCAGATCAGCCATTTGCGCGGGGCGCATCACCAGCATGGTGTCACTCCTTTCGGGTCGGCGTGCCGAAAGCCTCGGCACGGAAAAACGGCGGATGCGGCAGCAACCTGCCAACTCGCACCCGCATTGAAAATCGGTAGCGCCGGCACCCTGGGTGCCGGCGAACGGGCATCAGCCCTTGACCAGCTTGGCCACGGCGCGCTCGAAGCGCTCCAGGCCTTCATCGATATCACTGTCCTCGACCACCAGGCTCGGCGCGAAGCGCACCACGTCCGGGCCGGCTTGCAGCACCATCACACCTTCCTGCTCGGCAGCGTTGAGCACGTCTTTGGCCTTGCCCTGCCAGGCGTCCGCCAGCACGCAGCCGATCAACAGTCCAACCCCACGCACCTGGCTGAACAGGCCGTACTGTTGGCCGATGTGCTCCAGGCGAACTTTGAAACGCTCGTGCTTGGCTTTGATACCGGCCAGGGTCTCAGGGGTGTTGATCACGTCCAGCACCGCACAGGCCACGGCGCACCCCAGTGGGTTGCCGCCATAGGTGGTGCCGTGGGTACCGGGGGCGAAATGCTTGGCCAGATCGTTGGTGGTGAGCATGGCACCGATCGGGAAACCGCCACCCAAGCTCTTGGCGCTGGTGAGGATGTCGGGGGTCACACCGTAGTGCTGATAGGCATACAGCGAGCCGGTACGGCCGACACCGGTCTGGACTTCATCGAAGATCAGCAGGGCATTGTGCTCGTCGCACAGCTTGCGAGCGCCTTCCAGATAGGCCTTGTCGGCCGGGACCACGCCGCTCTCGCCCTGGATCGGCTCGATCACCACTGCACAGGTCTTGTCGGAAATCTGCGCCTTCAACGCTTCCAGATCGTTGTATGGCACATGGCTGATACCCGTGATCTTGGGGCCAAAGCCATCGGAATACTTGGGCTGGCCGCCAACGCTGACGGTGAACAACGTACGACCGTGGAAGCTGTTCACGGTGGCGATGATTTCATGCTTGTCCGGACCGAAGCGGTCGTGGGCAACGCGACGGGCCAGCTTGAAGGCGGCCTCGTTGGACTCGGCGCCGGAGTTGCAGAAGAAGGCACGGTCGGCAAAGGTCGCGTCCACCAGCTTGTGCGCCAGGCGCAGGGCCGGCTCGTTGGTGAAGACGTTGGACACGTGCCAGAGGGTGTTGGCCTGCTCGGTCAGGGCCTTGACCAGCGCCGGGTGGCAATGGCCCAAGGCATTCACCGCGATGCCGCCGGCGAAGTCGATCAACTCGCGGCCCGACTGGTCCCAGACTCGCGAACCCTCGCCTCGCACAGGAATGAAGGCCGCCGGAGAATAGTTGGGAACCATGACCTGGTCGAAATCGGCACGTTGCACCGGGGCTTGCTCAACGGACATCTGAGTCTCCTGAAGAGGAACGCTGGCCTGGAAGTGGCGAGCGATGGGGGGATTGTAAGGACTGATCCGCGCCTGTCCTTGCGGCCAAGCGACAACTTGTTACAGCGCAAAACCCCAGTTTCACCGGGGCTTTCGGCAATGCGACAAACTTTGTCGCAATCGCGCAGTGTACGGGAGAGAGGGGGCTGGGTGAACGGGTGTTCACATGGAAAATGGAGGGGGATGTAGAGGGTATAGGATGTAGGGTGTAGGGCGCTGGTTTTGTGGTGTTGCAGATATCGAGCGCCGCCCAATCAAAGCGCCGCCCCGCACTCAACCCTTTTCAGCAGGCGCCGAACTCAACTCGAACGGGCTGTTGCTACGCCGTTGATTGCGATCTTCACGCGGCGTGGCGCCGAAGAAATTGCGATAGGCACTGGAAAAATGCGGCCCCGAGGAAAACCCGCACGACAACCCGATCTGAATGATCGACTTGCTGGTCTGCATCAGCATCTGCCGCGCTTTGTTCAAGCGCAGTTCCAGGTAATACTGGCTTGGCACCCGATTGAGGTACTGCTTGAAGATCCGCTCGAGCTGGCGCCGCGAGACACACACATGCTGAGCAATCTCGTCGGTGGTCAGGGGCTCCTCGATGTTGGCCTCCATCAACAGCACGGCCTGGGTCAGCTTGGGATGGCTTGAGCCAAGGCGGTTCTGCAACGGAATCCGCTGACGCTCGCCGCCTTCGCGGATCCGCTCCACCACCATCTCCTCCGACACCGCCCCGGCCAGTTCGGCACCATGATCACGGGCCAGCACCGCCAGCAACAGGTCGCTCACCGCCATGCCACCGCAAGCTGTCAATCGGTCGCGATCCCAGTCGAACAAATGACTGGTGGCGATCACCCTGGGGAAGCGCTCGGCGAAATCATCCTGCCAGCGCCAATGCACTGCGGCGCGATAGCCATCGAGCAGACCGAGCACGGCCAGCGGATACACCCCGGCCGACAGACCGCCGATCATGCAGCCACTGCGCGCCACCTGCTTGAGCGCAGAGGACAGCGCCGAGCCCACGGACAGGATCGGCTCGTCCGCCAGCAGGAACAGCTTGTGGCATCCCTCCAGGCGGCCATTCCAAGGCTCGCCCGGCAGCCGCCAGGCGCCCTGTTCGACTGGCTCGGCCTGCAGGAACACCCGTTCGTAGATCACGTCCGGATGCACCTGCTGGGCCACCTGCAGGGTTTCTTCGGCCAACGCCAAGGTCAGAGGCTTGGTGCCAGGCCAGATGAGAAAACCGATTCGCTGGGTGGTCATAGGTAAGGTCCGGAACCTGAGGTCGTTCGAGTCTGTGCCGCCGGGAGCGCGCCGCGCGCAGTGCGCAGCATGCCCTATTATGGTGCAAAGCGTCAGCCTTTACTTCAGGCTGCCCGAAAGGAACTGCCGCAGGCGCTCCGATTGCGGGTTGGCCAGCACCTCGCGCGGACAGCCGCGCTCTTCCACCAGCCCTTGGTGCAGAAACACCAATTGATTGGAGACTTCGCGGGCGAAGCCCATTTCATGGGTCACCACCACCATGGTACGGCCTTCCTGGGCCAGCGCCTGCATGACCTTGAGCACATCACCCACCAGCTCAGGATCGAGCGCCGAGGTCGGCTCGTCGAACAGCATCACCTCCGGCTCCATGGCCAGGGCGCGGGCGATCGCCACCCGCTGCTGCTCGCCGCCGGACATGTGGCCTGGGAAGGCGTCCTTGCGATGGGCCACGCCGACCTTGGCCAGGTAGTGCTCGGCCTTTTCCAGCGCCTCCTTCTTGTTCACGCCCAGCACGTGCACAGGCGCCTCGATCACATTCTCCAGCGCGGTCATGTGCGACCACAGGTTGAAATGCTGGAACACCATCGACAAACGCGAACGCATACGCTGCAGCTGTCGAGGGTCGGCCGCCTTGAGCGCGCCATCCTTGCCTGGCACCAGCTTGAGCGTTTCGTTATTGAGCAGGATCTTGCCGGCGTGCGGCTGCTCGAGCAGGTTGATGCAACGCAGGAACGTCGATTTGCCCGAACCACTGGAGCCGATGATGCTGATCACATCGCCTGCCTTGGCTGCCAGGGACACACCCTTGAGCACCTCATGGCTACCATAGCGCTTGTGCAGGTCTTGGACTTCGAGTTTGTACATGCTGTCGGTTCTCACAGAGCGTTCAGTGCTTGCGCGGCGCCAGGTAGCCGAGCCAGCGGCGTTCGGCCATCTTGAAAAGGCGCACGAGGATGAAGGTCAGGCACAGGTAGAATACGCCCGCCGTGATGTAGGCCTCGAAAGGCAGGTAGTACTGGGCATTGACCGTGCGCGCCGCACCGGTGATGTCGATCAGCGTGACGATCGATGCCAGGCTGGTGGTCTGCAGCATCATGATCACTTCGTTGCTGTACTGCGGCAGCGCCCGGCGCAGGGCCGAGGGCAGCAGGATGCGCCGGTACATCTTCATGCGCGACATGCCCATGGCCTTGGCCGCTTCGATCTCGCCATGGGGCGTGGCCTTGAGGCTGCCGGCGATGATTTCCGCGGTGTAGGCGCTGGTGTTGACAGCGAAGGCCAGGCAAGCGCAGAACGTGGCACTCGACAGCAGCGGCCAGAACACGCTGCTGCGCACCGCCTCGAACTGGGCCAGGCCGTAGTAGATCAGGAACAGCTGCACCAGCATCGGCGTGCCGCGGATCACGTAGGTGTAGAGCCATGCGCCGAGGTTCACCAGCGGCTGCTTGGACACCCGCATCAGGCCCAGCGGAATGGCCGCCAAGAGGCCGAAGAACAGCGACAGCGCCAGCAGCTTGAGGGTGGTCAGCAACCCGCCGAGATACAGCGGCATGGCCTCCCAGACCACGTTGTAGTCGAAGATCATAGCTCAGCCACCTTGACGCCTACCGAATAGCGACGCTCGAGATACTTCAGCGCCAGCAACGAAACACTGGTGATCACCAGGTACAGTGCAGCCACCGCCAGGAAGAACGTGAAGGGTTCGCGGGTGGCATCGGCCGCCTGCTTGGCCTTGAACATCATGTCCTGCAGGCCCACCACCGAAATCAGTGCCGTGGCCTTGGTCAGTACCAGCCAGTTGTTGGTGAAGCCCGGAATGGCCAGGCGGATCATTTGTGGCACCTGGATACGGAAAAACACCTGGCGCGCACTCATGCCGTAGGCCACGCCGGCCTCGGCCTGCCCTTTGGGGATACCAAGGAACGCACCACGGAAGGTTTCCGACAGGTAGGCGCCGAAGATGAACCCCAGGGTACCGATACCCGCCGCCAATGGGTTGAGGTCGATGTAGTCCTCATAACCGAGCAGCGGTGCCAGTCTATTGATGATGTCCTGCCCGCCGTAGAAGATCAGCAGAATCAGGACCAAGTCCGGGATACCACGGATCACCGTGGCGTACAGATCGCCCAGCCAAGCCAGCCAGCGCACCGGCGACAAGCGCAGCGCCACGCCGATGAGGCCGAGCACGATGGCCAGGGCCATCGACGACAGGGCGAGCTGTAGCGTCAGCCACGCCCCGTCGAGGATGACTGCCCCGTAGCCTTTCAACATGTTGAGGTCCTCGACCTAGACAATGAAAAATGGTGCAAACCTCAGCCTCCCTGCTGTTTGCACCATTGCACAGGTGGAGCCAGACGTATTACTTGGAGTCTGGACCGTAGATGTCGAAGTTGAAGTACTTCTGCTCGATTTCTTTGTACTTGCCGTTGGCACGGATCGCGTCGATGGCGGCATTGATACGATCTGCGTTGGCCTTGTCGCCCTTGCGCACGGCAATGCCGACGCCATCACCGAAGTACTTGACGTCGGTGAACGATGGCCCGACGAAGGCGAAGCCTTTGCCGGCGTCGGTTTTCAGGAAACCATCCTCGAGCAGGGTGGCATCGGCCACGGTGCCGTCCAGACGACCGGCGGCCACGTCCAGGTAGATCTCGTTCTGAGTGCCGTACGGCACTACGGTGGCGCCCTTGGCGGCCAGGACTTCCTTGGCGAAACGGTCGTGGATCGAGCCCCGCTGCACGCCGATCTTCTTGCCGTTCAGCTCATCGAGGCTGTCGCTGACCACGGTGCCTTCCTTCATCACCAGGCGTGCCGGGGTCAGGTAGTAGCGCTTGGTGAAGTCGACCGACTTCTTGCGGTCCTCGGTGATCGACATGGACGACAGGATGGCGTCGATCTTGCGGACCTTCAATGCCGGGATCAGGCCGTCGAACTCCTGCTCGACCCAGGTGCACTTGGCCTTCATCTCTTCGCACAAAGCGTTGCCGATGTCGTAGTCGAAGCCGGCGATGCTGCCATCGGGCTGTTTGAAGGCGAATGGTGGATAAGCGGCTTCGATACCGATTTTCAGAGGTTTTTCATCGGCCTGCGACACCAGGGAGAACACGGACAGCGCCAGAGCGCCAAGCAGTGCGAGTTTCTTCATCAGGTAACTCCATCGTTACGGGGCAATACAAGGCAGGGGTAACAGCTGCCCGACATGCGAAGGGGTACAACGCGAGCCGCGGGGTATCGACCAAGGTCGCAGACCACGAGCGAGTGAATGGCATTTTAACGACAGCCCGTTAGTCGATATTTCTTGAAAGCGACAACTACTTATAGAAGCGCTAGAAATCGCTGCGAGCGCAGTTGACAGTCTATGCAAAATATGCAAGAGCCAAGGGAATAGAACCTATAGAACTAGCAATTAACGGGCCTATTATTCGCAAAGCCTTGTATTACGGCAAGTGAAGCGTGCGACCTTGCAAAAAATCCCTACAAACCCGCACCGAAATGGAACGCCGATGTTTCCTAGCGCCCCGTTAGCGTGCGAAAACGGTGACAGAATAGTTACCGATGTCTGTCGGTAACAGCGAAGCAAAAACCCCGCCGGTACAGCCGACGGGGTTTTATGGTTTTGACACTCGACCAGTAACTGCCTCAGGCAGCCTCGCGGCCGATCAGGCTGACACCAGGCTCATCGCCTTGTGAGTGTCGATCAGGTGCTGCACCACGCCTGGGTCGGCCAGGGTCGAAATATCGCCCAGCGCATCGTATTCAGCCGTGGCGATCTTACGCAGGATGCGCCGCATGATCTTGCCCGAGCGGGTCTTCGGCAAACCCGGCGCCCACTGGATCACATCCGGCGAGGCGATCGGACCGATCTCCTTGCGCACCCAGTTCTTCAGCTCCAGGCGCAGTTGCTCGTTCGGCTCTTCGCCGGCATTGAGAGTGACGTAGACGTAGATGCCCTGGCCTTTGATGTCGTGCGGCACCCCCACCACTGCCGCTTCGGCCACCTTGCTGTGGGCGACCATGGCGCTTTCGATCTCGGCGGTGCCCATGCGGTGCCCGGAGACGTTGAGCACGTCATCGACCCGCCCGGTGATCCAGTAGTAGCCATCCTCGTCACGGCGGGCACCGTCACCGGTGAAGTACATGCCACGGAAGGTCTTGAAGTAGGTGTCGACGAAACGGTCGTGGTCACCGTACAGCGAGCGCGACTGGCCCGGCCAGGAGTCGAGGATCACCAGGTTGCCCTCGGCGGCGCCTTCGATCAGGTTGCCCAGGTTGTCCACCAGCGCCGGCACCACACCAAAGAACGGTCGGGTCGCCGAGCCAGGCTTCAGCCCCGTGGCCCCCGGCAGTGGGCTGATCAAGATGCCACCGGTCTCGGTCTGCCACCAGGTATCGACGATCGGGCAACGCTCCTTGCCCACGGTCTTGTAGTACCAGTTCCAGGCTTCGGGGTTGATCGGCTCACCGACCGAGCCCAGCAGGCGCAGGCTCGAGCCATCGGCGCCAGCCACGGCTGCCTCGCCTTCGGCCATCATGGCACGGATGGCGGTCGGTGCGGTGTAGAGGATGTTGACCTTGTGCTTGTCGACGATCTTCGACACGCGGGTGATGTCCGGGTAGTTCGGCACGCCTTCGAACAGCAGCGTGGTCGCCCCATTGGCCAGCGGGCCGTAGACGATGTAGCTGTGGCCGGTGACCCAACCGACGTCGGCGGTGCACCAGTAGACCTCGCCTGGGCGATAGTCGAAGACCCGCTCGTGGGTCAGCGCGGCATACACCAGGTAGCCGCCGGTGGTGTGCAACACACCCTTGGGCTTACCGGTGGAGCCGGAAGTGTAAAGGATGAACAGCGGCTCCTCGGCCCCCATTTCCTTTGGCGCGCAGTGGCTGGACGCGACCTTCATCAGGTCTTCGTACCAGATGTCGCGGTGCTGGTGCCAGGCGATCTCGCCACCGGTGCGCTTGCACACGATGATCTTCTGCACGCTGTTGGTTTCAGGGTTGGTCAGGGCCAGGTCGACATTGGCCTTGAGCGGAGTACGACGACCGCCGCGCACACCCTCGTCAGCGGTGATCACCACCTTGGACCTGCAATCGATGATCCGCCCAGCCAGGGCTTCGGGAGAGAAACCGCCGAACACCACCGAGTGGATCGCACCGATACGGGCGCAAGCCAGCATGGCCACCACCGCCTCGGGAATCATCGGCATATAGATGGTCACCACGTCGCCGCGGTGCACATCCTGCCCGCGCAGCGCGTTGGCGAACTTGCAGACCTGTTCGTGGAGTTCCCGGTAGGTGATGTTGCGGTGCTCGGAAGGGTCATCGCCCTCCCAGATGATCGCCAGCTGGTCGCCACGCTCTTCGAGATGGCGGTCCAGGCAGTTGGAGGAAACGTTCAGAGTGCCGTCGGCGAACCACTTGATGTCCACGTGATGGTCGTCGAAGGAGGTCTGCTTGACCTTGCTGAAGGGCTTGATCCAGTCGAGACGCTGGGCCTGCTCGCGCCAGAATCCGTCCGGGTTGATCACCGATTGCTGGTACATGGCCTTGTAGCTGGCCTCGTCGGTCAGGGTGGTGGCCGCAACCTCGGGACGAACGGGATACAGTGGAGCCGCACTCATCTGTGTTACCTCGGTGTAATAGTTGTTTTTGTATGAAACCGTATGAATCGTTTGTAACTGTACCAGAGCCGGAAAATCCATTCGACGATGGTAGTAGCGCTGCGTGGCGAGTCGGCCCAGCTCTGGCGCGGGGCCTCTAGCCCGCGGGCGACGGCCAGGCGAGGAAAAAGCCAGGAGGGGTCCGCCAGGGCGATTGTTACCGATTCTGTCAAAAGGCCGAAAAACTTTATCAAAACAGACCCTGTTTCCCGCAACTAACGAGGCATAAACTTCATCTCGCCAACAAGGCAAAGACGATTAACAACTGGTAACAGCCCCCACGAAGGCAAACGTTAATCCTCCTCTAATCCCGATAGTTGAAACTTGGCTGTACTCGCGGCGCCACAAGTGCCGCGCACCTCATCACGACCTTAGACAGGTAAAATGAAAATGAAAGCTTTACTGGTATTGGTACTTGGCGGTTTTTGCGGCGCGGCACTGGCCGATGAAGCAAAAGATGTCGAGCAGATCCCGGTCGAACACTACAGCTACTCGCAACACCTGGACATCGCCCGGGTCATTTCCATGAGCGAGGTGCCCAACGTCTGCGAAGTCGTGCCAGCCCGCATGACCTATGAAGACTCCAAGGGCCAGCGGCACATTCTGGAGTACCGCGTGATGGGTAACGGCTGCTCCAACGGCTGATCGATGAAGCGGGGCCCTGCTGCGAGGGCCCCTTCACCGGCAATGCACCGACGCACCAAGATTAAACTTCGATTAAATAACCGAACATTAATCCGCAGACTTACCCAGACTGTATTCGCGCAGCTTATTGGCCACTGTGGTGTGCGAAACACCTAATCGCTTGCCTAAAGCCCGGCTACTGGGAAATTCTGCCAATAAACTTTCCAATACCGCTTTTTCGAACCGCCCGACGATCTGCGAAAGATCCCCGTCCAGGGAAAAGTCGCCCAAAGGTTGGCGTGCGCCATAATCTGGCAAGCGGATATGTTCGCTTTTCACCACACCGCCCTCACATAGCGAAACGGCCTGGAACAATACGTTTTCCAGTTGCCTTACGTTGCCTGGCCAGTGGTACTGTCCCAACTTGTCCATCGCCGCCGGCGCCAAGCGCGGCATGGCACAGCCGATCTGCCGGCTGGCCTGGTCGAGAAAGTGCTGCACCAACCCTTCCAGACCATCCATGCACTCTCGCAGCGGCGGAATGTGCAACGACAGCACGTTGAGCCGGTGATACAGGTCCTGGCGGAACTCGCCGCGGGCGCACAATTCGGACAGATCGACCTGGGTAGCGCAGATAACCCGCACATCCAGGTAAACCTCCTCGTCGCTGCCCACCCGGCGGAAACAGCCATCCTGCAGGAAGCGCAGCAATTTGACCTGCAAGCGCGGGCTCATCTCGCCGACCCCGTCGAGGAACAACGTACCGCCCGCCGTCAGCTCCAGCAGCCCCAACTTGCCTTCGGCACGTGCTCCCTCGAAGGCGCCAGGACCATAACCGAACAGTTCGGTCTCGGCCATGGATTCGGGCAGGCCGGCACAATTGAGCGCCATCAGCGGCGACTGCCCGCGCGGGCTGGCCAGGTGGCAGGCCCGAGCCAGTAACTCCTTACCCGTACCGGTCTCGCCCTCGATCAGCAGCGGGGCATCCAGCGGCGCCATGCGCCGTGCTTCGCGCACCACCGCCGCCATCACCCGCGAGCTCTGGAAGATGCTGTCGAAGCCTCGCAACTCCTGCTTACGCACGTTGTAGATACGCTCACCAATACGGTCGGCGCGGTGCAGGGTCAGCACCGCGCCGGCCAATGCCTCGCTGTCATCGTGCTCGGACTGCAACGGCGCGATATCGGCCAGGAACACATCGCCCTTGACCTTGATCCGCAAGCCATTGATCCGCGACTTGTTGGCCCGCACCAGTTCGGGCAGATCGAAATCCTCGACATAGCGCGCCAGTGGCAGCCCTGGTACCTCATCGACCCGCACGCCCAACAACTGCGCCGCCGCACGATTGCCGGCGACGATGCTGCCGCCCATGTCGATCGACAGCACCGGAAACTCCAACGCACCGAGCAGTGCATTGAGCTCCATGTGGCGCCGCTCACTGGGCATCAGGCCCACGCGCTTGACGCCGAATACGCCGACAATAGCCTCGAACCTCGGGCGCAGTGCCTGGAACTGCAGATTGATCAGGTTCGGACAGTGCAGGTAGATGGCGTTGCCGTGGTCGCCACCGACCTCGCCACGCAGCACATTGATGCCGTACTCCACCAGCAGGTTGAGGATGTCGCGAAGGATGCCAATGCGGTTCTGGCAATGCACTTTGATACGCATGGAAGCTCTCGGGCACGGGATTTTTTCAATCACGCGCAGAAAATTCGTAAAGATAAGCTGACAGATTTCCATCAGGCGCCAGCTGGATGCTACGGATTTTCCGCCACCTCGCATATTTTGTAAAATAATCGTTACGAAATTTCACTCCACGACCCCCCTGGTAGCACTGCCCTGCCCCGTGCAAACCACCGCGCAGGAGGTAATGTCCAAGTCATAGCGTGGACATAACAAGAAAGCCCTCACCAGGAGAGCCACATGAAACAGACGCAATACGTGGCACGCGAGCCCGATGCGCACGGCTTCATCGACTACCCGCAAACCGAGCATGCGGTGTGGAACACCTTGATCACCCGCCAGCTCAAGGTCATCGAAGGCCGTGCCTGCCAGGAATACCTGGACGGCATCGACCAGCTCAAACTGCCCCACGATCGCATCCCGCAGTTGGGCGAGATCAACAAGGTTCTGGCGGCCACCACCGGCTGGCAGGTTGCGCGTGTACCGGCGCTGATCCCCTTCCAGACCTTCTTCGAGCTGCTGGCCAGCAAGCGCTTCCCGGTAGCGACGTTCATCCGCACCCCGGAAGAGCTCGACTACCTGCAGGAGCCCGATATCTTCCACGAGATCTTCGGCCACTGCCCGCTGCTGACCAACCCCTGGTTCGCCGAATTCACCCATACCTATGGCAAGCTGGGCCTGGCGGCCAGCAAGGAACAGCGCGTGTACCTGGCGCGGTTGTACTGGATGACCATCGAGTTCGGTCTGATGGAAACCCCGCAAGGTCGCAAGATCTACGGCGGCGGCATCCTGTCCTCCCCCAAGGAAACCGTGTACTGCCTGTCCGGCGAGCCGGAACACCAGGCCTTCGACCCGATCGAAGCCATGCGCACGCCGTATCGCATCGACATCCTGCAACCACTGTACTTCGTGCTGCCGAATTTGAAGCGCCTGTTCGACCTGGCCCACGAAGACATCATGGGCATGGTCCAGCAGGCCATGCAGCTTGGTCTGCACGCCCCGAAATTCCCTCCCAGGGCCGCCGCCTGAACCGCCCCCCCCCCGACCACAACTCGAACGGAAGACAATCATGAATGCCTTGAACCAAGCCCACTGCGAAGCCTGCCGCGCCGACGCACCGAAAGTGACCGACGAAGAGCTGGCCGAGCTGATCCGCGAGATCCCGGACTGGAACATCGAAGTTCGTGACGGCCACATGGAGCTTGAGCGCGTGTTCCTGTTCAAGAACTTCAAGCATGCCCTCGCGTTCACCAACGCCATCGGCGAAATCGCCGAGGCCGAAGGGCATCATCCTGGCTTGCTCACCGAGTGGGGCAAAGTCACCGTCACTTGGTGGAGCCACTCGATCAAGGGCCTGCACCGCAATGACTTCATCATGTGTGCACGCACCGACAAGGTCGCCGAAACCGCCGAAGGGCGTAAGTGAACGCTGCACCAGGGGGCCGCTGACAGGCCCCTTTTCGGGTAGGTTTTGTCCGGTATCCGCCCGCAAAACCGACCAGCGACCGGGAAAAAATACAAACTGTCATCCAGACTTGTGTATCCTGCCCCAGCTTGAACAAGCCTAGAAACGCGCCTGGCGCAGCCTTTTCACTCACACTTGCGAGGAACGACGAGATGCATGAAATCCCGAATCTTCCCTTCCCAAGCCTGAACCCCGAAGAGCAAACCGTTGCCGCCCACACCGAACCGACGCCTGCCGTCGAGGATGGCGACGATAAATCCAGCGCTGACCAGGAATAACCGCGCATCCCTCCGACTGTGTGAAAACGGCTGACCTGCGGGCCACCCCCGTCATCACGTTTTCACACCGTCCACACGACTTCGACGTCACCGAGATCTTCTCCTGCATCAACGCGCTCGATGCCGAGCACCACCGCCTGCATAGCCCGCTCTGCGCCCCCCTGGACTACCCGCAGGTAGCTTTCAGCTTGACCTGGATACTCGCATACCCGGTCTGAAGGTCTGCTGAAAAGCTTCACCCACAAACGTCCCTGCCGTGGTTAAGATGTCGACATACCACACCCGTCCTACCGCAGCAATGGACCGCGCAATGCCACCCAGCCGTCTCTCTTCATTGGCCATCACCGCCCAAGTGGTGTCCATCGTCCTGTTCACTTTCATTGGCTACCTGAACATCGGCATCCCGCTGGCCGTGCTGCCCGGTTATGTGCACAACGAACTGGGTTTCAGTGCCGTGATCGCCGGACTGGTGATCAGCGTGCAGTACCTGGCCACCCTGCTCAGCCGCCCTACCGCCAGCCGCATCATCGATACCCGGGGCAGCAAGAAGGCGGTCATGTACGGCCTGGCCGGATGCGGCCTGAGCGGCGTATTCATGCTGGCCTGTGCGTTTCTCACCGAGCTGCCCTGGGTGAGCCTGACCTGCCTGTTCGTCGGCCGACTGGTACTGGGCAGCGCCGAAAGCCTGGTGGGATCGGGCTCGATTGGCTGGGGCATCGGCCGGGTCGGTGCCGAGAACACCGCCAAGGTCATTTCCTGGAACGGCATCGCCAGCTACGGCGCATTGGCGATCGGTGCGCCGCTGGGCGTGGTGATGGTCAAGCACCTGGGGCTGTGGAGCATGGGGGTGAGCATCATCCTGCTCGGCGTGATCGGCCTGCTGCTGGCCTGGCCCAAACGTGCCGCGCCCATCGTCAGCGGCGTGCGCCTGCCGTTCCTGCGCGTGCTGGGCAAAGTCCTCCCGCATGGGTCGGGGCTGGCCTTGGGGTCGATCGGCTTCGGCACCATCGCTACTTTCATCACCCTGTACTACAGCAGCCGCGGCTGGAGCGATGCAGCCCTGACCCTGAGCCTGTTCGGAGCCAGCTTCATCAGCGCGCGCCTGCTGTTCGGCAACCTGATCAACCGTATCGGCGGTTTCCGCGTCGCTATCGTGTGCCTGTCGGTGGAAACGCTGGGATTGTTGATGCTGTGGCTCGCGCCCAATGCCGAGCTGGCCCTGGCAGGTGCGGCACTGAGCGGGTTCGGGTTCTCCCTGGTGTTCCCGGCACTGGGAGTTGAGGCGGTAAATCAGGTCTCGGCCGCCAACCGCGGGTCGGCGGTGGGGGCCTACTCGTTGTTCATCGACCTGTCGCTGGGGATTACCGGACCGCTGGTGGGGGCGGTGGCGGCTGGGTTCGGCTTTGCTTCGATGTTCCTGTTCGCCGCCGGGGCGGCGGCGTGTGGGCTGGTGTTGAGTTTGTATCTGTACCGGCAGGCGCGGGTGGGGCGCAAGCAGGTGCATTGATCTGATTTTTCAGGTGCCGTTATGGGCCTCTTCGCGGGCAAGCCCGCTCCCACAGGTACAACGGCGCTCTTAGGGCCGGAATAACTCCTGTGGGAGCGGGCTTGCCCGCGAAGAGGCCCGAAACGACCCCACCAGGCTTCAACGCTGCGCGTACTGCAGCACCACCTCCAACGGATGGCGCATCTGCCGCTCGGTCATGCGCTTGACCTGGCTACGGCACGAATAGCCCGTGGCCAAGGCCTCCCCCTGCTTGTCCAGCTTGGTCGCCCAGGACTGCTCGAAGATGGTCCGCGAAGTCTCCTGGTTACGCGCCTCGTGCCCATAGGTACCGGACATGCCGCAGCAACCGGTAGCCTCGGTCACCAGCTTCAGCCCCAGGCGAGCGAACACCTGCTCCCATTGCTTGGTACTGGCCGGCACGTTGGTCTTCTCGGTGCAGTGCGCCATCAGGCGGAAAGGCACCGGCGCTGCTGGCGCGCCCTGTTCTGGCAGCACCTTGACCAGCCACTCCTGGGGCAGCAAGACCGTCGGGCAGCCCTCCAGGCCCGGCACCTTCTGGTACTCCTGGCGATAGACAAGGGTCATTGCCGGGTCCAGGCCCACCAGCGGCACGCCGCAATCGGCCAGGGCCTTGAGCTGGGTGGCATTGCGGATCGCCGCCTTGGCGAAGGCACCGAGAAAGCCCTGCACGTGCAGCGGCTTGCCGTTGGCGCTGTAAGGCGCGAGGAACACACGATGGCCTAGGCGATGGGCCAGCTCGATGAAATTGGCCAGCACCGACGTCTCGAAGTAACGGGTGAAGGCATCCTGCACCAGCACGATGCTGCGCTCGCGCTGCGCCGGGGTCAGTTCCATCAAGGCCGGAACACTGGCCACCCCGACCTTGCAGCGGGTCAGGGTCGATTGGAAATTGAAACGGCTGATCAGCGGGCTGTCGACCATCCCGACCCTGTCGGCCAGCAGCTTGCTCACCCACTTCGAGCCCATCACCGCGTTGTACAGCCCCGGCGCATGGGCCAGGTACGGAATGGTGAATTCGAGCGAGCCGATCAGGTAGTCCCGCAGCGGACGCTGGTAGCGGCCATGATAGAGCTCGAGGAAGCGCGATCGGAAGTCCGGCACATTGACCTTGATCGGGCATTGCCCGGCGCATGACTTGCACGCCAGGCAGCCAGCCATGGCGTCGTAGACCTCATGGGAGAAGTCCTCCTGACCCTGATCGCGCGCTCGATTGTTGCGCAGCCGCGCCGGCAGGCCCTTGAGCCAAGAGACCTTGTTGCGCGCCGCCGCCAGCACATCGATGTTGGACTCGCCCTGCAGACGTAGCCATTCACGCATCAGCGAAGCACGGCCCTTGGGCGAATGCTGGCGTTCACGGGTGGCCTTCCACGACGGGCACATGGCGTCGTTGGGGTCGTAGTTGTAGCAGGCGCCGTTGCCATTGCAGTGCACGGCACTGGCGAAGTCCTGCCAGACGCGCTCGTCGATGGTTCGGTCGAGGTCGCCGCGCAGGGTCACGCCATCGACCTTGGTCAGGCCTTCGGCACTGTCCGGCGGGGTGCAGATCTTGCCGGGGTTGAGTTGGTTGTGCGGATCGAACGCGCCTTTCAGGCGTTGCAGCGCAGGGTACAACTCGCCGAAGTACTCCGGCACGTACTCCGAGCGCAGACCCTTGCCGTGCTCGCCCCAGAGCAGGCCACCGTAGCTCTTGGTCAGCGCCGCCACGGCATCGGAAATTGGCTTGACCAAGGCCGCCTGGGCCGGATCTTTCATGTCCAGCGCCGGGCGCACATGCAGCACCCCGGCGTCGACGTGGCCGAACATCCCGTAGGACAGGCCATAGCCGTCGAGCAGCGCACGGAAGTCGGCGATGTAGTCGGCCAGCCGCTCCGGCGGCACCGCGGTATCCTCGACGAATGGCTGCGGGCGGACTTCACCTTCGACGTTGCCGAGCAAACCCACCGAACGCTTGCGCATGGTGTACACGCGGGTCACCGCCTCGGCGCCTTCGGCCAGGGTATGACCCAGGCGCTCGACACTGGTGTCGCTGCGCAGGTGCTCGATGAACGCGTCGACCCGGGCATTGACCTCGGCCGGCTCGTCGCCGCAGAACTCCACCAGGTTGATGCCCAGGGTCGGACGCTCGGGGTCGGCCGGGAAGTATTCGGCAACGCTGTGCCAGACGATGTCCTTCATCGCCAGCATCAACACCTTGGAGTCCACCGTCTCGATCGACAGCGGCTTGAGCGCCATCAGCGCGTTGGCGTCGCGCAGAGCGTCCATGAAGCTGGTGTAGCGCACGTTGACCAGCACCGCATATTTCGGAATCGGCAGTACGTTGAGCTTGGCCTCCACCACATAGCCCAGCGAACCCTCGGCGCCGCACAACACGCTATTGAGGTTGAAACGGCCCTGCTCGTCACGCAGGTGCGCCAGGTCGTACCCGGTCAGGCAGCGGTTGAGCTTGGGAAAGGTGGTCTGGATCAGCTCGGCCTGGGTTTCCTGAATCTCGCGCGCCATGCGGTACACCTCACCGACCCGGCCGGACGCGGCGCAGGCCTGCTCCAGCGCGGTATCGTCGATCGGCAGGCTGTGCAGCCGCTCGCCACCGAGCAATACACTGTGCAGTTCGAGCACGTGGTCGCGGGTCTTGCCATAGGTGCAACTGCCCTGGCCACTGGCATCGGTGTTGATCATGCCACCGACCGTGGCGCGGTTGGAGGTAGACAGCTCAGGGGCGAAGAACAGCCCGTGAGGCTTGAGCGCAGCGTTGAGCTGGTCCTTGACCGTACCGGCCTGGACCCGTACCCAGCGCTCTTCGACGTTGATCTCGAGGATCTTGTTCATGTGCCGTGACAGGTCGACGACGATGCCGTCGGTCAGCGATTGGCCATTGGTCCCGGTGCCGCCACCGCGTGGGGTAAGCTTGACCTGTTGGAAGCGTGGTTCGCCCATCAGCGTAGCGACCCGAGCCACATCGTCGACGTCCAGCGGGAACACCGCCGCCTGCGGCAGGCGCTGGTAGATCGAGTTGTCGGTGGCCAGCACCGTACGGGTACCGTAGTCGGCGCTGATCTGGCCACGGAAGCCGCTGTTGCGCAGGGCTTCGAGGAATTTGGAGTAGTTGACGCTAGGCGTGGCAGTCTGCAGCTGGGCGATCATCGAAGGATGGCCTCTTGTATAGGGGCTAATTCACGGAAAACCTGTCACCCTGGCATGGATCGTAAGAGACGGGGATGACGTATAGACCAATGATCCTGTACTTTCGGCGTAGGGGCAAACGGATAATCCTGCCGCTATCGATGACTTTTATGAATGAATTACCGACACCTGACACCCTCCATGTCATTGCTGCTGGCATTCGAGGCCGCTGCCCGGCATGAGAGCTATACCCGCGCCGCTGCCGAGTTGTCGCTGACCCAGAGCGCGGTGAGCCGCCAGGTACAGGCATTGGAACAGCAACTGGGGCTGACGCTGTTTCGTCGCGAAGGCCGCCAGGTGCAACTGACCGATGTCGGCCGCCTTTACCAGCGCGAGCTGAGCGAGGCACTTGGGCGAATCCGCAGTGCCACCTTACAAGCGCTGGCCTATCAGTCCGGGGTTGGTACCTTGCGCCTGGCGACGCTGCCGACCTTCGGTTCCAAGTGGCTACTGCCGCGCCTGCACGCGTTCTACACGGCGCACCCCGGCATGCTGGTGCACATTCATTCACGCATCGAAGCCATCAATTTCGAGACCAGCGAAATCGATGCGGCCATTGGCGTAGCCAGCCACGATCTGCCAGGCTTGATCTGCCATCGCTTGCACGCCGAAGAATTGGTGGTGATCCTGCCGCCCCAGGCCGCGGCTGACGGCCAGGTTTGGAGCCCGGCGCGCATCAGCGACGAAGTGCTGCTGAACGTGGCGAACAACCCCCATGCCTGGGGCGAGTGGTTTTCCCACCACGGGCTGGCGCACCGGGCGATGCGTCTGGGGCCGAGCTTCGAGCTGACTTCGCACTTGATCCAGGCGGTACGGGCAGGGATCGGCATCGGCCTGGTGCCTAGGATTCTGGTGGAGGAAGAGCTGGCCAAAGGCGAGTTGTTCAGCCCTGGACAAGCGTTTGCCAGCCAGCGCAGCTATTACCTGATCTACCCGCCGAGGAACGAAGCGTTGCCTTCGCTGCGGGCGTTTCGCGGCTGGCTGCTGCAGCAGATCTGAAGTTTCTGCCGCCTGCGAAAGGGCCGGCACAGACAACAAAAAACCCGATGCCAGTCACCTGGCATCGGGTTTGTCCGCAAACACTGACGCTTACTTGGCAGCCGCTTGCGCCGCAAACCTGCGCTTGCTCTTGACCAGGTAGGCCACGAACATCACCAACAACCATACCGGAATCGCATATACCGACACCTGGATGCCAGGAATCATCAGCATGATGCCGAGGATCAGCACCACGAACGCCAGCACCAGGTAGTTGCCATACGGGTAGAACAGCGCCTTGAACAAAGGCTTCTGCCCGGTACTGTCGAGGTGCTGGCGGAACTTCAGGTGCGAGTAACTGATCATCGCCCAGTTGATCACCAGGGTCGCGACCACCAGCGACATCAACAGCTCCAGGGCATTCTGCGGCATCAGGTAGTTGAGCAGCACGGCGATCAGGGTCACAGCCGCCGAGACCAGGATCGAGCGCACCGGCACGCCGCGCTTGTCGACCTTGGCCAGGGCTGCCGGAGCATCGCCCTGCTCAGCCATGCCCAGCAGCATACGGGCATTGCAGTAGGTACCGCTGTTGTACACCGACAGTGCCGCGGTCAGTACCACGAAGTTCAACAGATGGGCCGCCACGTCACTGCCCAGCATCGAGAACACCTGAACGAACGGGCTGCTGCCGTAGCTGCCACCGGACGCGTCGATGCTGGCGACCAGGCTGTCCCACGGGGTCAGCGACAGCAGCACGACCAGGGCACCGACATAGAAGATCAGGATGCGGTAAATGACCTGATTGATCGCCTTGGGGATCACGGTCTTGGGCTTGTCGGCCTCAGCTGCGGTGAAACCGAGCATCTCCAGACCACCGAAGGAGAACATGATGAACGCCAGGGCCATCACCAGGCCGCTGACCCCATGGGGGAAGAAGCCGCCGTGCGACCACAGGTTGCTCACCGATGCGTCGGGACCGCCGCTGCCGCTGGTCAGCAGGTAGGCCCCGAGGCCGATCATGCCGACGATCGCCGCGACCTTGATGATCGCGAACCAGAACTCGGCCTCGCCGAACACCTTGACGTTCATCAGGTTGATGGCGTTGATCAGCAGGAAGAACGCAGCCGCTGTGACCCAGGTCGGGATCTCCGGCCACCAGTAGTGGATGTACTTGCCGACTGCAGACAATTCCGACATGCCGACCAGGATGTACAGCACCCAGCAGTTCCAGCCGGAAAGGAAGCCGGCAAAGCCGCCCCAATAGGTGTGGGCGAAGTGGCTGAAGGAGCCGGCCACCGGCTCCTCGACGATCATCTCGCCCAATTGGCGCATGATCATGAAGGCGATGAAGCCGCAGATGGCGTAGCCCAGGATCATGGAAGGACCGGCGGATTTCATCACCCCGGCCGAGCCGAGGAACAGGCCGGTGCCGATGGCGCCGCCAAGGGCGATCAACTGGATATGGCGGTTCTTCAGGCCCCGTTTGAGCTCGCCTGAATGCATGTTTTGTCCACTCATGAACGAAGTCACCTGCATTGTTTTTATCTGTGACGGAATCGGACCCACCGCGCTCGTGGCGCAGCGGAATGGGCAAGGTGGTTACCTTGGGTTTCTTGGCCACCGCCTGAGCAGCCGGAGGTGAACAAGAGTGCGCGGGTACGCAGGAGGGTCACAGGTAAAACGCGGCGCACTGTATACCCCTGCAAGCGCGCAGGCGTCAACGCGTTGCGTCGATTCCCAAAGGAAAAACGCAGCGTGCCTGGGGTGAAAGCCTTCAAAGGCAAAGTGATCGGCGTACATGGCGCCTCCATTTCTTGTTCTGTAAGCCCGGCTCTGTGGTCGGGCTGCTTGCGCACGGCAATGCCCGCTATCTCAGCGTTGTAGAGCGGTTGCGGCAAGGGGGTGGAAGAGCACGAGGTGCTATCAGGCAAGGCGTTTGCGGAAAGCCTTGTTTACAGCAGAGGGAAAAATCCGAAACCGTGGCTGCTTTCGCCTGATTCTGTACAAATTTATTTACAAGGCGGTTCGAGAACTTGCCAGTCGTCCGAAATAATCTTTCCGTTCAACAGCTTGGCGAAGCTGAAGTACCTATCGCAGGCACAAAAAAGCCAGCCCGGAGGCTGGCTTTGGGTCACCGCTGCGAATCAACCACGCGGCTTGCCGCGACCACGGCCTGCCGGCTTGTCACCGTCGGGCTTGCCGGGACGCTTGCGCATGTCGCTCGGGCGCTCGGCCACAGCACTGCCGCGGCTACCTTTGCGCGGCGCCTCTTCACGCGGCTGGCGCGCAGGACGCTCGGCGGCATTGCCTTCGTGGGCCGGACGCAGATTGCGCACGCGCTCATTGCGACCCATCGGCCGGGTGGACTTGCGCTGCATGCGCTCCATACGGTCCTTGGTCTTGAGGTTCATCGCCGGCAGCGCCACAGGCTGCAGACCCACCTCGGCGGCGAGGATATCGATCTCGCCCTGGGTCATTTCACGCCAGCGCCCCATCGGCAGGTCGGAGTTGAGGAACACCGGGCCGAAGCGCACGCGCTTCAGGCGGCTGACGACCATGCCCTGGGACTCCCACAGACGGCGCACTTCGCGGTTGCGACCTTCCATCACCACGCAGTGGTACCAGTGGTTGAAGCCTTCGCCTCCCGGTGCCTTCTGGATGTCGGTGAACTTGGCCGGGCCGTCCTCGAGCATCACGCCGGCTTTCAGGCGCTCGATCATCTCGTCGTCGACTTCACCACGCACACGCACTGCGTATTCACGGTCCATCTCGTAGGACGGGTGCATCAGGCGGTTGGCCAGTTCTCCGTCGGTGGTGAACAGCAGCAAGCCAGTGGTATTGATGTCCAGGCGACCGATATTGATCCAGCGGCCTTCTTTGGGCCGTGGCAGGCGGTCGAAGACGGTCGGGCGGCCTTCCGGGTCGTCACGGGTGCAGATCTCGCCGTCAGGCTTGTTGTACATGATCACCCGGCGGGTAGCCTCGGCGGCCTCCTCGCGCTTGATCAGCTTGCCGTCGACTGCGATGGCGTCATGCAGGTCGACGCGCTGACCAAGGGTGGCCTCGACGCCATTGACCTTGATGCGGCCTTGGCTGATCCAGGCCTCGACGTCACGACGCGAGCCCACGCCGATACGCGCCAGCACTTTCTGCAGCTTTTCGCCGGATGGAGGGGTGGTTTCGGTATGTTGCAGGTCTTGCTCACTCATCTGGGCACCTCCCGGTGTAGGAATGAAAATCAGGGTTCTGGCGACGAACGCGCCAAAAGGCCGCGCATCATACGCGGTTCGGGTTGGGAACGCACTGGAGCGTAGAGGGTTTCGTAGGCTTTGTTCGCTGTTTCTGCCTAATGGTAGTGGGCAGTGCCGGCCTCTTCGCGGGACAAGCCCGCTCCCACAAGTGCGGCGTCGTCCCTGTAGGAGCGGGCTTGTCCCGCGAAGAGGCCGGCACGGACAGCACACCCATCAGGGCTGCAACTTGCCCTCGTCCTCGACCGAAACCTCAGGCTCTTCTTCGCGCAGATCGTCGAAATCGGTCTTCAACCCCTCTTCCATCTGATCCAGCTCCACCAGCAGGCTACGGAAACTGGTTTCTTCCTTTGGCTCGCCCACGACCTCTTCCTCTCCCAGGCTGGCATCGGCCAGCGCCTGCAGATGCGCCGGCACCGGAGCGTCATCCGGGTCCAGAACCGGCCCAGACTCCGGCTCCATCTCACGCAGTTCGGCCAGCGCAGGCAGCTCATCCAGACTCTTGAGGTTGAAATGATCGAGAAACGCCTTGGTGGTCGCGAACATGGCCGGCCGACCTGGGACCTCGCGATAACCGACCACGCGGATCCACTCGCGCTCCATCAGGGTCTTGATGATGTTGCTGTTGACCGCCACCCCCCGCACATCCTCGATTTCGCCGCGGGTGATCGGCTGGCGGTAGGCGATCAACGCCATGGTTTCGAGCAGTGCACGGGAATATCGCTGCGGGCGCTCCTCCCATAACCGGCCAACCCAGGGCGCATAATCCTCACGGATCTGTAGCCGATAACCGCTGGCCACCTCCTTGAGTTCGAACGCACGCCCGGCGCAGGACTTGCCGAGCACTTCCAAGGCCTTCTTGAATACCTTGGGCTCGGGGCGCTCGGCCTCCTCGAACAGCTCGTAGAGGCGTTCGAGCGATTGTGGTTTGCCCGAAGCGAGCAAGAAGGCTTCGATCAGCGACGCCAGGTCGCGGGGTTCATTCAGATTCATCGGGTTCTTCGACAGACTCGGCGCGCAACCGCACATGGATGGGCGCGAAAGGCGCATTCTGCACCAGTTCGACCAGCGATTCCTTCACCAGCTCAAGAATCGCCATGAAGGTCACCACCACACCCAGCTTGCCCTCTTCGCTGGCGAACAATTCGATGAACGGCACGAAAGCCCCGCCCTTGAGGCGCTCCAGCACCTCGCTCATGCGTTCGCGAGTGGACAAGGTCTCGCGGGTGATCTGGTGGCTTTCGAACAGGTCGTTGCGACGCATGACCTCGGCCATGGACACCAACAACTCTTCCAGGCTGACCTGCGGCAACAGCTTGCGCACCTTGGCCTGAGGCGCCTCCAGGCGCGGCACGACGACATCGCGCCCGACCCGCGGCAATTCGTCGATGCCCTCGGCCGCGGCCTTGAAGCGCTCGTACTCCTGTAGCCGACGAATCAGCTCGGCGCGCGGGTCACCCTCTTCTTCTTCGACCTCGGCCGAGCGCGGCAGCAACATGCGCGACTTGATCTCGGCGAGCATCGCCGCCATCACCAGGTACTCCGCGGCCAGTTCCAGGCGCACGCTCTTCATCAACTCGACGTAGCCCATGTACTGGCGAGTGATCTCTGCCACCGGGATGTCGAGGATGTCGATGTTCTGTTTACGGATCAGGTACAGCAACAGGTCCAGCGGCCCCTCGAAGGCCTCGAGAATGACTTCCAGGGCGTCCGGCGGGATGTACAGGTCCACCGGCATTTCGGTCAGGGCCTCGCCGTAGACCAGCGCCAACTGCAACTGCTGCGGCGACTCGGACTCTGCGACCGGCGCCTCGGGCGTTTCCAGCTGGCTCACGCGTCGACCATGAACGGCGTGGGGTCACCGCATCCTTCACGGATCAAGGCAGGTTCATCACCGGTAAGGTCGATGATGGTCGAGGCCTTGAGATCGCCGTAACCGCCATCGATGATCAGGTCGACGTTGCGTTCCAGGCGTTGACGGATCTCGTACGGATCGGTCATCGGCTCTTCATCGGGCGGCAGGATCAGGCTCACGCTCATCAGCGGCTCGCCCATTTCCTCAAGCAGCGCCAGAACGATGGGATTGGATGGCACGCGCAGGCCGATCGTCCGGCGCTTTTCGTGCATCAGCAGCCTCGGGACTTCCCGGGTGGCATTGAGGATGAACGTGTAGGGCCCAGGGACATGTGCCTTGAGCAGGCGGAAGGTGGAGGTGTCGATCTTGGCGAACAGCCCCATCTGCGACAGGTCGCAGCACAGCAAGGTGAAGTTGTGTTGCTTGTCCAGCTGACGCAAGCGGCGAACCCGCTCGATAGCGCTTTTATCGCCGATCTGGCAGCCCAGGGCGTAGGCCGAGTCGGTTGGATAGACCACCACCCCGCCCTTGCGAATGATCTCGACAGCCTGTTTTATCAGGCGCGCCTGCGGGTTTTCCGCATGAATCTGGAAAAATTGGCTCACGTAGTCATCCTGTTCATACCGCCAAAGGCTGTTCATGGCTGAATCGGCGCCACAGGGGTGGCAGGTCCTCGGGCAATGGCCGATAGGCACCGATCTCGCCCCAGGTGCCGGGGCCGTGGAAGTCACTGCCAGCGCTTGCCAGCAGCCCGAACTCACGGGTAAGGATGGACATCGTGCCCACTTGCTCGGCCGGCATCATCCCATTGACCACTTCAAGTGCCTGTCCACCTGCCTGAATATAGTCGGCAATCAGGCGTCTGCGCTTGCTGCGGGTCAGGTCGTAATGCATCGGATGGGCCAGGCTCACCCATGCGTTGGACCGGCGCAGCGTGGCAACGGTTTCCTCGAGGGTTGGCCAATGCAGCTTGACGTCGCCCAGCTTGCCGGCGCCCAGCCACTTGCGAAACGCCTCGCCGCGATCCTTGACGTGGCCGGCGCGCACCAGAAACTCGGCAAAATGCGGCCGCGCCGGAGCATTGCCGCTGTCGCCCAGCTCCTGCTGCACGGCCCGTGCGCCCTCAAGGGCTCCGGGCATGCCCTTGCCAGCCAGCCGCTTGTCGATTTCCTCGGCGCGTAACCAGCGGCCGCGGTGCAAGGCTTCGATGGCTTCGAGCAAGGGCGGTGCATCCAACGGGAAGTCGTAACCCAATATGTGGATGGTCGCCCCGCCCCAGGTGCACGACAGCTCCACCCCACTGACCCAGCGCATGCCCTGCTCGTGACAGGCCTGGCGTGCCTCGGCCAGGCCTTCGAGGGTGTCGTGATCGGTCAGCGCCAACGTTTGCACCCCATGCTCGAAGGCCCGGGCGACCAAGGCCGAAGGCGACAGGGCGCCGTCGGAGGCCGTGCTGTGACAGTGCAGATCAACATTCATTTAGGAGCACTTTCGCTGGATGGGATGTTTGTTATTATGCCGTCACATCCCGATTCTGGCTGCCATTGTGAAACAATTCATCGATTTCATCCCGCTGCTGCTGTTCTTCATCGTCTACAAGCTCGACCCGCGCCCCCTCGAGGTCGCCGGCCACAGCTTCGAGTTCGGCGGCATCTACAGCGCCACGGCGATGCTGATCATCAGCTCGCTGGTGGTCTATGGCGCACTGTTCCTGCGCCAGCGCAAGCTGGAGAAGGGCCAGTGGCTGACCCTGGTAGCCTGCCTGGTGTTCGGCGGTCTGACCCTGACCTTCCACAGCGAAACCTTCCTCAAATGGAAGGCGCCGGTGGTCAACTGGCTGTTCGCGCTGGGCTTTGCCGGCAGCCACTTCATCGGCGACCGGGTGCTGATCAAACGCATCATGGGCCACGCCTTGACCCTGCCCGATGCCATCTGGACCCGTCTGAACCTGGCCTGGATCGGCTTCTTCCTGTTCTGCGGCGCAGCCAACCTGTTCGTCGCCTTCACCTTCCAGGACTTCTGGGTCGACTTCAAGGTCTTCGGCAGCCTCGGCATGACCGTGCTCTTCCTGGTGGCGCAAGGTGTTTACCTGTCGCGTCACCTGCATGACACCCCCACCACTTCCAAAACCAAGGACTGACATGCTCTACGCCATCATTGCCAGCGACGTCGCCAATTCCCTGGAAAAGCGCCTGGCGGCCCGCCCGGCGCACATCGAGCGCCTGCAGCAACTCAAGGCCGAAGGCCGCGTGGTGCTGGCCGGCCCACACCCGGCGATCGACAGCAACGACCCGGGTGAAGCCGGGTTCAGCGGCAGCCTGATCGTCGCGGAGTTCGACTCCCTGGCCGCCGCCCAGAGCTGGGCCGATGCCGACCCGTACATTGCCGCTGGCGTGTACGACAACGTCATCGTCAAGCCATTCAAGCAAGTGCTGCCCTGAGTCGACACCGCCCGTTACCTTTGGGAGCGGGCTTGTTGGGGCGCCGAACCGCCGCGAACAGAGCGATACGACCTCATCGACTCATAAAATCCGGCCCGCAGCCGACAACCTCCTGAAATCCATACCGCCTCAGGAGGGCCCATGCGCCAAGGTCAGATGTTCCTGCTGTTTTGCCTCATGTTGCTGTCGCCATTCGCCCATGCCGAACAACCCCTGTCGCTGGAAGCCGGTGCACGCCTGACCGAGCTGCAACAGCGCCTGGATGACAGTGAAAAGCAACGCGAGGCGCTGACCCGGCAGTTGGAAGACAACAACAGCCAGCGCGAAAGCGCCCAGCTCACCCGCCTGCGCCAGGACAACCAGAGGCTCAAGCTGGCGATCCAGCAATTGCAGGCCGCAGCTCCACAACAACTGCTCACCGACAAGCAACAATGGTTTCTGATTGGTTCAGGCGTTGCACTCTTGTCGGCAGTCTGCGGTATCTTTGCCAGTGGCGGACACAGAAGACGCCGTCAATGGTTGAATTGAGTGAGTCATGAGCGAGTTGCTACTAATTGATGATGACCAGGAACTCTGCGAGCTGCTCGGCAGCTGGCTGAGCCAGGAAGGTTTTGTCGTCCGCGCCTGCCACGATGGCCAGAGCGCGCGTCAGGCGCTGGCCGAGCAGGCGCCGGCGGCGGTGGTGCTGGATGTGATGCTGCCCGACGGTAGTGGCCTGGAGTTGCTCAAGCAACTGCGCAGCGAACACGCCGAACTGCCGGTGCTGATGCTCTCTGCCCGTGGCGAACCGCTGGACCGGATTCTCGGCCTGGAACTGGGTGCCGACGATTACCTGGCCAAACCCTGCGACCCTCGCGAGCTCACCGCCCGCTTGCGTGCCGTGTTGCGCCGCAGCCATCCCACAGCCACCACCACCCAACTGGAGATCGGCGACCTGGCCTTCAGTCCGGTCCGCGGGGTGGTCAGCATCGATGAGCGGGAGATGAGCCTGACCCTGTCCGAGAGCCGCATCCTCGAGGCGCTGCTACGCCAGCCAGGCGAGCCGCTGGACAAACAGGAACTGGCGCAGATCGCCTTGGGACGTAAGCTCACCCTCTACGACCGCAGCCTCGACATGCACGTGAGCAACCTGCGCAAGAAGATCGGCCCACATGCCGATGGCCGACCGCGCATTGTCGCGCTGCGCAGCCGCGGTTATTACTACAGCCTTTGAGTACGGGCCTTTACCAACCCTTTACCCTGAACTGACTGCGCTTGACCTTGATCTCCCTAGACTGGGCTCATCCGGTAATCACCGGCCCATGAAAGGAGAGACACCATGCGCAAGACCCTTATCGCCCTGATGTTCGCCGCCGCCCTGCCAACCGTTGCCATGGCCATGCCTGATGGTGGCCCACGCCACGACGGCCCGCATCACCGCGGTGACGCGCCTTTCGCCCAGCTGGACCTGACCCGCGACCAGCGCCAGCAGGTCGGCAAGCTGATGGGTGAACAGATGAAGGCCCAGCGCGACATCACCAAGCGCTACCTGGACAAGCTGCCGGCCGCCGACCAGAAGGCCATGAAGGACGAAATCAAGGCCAGCCGCGAGAAAACCGACAGCCAGGTACGTGCCCTGCTCAAGCCTGACCAGCAGAAGAAGTTCGACGAACTGCAAAAGGAACGCGCCGCTCGCCAGGCGGAGTGGAAGGAGTTCCAGGCCTGGAAAGCTGAAAAAGGCGGCAAGGCCCAGTAAGCTGTCCCCATCCATGCCCGGCCCGCGCCAAGCGAGCCGGGCTTTTCACGTTCACAGGAGGTGCTCTTGCGTTCTCTGTTCTGGCGCATTCTGGCCAGCTTCTGGCTGGCCATTGCCCTGGTCGCCGGCCTGTCCATCCTGTTGGGCCACATGCTCAACCAGGACGCCTGGATCCTCAGCCGCCACCCAGGCATCAACACCCTGGCCGCTCGCTGGACCCAGCATTACGAGCAGGAGGGCTTGGCCTCGGCCCAGCAGTTTCTCGAACGGCGCAAGCAGCGCTACAAGATCGACGTTCAGGTACTCGACGACAGTGGCCAGGCCGTAGTGCCAGGCACCTTCCCACGTCGCGCAGCAGCGTTCGAGGCGCGCCAGCACAATGACGAGCGTCACCTGCCCTGGCGCCGCCTGACAGAGGAATACACCAGCCCCACCAGCGGCGAGACCTATCTGCTGATCTACCGCATTCCCCACCCCGAGCTGGATGCCTGGCATCGCGAGAGCCTGCTCTGGCCTTTGAGCGCCTTGGGCATTGCCTTGGTGGTGCTGACGTTGTTCAGCCTGCTGGTGACGCTGTCGATCACCCGCCCGCTGAGCCGCCTGCGTGGTGCCGTGCATGACCTGGGCCAGACCAGCTACCAACAGAACAGCCTGGCGCAACTGGCCGGGCGGCGGGACGAATTCGGCGTATTGGCCAACGACTTCAACAAGATGGGCGCACGCTTGCAGAGTTTGATCGGCAGTCAGCGCCAACTGTTGCGCGACGTTTCCCACGAACTGCGCTCGCCCTTGGCCCGCCTGCGCATCGCCCTGGCCTTGGCCGAGCGCGCCGAACCCGAGCAGCGTCAGGCTCTCTGGCCACGCCTGACCCGCGAATGCGATCGCCTGGAAGACCTGATCAGCGAGATTCTCGCCTTGGCCCGGGTCGACGCCGAGCAGTCCCACGCCGAGCCTGTCGACCTCAACGCCTTGCTCGGCAGCGTGCGCAAGGACGCCCAGCTCAGCGCGCCCGAGCAAGAGGTCCGGCTGGAAGCCCAGCCTGGGCTGACCCTGCAAGGCTGGCCAACCCTGATCGAACGGGCCGTCGACAACCTGGTGCGCAACGCCTTGCGCTTCAACCCCCAGGGGCAACCGATCGAAATCCACGCCAGGCGCGATCAGGAGCGCATCGTCATCAGCGTGCGCGACCATGGACCGGGCGCAGCGCCGGAGCATCTGGAGCAATTGGGAGAGCCGTTCTTCCGTGCGCCGGGGCAGGAAGCGGCGGGACATGGGCTGGGCTTGGCGATCGCGCGCAAGGCCGCGGAGCGCCATGGTGGCAGCCTGGTGCTGGAGAATCATCCGCAAGGAGGGTTCGTGGGCCGCCTGGTGCTGCCGTTGGTGGTGGCGACCGGCAGTTGAGAATCGGCCGGGACTACCGGCCTATTCCCGGGCAAGCCCGCTCCTACAGGGACCGCACCTTCCTGTGGGAGCGGGCTTGCCCGCGAAGGGGACTCTGCGCTACTCGCCCCAGGCGCTGACGAATTCAGCCGTCTCCAGCACCGGCGCCGTACGCGGCTCGGTCAGTGGCGTGCCGACGTACAGATAGCCAACCAACTCCTCATTCTCGGCCATCCCCAGCCCCTTGTGCACATGGGCATCGAAGGCCATGTCGCCGGTGCGCCACACCGCGCCGATGCCCTGGGCATGCGCCGCGATCAGGATCCCATGGGCTGCGCAGCCTGCCGCCAGGCGCTGCTCGCTCTTGGGCACCTTGAAGTGGTCTTGCAGCTTGGCGATCACCACGATCAGCAAGGGTGCGCGCAGCGGCATGGCGCGCGCTTTGTCCAGCGCTGCCTGACTGGCATCGCCCTTGGCCTGCAACGCCTCGGCGAACAGCTCGCCGAGTTTTTCCCGAGCCTGGCCTTCGATGGTCAGAAAGCGCCATGGGCGCAGTTGGCCATGGTCCGGTGCACGCAAGGCGGCCTGGAACAGCGCCTCACGCTGGGCAGCGTTGGGGGCGGGATCGGTCAGGCGTGGCACGGAAACACGGTTGAGCAATGCGTCGAGAGCCTCCATCGGCTACCCTCCTGGCAGGTAAATGTGCGGCCATTCTCAAGCTGCAAGCTGCAAGCTGCAAGCTGCAGGTAGGAGCAGGAGCAGGAGCAGAGCTACACATAGCGCTTTTTCTTGTAGCTTGCTGCTCGTGGCTTGCAGCTAACCGACCCATAGGTAGAATGGCGCCCTTCCGTTTCGAGTCAGAGCAGATCACATGGCGTTGCCGACCTTAAGGATCATTGGTTTCATCATCGGCATCTTCCTCATCACCCTGGCCGTGAGCATGGCCGTACCCATGGCGACGCTGGTGGTCTTCGACCGTACCGCCGACATGCACTCGTTCCTTTGGTCCAGCCTGATCACCTTCGTCGCCGGCCTGGCCATGGTCATCCAGGGCCGTCCCGAACACGTGCACCTGCGCCCTCGCGACATGTACCTGCTCACGGTCAGCAGTTGGGTGGTGGTCTGCATTTTCGCCGCCCTGCCCTTCCTGCTCACCCAGCACATCAGCTACACCGACGCGTTCTTCGAGAGCATGTCCGGCATCACCGCCACAGGGGCCACGGTGCTCAGTGGGCTTGACCGCATGTCCCCGGGCATTCTCATGTGGCGTTCGATGCTGCATTGGCTCGGCGGTATCGGCTTCATCGCCATGGCCGTGGCGATCTTGCCCCTGCTGCGCATCGGTGGCATGCGCCTGTTCCAGACCGAGTCTTCGGACCGTTCGGAAAAGGTCATGCCGCGCTCGCACATGGTGGCCAAGTCGATCGTCGGGGTGTATGTCGGGTTCTCGGTGCTGGGCGCGCTGGGCTTCTGGTGGGCAGGCATGAACCCGTTCGATGCCATCAACCATGCGATGTCAGCGATCTCCACCGGCGGTTTCTCGACCTCCGACCAATCCTTGGCCAAGTGGGACATCCCGGCGGTGCACTGGGTCGCGGTGGTGGTGATGATCCTTGGCAGCCTGCCGTTCACCTTGTACGTGGCGACCCTGCGGGGCAACCGCAAGGCGCTGATCCGCGACCAGCAAGTTCAGGGTCTGCTGGGCATGCTGGTGGTGACCTGGCTGGTGCTGGGCACCTGGTATTGGTACACCACCAACCTGCACTGGCTCGATGCGCTGCGCCACGTCGCGCTGAACGTAACCTCGATCGTGACCACCACTGGCTTCGCCCTGGGCGACTACAGCCTGTGGGGCAATTTCTCGCTGATGTTGTTCTTCTACCTGGGTTTCGTCGGTGGCTGCTCCGGATCGACCGCCGGCGGCATCAAGATCTTCCGCTTCCAGGTGGCCTATATTCTGCTCAAGGCCAACCTCAATCAACTGATCCATCCGCGTGCGGTGATCAAGCAGAAGTACAACGGTCACCGTCTCGACGAAGAGATCGTGCGCTCGATCCTGACCTTCTCGTTCTTCTTCGCCATCACCATCTGCGTAATGGCCTTGCTGTTGTCACTGCTGGGCGTGGACTGGATGACGGCGCTGACCGGCGCCGCTGGTACAGTGTCGGGTGTGGGCCCAGGCTTGGGCGAGGTGATCGGACCCTCCGGCAACTACGCCAGCCTGCCGGATGCCGCCAAGTGGATTCTCGCCGGCGGCATGCTGCTTGGCCGCCTGGAGATCATCACGGTGCTGGTGTTGTGTATGCCTGCATTCTGGCGTCATTGACGGAGGGGGCGTCCGCTCCCAGCCGCGCCCGATACTCACTGGGCGTGACATCGAACCAACGACGGAACGCCCGGTAGAAATTACTGGGGTCGGCGAACCCCAACAGGTATGCGGTTTCCAGCAGGGTCATGCCCGGCTGGGCGAGATACTGCTCCGCCAGTTCGCGTCGCGTATCGTCCAGCAGAGCCTGAAAGCTGGTGCCCTCTTCCTGCAGTCGGCGCTGCAGGGTGCGTTGCGACAGGTGCAGGGCCTGGGCCAACGTTTCGCGCTTGGGCTCGCCCTGGGGCAGGATGCGGCATAGCACCTGGCGCACCCGATGGGTCACGCGGCTTTCCGAGAAGCGTGCGAGGTATTCACCGGCAAAACGGTCGTGAAGGATCGCCATCGCCTCATTGGCGGTGGGCAGCGGCGCCTCCATGTCGGCACGCTCGAACACCAGCGCATCGCGCGGCGCACCGAACACCAGCGGACAGTGGAACGCAACCTTGTAGGGTTCGACATTCTTCGGCTGCGGCCCCTGCACCATCACCCGCACCGGCTGGATAGGCCGCCCACTGAGCCAGGTGCACAAGGCCAGCGCACAGGCCAGCGATGCCTCGGCACTGTGACGGGTAGGCGGGAGGTGATCGCCATGCACGGTCAGTATCAGCGAGTAGCCCTCAGGGCCCAGCAGGAAACTCAGATCAGAGCTTTCGGCAATGATGCGCTGGTAACGCACCAGGCGCTCGAAGCCCTCGGCCAGCGTACGACTGGACATCAGCGCGTAACCCA
Organism: Pseudomonas putida; assembly: GCF_004357765.1. Lineage (GTDB taxonomy): Bacteria > Pseudomonadota > Gammaproteobacteria > Pseudomonadales > Pseudomonadaceae > Aquipseudomonas > Aquipseudomonas putida_U. The sequence goes on along the minus strand of NZ_SMTE01000007.1, from coordinate 209,730 downwards.
CCACATGGAACGAGGCTGGACGTACCACTCGCGCCATGTTCAGGCCTATGGCGTCGTTGCCCGACAGCTCTACCGCCAATTGCCAGAGGCGGGTCATGTCATCCTGGGGAAAGCGCGCATCGGGATCGTCGAGGGCGGCAAAATCCAGCCCGAGCTGCTTGAACATGGCCGGGCAGTCGAGCCCTTCGAGCTCGAGTGCCTTGACGATCCCTGATGCCCAGCTGGCTGACGTGGTTCTTTCGCTCATGACAGGCTTCTTTCGCTGACCGCTCCATGCGGTAACCCAAGGATACTCAATTGGCGCCCATTGTCACTGGCCGGCTCCGCCAATGACTCTAGACTCGAATCAGGCTCCACGCCGTGTATCCTGTCAAAAAGCGTTAATACTGGAGCGATGCCATGAACAGCTCAGCGCAGTTTCGCAGTTTTGCCGAGTTCTACCCCTACTACCTCGGCGAACACAGCAATCCCACGTGCCGACGCCTGCACTTCGTCGGTACCAGCCTGGTGATCGCCCTGCTGGCCTACACCATCGGCAGCGGCAAGTGGCTGTTGTTGCTGGCAGTGCCGGTCTTCGGCTATGGCTTCGCCTGGGTCGGACATTTCTTCTTCGAGAAAAACCGCCCGGCCACGTTCACCCACCCGTTCTACAGCCTGATCGGCGATTTCGTCATGTTTCGCGACATCTTGCTGGGGCGCATCAGCCTGTAGCTGCGCGACAGAGGTGGTCCGCCGGGGAAGGCAGGTTAAACTGCGCCGGCAAGACTTGCAGCCACAAGGACCACCATGAACCACCGCACTGCCCTCGGCGCCCTGCATGTCGGCGCGCTGTTCTTCGGCCTGACCGGCGTCTTCGGCAAACTGGCCGCCAGTGCCAACCCCACGCAGATCGTCTTCGGCCGCGCGGCTTTCGCCGTGCTCGCCTTGGGCCTGTTCGCCAGCCTCGCAGGCCCAGGCTGGCGTCGTCTGAACCGTCAGGACCTGCGCCGCCTTTTACTTGGCGGGATGCTGCTGGCCGGACATTGGGTGAGTTTCTTCATCGCGGTCAAGGTCGCTGGCGTGGCCATCGCCACTCTGGGTTTCGCCAGCTTCCCCGCCTTCACGGTCATCCTCGAAGGGCTGCTGTTCCGTGAGCGCATCCGCCGCAACGAGGCGTTCTTGGTACTGCTGGTGAGTATTGGTCTGGTACTGGTCACGCCGCAGTTCGACCTGGCCAGCGAAGCCACTGGCGGTTTGCTCTGGGCCCTGCTGTCAGGCCTGCTGTTCTCGCTGTTGTCGCTGACCAACCGCGCCGGTTCCGGTCGTTTGCCTGCCGTGCAGGCCGCCTTGTGGCAGAACCTGGTGGTGGGCCTGTGCCTGCTGCCTTTCGCTGCGCCGGGCCTGACCGAGATCACCTCCATTGACTGGCTGTGGATCGCCCTGCTGGGCGTCTTCTGTACCGGCGTGGCGCACAGCCTGTTCGTGGCCAGCCTGGCCGTGATCAAGGCCCGCACAGCCGCCGTGGTATTCGGCATGGAACCGGTCTATGGCATCGCCGTCGCCTGGCTGGTGTTCAACGAGACGCCCACCCTACGCATGCTGGCCGGGGGTGCGCTGATTATTTTCGCCATCGTCCTCTCCAGCCGCCTGGCCGCCGAACAACCGCCACGCCCGCACGAAGCAGCGCAGGGTGCCTGATCAGCGATCGTTGTGGCCCAGGTCGCGCTGCGGGTCGATCTGGTCGCGCACCCGCTGCTTGAGCTGCTTGGCTTCTGGGAAGCCACCATCGGCCTTGCGCTCCCAGATCTGCACGCCGTTGCAGGTAATCCTGAATATACCCCCGGTGCCGGGTTCGAGGGCGACTCGACCAAGGTCGTCGCTGAAGGTGCTGAGCAGCTCCTGGGCCAACCAGGCAGCGCGCAGCAGCCACTGGCACTGGGTGCAATAGGTAATGACAATTTCCGGCTTGGCATCGGCCATGGTCGCGGGTCTCCGGGTGAGTGGTTGCTTATACTAGCGGTCTTTACCTCCCGGTTTGAGACTCACGATGCGCCGTTTGCTGTTCTGCCTGTTGTTGACGCTGACCACCTGCACGGTTGTCGCCGCCGAGCCGGTCCGGCCGAAAGTCGGCCTGGTGCTTTCCGGCGGCGCCGCCCGAGGGCTCGCCCACATCGGCGTGCTCAAAGCGCTTGAACAACAGGGGGTACACATCGATGCCATCGCAGGTACCAGCATGGGCGCGGTGGTCGGCGGCCTGTATGCCTCCGGTTACAGCGTCGAGGAACTGGAAAAACTGGCTACCACATTGGACTGGCAGCAAGCGCTGTCGGACGCCCCGCCGCGCAAGGATGTACCCTTCCGACGCAAGCAGGACGACCGCGACTTCCTGGTAAAGCAAAAGCTCAGCTTCCGTGATGACGGCAGCCTTGGCCTGCCGCTGGGAGTAATCCAGGGTCAGAACCTGGCCCTGCTACTGGAAAGCAAGCTGGCGCATACCGCCGATATCCGCGACTTCGACAAACTGCCCATTCCCTTTCGCGCGGTGGCCACCGATATCGCCAGCGGAGACAAAGTGGTGTTCAAGCGTGGGCACCTGGCCCAGGTGATCCGCGCCAGCATGTCGATCCCAGCGGTATTCGCCCCGGTCGAGGTCGATGGCCGGTTGCTGGTCGATGGCGGCATGGTCGACAACATCCCGCTGGACGTGGCGCGGGACATGGGTGTGGACGTGGCGATCGTGGTCGACATCGGCTCGCCCCTGCGTGACCGCAAACAGCTGGCGACGGTGGTGGACGTGCTCAACCAGTCGATCACCCTGATGACCCGGCGCAACTCCGAAGAGCAACTGGCCAGCCTGCATCGCGACGACATACTCATCCAGCCGCCACTGGCGGCGTTCGGCGTCACCGATTTCGGCCGTGCCCGCGACATGATCGACGCCGGCTACCGTGCCACCGAGCTACTGGCCCCGCGCCTTGCGGCGCTGCGCCGGCCTGAGGGCGACGCCAGCCTGGTGGCCGCTCGTTCCGCCGGCCAACGTACGCCGGTGATCACCACAATCAAGGTGGAGAACGACTCCAAGGTCAGCGACGACGTGATTCGCTACTACATCCGCCAACCCGTTGGCCAACCTCTGGAACTGGATCGGCTGCAGACCGACATGGGCACGCTTTACGGCCTGGACTATTTCGACAGGGTTCATTACCGGGTCGTGCACAAAGGCGACGACAACACCCTGGTGATCACCGCACGGGGCAAGCGCGGCGGCACCGATTACCTACGCCTGGGCCTGAACCTGTCTGACGATCTGCGTGGCGATAGCGCCTTCAACCTCGGCGCCAGCTACCGCGTCAACGGCATCAACGAGCTGGGCGCCGAGTGGCTGACCCGCGCGCAGATCGGCGACCAGCAGGAGCTCTACAGCGAGTTCTACCAGCCGCTGGACGTGGGCTCACGCTATTTCATCGCGCCTTACCTGGACTTCGGCTCGCAAAACATCGAAGCCACCCTGGACAACGACCCGATCGCCGAATACCGCCTGGAGCGCTACGGTTTCGGTCTGAACCTCGGTCGCCAGATCGGCACCTATGGCGAAGTGCGCCTGGGCGCGGGCAAGGCCTGGGGCGAGGCCGACGTGCGCATCGGCGATCAGGACTTGCCGAAAGTCAGCTTCAACGAGGGCTTCTACGAGCTCAAATACTCGTTCGATACCATGGACAACGTGTACTTCCCGCACAGCGGCGAGGACATCGGGCTGACCTTGCGCAAGTACGACAAGTCGCTGGACTCCGACGAGGACTACCGCCAATGGTTGTTCAACCTGGACAAGGCGATCAGCAGTGGGCCGAACACGTTCGTGCTCGGCGGGCGCTACGGGCGCACCCTGGACGATACCGAGGTGGTCACCTCGAGCTTCGTGATCGGCGGTGCCCGCGAACTTTCAGGCTTCCGCCAGGACTCGGTATCGGGACAGAACATCAGCCTGCTGCGCCTGGTCTACTACCGACGCCTGACGCCAAGGGCTTATGTGCCGCTGGACTTCCCGTTGTACATAGGTGGCTCGCTCGAGCGCGGCCGGGCCTGGAACAACGACAACGCCTTTGACAGCGGCTATATCAATGCGGCGAGCATCTTCCTGGGCATGGAGACACCGCTGGGGCCACTGAACCTGAGCTACGGCGCCAACAGTGCCCACGAACAGGCGGTGTACTTGAACTTGGGGCATACCTTCTGAGCTGCAAGCTGCAGCGGTAGCCCCTCAAGCCTTGTCGAGGTTGGCCAGGATCTTGGCATGCACGCGCATGCACACTTCCAGGTCGGCCGGTTCGATGCCCGTGAACAGCTCCAGACGCAGCGCATTGGCGATGGTCTCGATCTGCTCGATCATAGGCCGGGCTGGCGGACACAGGGCAATCTTCTTCGCACGACGGTCTTCCATCACGGCCAGGCGCCTGACCAGGCCCTGGTTTTCCAGGCTGTCGAGCAGGCGCGCGAGGGTCGGGCCCTCGACGCCCACACTCTGGGCCAGTTCACGCTGGGTCGGCGGCTCTTCGAACCGCGACAGGTGCAACAACACCAGCCAGCGCGCCTGGGACAGGTTGAGCCCGGCCAGGCGGCGATCCAGTTCAGCACGCCAGCCTCGGGACATCTGGGCCAGTTGCATACCGAAGCGGTGTTGGTTGTCGTTCAGGGGCATAGAACACTCATCGACTAGAACTAATTATTAGGCAGCTAACCATGACCGCACCGGACAGGCAAGGTTAGCCGCTTTGCTGAACGCTGAAAATCGTCAAAAAGCATGACAAAGGTCAGCACTTGACCGATATGCCCCTCGATCAGAGCTCGAACTCCGCCGCCAGTGCCGCCCGTACGCAATAGAGCACGCCCTCTGGGACCCGAGCACCGAACAGCGGAGCGATGGTGGTCACCGCCGGCAGCTCGCCTTCGCCATCGAGGAAGGCGTCCTGCACCTCCATCATCAAGTCTTCCGGCAGGTCCAGAGCCTGCTCCAGGCTCAGTTCCTGACGGCCGATGGCTTCGGCCAGGAGGCTGTAGACGTTCTTCTCGCTGCAGTTCAACTGCCCGGCAATCTGCGCCGGGGTCATGCCTGCACGGGCCAGGCTGACCAATTCGTGGCGCAGGTCGAGCACCACCTTGGGCGCCTCTTCGGTGCCGCCGGCGCCATTGAGCACTTCGAGGAAGGCCTGACCATAGCGCTCGAGCTTGCGTGCGCCGACGCCGCTGACCTGGGCCATATCGCTGAGGCTGGTGGGCTGGCTGCGCAACATTTCGAGCAGGGTCGAGTCGGGGAAGATGACGTAGGGCGGCACGCTGTGCTCCTCGGCCAGCTTGCGCCGCAAGGTGCGCAAGGCCTCCCACAGTTCGCGCTCTTCGGCCCGAACCAGTTGGCTCGCCGGGCTGCCACCGCTGGAGGATGTCTTGGCCACGGTTTGCGGCTTGAGGTCGCGCCGCAGTTGCAAGGTCACCTCGCCCCGCAACAGTGGTCGGCAGCTGTCGGACAGACGCAGGCCACCGTAGCCCTCCAGGTCGATGTCGACCAGGCCACGGGCCACCAATTGGCGGAACAACGAGCGCCACTCGGCCTCGGCCATGGCCTTGCCCACACCGAACACCGAGAGTTTCTCGTGGCCGAAGTTGCGCACCTTTTCGGTGTCCTTGCCCAGCAGGACATCGACCAGGTGCCCCACGCCATAACGCTGACCGGTGCGGAACACCGCCGACAAGGCCTGACGCGCAGGTTCGGTGGCATCCCAGGTCTGCACCTGATCCACGCAGTTGTCGCAATGCCCACAGGGCTGTTCGAGCACCTCATCGAAGTAAGCCAACAGCGCTTGACGGCGGCAGCGGGTTTCTTCGCACAGGGCCAGCATCGCATCGAGCTTGTGCTGCTCCACCCGCTTATGCCGCTCATCACCCTCGGAGTTCTGCAGCATCTGCTTGAGCATCACCATATCCTGCAGGCCGTAGGCCATCCAGGCATCGGATGGCAAACCGTCACGACCGGCACGGCCGGTTTCCTGGTAATAGGCCTCGAGCGACTTGGGCAGGTCGAGGTGGGCAACGAAGCGCACATTGGGCTTGTCGATGCCCATGCCGAAGGCGATGGTGGCGACCATGATCAACCCCTCCTCGTTGAGGAAGCGGTGCTGATTGGCTGAACGGGTCTCGGCCGGCAGGCCTGCGTGGTACGGTAAAGCCGGGAAGCCCTGGTCGCAGAGGAACGCAGCGGTTTCGTCGACCTTCTTGCGCGACAGGCAATAGACGATGCCGGCGTTGCCCCGCCGTTCGCCGAGAAACGCCATCAACTGCTTGCGTGGCGCCTCCTTAGGCACGATGCGATAGAAGATGTTGGGCCGGTCGAAGCTCGACAGGAAGCGCTCAGCGCCCTGCAGGTGCAGGCGCTGGACGATTTCCTCGCGGGTCCGCATGTCGGCGGTGGCAGTCAGGGCGATGCGCGGCACATGGGGGAACAACTCGGCCAACTGGCCCAATTGCAGGTATTCGGGACGGAAGTCGTGACCCCATTGCGACACACAGTGGGCTTCGTCGATGGCGAACAGGGCGATGTCCAGGCCGCGCAGGAACTCCAGCATACGCGGCTGCACCAGGCGCTCCGGCGCCAGGTAGAGCATCTTCACCTCACCACGACGCAGGCGCCCGGCCAGGTCGCGCTGTTGCTCGGCGCTCAGCGTGGAATTCAGGGCCGCAGCGGCCACGCCCAGTTCATCGAGGGTGGCGACCTGATCGTCCATCAGCGCGATCAGTGGCGACACCACGACAGTCAGGCCCTGACGCAGCAGACCCGGCACCTGGAAGCACAGCGACTTGCCGCCACCGGTAGGCATCAGCACCAGGGCGTCGCCGCCATTGGCCACGCATTCGATGATTGCAGCCTGGCGCCCACGGAAACTGTCGTAGCCGAAGATATCCTTGAGAACCCGCTGAGCCTGTTCGAGCATGTGCAACTCCAATATCGCCGTACCATCCTGGACCAACAGGCTGGACGAAAAACCCGCCCCGCACACGTCGAATGCGTAAGCAGCTTTTGCCAACAGGCGGCAAAATCCGCCCCTGGATGAAAAGCCGCGGAGTATACCGCAGAGAGGGGGCGCGCAGTGCGCGGCACTGACAGACGTTCCCTTTGCCCCGCCGTCGCTGCAAGGTGCTAGAATTCACTATCGTTTATTCCCCAAGGTAGCCCTGTAATGTCCTTCGCCGAGCAACTGACCCGCCTGCAAGCCTTCCTCGATGCCGATGAGCTGCACGAAGAAGCGCTGGACTACGTCGCCGCCCATGGCTACCTGACTGCCTTGTCGATCTCTGCCGTCGAGGTTCCCGAGCGTGAGTGGATCGACGCGCTGTTCGCCGAGGAGCCGCACTACGCCAGCGACGCCCAGCGTACCGAGATCGAGGCGACCCTGGTCGCGCTCAAGGCGCACATCGCCCGCCAACTGGCCAGCGACGAGGAATTCGACCTGCCCTGCGACCTGGACCTGACCGACGAGCCGGACGATTCCGACCTGCGCGGCTGGTGCATCGGCTTCATGGAAGGTGTTTTCCTGCGCGAGGAAGCCTGGTTCGAAGACGCCGAGGAAGAAGTCAGCGAGATGCTGCTGCCGATCATGGTCGGCTCGGGCCTGTTCGACGAGCAGCCTGAATTTGCCGACATCGCCAGCAACGCCAACCTGCAGGACGACATGATCGTGCAGATCCCCGAGGCGTTGTCTGCCTTGTTCCTGCTGCTGCACGCACCTGACGAAAAGCCGGCGCTGCTCAAGCCACGTCATCACTGAGCCGCGATGCGCTACCTGCTGCTGGCCATCGGCTGGCTCAGCGTTGCGTTGGGGGTCGTGGGTATCTTCCTGCCGGTGTTGCCCACCACCCCGTTTCTGCTCCTGGCGGCTGCCTGCTTCGCACGCAGCTCGCCGTGCTTTCACCATTGGCTGGTCAATCACCCCCAACTGGGTCCATGGATCCGCGATTACCTGAGCGGTGAAGGCATCCCCCTCAAAGGCAAGGTCTACGCCATCGGACTGATGTGGGCGAGCATCGGCCTTTCATGCTATCTGGTGCCGCTGTTCTGGGCCCGAGCGTTCATGCTGACCAGTGCGGTGCTGGTGAGTGTGTATATCCTCAGGCAGAAGACACTGCGTAGGCCGGGGTGAGGCCTTAGCGTCATCGTCGTCGCTCTCTTCCAAGTCGAAGTCCTCTGCGCCATGTTGAGGTATGGGGGGTTGATGCCTGCAGTCGGATCCCGCCGAGGCTCGCAAAAGAACAAATCGAATTTTCCTACAGCTCTTTCGGATGCCCAAAGCTCCCCTGAGGGCGGGTTCATCGCTAGTGTTCAGGCTCAGCTTGATCGTGCCTGAATACCAATCCACACGCTGGAAGCCCTGGAACCGCCGATGAGCATCAGCAAGATCATCGCCACCGCAGTCGCCGAAGCCGCGCTCCCCGACCAATGCAAGGCCTGTGAACGCCATGGCCTACCCATCCTGCCCCTCAGGCAAGCACTCGTACCCGATACTCGACCTGCCTGGATCGCAGATGACGCCCCACCCGTGCCGGGAACCATGGTAGGACTGCGCACACTGCGCAGTGGCTATCTCTACGTGTTGCTCGACGAAAGCATATGGCATGCCTACGAAGTCACCGAGCAGGGGCACCTTCGCCGCTTCGACCCCTATGAGCCCAGGTTCAGTACACCGCCTCCGTTACCGAACAAATGCGTCAACGCGGACCACGACATTCCTTCAGCGTTCTTCAACGTCGATACCGATCGATACAGCACCGCTTGGATTGCATTCTCCAGCGACCCCTGGCCGGTCAGCGTGCTCATTGACTACAGCACTGCAAAGGCGTCATCCGACCGCTTTCAGGTGTTGGACCTGGCCCAGGCCAGGGATAATCCCGGCGACATCGGCCTGGCTATGACGCCCGACCAACTGCAGGTCGATGATCAGGTGTTCGAATACAACCAGCAGCTGGCCGGCCCTTTCGACAGCGCTCATGGATTCCACAGCCGCTTGCTGCGTAAAACCGCACTGCGTGGTTTCGTGGGTAACGCCATGGCGAAGCACGAACTTACGCGAGGTGTTCCTGCCGTGATCCTGCACGACACGGTCGGCCTGATTCAGGAGTACAACCATCAACGTCTAAGCTGGATCGTCAAACGCCAGGCCTGGCGTGAGGATCCGCAGCGCGCCTACCAACTGCAAACCTCGCAGATCCTCCAGATCATCCGCGCGACCCATCGTGAATGGGCGGAGCAGAAGGTCCCGCCTGTCGCCGCCCCTCTCACGGGTGACGGCCCCCCGGTTTTCGTCGATCCAGAAACCGAACGCCAGCGCATCGTCGAAATGCGCCAGCAAGAGAGCGATGCAAGGCTCGAGGAGCGTTACGACGAGCCCCGGCGCGCCGCCTTCCAGTTGGAGTACGACAACCAGGAGGCACGTTTCCAATGGCATATCGATCACCATGCGAAAAACTACGCCGCGCTCTGTGAAAGCGCGGCGTTCGAGATCATCGAGCAGTACGACTACGATGGCCGTGACCGCGATTCAGGCGTGGCGTATAGCAAAACCATGGCTGCGTGTCTGGCAGGCGGCATCACCGAAGCCCTGCGCCCTGACCCTGAGCCTGGCCCCCCTGTCCCTGGAAGCACCGAGGCGCTTTGGCTGAAGTGGTTACGCGACCCGAACAGTCCGGCCTATCGCGCCGTTTTCTTACGCGACCAGGCATTGCTCGCCGCACTGCTTCCCAGCTTCTCTCACAACGAGCCGGTGCAGTGGAATGACAGCGACAAGCTCTATGCGACGCTGACTAAGCTCATTGCCAGCGAGGACCTTGGGCCGCATCTGCGCAACCCCCTAAAACAAGCCGTCAGCGAAACCCAGGGTGCACTGAATGCTGCCACCCAACGCCTGCAAGCCCAACTGACCCCTGGTATTCAGCACGCAGTGCTGCGCCTGAACACAGCCAGTCAGTTGCTCTATAACGGGGTGCACCTGATCGAACTGCGCGTGCCGATGAAACTAGGCGAGTACTACGCCTTGCAGTGCGCTCATGTGCGGGAGGTGCAGCAAAAGGCCAATGAAGCGATGGCCAAGGCACGGGATCGGGTGATGCCGAGCCTCGATGAAATGATGGCCGGTGCCCAAGGCGGGATGCGCAAGGTCAGGCCAATCATCCAGACCGGGCTACTGAGCCTCGCGGTGCTTGACCCGAAGATTGCCAATACGGTGATCAATGTCAGCGTCTGGGTAGAGGGTAAGGCTCATGTATTGCGTGAGCAATTACTGAGGGAGGTCCATTTGAATATCAACCAGCTTGGTAACGCAGCCCAGCTAGGTTTGGTGAATATTTCGGTGGCGGCGGGGACGCTGGAAGCAAGTGCAGCAAAGATACTCAATGGGATACGGGTTAATACTCAGCAAGCTTCGCATTTGGTACGTACTAGTTTCGCTGGATTGAAAGGCATGGCAACAAGCTGGGAGCTGCTACTCAGTCTGGGCGGGCTGTACTTATTGAACAGCAGCCTGCAAAAAAACATAAAAGAGGCTGAGTCTCAGATAGGACGAAACTCTGGCGAGGTCTCGGCTGCATTATATGGCTCGGCCCTCGGCATTATAGCGGGTGGGACAGAGCTCGTTGGGTTAGCACTGAAAGCAGGCACAAACGCAGCCACTGCGACCTCAATGCCAGGTCACAGTAATAATGGCAAGCTTCTAAAACTCGAAAAAGCAGGCATGGGTGTTGCCCGAACGGGTGCAATCGCAACTGCAGCGCTGGGAATATTTGACATCGCGCAAACAGGACTGGCCTCCAAACGGAGCTTCCTTTCGGGAGACCGATTTGCCGCCGCCGCATTCCTCGCAAGCAGCTTACTCTATGTCGCCGGGACGGCTGTATCCGTGCTTGCAGTCTTTCACCCATTGGTACTGGGTCCTGCGGGGATTGCGATTATTCTTAGTCTCGTGGCATTCTCATTAAAAACAAAAGCCGTAGAAGAACGGTCGTCTGCACTTGAATCCTGGGCTAGACGCTGCCACTTCGGAAAAGCTAACGAAACCCCGAGGATACACTGGGACAATCACCTAGAGGCAGACATCGCCTTCGCCGAGCTTAACGCCGCAACACTTGGAATTAGAGCCCAAGCAAAATTCCAAAGCACTAAAACAAACACCCCGTCAAACTCGAGAATCGGGGGGCTGATAAATTTCACAATCAAACAAAGCCTAAACTTTAGAATAAGCATACCCAATTACAACCCAATGCAATCTAGTTACGACTGGAAACTATCTTTCCATCGAGCCGATGATGGCGAATTCCCAAGATTCCATAGTGGCGAGTACATTGCAGAAGAAACCCAAAGCCTATCGCTCGCGACCAGAAAAACGCAAATATTACCAAAAGATTTCTCCTCCCCGAACAAACCGAACAAACCGGACAACCCGGACTACCTGAAAGACAGCATTAAAATAGAGAAAAGACACAACGTCTCATCACACAGCGACTCAGACACCAACCACCTAGAAATAACAGGGACAATTGAGCTAATCCCTACCCTCAGCCAACACAACATAATAGCAGCCACTTTATCCCTTACTTACTGGCCAGAGAAAAGCTCTCCGAATGCGTACGCAGAAATAGTTCTAGTCGAGCAAAACCAATGACTGAAGCAAACATACTACCAGAACGGGAATTTGGCTGGAAATACAACCTACCCTCTCTTGCCGAACAGAACGACACCTTAAGGAATTCCTACCAAATCACAACCCCAAACCACAATCGCATATACATAGAAGTGCCTAGAACCTCAATTAAAATCAGAGGAATAGCAACACTAGGGGCTACAGTATGCTTGCTGTTATTATTACTAGGCCTCCTTCCAATACTACTGCAAAGCCTGGAACTCGGATGGGACTTTAGCCTGCAATCCACACTAGGCGGCATAGCAGTTGTTCTACTTTTATTCCTTTCCTTGTTCCCCTTCGTTAGAATGGACATCGAAATGCCCAAAAACGAACCCATACGTTTCAATCGGGCACGACGAAAAGTTTATTTTTACCAATACAGATTCAACCTCATCAACATGTTCAACAGCACGCTATGGGGAGTAAAACCTATAGTTTACAACTGGGAGGACCTGACTGCGGAAGCTTACAGCGTGTATGCACCAATGGGCTACGGGGGACTGATCGAACGCATTATGATTGCAGTCCGCGAGCCCGGCTCAGGGCAAATAATCGATCGATTGTATTTCTGCCATGGTCTTGAAGAAGGGAAAGAGCGCTGGACGGCCATTCAACTTTTTATGGAACACCGCAATGACGTACTGCTTGAGTTCCGACCGCCTCACAACTCTGACTTCCACGAGCACTACAACGTAATGACTCGGTTCGCCCCGAAAGTCCAATGGCCAACCGAGATGGAAATCGAATCCCGTACCGCACCTAATTCGGCAGAAAAATCATAAATGTCGTACCCTTCAATGCCTGGACACTATACGGCGCAAACGTCGTGAAATCGGGTAGTTGATTCCACCTTCAATGGCAACCCAGTCGCCAAATGAGAGGACGCTGACTGGCTATTGGAATGACACTTCGCCTCCCCCCAAAAGCCAGTCAGACTGGAACGTCACACCGTATCCACCTTCAACGAATGATCATTAAGCATCCCCGTAATGATCGTCGCCGTATCCTGCCCCGCCGATATCACCCCTCCTGCCCCCGCCGTCACCCCATAATGCTGAGCAAGGTCGACACCCGCCAGATCGATCGTCTGCGTCGCATTCGCGCCCGCCACGCTGCTGACCTCGATGGTCGAGACCGCCTGGGTACCGGTGCCGCTGACCTTGAAGTGCAGGTAGTCATCCAGCGATGCCGATGTGGCATTCTCGCCCTGCAACAGTTGCGACAGGTCAAGGTGGTCGTTGCCCAGGCTGAAGTCGGTGATGGTGTCGTGCCCGGTATCGCCCTTGTGCCAGATGAATGTATCGTTGCCCCCTCCCCCGGTCAGCATGTCGTTACCCAGACCACCGGTAAGCTGATTGTCAGCCCCGTTTCCGATCAACGTGTCGTTGTAGTCCGAGCCGATCAGGTTCTCGATGCCGGACAATGTATCGAGCCCAGCGCCTACCGTGTTCTGTTGCGCTCCCACACCCAGGTTGACGGTAACCGCCGAAGTGGCCGAGGCGTAGCTGGCGGTGTCGTTGCCAGGGCCACCGTCGAGCAGATCGTTGCCAGGGCCGCCGATCAACAGATCGTCGCCAGCGCCGCCGTAGAGCTTGTCGTTGCCCTCGCCGCCGGCCAGCACATCGTGCCCATTGCCGCCATGGAGCGTGTCATCGCCACTGCCGGCGAGCAGCACATCGTCATTGTCGGTGCCGGTAAGGGTCGTGCCCGCTTGGTACGTGATGTCCATCGCACCCGTGGCGCTGCTACCGTGACCATCGCTGAGCGTGTAGGTATCGTGGTGCACCTCGTTCTCGGCCTGGGCGTAGTTGACCAGCAAGCTCAGCTTGTAGTCCTCGGAGCCTGATTTGCTGCTGCCGCCAGGGTTGATCTCGTTGATCACATGGATGCTGTACGTGCCGTCATGGCTGGCAGTAAAGCTTTGGCCACTGGCGATCGTCTGGTAGCTGCCGTTTTCATCCCTCCACTCCAAAGTGATGTTGCCGGCGGGGCGATCGTGGTCGAGTTGCAAGGATTCGCCCTTGCGCAGTTGCACCGTGATCACGTCTTCATCATTCGTCCCGCTGCTACCACTCACCGAGCCCAGGTAGCCAAGCACGACCAGGGCCGCGGTCATGTTGCTGGCATTGAGCGCGAATGCACTGCGGTCCAGCGCCTTGAACTGGTTCTCGGTCTTGTTGCCATGGTCGTTGAAGGAAAGGGTCTTGATCGGTCCCGTGCCGAAGCCTGCCCCCTTGTCGGCGAACCCAGTGGCGAAGGTGTTCGGCGACGCGCTCAGCCGATCGTTATCGGCATCGCTGTCATTGTGCAGCAGCGCCTCGGCTGGCACCGTGATGGTCGCCCCGGTGATGTTGGTGATGATGTGGTCGGCACCCGCTACCGGAGCGCTGTTGCCGTTGACCCGCACCGTCAGGATCGCGCTGCTGGTGTCGCCGTCGTTGTCGCTGGCGGTGAAGCCGAAGCGTTCCACGGCATTGCCGCCACTGCCCTTGGCCGAGGTGTAGGTGTAATCACCGGTGTCCATGTCCACCACCAGCGTGCCACCCAGGGCCGTCTTGATGCTGAGCGAGTGGGTCTGCGCGTCGAAAGCGGCCTTGTCCACCCCGCCGGCGACTGTGTAACCACCTTGGCCGTTGGCGGCTTTGGGGTCGAAGGTATAGGTGACGCCATCCACCAACAGGGCCTTGATGAATCCACCGTCGGCACCAAAGCCGCCGCCGCTCATCAGGCTGCCAGTGATCGGGAAGCCTTGCACGGTCCCCGACAGTACCGAACCCAGTTGATTGAGATCGGTGACCACCACCGAGTTGGTGTCGGTATGGCTGTCGCCATCGTAGGCCAATGGGTCGAGCTTGCTGGCGTTGGCGCCATCTCCCATACCGATGGCGTAGGACTTGACCCCGTTACTGTCGAGGAAGGACTCCCAGTTGCCCTCGCGGCTGGCGTCGATGGCATGACCTGAAGTCGGCGCACCGTCCGAGAAGAAATAGCTGACGTTTTGCGCCCCGACCAGCTTGCCAGTCTTGTCGAAGGCGATCTGCGCGGAGTCGACGGCGTCATCGTAGTAGGTAGAGCCGCCTGCCTTTAGATTGGCGACCAGTGCCTTGGCTTGATCGATGCTTACCCACTGGTCGGCCAACACCTTGGCACCCGTGCCGAAGGTGACGATCTGCACTTTGATGTCACCCATGTCGTCGTACTTGTCGAGCAGTGCACTGATCGCTTGCTTGGTCAGCTCCAGGCGGCTCAGACCCGAGACGCCCGAGCTCTGGGCCATGCTGCTGGATACATCGATCACCAGCAGGATATTGGAGTCGATCTGGCTTGGCGTGACCGAACGCTCGGCACATGCAACGCTGGGCACATCATCCACGACGTTGACGGTGATCTTGCCAGTGATGCTGTTACCTAACGAGTCGGTCGCTTTGTAGAGGAATTGGTCCGATGCCGAATTGGCCCCCGGCGTATTGGCCGGAGCGGTCAGCGTGTAGGTGTAGGAGCCATCAGGGTTGATCTGAATCTGGCCATACTGCCCTGTGGCATTTCCGAGCAAGGTGTAGGTAATCGGGCCGATGCCACCGTTGACAGAGCCGGCCAGGCTTCCGGAGGCGGTCTCAGCAGTCGAGGACGGATCGCTACCGATAACGGTGCCAGGCGCCAGATCCTTGCCATCCTGGTTCAGGTCCAGCGCCTTTTCGTACACCTTGACGCCGGCATCGTCGCACACCGACATCGAGACGTCGTGCACCTTGATGGCGATCGTGGTGGTGCTCTCATCCCCATCAGCATCGCGGATGGTGTAAACGAAGGTGTCGGTAGCCCCCGCCGGCGCGACACTGTTCGGGTTGGCGTGGTACACCGCGTTACCTTGAGCATCGAGGGTCAGGTAACCGTACTGGCCCTGGACGTTGGTATCGAGCTGGCCAATGGCGGAGGACGCGGTATTGCTACCGGCGCGCACCCCCACCACGTAGGCGCCATCGGCGCGCACATCGGCACCGATCACATCATTGACCAGCACGTTGCCGCCGACCGTACCGCCTTCGTACACATTGACCAAGTCGCTGTCCGCCTTGGGCACATCGTCGACGATGCTGATCACGATAGTGCTGGTGGTGCTGTTGCCGAGGGAGTCCTTCACCTCGTAGGTGAAGGTTTCCGTCACACTGTTCGCGCCGTCGTTCTGATGCACAGGCGAGTCGGCGGGCGACGTCAGCGTGTAGGTGTACGTGCCATTGGAATTCAGCTGGAGCTGGCCGTATTTCCCCACCGCGTCGTCGATCAAGGTGAAGGTCAGCGCGCCTATACCACCATTGACCGAACCGGCCAGAGCTCCGGAAGCCGTCTCGCCGGTCGAACCCGGCTGACTACCCACCACGGTGCCGGGTGCCAGGTCCTGGCCATCCTGATTCAAATCGAGGGCTTTCTCGTACACCGTCACGCCCGTGTTATCACATACCGACAGCGAGATGTCGTGCACCTTCAGGGTGATGGTCGTGGTGCTTTCATCGCCATCGGCATCACGGATGGTGTACACGAATGTGTCGGTGGCACCAGCCGGCGCCACACTGTTCGGGTTGGCGTGGTACACCGCGTTGCCTTGGGCATCCAGAGTCAGGTAGCCGTACTGGCCTTGCACTTGGGTGTTCAGTTGGCCGATCGCCGAGGTGGAAGTGTTCGAGCCTGCACGCACCCCCACTACATAGGCGCCATCGCCGCGCACGTCGGCACCGGTCACGTCATTGACCAAAACGTTGTCGCTAACCGTACCGCCTTCGTAGACATTGGCGAAGTCGCTGTAGGCCTTGGGCACATCGTCGACGATGGTGATCACGATGGTGCTGGTGGTGCTGTTGCCGAGCGAGTCCTTCACCTCGTAGGTGAAGGATTCCGTCACGCTGTTCGCGCCGTCGTTCTGATGCACGGGCGAATCGGCGGGCGACGTCAGGGTGTAGGTGTAGGTGCCATTGGAATTGAGCTGGAGCTGACCATACTTGCCGAGCGCATTGTCGACGAGGGTGTAGGTCAAGGCTCCTACACCACCGCTGACAGATCCCACCAAGGAGCCGGAAGCCGTCTCGCCGGTCGAACCTGGTTGGCTACCGATCACCGTACCAGGTGCCAGGTCATTGCCATCCTGGTTCAGGTCCAGAGCCTTCTCATACACCGTCACCTCGGTGTCGTCGCAAGCGACCATCGACGAATCATGTACCTTGATGGTGATGGTGGTGGTGCTTTCATCCCCATCGGCATCACGGATGGTGTAGACGAACGTGTCGGTCGCCCCGGCCGGGGCCACGCTGTTCGGGTTGGCGTGATAGACCGCATTGCCCTGGGCATCGAGGGTCAGGTAGCCGTACTGGCCTTGCACTTGGGTGTTCAACTGGCCGATGGCGGAAGATGCGGTATTGCTACCAGCGCGCACCCCCACCACATAGGCGCCGTCGGCGCGCACATCGGCGCCGATCACATCATTGACCAGCACATTGCCGCTGACCGTACCGCCTTCGTACACATTGACGAAATCGCTGTCTGCCTTGGGCACGTCATCGACGATGGTGATCACGATAGTGCTGGTAGTGCTGTTGCCGAGCGAGTCCTTCACCTCGTAGCTGAAGGTTTCCGTCACGCTGTTCGCGCCATCGTTCTGGTGCACAGGCGAATCGGCTGGCGAGGTCAGCGTGTAGGTGTAGGAACCATCCGGGTTGAGCTTGATCTGGCCATACTGGCCTTCGGCATTGCCGACCAAGGTGAAGGTCAATCCACCGACACCCCCGCTGACACCTCCGGCCAGATTGCCAGAGGCCGTTTCACCGGTGGCGTTCGGTTGACTGCCATTCACCTGGCCGGGGGCCAGGTCATTGCCGTCCTGGAGCATGTCCAGTGCTTTTTCGTACACCGTCACGCCACTTGGCCCTGCTACCGTTAGCGAGCAATCCGTGACGTTGATGGTGATGGTCGTGGTGCTTTCATCGCCATCCGTGTCACGAATGGTGTAGACGAAGACATCCGTCGCACCTGCGGGCGCCACGCTGTCCGGGTTGGCGTGGTAAACCGCGTTACCCGCGGCATCGATGGTCAAAGTGCCGTACTGGCCGATGATCTGGGTATTGAGGTTACCGATGGCCGAGGTCGAGGTGTCCGACCCGGCTCGCGCGCCGACCACGACATTGCTCAAGCCTGCCTGGTCCGCCCCCATCTTGTCGTTGAGCAAGACATTGCCCGATACCGTACCGCCCTCCACCACGCTGGCGGAGTCCGGCGCGGCCTGAGGCACATCATCGACGATAGTGACGTCCAGGCTGCCGGTGCTGGTGTCGCCATCCGCATCCTTGGCGATGACCGTGAACTGCTCGCTGATGCTGTTGGCCCCGCCACCGTTGGGGTGACTTTCGTTGTCCAGCAAGGTGTAGCTGTAGCTGACCACCCCGGTGCTCGGGTTGTAGCCGGTCACCGTCAGGGTATTGCCTTCGGGCGTGGTGATCGACTGCGGGAAACCTGCCGCCACGCCATTGCTGACCACCGTGATGCCTCCGACACTCAGGCTCTGCAGCCCATCCGGAGCACTGACCTTGAACGTGCCTTGCTGGGTCAGGGCCGCTTCGTTCGGGGCGCTGCCGTCGGCGAGGTTCTGTTCGTACACGGTCAGCTCGCCGCCCTGCACGTTCAAGCCGTCGAGGGTCACCGGGTCGTCAAGGTTGGTCACGTTCAAGGTCAGCGTCGCGCTGCTGGTGTCGCCGTCGGCGTCCTTGATGGTGTAGGTGAAGGTCTCGACACCGTTGCCGCCGCCACCGAGATTCTTGAAGTCAGGGTCGCTGGTGTTGAGGGTGTAGGTGTAGGAACCGTCGGCTGCCAGCACCAGGGTGCCGTAGGTGCCGGTGAAGGTACCGGCGACCACCGGCCCGCCCGCCACGCGGTCGGCGCCCTGGATATCGTTGGTCAGAACGTTGCCGGTCAGCTCGGTGTGCTGCTCGGTGGCGGTCACGGCATTGGTGTCGTTCAGCGCTTTGGGCTGGTCGTCGACGATATTGACGTCCAGCGTGCCGGTGCTGGTGTCGCCATCCGCATCCTTGGCGATGACCGTGAACTGCTCGCTGATGCTGTTGGCCCCGCCACCGTTGGGGTGACTTTCGTTGTCCAGCAAGGTGTAGCTGTAGCTGACCACCCCGGTGCTCGGGTTGTAGCCGGTCACCGTCAGGGTATTGCCCTCGGGCGTGGTGATCGACTGCGGAAAACCTGCCGCCACGCCATTGCTGACCACCGTGATGCCACCGACACTCAGGCTCTGCAGCCCATCCGGGGCGCTGACCTTGAACGTGCCCTGCTGGGTCAGGGCCGCTTCGTTCGGGGCGCTGCCGTCGGCGAGGTTCTGTTCGTACACGGTCAGCTCGCCGCCCTGCACGTTCAGGCCGTCGAGGGTCACCGGGTCGTCGAGGTTGGTCACGTTCAAGGTCAGCGTTGCGCTACTGGTGTCGCCGTCGGCGTCCTTGATGGTGTAGGTGAAGGTCTCGACACCGTTGCCGCCGCCACCGAGATTCTTGAATTCAGGGTCGCTGGTGTTGAGGGTGTAGGTGTAGGAACCGTCGGCTGCCAGCACCAGGGTGCCGTAGGTGCCGGTGAAGGTACCGGCGACCACCGGCCCGCCCGCCACGCGGTCGGCGCCCTGGATATCGTTGGTCAGAACGTTGCCGGTCAGCTCGGTGTGCTGCTCGGTGGCGGTCACGGCATTGGTGTCGTTCAGCGCTTTGGGCACGTCGTCTCGGATGTTCACATCCAGCGAGCCTTGGGCAACGTCACCATCGCGGTCGCTGACCAGCACCGGGAAATGCTCACCCAGCGTATTGGCGCCGCCACCGTTGGCATGCTGCTCGGCACCATTGAGGGTATAGCTGTAGCTCACCACGCCCGT
Source organism: Pseudomonas putida (assembly GCF_004357765.1). Taxonomy (GTDB): domain Bacteria; phylum Pseudomonadota; class Gammaproteobacteria; order Pseudomonadales; family Pseudomonadaceae; genus Aquipseudomonas; species Aquipseudomonas putida_U. Next base: position 190,125 of record NZ_SMTE01000007.1, on the reverse strand, counting down.
GGCCGGGTTGTAGCCGGTGATGGTCAGGGTATTGCCCAGTGCCGTGGTGATGGACTGGCCGACACCGGTCACCACGCCTGCAGTGACCACGTTGATGCCACCCACGTTGAGATTGAACACCCCGTCCTCGGCCACCACGGTGAAACTGTCTTGTTGGGTGAGCGCCGCCGGGCTACTGGCCGAACCCTGCGGCAGGTTGGCCTCGTCGAGGGTCAGTTCGCTCGGACTCAGGTCCAAGCCTAGCAAGGTCACGGGATGATCGGTGCCGGGTTCAGGAGGGGTGGGTGGTTGCACCTCGTCGTCATTGCTGGGGTCCAGTCCACCGATTTCGCGACTGGCGAGCTCCGGGAGGCCATTGAAGCCGGCGGTGGGGAAGCCCACTTCCGGGTCCACGCGACCGCCCACCTCGCTCAGCAACACAAAGCTGTGGCCACCGCCCTGGGCACCCGGAGCGCTGTTGCCGGTCGGGCCGGCGGCAGTGGCCTCGGCGACCTCAGTGGGGTCCTGGCCCGCCGCGATGGCCTGCTGGATTCGCTCGACATCGCTGAGCTGCGCGTCGGTAGGCGTCAGATCGGGCGTTTGTACATGGGGTGCCTGGTTGGCCAATAGGTCGCTGCTCATCTCCAGGCGGCTGTCGCGACCCAGTGTCAGCTCGGCGCCATTGTCCAGGTGGACAGCAATGGCCCCGGCAGCACCGGTCTCGACCTGCTCGCCGGCATACAGCCGGTCACCTTCCATCAGGGGGCGACGGCTGCCATCGCGGCCGACTGCGAACACCTCACCTATCACCTTGCCAACCACACCGATCAGTTTAGCCATGACTTGACGCCTCCCCTTGCCAATGGGTTCTTCACAGCGCTGACAGGGGCGGAAATGGAGGCGTGGCGCGGTATGCAAGGGTCTCGCAAACGAAACACCGACAGACCGAAATATCTACCTTGGCAATAGAGAGCGGCGATGTCTACCGCTCGTCACTGCCAATTTTTTGTCGCCAAAAACCGCTTTTGACTGCCTATCCCTGTCCCTAGCTGTAAAGATTCTGGAACTTTCCAAGATCCTTGCAACACGCCTGCTGCAGCGGGTTTTCACATTACTTGTGAGAAACAATGTCCTGCTTTCCATAGTCCGCATAAGTTTTTTTTCGCATAACTTTTATGAAAAACTCTTCTTAGCTCGCGCCAGAAATGTTCTTAGCTCCTTGTTACAAACCTGAAACGGTTTTGATGATAAATATCGCCAATTTTTTGGCGAAACAAGGCGGAACGCTGACACTTTTTGCTGATCAGGGAGATGTACCCCATGCGCGCGCTAACCCCTCTCACCCTTGCGATTCTGGCCGCGGCGCTTTGCGCCAACGCCCAGGCCATGTCGATCACCGAGGCGGTGCAGAGCGCCGTGGACTATCACCCCCAGGTCAGTTCCAACCGCAACAGCACCCTGTCGGCCAATGAGGATGTGAAATTCGCCCGCGGCGGCTACTACCCCACCGTCGATCTGGTCGCAGGTTATGGCCGCCAGCGTTCGGACAACCTCAACACCCGGGGCCTGAACGCCGATGGCACGCGCAATCACAACAAGGAAACTCTCAATTACACCCAATCCGAGCTGCGCTTGCGGCAGATGATCTTCGATGGTTTCAACACCGCCAACGAAGTCGGCCGCACCGAAGCGGTGGCCACCTCTCGCGCCTATTACACCCAGGCCATCGCCCAGGACGTGGCCCTGCGCGCCGTTGAGGTGTACCTGGAGGTGCTCAAGCGCCGCGAGCTGGTGACCCTGGCCAAGAACAACCTGCAGGCACACCTGCGGGTCAACGACCAGATCGGCCTGCGCAGCGAGCGCGGGGTGGGCAGCACCGCCGACCTCGACCAATCCACCGCCCGCCGGGCGTTGGCAGAAAACAACCTGGACACCGCAGAAGTCGACCTGGCCGATGCCGAAGCCAACTTCTACAGCGTGATCGGCCGGGTTCCGGACGAGCTGGAAACGCCGCAGTCGATCCAGCCGCAGATGCCCGCCACCCTGGATGAAGCACGCCAGGGCATGCGCGAGAACAACCCCTATCTGAAGTCGGCCCAGGCCGACGTCAATGCGGCCGAGCAGCAGTACGAAGTGGCCAAGTCCCCCTTCTACCCGCGTCTGGATGCGGTGCTGGCGACCGGCGCCAACAACAACATCGGCGGCGAGCGCGGACATGCCAACAACGATTGGCAGGCGGGCGTCGAACTCAGCTACAACCTGTTCCGCGGCGGCAGCGACAAGGCGCGCCTGCAGTCCGATGCGCACAAGATCAACCAGGCCATGGACATCCGTAACAACGCCCTGCGCGAGCTGACCGAAAACCTCAGCCTGGCTTGGAACGCCATGAACAATGCGCGTAAGCAAACACCCACCGCCCGGGAGTACGCCGAGACCACCCTGCGGGTGCGTGGCGCCTACCAGGACCAGTTCGGCCTGGGCCAACGCACCCTGCTCGATGTGCTCGACAGCGAGAACGAGCTGTACAACGCCAACCGTCGCTATACCGAAGTGCGCTACACCGAAGAGTTTTCGATGTACCGGGTACTGGCCACCATGGGCGAGCTGCTGAGCAAGCAGCGGATTTCCCTGCCGCCCGAAGCCATCGCCAAGACGGATGTGCGAACCGAGGCGCAGTTGCCCGAGATGCGCTGAAGCGCTGCCCCTGGCACTCCTAGCAGTCCTCCTCAACGTGGCGGAGTAGGCCATCGTGACCAGTATGCAAAGCGGGCAATTGCGCCCGGATGTCGACGACCCGTTGCTCGATGGCTTGCTGATCCTGTGTCACCTGCATGGCCGTCCGGCCAGCAGGGCAGGCCTGTGCAGCGGCCTGCCACTGGCCCAGCAGCGTCTGGGAGCCGACCTGCTGCCGCGGGCTGCGGCCCGTGCAGGTTTACAGGGCCGGGTGCTGCAAAGGGCGCTGAGTGACATTTCGCCGCTCAATCTACCCGTACTGCTGTTGCTCAACGATGGCCGCAGCGCCGTGCTGCAGCGCTGGGGAGAAGACGGCCGGGCGCAGATCCTGCCGTGCGAGGCCGATGGTGGCGAGCAATGGGTCGAGCGCGACACGCTGGAGCAAGCCTACACCGGCCGGGCGTTGTTCGCCCGGCCCCGGCATACCCTGGAAGACCTGCGCTCGCCACTGGTGCCCCGGGTCGAGGCCTGGTTCCGCGACACCTTGCGCCATTCGCGCTGGCTGTATGGCGACGCCCTGCTGGCCAGCTTGCTGATCAACCTGTTGGGCCTGATGGTGCCACTGTTCGTGATGCAGACCTACGACCGCGTCGTGCCCAACCAGGCGTTGTCGACGCTGTGGGTGCTGGTGGCTGGGTTGTTCATCGGTACCGCCTTCGAACTGGTGCTGCGCATGGTCCGAGCGCACCTGTTGGACCAGGCCGGCAAGAAAACCGATCTGATTCTGTCGGCGACCCTGTTCGAACGCATCACCGGCATGTCGATGAAAGCCCGCCCCGCCACCGTCGGCGGCTTCGCCCAAAGCATCCACGACTTCCAAGGCCTGCGTGAATTTCTCACCGCAGTGACCCTCACCAGCATCATCGACCTGCCGTTCGTCGCGCTCATGCTGCTGGTGATCGGTCTGCTGGGCGGCTGGCTGGTGCTGATACCGCTGATCGCCTTCCCCTTGGCAGTGGGTTTCGCGTTGTTCATCCAGGCCCGCCTGCGCGATACCGTGCAGAAGAGCCTGAGCCTGGGCGCGGTGCGCCAGGCGCTGCTGATAGAGACCCTCGGAGGCCTGGAAACCCTCAAGGCCTGCGGCGCCGAAAGCGAACGCCAATACCAGTGGGAGCACACCAACGGCGCCATCGCCCGCCTCGATGCCCATGCCCGCAATCTGTCGTCACTGGCCAGCAACGGCACGCTGTTCATCCAGCAATTCTGCGGCATGGCCACCATCGTCGCCGGGGTATACAGCATCATCGCCGGCAACCTCAGTGTCGGCGCCCTGGTCGCCAGCTACATGCTCGGCAGCCGGGTGCTGGCCCCGCTGGGCCAGATCGCCGGGTTGATCACCCGCTATCAACAAGCCCAGTTGACCATGCACAGCACCGATGCGCTGATGGCTTTGCCACAAGAGCGTCTGGCCGAGCAGCAAGCCTTGGAGCACACCACGCTCAAGGGTGGCCTGGCCTTGAGCCACGTGACCTTCCGCTACCCTGGTCAGGCGTCGGCTGCGTTGCAGGATATCAACCTGTCGATCCAGCCTGGCGAACGCATCGGCATCATTGGCCGCAGTGGCTCGGGCAAGAGCACCCTGGCGCGCATGCTGATGGGGTTCCACCATCCCGATGACGGCCAGGTGCTGCTGGACAACCTCGACTTACGTCAATTGGACATCGCCGACCTGCGCAGTCAGATCGGTTATGTCGCCCACGACCTGCCACTGCTGGCCGGCAGCCTGCGCGACAACCTCACCCTCGGCGCTCGGCACGTCAGCGATGCGCGCATGCTCGAAGTGGCCGAGCTGACCGGCGTCACCGAACTGGCCCGGCAACACCCGAACGGCTTCGACCGCCCGGTGGGCGAGCGCGGCCAGCTGTTGTCGGGCGGCCAACGCCAGGCCGTGCTGCTGGCGCGCGCCTTGCTGCTCGAGCCGACCCTTCTGATTCTCGACGAACCCACCAGCCACATGGACAACAGCGGCGAGGAACAACTGCGCCAACGCCTGTTGGCCTGGGTGCCGGGCAAGACCCTGTTACTGGTGACTCACCGCACCTCGATGCTCAGCCTGGTGGATCGGCTGTTGGTGCTGGACAACGGCAAGATCGTCGCCGATGGACCGAAGGATGCGGTCATCGATGCCTTGCGCAAAGGCCGCGTTGGCGCAGCGCTGTAGACGCGTGCCTAAGCGCGATGAAAGCAACGCGACTCACGCCCCGCGGCAAGAGAGGTAGTCCATGACAATCGGCCACAGCGTTCGCAGCTCCCACGGCGCCGACAAGAACGCCGAGCGCGACTACATGCCGGAGCTGGCCGGCGCCACGTTGCAGGATTCCCCGCGCCTGTCGCGCCTGACCGTGTGGCTGGCGGCGTTACTGCTGCTGGTTGCGCTGGTCTGGGCCAGCCTGGCGGTGCTCGATGAAGTGACCGTGGGCGAAGGCAAGGCGATCCCGTCGAGCAAAATACAGGTGGTACAGAATCTCGAGGGCGGAATCGTCACCGAACTGTTCGTGCGCGAAGGGCAAATGGTCGAAAAAGGCGCGACGCTGTTGCGTCTGGACGACACCCGTTTCCGCTCGAACAAGGGTGAGAGCGAGGCCGATCGCTACGCACTCATGGCCCAGGTCGAACGTTTATCAGCCGAGTCCGAAGGCCGACCTTTCGTGTTGTCGGAGGAAGTTCGCGCCAAGGCACCCCAGGTCGCCGAGGACGAGCAAGCCTTGTACGACTCGCGTCAGCTGCGTCTGGCCAGCGAAAAACAGACCCTCGCCGAGCAATTGCGGCAAAAGACCCAGGAACTGGCCGAGTTCCGCTCCAAGGTCGATCAATACCGCTCGGCCTTGGGCCTGTTGCAGCAAGAGTTGAACATGTCGACACCACTGGTGGGCACCGGCGCCATCTCGCCCGTGGAAATCCTGCGCCTCAAGCAACGCACGGTCGAAGCCCGCGGACAGCTCAACGCCACCAGCCTGGCCATCCCACGTGCCGAAGCGGCGGTGGCGGAGATCAAGAGCAAGGTGCAGGAGTCCGATGCGACGTTCCGCTCCGAGGCGGCCAAGGAGCTCAATGACAAGCGCACCGAGTTGTCGAAGATCACCGCCACCAGCATCGCCATCGATGACCGGGTCAAACGCACCACGGTGGTGTCGCCGGTACGTGGCATCATCAAGCTGCTCAAGGTCAACACCATCGGCGGGGTGGTGCAGCCCGGCAGCGATTTGGTGGAAATCGTGCCGATCGAAGACAACCTGCTGATCGAGGCCAAGGTCCGGCCACAGGACGTTGCTTTCCTGCATCCCGGTCAACAGGCGATGGTCAAGTTCAGTGCCTACGATTACACCATCTATGGCGGGTTGAAGGCCAAGCTGGAGATGATCAGCGCCGACACCGTCACCGACGACAAGGGCAATGCGTTCTATCTGATCCAGGTGCGGACCGACAAGAACCACCTGGGTGGCGATAACAAGCCGCTGCTGATCATTCCGGGGATGATTGCCACGGTGGATATCATCACCGGGCAGAAAAGCGTGCTGGATTATCTGCTCAAGCCGGTGCTCAAGGCGCGGACCGAGGCGTTACGCGAGCGTTGATGTTCTCACCAACACCGAAAACCTCACGACAAGCGCTTCAATCCCCCCCATGATTACGCGCAAACACCTCGGCCCCCATCGCTTCGATCTGCCCCTCGATCAACGCCTCGAACGGGCGTAGCAACTCATCGAAACTCGCCGGTTGCTCCAGCACGTTCAACGCCTGCACCACCGCCTCGATGGTCGAAACCGCCCCGGGCTCCGGTGCCTTGCGCAGGCGATATCGCGACGGTGCCACCTGAGCCAGCGTGACCCTGGGCAGCGCCTCGAGCAGCGGGTTCAGGTACAGCAGCTTGCGCGCCTTGCGCCAGGTGCCGTCGGGGACCACCAACAACAGCGGCGTATCGTCGGCCTCGGCACAAGCCTCCAGCACCTGGGCCTCGTCACCAGGAAACAGCAGCACTGGCCGGTAACCCGGCGTCGACAACAGCTGGTCGAGGTCGTCGAACACTTCACCGACGCGCAGTTCGGCATTGACCAGGCCAAGCGCCGCGAAGCGCGCAGTGTTGAGCGCGTGGTCGGTTTCACTGGGATGCTGCAGCAGGACCACACGGGTGCGGCTGGCAAGCGACGGGATCAACGCACAGAGGCAGTGATCGAGCGGGCGCTGGCAGCGCCCGCAACGGGGTCTGGGCATGGGGTTCTCCTTACCCGGCACAGTGTGCCATAGGAGCGCCGGCCACGCCCTCGATCATCAGCGGTTGAAGCGCTCCGCCAGATCATGCAGGTACTCGGCCATGCGCTCCAGGTCCTGGCTGATCTCGGCGCCCTGCTTGGCCTGCCCCGCCGTCTCGTCGCACAGATGGCTGATGCGCACGATCTGTTGGTTGATGTCTTCGGCAACGTGGCTCTGCTGCTCCGAAGCTGTCGCCATTTGCTGGCTCATCCCGGTAATCCGACTGACCGCCTGGGCGATACCGGTCAGCGCTGCCTGCACAGCTTCGACGCTCTGTACGCTGTCGCGGGAAATCTGCTCGCCACGGCTGGCGGTGCTCACGGCCCGTTCGGCACTAGCGCGCAAGCTGGCGATGATCTGGTGGATTTCCTCGGTGGACGAGCGGGTACGACGGGCCAGCGATCGTACTTCATCGGCAACCACCGCAAATCCACGCCCCTGCTCACCGGCCCGCGCCGCCTCGATCGCGGCATTGAGCGCCAGCAGGTTGGTCTGCTCGGCAATCGAGGTGATCACATCGACCACGCTACCGATCGACTGGGTCTGCTCGGCCAGGGCATTGACCGCCTGGCCGATGTCATCGACCGCATCGCTCATGCTGCCCATCGCCTTCAGGCTCTGCTGCGCCAGCTCACTGCCCTGCTGAGCCAGTTGGTCGGCATCACCGGCAGCATGGGCGGTACTCTGCACGTTGTGCGCGACCTCCTGGATGGTCGCCGCCATCTGCGAGATCGCCGTCGCCGACTGATCGGTTTCGCTGCGCTGACGGTCGAGCATCTGCGCCTGGGCCTCGGACAGGTCGGCAGATTGCGCCGCGCGCGCCTTGACCCCGACCCCAGCATCCACCAAACGGGTCAACGCGGTCTGCAGGCGGGCCTCCTCGCTGAACATCGCCAGGTCCAGCTGCGCTTGCAGTCCAGGGTTGTCACTGTAGGTCAGGGCCACCAACGGGCTGGTGAACGCCTTGGGATGCTCGCCCAAGGTGCGGCGTATCGCTCGGTTGTGCTGATGCTCGAGCAGTACCCAGCTCCCCAGCAGGCTGGCCGCCAAAACCCCTAGTGCCACAGGTGTCGGCAACCACAGGAAACCGGCAGCTGACGCCAAACCGGCACCGAGCAAGGGCCAGCCACGCACCAAACCCTGCCCCAGGCGGGCGATCGCCGGCACCGGTGAGCGCCCAGCGCGCAGACGTGCATAGAGCGCCTCGGCCCGACGGATCTGATCCCGCGTGGGCACCGAGCGCACCGATTCATAGCCGCTGATGCGGCCGTTCTCGTAGATGGCCGTCACATAGGCACTCACCCAGTAATAGTCGCCGTTCTTAGCGCGGTTCTTGACCACCCCCATCCACGGCTTGCCTTGCTTGATGGTCTCCCACATGTGACCGAACACCGCTGCCGGCATGTCCGGATGGCGCACCAGATTGTGCGGCTGACCGACCAGCTCATCGTAGGTAAAGCCGCTGATCGCTACGAACGCATCGTTGCAGTAGGTGATCCGGCTATCGAGGTCGGTCGTGGAAATCAGCCGTTGCTCGCCGGAGAAGGTTCTTTCGTGCTCGGTCAAAGGCAAGTTCATGCGCATCTTTGGTTGGTCCTTCTAGGTAATACAATGGAGACACCAACAACGCATATTGATGTTTAGCAGAAAGCTAGAGAGGTTAGCGGTCAGTTTCTGTAGGACATTAGGACGATCCAACAAAAAACTTACCCCCAGAATTCCATCAGCCGACGTTGAGTTGACTCTTGAGCAGATCGCGGAAGGTCTGGATCAAAGGTTCGCGACTGCGGCCACGACGGATGATCAGCGAGAAAGGCGCCTGATAGCCGAAAGTAGCCGGCGACAGTACCCGCAAGTCGCCCTTGTCGACCCAGGCCTGGGCATAGTGCTCCGGCAGATAGCCGATATAGGCCCCAGACAGGATCAGGATCAACTGCGCTTCCATGCTGTCGACCGTTGCCGCACTGTGCTTGAAGCCATGACGGGCCAACTCGGCCTGGCTCCAGTAGCCACGGCCGACCATGCGCTGCTGGGTCACGACCTGCTCGGGGATGCGCCGCTCGGCATACAGCGGGTGACGACTGCTGCAGTACAGCCAGTGCTGCTCGCGGTACAACGGCTGGTAGACCAGCCCACTCATGCGCGAGGAGAAGGCACCGATGGCCAGGTCCAGGCGGTTGTCCTGCACGCCGAGCTGCAACTCGTAGGGGCTGGACACCGACAGGTGCAAGTGCACCGCCGGATGCTCCTGGCTGTAGGCCCCGATGGCCTCGGCCAGCGGCAGTGCGCGGTCACCGACAGTGGAGTCGATCACGCCCAGGTTAAGGGTGCCGCGCAGTTCGCCCTTGAGCGCCGCGGCGTACTGTTCGAAACCGTCCAGTTCGGCCAGCAGGCGCAGGGTTTCCTGGTGGAACAGCTCACCCTTGCTGGTCAGGCTGAAACCACCACGGCCACGGTGGCAGAGCACGATACCAAGTGCGCCCTCCAGCTGGCTCATGTAGGTGCTGATGGCCGACGTCGACAGGTTGAGCTCACGCTGGGCGTTGGCGAAGCCTTGGTGGCGCACCACGCTGACGAAGATACGCAGCAGTTTCAGATCGGGCAGTGTCGAGGCCATGGTGCAGAGGTTCGGCGGCGTGTATTGCAGGCAGTCTACCCCCTCTCACCGCCTTTAGTTCAGAAAAATCTGAAGTAAGTTTTTGCCGGTAGCGATTCTTCCGAGCCACTACCTTGCGCAGACTGCGCCGAAACATCCCTACCCGCCGGGCTTCTTCCGATCGAGACGCGCGGCGGTACAGGTTCGAACAAACAGAACAATCGACCGACTGATGAGGCCCACCGTGGACAAGATTCTCCACCAACCACTGGGCGGCAACGAAATGCCGCGTTTCGGCGGCATCGCCACCATGCTGCGTCTTCCCCACCTGCAAAGCGCCGCCGGCCTCGATGCCGCGTTCATCGGCGTACCGCTGGACATCGGCACCTCGCTGCGCTCGGGCACCCGCTTCGGACCGCGGCAAATTCGCGCCGAGTCGGTGATGATCCGCCCTTACAACATGGCGACTGGCGCCGCGCCGTTCGACTCGCTGTCGGTGGCCGACATCGGCGATGTGGCGATCAACACCTTCAACCTGCTCGACGCCGTACGCATCATCGAGGAGGCCTATGACGAAATCCTCGAGCACGACATCATCCCGTTGACCCTTGGCGGCGACCACACCATCACCCTGCCGATCCTGCGCGCCCTGCACAAGAAACACGGCAAGATCGGCCTGGTGCACATCGACGCTCACGCCGACGTCAACGACCATATGTTCGGTGAGAAGATCGCCCACGGCACCACCTTCCGTCGCGCCGTCGAAGAAGGCCTGCTCGACTGCGACCGCGTGGTCCAGATCGGCCTGCGCGCCCAGGGCTACACCGCCGACGACTTCAACTGGAGCCGCCGCCAGGGCTTTCGCGTGGTGCAGGCCGAAGAGTGCTGGCACAAGTCGCTGCAACCGCTGATGGCCGAAGTCCGCGAAAAAGTCGGCGGTGGCCCGGTGTACCTGTCGTTCGACATCGACGGCATCGACCCGGCCTGGGCTCCAGGCACCGGCACCCCGGAAATCGGCGGCTTGACCACCATCCAGGCGATGGAGATCATTCGTGGCTGCCAAGGCCTGGACCTGATCGGCTGCGACCTGGTGGAAGTTTCTCCGCCCTACGACACCACCGGCAACACCTCGTTGCTGGGTGCCAACCTGCTGTTCGAGATGCTCTGCGTACTGCCGGGCGTCGTCCACCGCTGATCCGGCCCAGGCGGCCCTGATGGCCGCCGATACCCCACGAGAACGCCGGGCGCAGTCGCCGCCCGCGTGCTCGACCGCGCCATAATAAAGACAATCGGGAGACCCCCAATGGCCTTGGACATCATCGTTGTAATGCTCTACGCCGCCGCCATGCTCGGACTTGGCTGGTACGGCATGCGCCGGGCAAAGAGCCACGAGGACTATCTGGTGGCAGGACGCAACCTGGGCCCGACGCTGTACATGGGCACCATGGCCACCACCGTACTCGGCGGCGCATCCACCGTCGGTACCGTACGCCTGGGCTACGTCCATGGCATCTCCGGCTTCTGGCTCTGCGCCGCGCTAGGCATGGGCATCATCGCCATCAACCTGTTTCTCGCCAAACCTCTGCTGCGCCTGCGCATCTTCACCGTCACCCAGGTGCTGGAGCGACGCTACAACCCCCTCGCCCGCCAGGCCAGTGCCGCCATCATGCTCGCCTACGCGCTGATGCTCGGGGTGACTTCCGTACTGGCGATGACCACCGTGCTGCAGGTGCTGCTCGATCTGCCATTCTGGGCGTCGCTGCTGCTGGGCGGCGGAGTCGTGGTGATCTACTCGACCATCGGCGGCATGTGGTCGCTGACCCTGACCGACATCGTGCAGTTCGTGATCAAGACCGTGGGCCTGATGTTCATCCTGCTGCCGGTATGCCTGTACAAGGCCGGTGGCTGGGACGAGCTGGTGGCCAAACTGCCGGCTGCCAGCTTCCAGTTGACCACCATCGGCTGGGACACCATCGTCACTTACTTCCTGATCTACTTCTTCGGCATCCTCATCGGCCAGGACATCTGGCAGCGGGTGTTCACCGCCCGTGACGAGAAGGTCTGCCAGCGGGCCGGTACCGCCGCCGGGATCTACTGCGTGCTCTACGGCCTGGCCTGCGCCCTGATCGGCATGGCCGCCCATGTGCTGCTGCCGGATCTGGCCAACCCCAACAATGCCTTCGCCGAAATGATCAAGAGTGCACTGCCCGACGGCATTCGCGGGCTGCTGCTGGCCGCTGCCCTGGCCGCCATGATGTCCACGGCCAGCGCCGCACTGCTGGCGGCCTCCACCACCCTGACCGAAGACATGCTGCCCAAGCTGCGCGGCGGCAAGCAGTCGAGCCTGGGTATCAACCGCCTGTTCACCCTCCTCACGGGACTGGTGGTACTGGGCATCGCCTTGGTGGTAAGCGATGTGATCAGTGCCCTGACACTGGCCTACAACCTGCTGGTCGGTGGCATGCTGGTGCCACTGATCGGGGCGATCTTCTGGAAACGTGCCACCACCGCTGGGGCGATCACCAGCATGTCGCTGGGCTTCGTCACCGCGTTGGTATTCATGTTCAAGGATGGGCTCGATGCCAATACGCCGATCTACTACAGCCTGGCAGCCGGCCTGGTGAGCTTCGTGGTGGTCAGCCTCGTGTCGCCCAAGGCGGTGGCTGACGTGAAACTGGCCTGACAGACGACAAAAAGGCCGCTGCATCCCCCGGACGCAGCGGCCTTGTCGTGTCTGATCAGCTGGTCAGCGACGGCGTGGTTGGCGCTTGCGCTGCTCTTCATCAGTCGGGATCGGTACCGGCTGCAAGGGTGGTGGAATCAGCCCGAGCGCGACACCCAGGTCGTGGAGCCAGTTGAACATTTGGTTTTTCATAGTGCCCCCTTGACGGGTCAGCCTCACGGCAAATCAATCCTGCGATGTTTCATACAGATCATAGTCCCATGTGCTGTATTACGCATGCCCTTATGCTTACAGATATGGTCGAATTTGATACAAATCAAGCGGAAACGGCTGCTTCCGACGGTTGGTTATTCGTTTCGGTTTGTTGCAGATCGATCCAGGCCTGCAAATTCGCCCCGCACATGCCCTGACGCCACATCAGCCAAGTGACGGCGTGATCGAAGGGCGCCTGCAGGCGGTGCGCCCGAACCTGATCACGCCCAGGCAGGCTGTCGAGCATCGATTCAGCCATCAGCGCCACCCCCGCCCCAGCAATCACGCAGGCCAGCATGCTCTGGTACGACTCGATCTCCATCACCCTGCCCATCGGCGTGTGGGCATCGGCATACCAGGCCTCCAGGCGCATTCGGTACGAGCAGCCCTGCCGGAAGGTGAACACCGCCTTGCCCGCCACATCCCGCGCACTGCGTACCGGCGGATGCTGCGCACAGGTGATGAGCAGCAAGGTCTCGTCACACAGCGGCACGCCGTCGAGCCCGGCCAGACTGGGCGGGCCATCCACCAAGGCAGCATCGAGCCGATGGTTGAGCAGGCCTTCGAGGAGTTCGCCGCTGGGCGCGGCCTGCACCTGCAGGTTCACCTGGGGGTAAGCCTGGTGATACCGCGCCAGCAGTCCAGGGAGGTGAATGGCCGCCGTGCTGTACATGGTCCCCAGCACGAAGTCACCGGCCGGTTCTCCCCCTTGCACCGCCGCGACTGCTTGGTCATGCAGGGCCGACAGACGGTGGGCGTAGTCGAGCAGCACCTTCCCAGCGGGGGACAACTGCATCCGCTGGCGCTCACGCAGGAACAACTCGACACCCAGTTGCTCCTCCAGCTGGCGCAGCCGCGTCGACAGGTTCGACGGCACCCGATGCAGGCGCTCGGCAGCGCGGGTCACAGAACCTTCCTCGGCCACGGCCTGGAAGATGCGCAGTTGGCTGAACTCCATTGCGTTCTCCAAAAAAGAACAACTTGATCATCATTATTCAATTTAACTGAAAGTACAGGCGCCGTAACCTGCCATGCATCGTTTACTTGTCTGAGGGTTCAGCCAATGTCGCCATTCGTACAACTGCTGGCCAGCGCCGTGGCCCTGATGATGGCCATGGGCATCGGCCGCTTCGCCTTGACCCCGCAGATGCCCCAGTTGATCGCTGAGGGGCAACTTGACCTCACCGCGGCGGGTCTGGTGGCGGCAGCCAATTACCTGGGCTACTTCCTCGGTGCGGTGGATGCCATGTTCGCCCGCAAGCCCACCCAGGTCCGCCTGCGCTTGCTGGGCGGCCTGTGGTTGTGCGTGCTGCTGACCCTTGCCTCCTGGGCCGCCCACGGCTTCTGGAGCCATGCGCTGCTGCGTTTCGGCACCGGCGTTGCCAGCGCCTGGGTGCTGGTGATGATCACCAGCCTCAGCCAGCAGGTGGCCAATGCCAGTGGCCGTCAGCGCCTGGGGGCGCTGGTTTTTGCCGGCCCTGGACTTGGGATCGCCCTGACCGGCCTGTTGGCACTGGGCGGGCATTTGCTGGGGATCGACTCGGCTGGTCTGTGGCTGGTGTACGCGATGGCGGCGCTGATCATGCTGGTGGCCGTACAAACGGCCTTGCCCCGCGCTTTGGAACCTGGCCTTAGCAACACCCGCCAAGGTTCGAGCCGTAGCCCAGGGATAGCACGACTGGGGCTGGTTTACGCTTTGTACGGCGTCGGCTACATCCTGCCAGCCACGTTCCTGTCGCAAATGGCCAATCAACAATTTCGCGGCAGCTGGATGGCCGACCTGTTCTGGCCAGCCTTCGGCATAGCGGCGGCACTGGGGGTGGTGCTGGTCAGCGCACGCCGACCGGGCCGCACATCGGTCTGGTTGAGCGCTACCTTGTGGCTGCAAGGCTTGGGAGTGCTGGCTTGCCTGCTAGGCGGCGGCTTCGGCCTGTTGCTTGGGGTGGTGCTGTGCGGCACACCGTTCCTGGCCTGCATGCAGTTGGTCATGCAGCGCTCGCGGGAACTGGCCCCCCACGCCACACAGCGTAATGCCGGTCTGCTGACCGCCTGCTTCGCCCTGGGCCAACTGAGCGGGCCGTTGCTGGCGGCGCTGAGCAACCATTACAGCGGGGACCTGCAGCCTGCGTTATTGCTGGCGGCAAGCGGTTTGGGAATCGCGGGTGTGCTGGTGCAAGTCAGTGGACGAGGGCTGCAGGGATGCCCGAATCCCGGCAGGATAGCCTGACAGTTCGGCAATGTCCGTACTGGCCCGTGAAGGGGCCGGGATGCGCGACTGTCAACCCACCAACTTGCGCAGTTGCTGCTTCACCCACGGTTCGGCACTGACCAGCAGCACTCCGGCCAACACCATCATGGCACCCAGTACGAAATTCACGCTCAGGGGTTCATCGAGCAACAGCACGCCAAAGGTCACTCCGAACAACGGCGTGATGAACGAGAACACCGCCAGGTTCGAAGCCAGGTACTTGCGCAGCAACCAGAACCAGGTGAGGTAGCTGATGAACGAGACCACGACCGCCTGAAACAATACACTGCCCACCGCCAGAGGCGTCAGCGCTACTGCGCCAATCTGCCCGCTCAGCAAGGCGATCAGCAGCAAGCCGGCAAAGCCGATCGCCAGCTGGTAGAACAAGGTCAGGCTCGCCGGCGCTTCGGATAGACGGGAGCAACGAATCACCACCGTTGTCGCTCCCCACGCCAAGCCCGCCAGCACGCCCAGGGCATCGCCCAACAGCATGCGATGATCGATCTGCTTGAACGACATGCCCCCGGCGAAGGCCACGACGATTCCGCCGAAGGCCAACAGGATGCCGAACCATTGCAGCAAGCGCAGGCGCTCGCTGGGCAGGATGAAATGCAGACCGAGCGCGGTGAACATGGGGGCGGTGTAGAGGAACACCGACATGTGCGCCGCCGAGGTCAGTTTCAGCCCTTCGGCGATGAACAGAAACTCCAGACCGAACAGACCGCCAGCCAGCAGACCCGCTTTCCACGTATGGCCGGCTTGCTTGAAGTCGCCTCGCCACACCACCAAGCTGCCGACCAGCAGGGCGGCAATGCAGTTGCGCAGTGCCGCCTGCATCACCGGGGCGATATCGACGGCAGCCCATTTGATCAGCACCTGCTGGCAGCCCCAGATCAGGCACAGCACCAGCATGATCTGGAAAGCGAAGGCGTCGGGGCTCTTGCGGGCCCCGTTCATGGACGGACCACTTGGAGGGATAAAGACATGGGACAGACTCGGCAGTCGATAAGGAATGACCGATTATCGGGTTTCCGGGGCCGCCCTCGCCACCCTCAAATTGCGCCACCGGCGATCTCAGCTTTTTTTGAAACCTGTTCGAATGTGCTCTCGTCCAAGGCATCCTCCTGTTCGTCGAGCACCTGGCGTGGATGCTCGGGGTCCGGAATACTGCTGTCGATCAAGCTCAACAGGCGTGAGCCTCGCTCGGTCAACACGAAGTTCTCACCGTTGCCGCCCTCCTCCTCAGGCCGGCTTTCGATGAACCCGCGCTCGAACAACAGCTTTTCATACTCGCAGGCGCGGGTTTTCAGGTGATCCAGATCACCCACGGGTTGGCCTTTGGCGGCCAGGTCGGCTGCGTGCTGCTCGGCATAAGGGCGTGGGGTGAAACTGTGATCGGCACCGTTCTGCACCTCGTGCAGCAAGCGTTCGATCAGGTCCCAATCGTAGGATTTGCGCATGGCCATGGCCTCCAGCTGTAGGTGAAGGGGTACATAGCGTGGGACCGATGACCGACAGCGGGCGTTCAGAAAGTATCGGCGCTCGGAAATTTTCTGAACTTCCCCGCCCTGAAAAGCTCCACCGCGTACACCACTGAGGGAGGTGATCAGGATGAAACTGCTGCCAAGCCTGGCCTGCGCGGTCGGTTTGCTGTGCACCGTGCCGGCCTGGGCGTGCACGCCCGAAGAGGCCACTCAGAAGCGTGAGGAATTGGCCGGACTGGTGACCCAGTTGACCGAGCAGAATCCGCAGAAGGCCAAGGAGATCAATGACGAACTCCAGGGGATGGAGCTGGGGACTGCCAGCAAGGACCTGCCGGACAAGTGTCAGTTGATCGACAAGCGGATCAAAGAGTTGAAGGAAGCCGAGAAAAAGGCCGAATAGGGTTCGGTTATGCTGGCTTCTTCGCGGGTACCCCCCTACCGGCTACGCGAGACCTGTAGGAGCGGGTTTACCTGCGAAGAAGCCAACACCGCCATCGAGCCTTACTCAGCCGCAGGCTTGCGCTTCTTCAGCGGGGCGAGACCATCGGCGCTCGACAGTGGCGCATTGGCCTTTGGTTTGGCGGTCGGCTTGCGTTTGGCCGCAGCCTTCTTCTCGCCGGTCTTCTTCTCGATCTTTTTCTTCTTGGTACCGGCGGCCTTGCCCGATGCCTTGACCTTCTTCGGCCCGTTGTAGGTGCCCTTCACTTCCTTGATGACCCGGCGTTCGAACTGCTGCTTGAGGTAGCGCTCGATGCTGGACATCAGGTTCCAGTCATTGTGGGTGATCAACGAGATCGCCAGGCCTTCGCCGCCGGCGCGGCCAGTCCGGCCCACACGGTGCACGTACTCATCGCCGCTGCGCGGCATGTCGAAGTTGATCACCAGGTCCAGGCCGTCGATGTCCAGGCCACGGGCCGCCACGTCGGTGGCCACCAGCACCTTGGAGCTGCCTTGCTTGAAGCGCTCGATGGCCAGCTTGCGGTCCTTCTGATCCTTCTCGCCGTGCAGCACGAAGGCTTTCACGTCCTTGGCCACCAGGTGGCCGTAGATACGGTCGGCCAGGGCGCGGGTGTTGGTGAAGATGATCGCTTTGTCGAAGGTCTCGTTGGCCAGCAGCCACTGGACGATCTGCTCTTTGTGCTGGTCGTGGTCGGCAGTGATGATCTGCTGACGGGTGCCTTCGGCCAACTGCGAGACACTGTTGAGCATCAGGTGCTCAGGGTCTTTCAGGACCTTGCCGATGATGTCGCGCAGTGCCGCACCACCGGTGGTGGCGGAGAACAGCAGGGTCTGCTCGCGGTTCTCGCACTCCTTGCACAGGCGCTCCATGTCCTCGGCGAAGCCCATGTCGAGCATGCGGTCGGCTTCGTCGAGGATCAGCACCTGCACGTGGGACAGGTCGAGGTTGCCGGCGTTGAGCTGCTCGAGCAGGCGACCTGGAGTGCCGATCAGCACATCCGGCACCTTGCGCAGCATGGCGGCCTGTTCCTTGAAGTCCTCACCGCCGGTCACCAGGCCCGACTTGATGTAGGTGAACTGCGAGAACAGCTGCACCTGCTTGAGGGTCTGCTGGGCCAGTTCGCGGGTCGGCAGCAGGATCAGCGCGCGAATCTCTACGCGGCGCTCGCGCAGATCGACCAGGCGGTTGAGCAATGGCAACACGAACGCGGCGGTCTTGCCGCTGCCCGTCTGCGCGGTCACGCGCAGGTCACGCCCTTGCAGGGCCAAGGGGATGGCCGCGGCCTGCACCGGAGTTGGCTCGACAAATTTAAGCTCGGCCACGGCTTTAAGCAGGCGTTCGTGCAGGGCGAATTGGGAGAACACGGAGGTAACCTCAGGCAAGTGCGGGAAATTCGTCGCATAGGGTAACGTTTTCTGCAGCCGGAGCCGAATTTCTTTTGGCCTTCGGCATGTCATCCACGGTCTAATAGCCGCTCTTTTCGCTACACAGATGTTGTAAAAGCCAATGGATATTCAAGGAATCTGGCGTGACTCCCTCGATTTGTGGGGCACCCTCGACCAACATCCCATGCTCCATGCCGCCCTCGGCCTGGCTGTTCTATTGCTGATATCGCTGGTGCTCGGCCGCCTGGCGCGCTTTCTGATATTGCACGCAGCGCGCTTGCTGGCACGTCAACCGGCACTGCACTGGGTCGACGACCTGCGCCACGACAAGGTCCTGCATCGCCTGGCGCAAACCGTCCCCTCGCTGGTCATCCAGTTCGGCTTGAAACTGGTGCCGGCGCTGTCCGATACCGCCCAGCACTTCCTCGGCAACGTGGCCCTGGCCTTCACCCTGCTGTTCATGACCATGGCGCTGTCCTGCCTGCTCGATGCGTTGTTGCGCATCTACGCACGCACCGAGCACGCCCGCACCCGCTCGATCAAGGGTTATGTGCAACTGGCCAAGATGATGCTGTGGATCTTCGCCTCGATCGTCATCGTCGCCACCCTGATCGATCGCTCCCCGTTGCTGTTGCTGTCGGGTCTGGGTGCGATGTCGGCGGTTCTGCTGTTGGTGTACAAGGACACGCTGCTGTCATTCGTCGCCAGTGTGCAGCTGACCAGCAACGACATGCTGCACGTTGGCGACTGGATCGAAATGCCCCAGGTCGGCGCCGACGGCGACGTGGTGGATATCACCTTGCACACGGTCAAGGTGCAGAACTTCGACAAGACCATCGTTTCTATCCCCACCTGGCGCCTGATGAGCGAGTCGTTCCGTAACTACCGCGGCATGCAGCAGTCCGGTGGCCGACGCATCAAACGCAGCCTGTTCATCGACATGGCCAGCGTGCGTTTCCTCAGTGCCGAGGAAGAACAGCGACTTGAGCAGGTGCAGTTGCTCACCGAGTACCTGGCCGGCAAGCGCCAGGAGCTCAACGACTGGAACCAGGCCAAGGGCCGGCTTGCCGGGCATTCGGCCAACCGTCGGAGGCTGACCAACATCGGCACGTTCCGCGCCTTCACCCTCGCCTACTTGCAGAACCACCCCATGGTGCACCCGCACATGACCTGCATGGTCCGCCAGATGCAGACCAGTGCCGAAGGTGTACCGCTGGAAATCTACTGCTTCACCACCACCACGGTGTGGGCCGAGTACGAGCGGATCCAGGGGGATATCTTCGATTACTTGCTGGCGGTGCTGCCGGAATTCGGCCTGAGCGTTTATCAGCAACCCAGCGGCAATGATATGCGGGTTGGCTTGGCCGCACGGGGCCGGGAGTCGATCGAGCCGCGGCGGCTGGAAGAGATGAACGAGGCTTGAGATTGACGGGGCCGCTCAGCGGCCCTGGATACCGTAATTTAAGCGAAGTAGTCAGATTTGCCGGCGATAAGGCCCTGTTGGATGATGCCGAGTTGGGCATGCAGCGCTGAGATCTGCGCTGACTCAACCGGCCTCTGCGCGCAGTTGTTGGATTCGACGCTGTACCTGTGGGAGCGGGCTTGCCCGCGAACACGGGCGCAGCCCGTGCCATCCCCTAGCAATCCCAAGGACAAATCACCATGCCACCCTGCAAACCATCGCGCATCCCGCCACCTGAAGACCCAATGCCACAGACCCTGTTTCGCCCTTCCCTGCCGATCTTCTGCGTGACCTCGACCACATCCCTCGCCTATCCCCAGGCAGAGGCGCAGAAGCTGATGGCGTGCGCCCGTTACCTGAACCAGACCGGGGTGCTGTAGCGCAAATCGAGCGCCGCCCGCGTGGCGCTCGATCTATCAAACGCTGAAGCTCTCAAGCCGAGCCCATCCCCAACAGATACAACAACCCCGTCAACGTCACCAACGACACCACGGTCGACAACAGGATCGTCCGCGAAATCAGCCCCGCCTCGCGGTTGTAGTACTCCGCCAGCATGAACGGCCCGGTCCCGGTCGGCAGCGCTGCCAGCAACACCGCCGAGGTCGCCCACATGGTCGGCAGGCTGAATACCTTGAACGCCAGCACCCAGGTCAGCGCCGGTTGCCCGACCAGCTTCAGCCACACCAACGGCCACGGGCTGGCCTGGGTCCCGGTGCGCTTCTCGGCCAGGAACGCGCCGAGGGAAATCAACGCACAAGGCGTGGTGGCCAACGCCAGCATGTCGAGAAAATGCAGCACCGGCTCCGCCAGGCCCAGTCCGGACATGGCCCAGGCAGCACCGACCACCGGCGAGAAGACCAGAGGGTTCTTCGCCAGGGCCTTGGCCACGACCAGGATCGCCCGACCGATCTGCCGCTCTTCCTGCAGGCCGATCTCGATCAATGTCAGCGAGATGGCGAACACCAGGCACACCACGATCAGCGACGAAATCAGCGCCGGTTGCAGGCCGGCCTGGCCGAACAGCAGTACGCACAGGGGAATGCCGATATAGCCAGTATTGGCGTATCCCGCACTCAACCCGTCGATGCTCGATGCCACCAGCCCATGGCCGCTGTACAGGCGCCAACCCAGGGTGATGACGAACATCGCCAGCGCCCCCGCCCCGAACGCCAGGATGAACCCAGGGTGCCAGATCTCGCTCCAGGTCGCCGTAGCGGTGACCTTGAACAGCAGCGCCGGCAGGCACAGCCAGACCACCATCTTGTTGATTTCGGCAGCGGCCTTGTCACCCAGCTTGTTGGTCTTGCGGCACAGGTAACCGACCAGGATCAGGGCAAAGATCGGCGCGACGATGACGAAGATGGTGTGCATGTCAGGCCTTCTGGCTCTGCACTGCGCGCGCCCTACCGCCCAGGCGGGCCAGCCATACGGACGCCAGGATGATCGCGCCGCCGACGAACAGCCGTCCAAGGGGCTCGTCGCGGTTCCAGATCAGCAGGTTGAGCAGCAGGCCCACCGGTACGTGCAGGTTGTTCATCACAGCCAGCGTACCGCCGGAGACCAGGCACGCGCCTTTGTTCCACCAGTACAAGCCCAGCGCCGTCGGGCACAGGCCAAGGAACAACAGCACCAGCCACTGCACGTCGGTGCTCGGCAGATGCTGGGCATTGCCAAATAGCAGGAACGCCGGCAATGCGATCAGCAACGCGCCCAGATAGAAGTAGCCGAAACGCTTGTAGTGCGGCAGGTCGCTGGGATGGCGGGCGACGAGGTGGCGGTACAGCACCTGGCCTGCGGCGTAGGTGAAGTTGGCCAGTTGCAGCAGCAGGAAGCCGATGAAGAAGTCGCCGGTGATGCTGTCGAAACGGATCACCGCCGCCCCCGCCACGGCCACCAGGGCGGCGATCAAGGCCCAAGGATTGAAGCGCCGGTTCAGGGCATCTTCGATCAAGGTCACATGCAGTGGTGTGAGGATGGTGAACAGCAGCACCTCCGGCACCGTCAGCACACGGAAGCTCAGGTACAGGCAGACGTAGGTGATGCCGTACTGCAAGGCGCCGATCAGCAGCATCGAGCGCATGAAGCGCGGCTCGACCTGGCGCCAACGGGTCAGCGGCAGGAACACCAGGCCCGCCAGCACCACCCGGGCGAGCACGGCGAAGTAACTGTCGACGTGTCCAGCTAGGTACTCGCCGATCAAGCTGAAGGAAAACGCCTGGATCAGCGCGACGATAATCAGGTAGCCCATGGTGCTCTCTCTTGAATCAAGGCCGCGACCTTAGCGGGTTGCAGCGCTGCAGTTCAACCATGGGGAATGTGGGGACAGAGACAAAAAAGCCCGGCCATCAGGCCGGGCAGGTACACCCAAAGGAGCAAAAACCAGGTATCAGGGTTGGGAATTCGTTACCGATCAGGCCACCGCGGCCAGTTTCGCCTTGGCCTGGTTGAGGCCCTTCTCATGAAACTCGCCACTCATGTTCAGGCCTTCGGCGTGGATGAAATTGACATCGTGGATGCCGATGAACGCCATGACCTGCCGCAGATAGGGTTCCTGGTGGTCGCTGGCGGCGCCGGCATGGATGCCGCCACGGGCGGTGAGCACGATGGCACGCTTGCCGGTGAGCAGGCCTTGGGGGCCGGTCGGGGTGTACTTGAAGGTGATGCCGGCACGCAGCACGTGGTCCAGCCAGGCCTTCAAGGTACTGGGGATGGTGAAGTTGTACATCGGTGCGGCCATCACCAGCACATCGGCTTCCAACAGTTCATCGGTCAACGCGTTGGAGCGGGCCAGAGCTTGCAGCTCGCTGGCACTGCGCTGGTCTTCGGGCTTCATCCAGCCGCCGAGCAGGTCGGCGTCCAGGTGCGGTACCGGGGTCGCGGCCAGGTCGCGTACGGTGATCTGATCGGCCGGGTGCGCCGCTTGCCACTGGGCGATGAAGTCGCGGGTCAGTTGGCGGGACACGGAATCCTGTTGGCGGGCGCTGCTTTCGATGATCAGTACGCGGGACATGGCTGCCTCCATCGGCAATAAAGGGTGCGATTCGATGGAGAAGAGATTAAGGCTTGACCTATCGATAAAAAAGCGTAAAAAGTGGGTTCAATCTATCGATTAATCCGTTTTATTGCGCTTTGCAGTCCAGGTCTACCCGCAGCCTGATGATCTGTCGGTTGAATTTGGCCGTGACATCCACGCTTTTGCCGGCCGGCACATTCACCCGGCGCACCCGTGGCGCCTCTGGGCCATTACGGAAGGTGACCTTGCACTGGGCCGGCACCTGCCCATAGTTGTTCAGACTGATGCTGCCGAGGTCGTAGGCCGTGTCGTAGGTGGTGTAGTCGAGTTGAACACCGGAGGTCTGCTTTTCGACCTCGATCGGGTAAGCCATCGCCCCCACGGGCAGGCACAGCAGCAATACCGCACAACATTTCTTCATGGGCGCTCTCCTTGAGAAGAGCGCAGCTTAGGACAACAGGAGCCGAAGATGAAAGCGCCGCGCGTAACCCTGGATCAGTGGCGAACCCTGCAGGCGGTGGTCGACCACGGTGGGTTTGCCCAGGCCGCCGAGGCCCTGCACCGCTCGCAATCATCGGTGAGCTATACCGTGGCGCGCATGCAGGAGCAGCTGGGCGTGCCCTTGCTGCGCAT
Source organism: Pseudomonas putida (assembly GCF_004357765.1). Lineage (GTDB taxonomy): Bacteria > Pseudomonadota > Gammaproteobacteria > Pseudomonadales > Pseudomonadaceae > Aquipseudomonas > Aquipseudomonas putida_U. Next base: position 166,946 of record NZ_SMTE01000007.1, on the reverse strand, counting down.
CGACGGGCGCAAGGCGGTGCTGACCGAGGCCGGCAACGTGTTGCTGCGCCGTTCGCGGCACCTGGTCAAGCAAGCCAGCCAACTCGAAGACCTGGCCCACCACATGGAACAAGGCTGGGAAGCCGAGGTGCGCGTGGTGGTCGACGCCGCCTATCCCAGCGCTCGCCTGGTGCGCGCCCTCAGTGCATTCATGCCGCAAAGCCGGGGTTGCCGCGTGCGCTTGCGTGAGGAAGTGCTGTCAGGGGTCGAGGAGGTGCTGCACGAAGGCATCGCCGACCTCGCCATCAGCAGCTTCAGCATCGGCGGCTACCTGGGCACCGAGCTGAGTTCGGTGGAGTTCGTCGCCGTCGCCCACCCTGAGCACAGCCTGCACCGTCTGGGCCGGGAGATCACCTTCCAGGATCTGGAAAGCCAACTGCAAGTGGTGATCCGCGACTCGGGCCGGGCGCAGCCACGCGATGTCGGTTGGCTGGGCGCCGAACAACGCTGGACGGTCGGCAGCCTCGGCACCGCTGCCACCTTTGTCAGTAGCGGCCTGGGCTTCGCCTGGCTACCGCGGCACATGATCGAACGCGAACTGCGCGACGGCGTGCTCAAACCGCTGCCGCTGGATCAGGGTGGCAGCCGCCATCCGCTGTTCTACCTTTATTCGAGCAAAGAGAAGACCTTGGGCCCGGCCACGCAGATTCTCATCGACCTGCTGCGCAATTTCGACACCGCGCCCCTGGACGTGCCCTTCGCAGCCCCCCCACAAGCCTGAGAGGACCGCGCCTTGGCCTATTTCGAACATGAAGGATGCTCTTTGCATTATCAGGAATACGGCCACGGCGACCCCGTGGTGCTGTTGCACGGGCTCGGTTCCAGCAGCCAGGACTGGGAGCTGCAGGTGCCGTTGCTGAGCCAGCACTACCGGGTGATCCTCATGGACATCCGTGGCCACGGGCGCTCCGACAAACCCCGCGACGGTTACCAGATCGCCACCTTCAGCGCCGACCTGCTGGCCTTGCTCGAACACCTGCAAACCGGACCGGTGCACTTCGTCGGGCTTTCGATGGGCGGCATGGTCGGCTTCCAGTTCGCCGTCGACCACCCGCAATGGCTACGCAGCCTGTGTATCGTCAACAGCGCCCCGGCGGTCAAGCGGCGCACCGCTTCCGACTGGCTATGGTGGGCCAAGCGCTGGAGCCTGGCGCGCCTGCTCAGCGTCGAGACGGTGGGCAAGGGTTTGGCCGAACGGCTGTTCCCCAAGCCCGAACAGGCCGATTTACGCCAGACCATGGCTCAACGCTGGGCCCGCAACGACAAACGCGCCTACCTCGCCAGTTTCGACGCCATCGTCGACTGGGGCGTAGAAGAACGCATCGGACAGATACGCTGCCCGACGCTGATCATCGCCGCCGACCACGATTACACCCCGATACACCTCAAGGAGCGCTACGTGGCCAAAATACCCAAGGCCAGGCTGGCGATCATCGACGATTCCCGGCACGCTACGCCCCTCGATCAACCGGACGTCTTCAACCAGACCCTGCTGCAGTTTCTGACCGCCGCTTCCACCTCTCAAGGATCTTTGAGCCCATGCTGAAAAACCTTCTGCTCACCGCCTGCTCGTTCGCTTTTGCCGCCAGCGTGATGGCCTCGGACAAAACCCCGCACGTACTGCTCGACACCAGCTTCGGCCAGGTCGAAATCGAACTCAATGCCGAGAAGGCGCCGATCAGTACGAAGAACTTCCTCGAATACGTCGACAGCGGCTTCTACAACAACACCATCTTCCACCGCGTGATCCCGGGCTTCATGGTCCAGGGCGGCGGCTTCACCGACCAGATGGTGCAGAAAGACACCCGCGATCCGATCAAGAACGAAGCCGGTAATGGCCTGATGAACACCCGTGGCACCCTGTCCATGGCGCGTACCTCCAACCCGAATTCGGCCACCAGCCAGTTCTTCATCAACGTCGCCGACAATGACTTCCTCAACCCCGGTCGCGACGCCGGCTATGCAGTGTTCGGCAAGGTCACCAAGGGCATGCAGGTAGTCGACCAGATCGTCAACTCGCCCACCACCATCAAGAAAGGCATGCGCGATGTACCGGCTGACCCGGTCTACATCAAGTCGGCCAAACGCATCGACTGATTGCCGGTCTCACAAGGATGTGAGCCACCTGCCGGTCGGTTGGAAAAGGAGTTGCACTGCCCATGCTGTATCGTCGTTTCGAGCAACTGATCGACATCTTCCGCGACGCGCCCAGCGAGTCGCCGCCCAGCCAGGTCTGGCCGTTCTACCTCTACTACCTGCGCCAGGTATGGCCCAGCTTTCTCGCCCTGCTGGTGGTCGGTCTGGTCGCCTCGGTGATCGAGGTGGCGATGTTCAGCTACCTCAGCCGCATCATCGATCTGGCCCAAGGCACGCCCAACGTCAGCTTCTTCAGCGAGCACAGCGGCGAGCTGATCTGGATGCTGGTGGTGATCCTGGTGCTGCGTCCGCTGTTCTTCGGCCTGCATGACCTGCTGGTGCATCAGACCATCAACCCGGGCATGACCAGCCTGATCCGCTGGCAGAATCATACCTACGTGCTCAAGCAGAGCCTGAATTTCTTCCAGAGCGACTTCGCCGGGCGCATCGCCCAGCGCATCATGCAGACCGGCAACTCGCTGCGCGATTCAGCCGTGCAGGCGGTGGACGCCCTGTGGCATGTGCTGATCTACGCCATCAGCTCGCTGGTGCTGTTCGCCGAGGCCGATTGGCGCCTGATGCTGCCGCTGCTGGCGTGGATTGCCGGCTACGTCGCTGCCCTCTTCTACTTCGTGCCACGGGTCAAGGCACGTTCGGTGATCTCGTCCGACGCCCGCTCCAAGCTCATGGGGCGCATCGTCGACGGCTATACCAACATCGCGACATTGAAACTGTTCGCCCATACCGACTACGAACAACAGTACGCGCGCGAGGCAATTCGCGAACAGACCGAGAAGACCCAGCTGGCTTCGCGGGTCATCACCAGCATGGACGTGGTCATCACCACCCTCAATGGCCTGCTGGTGGTGGTCACCACGGGGATGGCCCTGTGGTTGTGGAGCCAGTCACTGATCACCGTGGGCGCCATCGCCCTGGCCACCGGCCTGGTGATCCGCATCGTCAACATGTCGGGCTGGATCATGTGGGTGGTCAACGGCATCTTCGAGAACATCGGCATGGTCCAGGACGGTCTGCAGACCATCGCCCAACCGGTCACCGTGCGTGACAAACCCGACGCTCCGCCCCTCAAGGTCAGCCGAGGGAACGTGCGTTTCGACGATGTCGACTTCCACTATGGCAAGGGCGCCAAGGTCATCGAGGGGCTGAACCTGGATATCCGTCCCGGCGAGAAAATCGGCCTGATCGGCCCCTCGGGTGCGGGCAAGTCGACCCTGGTGAACCTGTTGTTGCGCCTTTACGACGTACAGGGCGGGCGCATCCTGATCGATGGTCAGGACATCGCCGAGGTCAGCCAGACCAGTCTGCGCGCGCAGATCGGCATGATTACCCAGGACACCTCGCTGCTACACCGCTCGATCCGCGACAACCTGCTCTACGGCCGTCCCGACGCCAGCGAGGCGCAGTTGCTCGAGGCGGTACGGCGGGCACGGGCCGATGGCTTCATCCCACAGTTGTCCGACGCCCAGGGCCGTACCGGCTTCGATGCCCATGTCGGTGAACGCGGGGTCAAGCTGTCCGGCGGCCAGCGCCAGCGCATCGCCATTGCCCGAGTGCTGTTGAAGAATGCGCCGATCCTGATCATGGACGAAGCCACCTCGGCCCTGGATTCGGAGGTAGAAGCCGCGATCCAGGAAAGCCTGGAAACCCTGATGCAGGGCAAGACGGTGATCGCCATCGCCCACCGCCTGTCGACCATCGCCCGCATGGACCGCCTGGTGGTGCTCGACCAGGGCCACGTGGTAGAAACCGGCACCCATGCCGAACTGCTGGCCCAGCAGGGCTTGTATGCCCGCCTCTGGCACCACCAGACCGGGGGTTTCGTCGGCGTCGACTGACCCCTGCCCGCCCCTCAAGCGTCCGCCCACCTCGCCGATAGAAGTTGTCGTACGACTCAACAACTACAGGCCCTGGTGGGCCGGCGAAGTGATAATGCTGTTACGCAGATGGAGTATCGCGCCAAGGGCTGCTTCGGGCTTTGCCTGTATTGCACTGATGGTTGCGTTTCTTGGGGTGTTTTCGCTGGCCAAGATGTCGACCATTCGTGATTCGGCCACGGCGATGGAAAAGGACTGGGTGCCAAGCATTCGCACCGTGGACGCCATCCGCGAAAACATGCTGCGCATCCGCACCATCTCGCTGCGCGTGGCGCTCGACCCCAACCCGGCCAACGTCGACACCTATGTCAGCCAGTACGAGGCGCGCAATACGGTGCTGATGCAAAACATCCAGGCCTACGAGGCGCTCGTCGACACGCCGGAGGAACCCCGCCTGTACCAGCTGTTCAGGCGCGACTTCGCGGTGTACCAGAAGGGCATGGCCGACTCCTTCGCCCTGGCCCGGCGCGGCGACAGCGCCGCCCTGCAGAAGCTCGTGCTGGTGGACATGAAGCCGGTGGTCGATGGCACCGGTGCGCAACTGGCCGAACTGGGCGATCTGTATGGCAAGGGCATCGAGCGCGAGGGTACCCTCTCAGCCGAGCGCTATGGGCAATCGCGCACGGTGGTGATCGCGGTGATCGTGCTGGCGGCGCTGGTGACCATCGTCCTGGCCTGGCTGCTGACCCGGGCGCTGAACGCCGCCATCGAGGCCGCCCGGGCTGGGGAGTCCGGGCGTGGTTTTGCCGTGGTGGCCGACGAAGTAAGGGCCCTGGCGCACCGCACGCAGAACTCGACCCAGGAACTGGCGCAGAGTGCCGGGCAGGCGTTACATGAGATCACCTCAGGGATCAGCGAGATGTACGAGCGCAACCTGGTGATCGCCAGTGCAGCCGAGGAGCAGGCGGAGGTGGCGCGGGAGGTCGATCGCAATCTCACCAACATCCGCGACCTGTCGGTGCAGAGCGCCTCCGGTTCGCAACAGACCAATGCCTCGAGCCAGGAACTGTCGCGCCTGGCCACCGGGCTCAATGGCTTGGTGAAGCGCTTTACCCTTTGATGGCGGCGGTGGATGGCACGGGCTGCGCCCGTGTTCGCGGGACAAGCCCGCTCCCACAGGTGTGGAGTTGCCTGCAAGGAGAGTGTTCACTCTGTGGGAGGTGGGGGGTTGCCTGCAAGGAGGGTGTTCACTCTGTGGGAGCGGGCTTGTCCCGCGAACACAGGCGCAGCCTGTGCCACACGGCGCGATCAATCGCGCCGGTAGGGCAACATCTCCCGGGCCTGCTCGGCGTAGGCCCGCACGCCCTCACGCTCCTGCTGCAGAAACTCATCCACCGCACGCCGCAATCCGGGGTGCAACAGGTAGTGCCACGACCGCGTCAGCACCGGTTCGAAACCGCGAATCAACTTGTGTTCGCCTTGGGCGCCGGCATCGAAACGCTGGATGCCCTCGGCTATGGCGAAGTCCATGCCCTGATAGAAACAGGTCTCGAAATGCAGCCGGTCGAATTCGTCCAGGCAGCCCCAATAACGGCCATACAGGCTGTCACCACCGACCAGGCTCAGGGCCATGGCCACGTCGCGGCCACCCTGCCGAGCCATCACCACGCGCAGCGCCTCGGGCATACGCTCGGCCCATAGGCTGAAGCACTCACGGGTCAGGTAAGGCGCGCGGCGGCGTACCGCATAGGTATTGGCATAACAGCGGTAGACGAAATCCCATTGCGCCTCGCTCAGCTCGTGCCCCTGGTACCAGCGAAATTCGATGCCCTGCCCAGCTACCTGCTCGCGCTCCTTGCGCATCTGCTTACGCTTGCGCGAACTCAAGGTGTCGAGGAAGTCCTGGAAATCCCCATAGCTGCGGTTGCGCCAGTGAAACTGGCAACCCAGGCGCTCGAGCCAACCGGGCTGTCCAGCCAGGTGCTGGTCCAGCCCAGGATCGGTGAAGTTGATGTGCGCTCCGGAAAGTCCGCCCTTGCCCAGGTATTCGGGCAACGCCTGCAACAGCAGCAAGCCATCGGCGGGATCGGTCACCAACAGGCGCGAACCGGCGACAGGACTGAACGGCACCGCACCGAGCAACTTGGGGTAATAGGCGATGCCGGCACGCTCGCAGGCGTCGGCCCAACCATGGTCGAACACGTATTCGCCGAACGAATGCCATTTACGGTAGGCCGGCAGTATCGCGCGGACCTCGCCATCGCGCTCCAGCAGCAGGTGTTCGGCAGCCCAACCCGTGGCCGGTGCAACACTGCCACTGTCCTCCAGCGCAGTGAGGAAAGCGTGGCGCAAAAACGGTTGGCCGGCAGGCACCAAGGCGTCCCAGGTCGCTGCCGGTAGATCACGCAAGTGGGCAAGGCTGTAGAGGCTGGTCACGTTTTCGACTCGCAGTGGAAGGCCACCAGTATCCGGGAGAAGGCCGTTTCACTCAAATGAGCGGATGTTTTCCTCAAACCTTTTAATCTCAAACACTTAACCGCAACGCCATCAATTAGACATCAATCTGTCATTCCCCGCCGCAATACTTGCGCCTGTTTTCCGGAACCCCAGAAACCTGTCTAGCCAGGCCTTTTCCGAAGACATGCCAACTTGGGGGCGGGCGCAAAAGCCTCCCCACTTATTTCCAACAGGGAGAACCTTATGCGTCTTGTTTCTACACTTACCGGAGTGAGCCTCACCGGCATGATGCTGGCTCTGAGTACTCCGGCCAGTGCTGCAGTCGACGCCAAGCTGCTCGAAATGCTCCGCGCCAACGGTTCCATCAACCAGGCGCAGTACAACGAACTGCAGGCCGACCTGGCCACGGAAACCAAGGAAAAGGCGGATCAGAAAGCTCAGGCAGAGCGTATGAGTTCCTTCGAGCAGAAAGTTGCCTGGGCCGCCAAAACCCAGATCAAGGGTGATGTACGCCTGCGCTACGAAGACGTCAACGTCGACGACCCGAACAGCAGCAGTGGCAACCAGGACCGTCAGCGCGTGCGTGCCCGCGTCGGCTTCTATAGCGAAATCAACCCGCAGGTCGACGCTGGCGTGCGTATCGCCACCGGCAGCAGCTCCGACCGCCGCTCGACCAACCAGAGCCTGGACAACTATTTCGACAAGAAGAACCTGTGGGTCGACCTGGCGTACCTGGATTGGCACCCCACCGCACTGCCGGGCTTGCACCTGATCGGCGGCAAGATGCAACAGCCCTGGGTCAGCATGGGCGACATCATCTGGGACGGCGACATCAACCCCGAAGGCGTGGCAGCCACCTACAAGACCGACCTGGGTGGCGCCGAAGTATTCGCCAGTGCCGGTCAGTACACCCTCAAAGACAACGTCGACGGTGACGGCGTCCAGTACAAGCACGACGCGCAGCTCTACCACGGCCAGTTGGGTGCCAAGTTCGCACCGGCCGACGTCCTCAAGCTGACCGTGGGCGCGAGCATCTACGGCTATGACAATGACAAAGCCTCGGCGCTGCTGGCTTCGCTGGGCAATACCACCAACGAGTTCAATCTGGTCGAAGGCTTCGGTCAGCTCGACTTCACTGGCTTCGCCATCCCGTTGTCCGCGTACGGCCAATACGTCAAGAACACCGAGAGCACCGACGGTGCTGACGTGGGCTGGTTGGCAGGTTTGAAGACCAAGGTCGGCGCCTGGAGCCTGGATTACAACTACCGCGATGTCCAGCGTAACGCGGTGGTCAGCCTGTTCACCGACTCGGACTTCGGCAACGGCTTCACGGGTTCGCGTGGTCACAAGTTCAAGGTCGGCTACGAGATCGACAAGAACTTCTCGCTCGGTGCTGCTTACCTGATGGCCAAGACCGACCTGTCGCAATTGCCCAACAGCAATGCTGATGTCGACACCCTGCAGGTCGATCTGGAAGCCAAGTTCTAAGCGACACCTTGCTCCGTTTCACTCTGAGGCGGGAAATGCCGACCCCATCCGGCGTTTCCTGCCTTTTTTGCCTGTTGGAAATGCATCGCCCTCTTGGCGGGCAAGCCCCACGAAAGCTGTGCGGTACTTGTGGGAGATCACCCAGCCCTTCTGCGCTGTCGCGCAGAGAACTGTGGCCACTGTGGGAGCGGCGGTTCGGCGCCCCGACTTGCCCGCGAAGAGGGCTGAACAGGCGCCACAGAACTCAGCGCTTGCGCAGGATCACGCTCCCGATCGAATACCCCGCCCCAAACGAACTCAGTACACCCAGCGCACCCGGAGCCAGATCATCCTGGTACAGGTGGAAGGCAATCACCGACCCCGCCGAACTGGTATTGGCATAGCGATCGAGGATCACTGGCGCTTCCTGCTCATCCACCTCACGCCCCAACAGCTTCTTGACGATCAGCTGGTTCATGCTCAGGTTCGCCTGGTGCAGCCAGAAGCGCTTCACGTCGGATGGTTGCAGGTCGTTCTCCTCCAGGTGCTGACCAACCAGCTCGGCGACCTTCGGGCACACCTCGCGGAAGACTTTGCGCCCCTCCTGGATGAACAGCTTGTCGGGCGCACCGATGCCCTCTTCGGCTGCGCGGTTGAGGAAGCCGAAGTTGTTGCGAATGTTGTTGGAGAATTCGGTCCACAGCTTGCTGCTGACGATATCGAACTGATGCTCCGAGGTGGCCAGGTCGGCGCGCTCGATCAGCACGGCGGTGGCGGCGTCCCCGAAGATGAAATGGCTGTCGCGGTCACGGAAGTTGAGGTGGCCGGTGCACACCTCCGGGTTGACCATCAGCACCGCACGGGCCTGGCCCAGTTGCACGCTGTTGGCGGCGGTCTGAATGCCGAAGGTGGCCGACGAGCAGGCCACGTTCATGTCGAAGGCAAAGCCCTGGATGCCCAACGCCTGCTGCACTTCGATGGCAATGGCGGGGTACGGACGCTGCAGGTTGGAACAGGCGACGATCACTCCGTCGACATCCGCGGCGGTACGCCCGGCACGCTGCAAGGCCTGGCGGGCAGCAGCCACAGCCATCTCGCAGAGAATCGACGGCTCGTCGTTGGAGCGCTCCGGCAGGCGCGGCTTCATGCGCTGCGGGTCGAGAATGCCGTCCTTGTCCATGACGAAGCGGCTCTTGATGCCCGAGGCCTTCTCGATGAACGCGGCGCTGGATTCGGGCGCGGCTTCGAGTTCGCCGCGCTCGATGGCGGCGGCGTTGTCCTGGTTGTACTGCTGCGCCCAGGTGTTGAAGGACTGCACCAGTTCTTCGTTGGAAATGCTCTGGGCCGGGGTATACAGGCCGGTGCCGCTGATCACGACGTTATGCACGGTCGTTCCTCTGGTCAAAGGCCATCGCCACGGGGCGCTGGCAGAAAACATGACTGAATAATGGCACTTTAGTACCAACTCAATGACGAGGGCAGTGCCCTCCTACGCGGGTTCCTCGACTCTGCCCCCGCGAAAGGGCCACAACGCGGCCCAAATTGCCTCAATATTGCCACATCTGCGGAAGTTTAGCCTTCCACCTGACTCCACTGCTTGCTCAGTCGCTTGTCCGAAATAGGCACCTTCGTCCCCAACTGCTGGGCGAACAACGACACCCGGTATTCCTCCAACCACCAGCGGTACAGGGTCAACTGCTCGTCACGCTTGCCTTCCTGGGCATGCTTGTCGGCACGGGCCTTGTACTGGGCCCAGAGGTTGCCCAGTTCGCCGCTCCACACCCGGTCCTTCTGCACCTGCGCACCGAGTTTTTCCAGGCGCAGTTCCACCGCCTTGAGGTAGCGCGGCAACTCCTTGAACCAGGCATTCGGCGTCTCGCGCACGAAGCCCGGATACACCAGGTTGGCCAATTGCTGCTTGATGTCGTTGAGCGCAACTGCCTGGCTCAGGTCGATCTTGCCCTTGAAGCGCTTCTGCAGGCCATGCCACAGCTTGAGGACCTCCAGGGTCTGGCGCGCCAGGCGCTCGGCATGCTCTGCCCAGTTGCCGCGCTTGCGTTCGGCGAGTCCGGCCAGCGCGGCACCATCGCGGGGCAACGGTGACTCGCCTTCGAGGATGCAGGTGTCCAGGCTCGCCAGCAGGATGTCCTCCACCAGCGCTTCGATACGGCCCAGCTCCCGGTACAAAAGGCCCAACTCGGTCAGGCCCGGCAGCTTGCCGCGCAGGAACTTGGCCGGCTCCGCCAGCTGTTGCAGCAACAGACGCTGCAGGGCGCGGCGGTGCTGGAACTCGGCCTCGGCCTGGGTCGAGAAACGCCCTTCGCGAACCGTGCCGTTTTCCTCGACCAGTGCTGGGTAAACCGTCATCGACAGCCCGGCGATCTTTTGCTGAGCCGTCTGCGCAACTTCGCTGAAAGCCTTGGCCTGCACCGGTTGTTCGGCCTTGTCGTTACGTGGCACGGCCAAGGCCGCCTGGCTGGCGGCAGCGAAGCGCGCGGTCAGTTCAGCCAGATCACGGCCCTCGCCAAGGAACTTGCCCTGGCCATCGAGAACTTCGATGTTCATCCGCAGATGCCCTTCGACCAGGCTCACCGACTCCTCCCAAGCTTCGTCCGGCACACGGGCACCGGTCATGCGCAGCAGTTCCTGACCCAGCGCCTGAGGCAACGCGCCCTGGCCGAAACTCATGCGCGCCAGCGCCGCCTTGACGAAGTCAGGCACCGGCACGAAGTTCTTGCGCAGGGCCTTGGGCAGGTTGCGTACCAGTGCCACGCACTTGGCTTCGATCAGCCCTGGCACCAGCCATTCCAGGCGCTCGCCCGGCAGGCTCGGCAGCAATGGGGCTGGCACGCGCACCGTTACGCCGTCCCGGGGGTGCCCAGGTTCGAAGTGGTAGCTCAGCGGCAGGCGCAGTTCGCCCAACTGCAGGGTGTCCGGGTATTGCGCCGCAGTGACCTCGCTGGCCTCACGGGCCAGAACGTCTTCCTCGCGCATGATCAGCAGGTTGGCGTCCTTCTGGCTGTTCATCCGATACCAGCTGTCGAAGGTCGCGGTCTGGTGGATCTCCGCGGGCAGGCGCGCCTCGTAGAAGGCGTAGAGGGTTTCCTCGTCGGCCAGGATGTCACGCCGGCGGGCCTTGGCCTCCAGCTCGTCGAGCTGTTCGAGCAGGCGCTTGTTGGCCGCCAGGCATTTGGCCCGTGACTGGATTTCACCCCCCACCAAGCCTTCACGAATGAACAGCTCCCGCGAGATGACCGGATCGATCGGGCCGAAGTGCACGGGGCGGCGACCGACCAGGATCAAGCCGTACAAGGTGATCTGTTCGTAGGCCACCACCTGCCCGCGCTTCTTCTCCCAATGCGGTTCGAAGTGGTTCTTCTTGACCAGGTGGCCGGCCAACGGCTCGATCCAGTCGGGCTCGATCTTGGCCACCATCCGCGCATACAGTTTGGTGGTTTCGACCAGTTCGGCTGCCATCACCCACTGCGGGCGCTTGCGCCCGATGCCTGACGATGGATGGACCCAGAAGCGCCGTTGACGAGCACCTTGGTAGTCGCCGTCCTCGGTCTTGTGGCCGATCTGGCTGAGCAGTCCACTGAGGATCGCCTTGTGCAGCTTCTGGTAATCGCACGGTTCCTTGTTCACCGCCAGTTGCAGGTCGCGGCAGATCAGCGCCAGCTGGCGGTGGGCGTCTCGCCATTCACGAAGCCGCAGGTAATTGAGGAAGTGCTTGCGGCACCAGTTGCGCAGCGGACTGGCGGTCAAAGCCTGACGCTGCTCCTCGAAGCCACGCCACAGATTCACCAGCGCGGCGAAGTCGGAATCGACATCCTTCCACTGGGCATGCGCCTGGTCGGCGGCCTGCTGGCGCTCGGGTGGGCGCTCGCGCGGGTCTTGTACCGACAAGGCACTGGCCACGATCAACACCTCCTGCAGGCTGCCCTGGCGGGCGCCTTCGAGGAGCATGCGACCCAGCCGAGGATCGATCGGCAAACGCGCCAATTGGCGCCCGAGCGGGGTCAGCTGGTTCTCGCGGTTGACCGCCGACAGCTCCTGCAACAAATTGAAGCCATCGCTGATGGCCTTGCCATCCGGCGGCTCGATGAAGGGGAAAGCGTCGATGGCGCCTAGGCGCAGGTGCAACATCTGCAGGATCACCGCCGCCAGGTTGGTGCGCAGGATCTCTGGATCGGTGAAGGCAGGCCGGCCGTTGAAGTCCTCCTCGCTGTACAGCCGTACGCAAATACCAGGCTCGACCCGTCCACAACGCCCCTTGCGCTGATTGGCGCTGGCCTGGGACACCGCCTCGATCGGCAGGCGCTGGACCTTGGCGCGGTAGCTGTAGCGGCTGATGCGGGCAGTACCGGTATCGATCACGTAACGAATGCCGGGTACGGTCAGCGAGGTTTCCGCCACGTTGGTGGCAAGCACCACCCGACGTCCGGTGTGCGGCTGGAAAATGCGTTGCTGCTCGGCCGGCGACAAGCGTGCGTAAAGCGGCAGGATCTCGGTGTGGCGCAGCTGCGCCTTGCGCAGAATCTCGGCGGCATCGCGGATCTCACGCTCGCCAGGCAGGAACACCAGCACATCGCCCGGCCCCTTGCCGTTGCTGCGCTCGTGGTGGGCGATCTCGTCGAGGGTGGCGAGGATCGCCTGGTCGACCGTGAGGTCCTCCTCGACCTGATTGCCTTCCTCGTCCTGTTCGCTGGTCAATGGCCGGTACCAGGTTTCGACGGGGTAGGTACGGCCGGACACCTCGATGATCGGCGCGCCATCGAAGTGCTTGGAGAAGCGCTCAAGGTCGATGGTCGCCGAGGTGATGATCAGTTTCAGGTCAGGGCGGCGGTGCAGCAGAGTCTTGAGGTAGCCGAGCAGAAAATCGATGTTCAGACTGCGCTCGTGGGCTTCGTCGACGATGATCGTGTCGTAGCGCTCGAGGAAGCGATCGTGCTGGGTCTCAGCCAACAGAATGCCGTCGGTCATCAGCTTGACCAGGGTGTTGGCATCGCTCTGGTCCTCGAAGCGCACCTGATAGCCGACCAGCGCGCCCAGCGGCGTGCCGAGTTCTTCGGCGACCCGGGCCGCCACGCTGCGTGCCGCGATCCGGCGGGGCTGGGTATGGGCGATCAGACCATGGCTGCCCCGGCCCAACTCCAGACAGATCTTCGGCAACTGGGTAGTCTTGCCCGATCCGGTTTCGCCGGCGATCACCAACACCTGATGCTCGGCCAGGGCCTTCTTGATTTCGTCGCGCTTGGCGGCGATCGGCAGGCTGTCGTCGTAGCGAATCTGCGGCACGCTGTTCTGCCGTGCGGTGACCTGGGCGCAGGACGCCTGGACCTTCTCCACCCACTGCGCGAGCTTCGCCTCATCGGGGCGCTTGCGCAGCTCATGCAATTGCCGGCGCAGACGGTGGCGGTCGGCGATCATGGCGTGGTCGAGGTTTTGCAGCAGTTTGTCGATGGCGTGGTCAGTCATGGGGCTTTTTAGTGATGCAGGTGAGCCTGCTTTTTCATGATCGGCATTCGTGAGGATGCGCGATTGTCGCAGATTTGTGGGTTCTTTGCTTTCTGTGCAGGCCCTTTCGCGGGTAAACCCGCTCCTACAGGATTGCGTCGAGTCTGAAAGCGAAAGGGCCCGCCCTAACGCCCCAAATGTTTAGCCAACCCCAACGTAAAGGTTGCCATTCACTGCTTTAATCAACCTTAAGCCCCATGTGAGTATCCAAGGCATGATCCCCGTCCCGACCATCGCGCCCCCGCTGCCCCGCCCTTCGCTACCGAAGGCCAGGACCTGCGCCGGTGAAAATCCGCTGGTCCACGTCATCCTCGCCTTCTGGGCCCTGTGGCACTGCCGGCACGCCCGCCCACCGGATACCTCGCTCTCGCCCCTGTGACCGAACGCGGCCGTTGTCTGGCCGCTCGACCCAGCTGGACCGCCCGCAAACGTGGCGGCCCGGTGTGCCCACGAGCGAAAAAACATGCACTTTGCACCTGTAGAGCAGGCCAGCCAGTTTCTGGCTGCCAACCCCGATGTCGAACTGTTCGAACTGTTCATCCTCGACGCCAATGGCGTGCCCCGCGGCAAGCTGCTGCACCGCGACGAATTGCTGGCGGTGTACCAGAGCGGTCGACCGCTGCCGAGTACCATCCTCGGCCTGACCGTCAATGGCGACGACGTGGAAAACTCAGGCCTGGTCTGGGACGTCGGCGATATCGACTGCCGCGCCTACCCTCTGGAAGGCAGCTTGGTACGGCTGCCCTGGCGGCGAGTGCCGACGGCTGCAGTGCAGGTCAGCATGCACCCGACCGAGGGCCTGCCCGCCAGTGTCGCCGACCCTCGCCATGTACTGTTGCGTACCATCGAAGCACTCAAGGCCGACGGCTACCACCCGGTGATGGCCTGCGAGCTGGAGTTCTACCTGCTCGACCAGCAACGCGATGCCCAGGGCCGCCCGCAGCCGGCCCTGGACAGCGATGGCGGTCGTCCACGATCGACCCAGGTGTACGGCTTGCGTGAACTGGAGCAGATCGAGCCGTTCCTCGCCGACCTCTATGCCGCCTGCAAGGCCCAAGGGATTCCCGCACGCACGGCGATCTCCGAATACGCGCCCGGCCAGGTGGAAATCACCCTGGAGCACGGCGACGCGTTGGCTGCGATGGATCAGGCTGTGCGCTACAAGCGCCTGGTAAAAGGCGTGGCGCACGCCCATGGCATGCAGGCGTGCTTCATGGCCAAGCCCTTCGCGCACCTGGCCGGAACCGGCATGCACATGCACCTGAGCCTGGCCGACAGCGGTGGCAACAACCTGTTCGCCAGTGACGACAAGGCCGGCACCCCATTGTTGCGTCAGGCTGTGGCCGGCATGTTGCGCCACCTGCGCGACTCGCTGCTGCTGTTCTGCCCCAACGCCAACTCGTTCCGCCGCTTCCAGGCCAACAGCTATGCACCGCTGGCGCCGACCTGGGGTGTCGACAACCGCACGGTCAGCCTGCGGGTGCCCGGTGGCCCAGCGGCCAGCCGGCATATCGAACACCGCATCTGCGGTGCCGACGCCAACCCCTATCTGGCCGCTGCAGCCATCCTGGCGGCCACCCACAGCGGTATCCGCGAGCAGCTCGATCCCGGCGCGCCGGTCGAAGGCAACGGCTATGCCCAGGCCAACGAGCACCTGCCCACCGACTGGCTCAGCGTACTCGAGACCCTGGAGCGATCGACCTGGGCCCGCGAAGCGCTAGGCGAGGCGTTTCTCGGCGTATACCTGAAGGTCAAGCGTGCCGAGTACCGCCAGTTCATGGCCGAAGTCAGCGAGCAGGACTGGCGCTGGTACCTGCACCAGGCCTGAGCCCTACCCCATTCAGAACAAGGAACACCCATGAACGCAGCAGCGAACCACGGCCCGGCCCAGCGCGCGCCGTCCTACTACAGTGCCAGCCTCAACGACCACACCGAATACCCGCAGCTCGAAGGCACGGTACAGGTCGACGTCGCCATCATCGGCGGCGGCTTCACCGGCGTTGCCACCGCCGTGGAACTGGCCGAACGTGGCCTGAAAGTGGCCATCGTCGAAACCAACCGCATCGGCTGGGGGGCCAGTGGCCGCAATGGCGGTCAGGTGACCGGCAGTCTCTCGGGTGACGAGGCCATGCGTGCACAGATGCGTAACCGTCTGGGCACCGAAGTGGATGACTTCATCTGGCACCTGCGCTGGCGCGGGCACCAGGTGATCGAGCAGCGCGTGGCGCGCTACGGCATCGAGTGCGATCTCAAGCGAGGTCACCTGCATGCCGCGATGAAACCTTCGCACATGAATGAACTACGCAGCTTCGAGGCCGAAGCCCACCGCCGCGGCATGGGCGAGCAGGTGCAGTTGCTCGACCGCGAAGGTGTCGCCCGCCACCTGCAGAGCCCGCTGTACCTGGGTGCACTGAAGAATCAGCGCAACCTGCACCTGCACCCGCTCAACCTGTGCCTGGGCGAGGCCCGCGCAGCCCATGGCCTGGGCGCGCTGATCTTCGAGAACTCCGAAGTGCTGGACATCGTCCACGGCCCGCGCCCTGCCGTGGTCACCGCCAAGGGGCGGATCGAAGCGCGCCAGGTGATGCTGGCCGGCGACGTCTACCACAAGCTGGAAAAACGCCAGCTCAAGGGCAAGATCTTTCCCGCCATGGGCGGCATCGTCACCACCGCACCGCTGGGCGACCTGGCCGAGCAGATCAACCCGCAGGATCTGGCGGTGTACGACTGCCGCTTCGTCCTCGACTACTACCGTCTCACCGCCGACAAGCGACTGCTGTTCGGCGGTGGCGCCAACTATTCGGGCCGGGACTCACGCGATATCGAAGGCGAACTGCGCCCCTGCATCGAACGCACCTTCCCGGCACTCAAAGGCGTGCCGATCGAGTTCCAGTGGAGCTGCGCCATGGGTATCGTGGTCAATCGCATCCCACAGCTGGGCAAGCTGTCGGACAACGTCTGGTACTGCCAGGGCTACTCTGGGCACGGTATCGCCACCAGCCACATCATGGGCGAGATCATGGCCGAGGCGCTCACGGGCACATTGGAGAAGTTCGACACCTTCGCCGCGTGCAAGCACGTGCGCGTGCCGATGGGAGATCTGCTGGGCAATCCGCTGTTGGCGGCGGGGATGTGGTACTACCAGATGCTCGAAAAACTGCGCTGATTTCAGCAGCCTCATCGCCGGCAAGCCGGCGATGAGGCCTGCGCAGATCAGGCGATCTTCTTCAGACCTTGCTTCTTCAACTCTTCATCACGCAGTTCACGGCGCAGGATCTTGCCGACGTTGGTGGTCGGCAGCGAATCGCGAAACTCGATGTAGCGCGGCACCTTGTAACCGGTGACGTTGGCACGCATGTGCTGCATGACCTGCTCCTTGGTCAAGGTCATGCCCGGCTTGACCACGATGAACACCTTGATCACTTCACCGGATTTCTCATCCGGCACACCAATGGCGGCGCACTGCAGCACCCCCGGCAGGCTGGCGAGCACATCTTCGAGCTCGTTGGGATACACGTTGAAACCGGAAACCAGGATCATGTCCTTCTTGCGGTCGACGATGCGCATGTAGCCATCGGGCTGGATCAGCGCGATGTCACCGGTCTTGAGCCAGCCCTCGCCGTCGAGGATCTCGGCGGTAGCCTC
Organism: Pseudomonas putida; assembly: GCF_004357765.1. Lineage (GTDB taxonomy): Bacteria > Pseudomonadota > Gammaproteobacteria > Pseudomonadales > Pseudomonadaceae > Aquipseudomonas > Aquipseudomonas putida_U. Next base: position 149,850 of record NZ_SMTE01000007.1, on the reverse strand, counting down.
CTCGCGCTGCCAGTAGCCTTTCATCACCTGCGGCCCCTTGATGCACAACTCGCCAATCTCGCCCAGCGGCAACTCGTTACCGCTGTCGTCGATGACCTTGCACAGGGTCGACGGCACCGGAATGCCGATGGTGCCGACCTGGTTGGCTTCGGCCGGGTTGACCGTGGCCACCGGACTGGTCTCGGTCATGCCGTAGCCTTCGCAGATGGCGCAGCCGGTAACGGCATTCCAGCGCTCGGCCACGCTCAGTTGCAGGGCCATGCCGCCGGAAAGGGTGATCTTCAGCGCGGAGAAGTCCAGCGCGCGGAATGCCTCGTTGTTGCACAGGGCGACGAACAAGGTGTTGAGGCCGACGAAGCCGCTGAACTTCCACTTGCCCAGTTCCTTGACCATCGCCGACAAGTCGCGCGGATTGCTGATCAGCACGTTGTGGTTACCGATCAGCATCATCGCCATGCAATGGAAGGTGAAGGCATAGATGTGGTACAGCGGCAGCGGAGTGATGAGGATCTCGCAGCCCTCCTGCAGATTGGCTCCCATCAATGCCCGGCATTGCAGCATGTTGGCCACCAGGTTGCGATGGGTGAGCATCGCCCCCTTGGCTACGCCCGTGGTGCCCCCGGTGTATTGCAACACCGCCACGTCATTGGCCTGAGGATTGGCCTCGGTAACCGGCTGGCCCTTGCCCAGCGCCAATGCGTCGTTGAAGCGCACCGCCTGGGGCAGGCGGTAGGCCGGCACCATCTTCTTCACGTACTTGATCACGCTGTTGATCAGCAGGCGCTTGAGTGGCGGCAACAGGTCGGCCACTTCGGTGACGATGACGTGCTTGACCTGGGTCTTGGGCACCACCTTCTCGGCGAGGTGGGCCATGTTCGCCAGACACACCAGGGCCTTGGCCCCCGAGTCATTGAACTGGTGCTCCATCTCCCGCGCCGTGTACAACGGGTTGGTGTTGACCACGATCAAGCCCGCGCGCATTGCCCCGAACACCGCCACCGGGTATTGCAGGACGTTTGGCAGTTGCACGGCGATACGGTCGCCAGGCTTGAGGTCGGTGTGCTGTTGCAGCCAGGCCGCGAACGCCCCGGACAAGGTATACAGCTCGCCGTAGGTGATAGTCTTGCCCAGGTTGCTAAAGGCCGGTTTGTCGGCAAAGCGTTGGCAGGATTGCTTGAGTACTGCCTGGATATTGGGAAATTCGTCAGGATTGATTTCCGCCGTAATCCCGGCTGGGTACTTATCCTTCCAAAAATGTTCGATCATGGAAGCCCACTCCTTCAGCAACAGCGAAGTTCGATTCACGCGTCGATGCGTTTATTATTGATATGAATGACGCTTCGTTGGAGAGCGAAACGTCTGAAAGCGCGCCGAGCGTAACAGCTTTGCCTAGGGCCGCCTAGAGCCAAAGTGAGGCCTTACGGTCACCAAAATGACTCAATGAACTATCTGAGTCATTTTTAGAGTAATTATCCAAAATGTCGCAAAACAGGCCAAAAGCGGCCTGTTAGAGCGGCTTGATCGCGACGGCCTTCAGGCGATATCACGCAACTCGCGGCGCAGAATCTTGCCCACCGGTGTCATCGGCAACGCATCCCTCAAAACGATGTGCTTTGGCACCTTGTAGCCGGTGAAGTTGGCCTTGCAATAATCCTTGAGCTCCTCGACCGTCACGCCGCCGGCACGTGGCACGACGAACAGTTTCACCGCCTCCCCCGAACGCTCGTCCGGCACGCCGATGACCGCGCAATTGGCCACCTGCGGGTGCCCCATGATCACGTCCTCGATTTCGTTGGGGTACACGTTGAAGCCCGAGACGATGATCATGTCCTTCTTGCGGTCGACGATTCGGGTGAAACCGTCCGGGTCGATCACCGCAATGTCACCGGTCTTGAACCAGCCCTCGGCATCCAGGGCCTGGGCGGTGGCTTCCGGTTGCTGCCAGTAGCCCTTCATCACCTGCGGACCCTTGATGCACAACTCGCCCCGCTCGCCCAGCGGCAACTCGTTGCCGTCGTCGTCGATCACCTTGAAGGCCGTGCCGGCCACCGGAATGCCGACCGTGCCGATGCGTGCCAACTGGCCGTAGGGGTTGGTGCTGGCTACTGGTGAGGTTTCGGTCAGTCCGTAGCCCTCGACGATACGGCAGCCGGTAAGGCTCTCCCAGCGCTCGGCAGTCGCCTTGACCAGGGCCGTGCCGCCGGAATTGGTGATCTTCAGTGCCGAAAAGTCCAGCTGGCGGAAGCCTGGGTGATCCATCAGCGCCACGAACAGGGTATTGAGCCCCAGCAGCGCTGAAAACCGCCATTTGCCCAGCTCCTTGATGAATCCTGGGATATCCCGCGGATTGGTGATCAGCACGTTGTGATTGCCGCTGACCATCATGCACATGCAGTTCGCGGTGAAGGCATAGATGTGATAGAGCGGCAATGGCGCGATCATCACCTCCTGCCCCTCCTTGAGCAGCTTTTGTCCGTCCGGCCCCTGTTGCGACAGGCAGGCCAGCACCTGCAGCATGTTGGCGACCAGGTTGGCATGGGTCAGCATGGCGCCCTTGGCCAGGCCCGTGGTGCCGCCGGTGTACTGCAGTACGGCGATATCCTCCAGCCCCAGCGGTACGGGCTTGCAGACCAGCCCTTGGCCTTGGCGCAGCGCCTGCTTGAACGGCACGGCCTGGGGCAAGCTGTAGGCCGGGACCATTTTCTTGAGTTTGTCGACCACGGTGTTGACCAGCCAACCCTTGGCCGCGGGCAGCATGTCGCCCATCTTCGCCTCGATCAGGTATTCGATGGCGGTATCGCCGACCACCTCCTGCACCCGCTTGCCGAACATATTCAGGTACACCAGCGCCCGAGCCCCGGAGTCCTTGAACTGGTGGCGCATCTCGCGCTCGGTGTACAGCGGATTGGTATTGACCACGATGAGTCCGGCGCGCAGGGCGCCAAAAACCGCAATCGGGTATTGCAGGACGTTGGGCATCTGCACTGCGATGCGATCGCCTGGCGCGAGGTCGGTGTTGTGCTGCAGCCAGGCGGCGAAGGCCGCGGAGTGGCGATCGAGATCGGCATAGCTCAGGGTCACCCCGAGATTGCTGTAGGCCGGCCGGTCGGCGAAGCGCTTGCAAGAGCGCTCGAATACCTCGACCACCGAGGCGTAGGCATGGATATCGATGGTGGAAGGAACCCCCGCGGGGCGCTTGTCGTTCCAGAAATCGGCTTGCATTTATTGTTCTTCCTCTACCTGGGCGAGTTTCCCTGATCTGATCGCCACGCGACGAAAAGGCACACCCTCGACGTTAGCAGTTAAGCCCCAGGTGGCCTATGCGCAACCTGCCGCCATTAACATCGTGAATCTTATTTGTGCCATTCCTGCAATTGCGTGGGTTGCGCGTACACTGAGCGGATGAGCCTTGTGCCAGGGAACCACCATGCCCTACGACGCCTTCTGGCTACCTGCCAGCGAGCATTGCAGCCTTTATGTACACCAGTGGCTGCCGGCCACCCCGGTCAAGGCCGTGGTCCTGCTCGTGCACGGCATGGCCGAGCATGCCGGGCGCTATGACCACTTCGGCCGCATCCTGAGCAATGCTGGCTACGCCTTGCTGGCGGCTGACCTGCGCGGTCACGGGCGCACCGCCGAGCTCGGCAGCCTGGGCCTGTTCGCCCGCAAACAGGGTTGGGAAGCCGTGGTCGACGACCTGGGACTGTTGGCGCAACACATCGGTCAGCAGTTCCCCGGTACGCCTCTGTTTCTGTTCGGCCACAGCATGGGCAGTTACATCGCCCAGGCCTACCTGATGCACCACAGCGCGAGCCTGCAAGGGGCGATTCTCAGCGGTTCCAACTATCAACCCGCTGCTCTGTACCGCCTGGCACGGCTGATCGCGCGCGCAGAAACCTGGCGCCAGGGGCCGCTGGGCCGCAGTGCATTGCTCGAGTGGTTGTCGTTCGGTAGCTTCAACAAGGCCCTGCGCCCGACCCGTACCGCTTTCGACTGGTTGAGCCGCGACCCTGCGCAGGTGGACAAGTACATTCACGACCCCCTGTGCGGCTTTCGCTGCAGCAACCAATTGTGGCTCGATCTGCTGCACGGACTGGCGCACATCAGTCAGGCGAAGAACCTCGCCCAGATCGACCCGAACCTGCCGCTGCTGGTCATCGGCGGCGAATGTGATCCGGTGAGTGCCGGCAAGCGTCTGAAGAAACTGGCCGACGCCCTGAGCGCGACCGGAAACCTTCATGTACAGTTGCGGGTTTACCCCGGCGCTCGCCATGAAGTGCTCAACGAAACCAACCGTGACGAGGTCACAGCCGATATCCTCGGCTGGCTGGAGCAGGCACTGGCCCTTTGCCGCCCTGCCCGCAGTGAATGATCGCGGCCTCGTCCGCCCATTAAGGAAGCCCCGATGACCCAGGTCACCAACACGCCTTACGAAGCCCTCGAAGTCGGCCAGAAGGCCAGCTACGAGAAGTCCGTGGAAGAACGCGACATCCAGCTGTTCGCCGCGATGTCCGGTGACCACAACCCGGTCCACCTGGATGCCGAGTTTGCTGCCAAGAGCATGTTCCGCGAGCGTATTGCCCATGGCATGTTCAGCGGTGCACTGATCAGTGCCGCGGTGGCCTGCACCCTGCCGGGACCCGGCACCATCTATCTGGGCCAGCAGATGAGCTTCCAGAAGCCGGTGAAGATCGGCGACACCCTGACCGTGCGCCTGGAAATCCTCGAAAAACTGCCGAAATTCAAGGTGCGCATCGCCACCAACGTGTACAACCAGAACGACGAGCTGGTGGTCGAAGGCGTCGCCGAGATCCTGGCGCCACGCAAGCAGCAGACCGTCGAACTGGTATCGCCGCCGAATTTCGTGGCCAGCTGACAGCGCCGCCGAATGCTTCGCAAGCCTAACCGCCAATAGGCGGGCGAGGCGGTCACCGCCTGTGTGCCAAGGCCTGCAGACGCTGCTCGATATGGCGCCGCTCCGGCGCCTGCCGGGTAAGCGTCAATGCCTGACGCCAGGCCGATCGCGCTGCGTCGACATTGCCCAATTGTTGATGCAGTTCCGCTCGCGCCGCATGCGCCAGGTGATAATCGCGCAATTCCCCCGCGGCCAGAATCGTCTCGACCGCCTGCAACCCGGCCTGCGGCCCGTCCCGCTTGGCCAACGCCACTGCCCTGTTCAGCGCCACCACCGGCGACGGCCAGTGCCGTTGCAGCACATCGTAGAGCCCAACGATCTCCGCCCAATCGGTGGCTTCGGCACTCGGCGCTTCGGCATGCAGGGCGGCGATCGCTGCCTGCACGGTGTAGGCGCCGAATGCACGACTGGTCAACGCCTGACGCACCAACGCGCAGCCTTCCTCGATCTGCTCTCGGTCCCACAGGCTACGGTCCTGCTGGTCGAGCAGCACCAGGTTGCCCTCAGCATCGCTGCGCGCCCGCTGGCGTGAGGCTTGCAGCAGCATCAACGCCAGCAGGCCGGTGGCTTCGGCGTCCGGCAGCAAGCCCACCAGCAGACGGCCGAGCCGGATCGCTTCATCGCTCAACTCCCGCTGCAACAAGGCCTCGCCCGACGATGCCGAGTAGCCTTCGTTGAATACCAGGTAGATCACCCGCAGCACGCTGTCCAAACGCTCCGGCAGCTCATGCAGCTCGGGTACCTGGTAGGGAATACCCGCATCGCGAATCTTGGCCTTGGCCCGGACGATGCGCTGGGCAATGGTTGCCGGACTCAACAGGAACGCCCGGGCAATCTGCTCGGTGGTCAGGTCACAGACCTCCCGCAACGTCAGTGGCACCTGGGCGTCGGCCGCCAACGCTGGGTGGCAGCAGGTGAAGATCAACCGCAGGCGGTCGTCGTCAAGCAGCTCGTCTTCGCTCGGATCGCCGCCATGGCCTTCGATGAGCATCATCAGGTCCGCCTGGGAGCGGTCGAAACGGGCGCGCCGACGCAGCGCATCGATGGCCTTGAAACGCCCGGTGGAGACCAGCCAGGCCCGCGGATTGGCAGGAACCCCATCACCTTGCCAGCGCTCGACCGCGACGAAGAAGGCTTCATGCAAGGCCTCCTCGGCCAAGTCGAAATCACCCAGCAGACGAATCAGCGTCGCCAGGATTCGCCTGGATTCCTGGCGGTACACCGCCTCGACCTCGGCACGAACCTGGTCCTGCGGCGCCATCAGTCTGGCATCCGCTGGACCACAGCCTCCAAGCGATCGAGGCTTTCCCCCCAGCCCTGGTAGAAGCCCATTTCTTCATGGGCGCGGCAGTCGGCGGCGCTCCAGTGCAGGGCACGCGCGGTGTAGCGGGTCTTGCCGTGCTCGTCGTCGAAAGTGATCACTGCGGTCATGAAGGCTTTGTTCGACGGCACCCAGCCTGGACTGAACGCATCGGTGAACACCAGGCGGTGAGGTGCGGCAATGTCCAGGAACACACCCTGGGTCGGGTACTCGGCGCCATCGGGAGCACGCATGAGCGTGCGGAACAGCCCGCCGACCCACAACTGCATTTCGCACTCGGGGGTGGTCATGCCGTGCGGCCCCCACCACTGACTCAACCAGTGGGGATCGGTCCAGGCACGAAAGACCTTGGCCGCAGGTGCATCGAGCAATCGGCTGATGGCCAACTCATGCTGCGCTGGCGCCGGTTGTGCAAGGCTCATTATTGTTGTTCTCCATCGCTGTCAGGGTTGCAGTTCGCGCACCGGCCGTACTTCGACGCTGCCGACCCGCGCCGCCGGGATGCCCCTGGCGATGTTCAATGCCTCGTTGAGGTCGCGGGCATCGACCAGGTAGAACCCGGCCAACTGCTCCTTGGTTTCGGCGAACGGCCCATCGGTGAGGCTCATGTGCCCACCGCGCACGCGCACCGTGGTGGCAGTCTGCACCGGCTTGAGCGCCTCGGCGGCGAGCATACGCCCGGAGCCGTGCAGGCTTTCGGCGTAGGCCAGGCATTCGGCATCTTCGGGACTGTCCGGCAGGCTGTGCAGCAGCCCTTCGTCACAATAGACCAGGCACAGGTATTTCATCGTCGTCTCCAGGGCATTGGCAACGTGCGTTTGGCGATAGCGGATCACGGTTTGAGATCGAAACGTGCTTTTTGCGTTTCCATGTCGAACGGCGCCGACCAGTGTTCGTGGATCACCTGCCACTGCCCTGCCGTGCGGCGGTAGGCCACCGTGGCGCGCATGAAGCCGCATTGGTTCTCGTCGTCGGCGGGACCACAGCGATTGAGCCAATGGGCCAGACCCAGGTCACCGTCGGCATGCACGGTCAGTTGTGTCTGCTCGAACACCATAGGCCCGGTGCAGAAGCCCATGCACATTTCCCAGTGTTTCTGGTAGACGTCCTTGCCCTTGAATTGCAAGGCGGCAATCGCATCGAAGGCAACGATATCGTCGGCATAGGGTGCAACGATGGCCGCAATGTCACGGTCACGTACGGCCTGCATCCAACGCTCGATCAGTTCTCGGATCTGGGTTTCGGCTGCGCTGTTCATGGGGCGTTCTCCGCTCGGCGATGAGGTAGGGGCGCAGGCACTGCATGCGCTTTCATCTCATAGTCGAACGGTAGTCGGCAGAATCGACAGCTTCGGCTTTTTTTGGTTCTTTACGGGTTGTCGGGGCTTGGCTTGGCTTGGCTTGGCTTGGCTTGGCATTTAGATCGTGAGTTGATCCATTGTGTGTAGCGGCGCTACTGGCCCCTTCCGCCTTTACGGCGGGCAACTTTTTTCTTGGAAAAAGTTGCACAAAACCGCTTGCTCCTGCATCCGGCCCTCCGCTTCGCTACGGGTCCCCTCGCTACGGCGCCTTCCGGGCCCGCGCGGCCTACGACTTGCTGCGCAAGTCTACATCTCGCGCCTTCGGCTACGCCGAAGGGTGCTGCGCACCTGGCCCTACAGACGCCTACGCTCAGCCTCCTGACGTCGCAAAGTTAGGGGCGGCGCCTGTACGGGCGTTATCTTCGAAAGCCAGATCGCGAGATCCGCTGCAACACAAGACGAAGGTTAAGGGAAAAGCGAGAGCGCAGCGATTCGCCTGCCGTTGCTCTGGCTTTTGATCTTGCTCTTGATCTTGCTCTTGATCTACCCGCGACCTCAGGAGGCCGAGTGGAGGCGGCTGGAGGGCCAGGTGCGCAGCACCCTCCGGCGTAGCCGGAGGCGCGAGATGTAGACTTGCGTAGCAAGTCGTAGGCCGCGCGGGCCCGCAAGCCGCCGGAGCGAGGGGACCCCGAAGCGCAGCGTAGGGGCCGTATGTGGGAGCAAGCGGTTTTGCGCTCCTTTGTCCAAGAACAAAGGAGCCCGCCGTAAAGGCGGAAGGGGCCAGTAGCGCCACTACATCTCTCGGATCACCCCCCCAATACCAAAGCCCCACCCCAAGAGAGCCCAAGCCCAAAACCCCAGCCGCCACAAATCCGTGAAGTACCTTTTGTTACCCCGCCGCGACAATGAACTCACGATAACCGGACACAATCACATACACCGCGAAATAGCAGAAAATCGCCGCCGAAGCCAGGTAGGACCAGGTCAGCAGGCGATCGCCCAACAGCCGCCCGCCCTGGCTGGCGATACCGCACAGGCTCATGCACCAGCACAGCCCCGCGGCGAAAAAGCCACCCAGGAACAGGCCAGCGTCCACCAGACTGCCACCTCCAGAGCGGGAGATGAGCACGCCGCCGACGGCCGCGAACCAGAGAATCGCACTTGGCGAAGACATGGCCAGGAAGATGCCTCGCAGGAATTCGCGCCAACCCGATTCCACCACGACCTGCTCGCGCGCCTGCAAATGCCCACCGCGCCAGGCGGCCAACAGCATTTTGAACGCAAACCACACCAGCAGCGCCGAACCGCCCAGCCACAAGCCCCAGCGCACCGCCTCGAATTGCAGCAGCACGGTCATGCCGGCGAGCGCCGCGATGGCATAGATCAGATCGCCCACGCAGGTGCCGAGGCCAAGCCAGAAGCCCTGAAGAAAACCACGCTGCATCGCCAGGGTGATCATGGCGATGTTGGCGACCCCGATATCGAGGCACAGCGACAGGCTGAGAAGAAAACCGTTGGAAAATGGCATAGCAGGCTCTGAGCGGCGAAAAAGGCGGGGTAGAGCCTGCCATGAGCAGGTGTGCAAAGGAAGCTTTGGCGGTTGGGTTCGACGGTGGAGATGGAGGGGCATTGTGATCGAGCGCCCCCATCAAAACCAAGCCAGGCACTCATTTCCCCCACAAACGACTCGGCCCCCGTGGCCGGCGTCTCGCATTTCGAAACGCCAGCCACGGGGGCCGATCGGGCAGCGCAGGCATCAACCCTGCTGGCAGCCCTCACCCATGGCCCGGTACTCGATAGTGTGCACCTGGCCCTGGTGGTCTTCATAAGTCATGGTCGCCGGTACCACTTCACAGACATTGGGGATGGTCGACATGTTGATCACCCTCTTGATGTCCAGGTTCATGGAGTAGTCGTACTGCTGGACCACTGGCTGGTTGGAGACAGGTGCGGCCTCATCGGCAAGGGCGAACGAGGACATACCGACCAATGCAAGAATCAGTAATGGTTTCATGGAGGTTTGCCTGCTAGAACAATCAAGCTGATCGATTGACTTCTGTAGCCGTTGTAGGCGCGGAGAAGTTGTCATCACTGCATCGATGACACGAAGTACCGATCCCGCTTCGTCATACTACGTGGGGGATGAGTGAATTCTACGCCTCCCCTGGAATAGTTGAACCCCAAAGTCAGTTATTCAGCCTTGCGTGATTTGCAACAATCTGCGACAACCCGAGGCCATTTCCAGCAAATCGATCTATGACCGCCGCGACGTTTTCACTCCTCAACGCCGACGAAGCTCGCCTGCTTGACCACTTCTACCGCCAGCACGGTTCTCGCATGCGCGCCGCCGCCGACGGCGAGCGCTGGGTGGCCCGCGCGCCGGGGATAAGCGCCGGGCTGAGCCTGTCGCCGGTCGCCGACGGATTCTGGCTGACCGGCCTGTTCGTAGCGCCTGCCCAACGTGGCCAAGGGCTGGCGGCCGGCCTGGTACAAGCCGCCTTGGCAGACCGTCCAGGTGCCACCTGGTTGTTTTGCCATCCGGACCTGACGGCCTTCTATCAACGACTGGGTTTCACCGTCAGCAGCGCACTGCCCGAGACGCTCGCCGCACGCCTTGCCCGCTATCAACGCAGCAAGCGCCTGGTGGCGCTGGAGCGGCCTCAGTCGTCGCTGGCATCGAGCCCGGGGAACAGCACCTCGGTATAGCCGAACTTGCTGAAATCCTGAATGCGTGAGGGATACAAGCGGCCAATCAGGTGATCGCACTCATGTTGTACCACCCGCGCATGGAAGCCATCGGCGAAGCGATTGATCGGGTTGCCTTGGGGATCGAGGCCGGTGTAGCTGATGTGTTTGTAGCGGGGCACCACACCGCGCAGACCTGGGACGGACAGGCACCCCTCCCAACCTTCTTCGATCTCGGTGGACAGCGGCGTGATCAGCGGATTGAGCAGAATGGTCTGCGGCACCGGCTCGGCATCGGGGTAGCGCTCGCTGCGCTCGAAACCAAAGATGACCAGTTGCAGATCGATGCCGATCTGCGGCGCGGCCAGGCCGACGCCGCCAACGTGACGCATGGTCTCGAACATATCGTCGATCAGCGTCTGCAACTCGGCGCTGCCGAGCAGATGGTCGGGGACCGGTGGGGCGATGCGCAGCAAACGCTCGTCGCCCATCTTCAGGATGTCACGGATCATCGCGGGTTCGGCTCGTGGGTTCGTGGCGTGGACGGTGGCTGTTCCGAATCCTGCTGCTCATGCCCCAGTACAGTGCGCCCATGTCGTTGGTGCGCATCGCCAGGCTCTTTTTCCCCAGGGTTCTTGCCTTCTGCCGACATGTGCTCGATCACCGCATTCATCTCCGCGCCCAGCAACACCACGGCAGCCGAAATATAGAAGTACAACAGTAATACGATGATCGCGCCGATACTGCCGTACATGGCGTTGTAGTCGGCAAATGTCTTCACGTAGTAGGCAAAGCCCAGCGAGGCGATGATCCAGACCACCACCGCCAGCACCGAGCCTGGGGTGATGAAGCGAAACTCCTGCTTCACATCCGGCATCACGTAGTACATCAGCGCCACGGCGATCATCAACAGGAAGATGATCGCCGGCCAGCGCACGATGGTCCACACCGTGACGATCACCTCCTGCATGCCGATCTGCGCGGCGATCCACTCCATCACCTGTGGCCCCAGCACCATCAGCGCCGCGGCAGCCAGTAACATGCCGGCCAGGCCAACGGTATAGAAGATCGACAGCGGAATGCGCTTCCAGACAGGACGGCCTTCGGGCACATCGTAGGCGGCATTCATCGCGCTCATCATCAGGCGCACGCCGGCAGAGGCGGTCCACAGCGCGATCACGATACCAACCGACAGCAGCCCACCTTTGGACTGTTGCAGTTGGTCGATCACCGGATTGACCTGTTCCAGTGCCTGCGGCGGTAGCACCAGCTCCGACTGCAGACGCAGCCAGGAGAAGAAGTCCGGCAAATGCAGGAAACCAATCAGCGCAATCAAAAACAACAGGAACGGGAACAACGAAAACAGCATTTGGTACGCCAGCGCTGACGCATAGGTCGACATTTCGTCGTCGAGAAACTCCTTGACGGTGCGCATCAGCACGCGGTGCAGGGGTAGGCCCTGCAAGGCGGAAAAAATCATAGCGTCTCCTTTCGCCGCTTGATCGGTCGTACGGTCCAGTTTAATAGACCACGCGTCAGGCGTAATGCTCACACGTGCACGAAGGTTACCCGCGGCTTATGCAACGCGGGCAAGCCCGGTGAAGGGCTTGCCCGCGAGCAAACTGCACGATCAGTGCACCATCAAGGCTTTTTCACTGCATCCTTGACGTCGCCCTTGACCTGCTGTGCTTCACCTTTGAGCTCCTGGGCCTTGCCCTCCGCACGCAGCTTGTCATTGTCGGTCACTTTGCCGACGCCTTGCTTGACGTTGCCCATCGCCTCGTTGGCCAAGCCTTTCGCTTTGTCTTTGGTGCCGCTCATGGCAAATCTCCTGTAATGGAGACACGGGAAACCGTGTCGACAGTCGGTGGACCGGGACGCTGTTGCAAGAGTTTCAAAAGCTTTGCCAGGTTCGAGCCGAACGGCAAATCACCGGGCGAATACCGCACCGAATCGCCCCACAGCCGCTGCGCTGCAAACGTCGACTGCCCTAGTATGCGCTCAGCAAAAGGCAATCCCATGCAGGTTGCCAATCGACAAGAACAACAGCTTCCGGATACCCGCACACATGCGTCTGATACCTCTGTTCGCGGCTTTGCTGCCGCTGCTTCCCTTGCCCGCACTCGCCAGTCAATCCACCGGCGAGCAAGTCCTGCGGGTCGACCACTACGCCGATGACGACAAGCCTGGCAGCCTGCGCTGGGCCATCGAGACCAGCAACCGCGAGCCTGGCCGCTACCGCATCGAAATCGCCGCCGTCGGCCAGGCGCCGTACGTCATCCGCCCAACCCGCGCCCTGCCGGAAATCAAAGGGCCGGTGCGCATCACCGGCTTGCCCTGGGCGCGTGACGGCCAGTACATCGCCATCGATGGTGCCGGCTACATCAAGGACCAGGGAGTGCGCACCTGCCCCGGCGCGCTACCCGGCCAGTTCGGTACCAACGTACGCACCACCACTAACCCAGGCCTGGTACTGCGCGACACCCAGGGCGTCCACCTGAGCGGCCTGGAAGTGCGCAATTTCTGCATCGGCATCCTGGTCAACCGCTCCAGCAACAACGTCATCGAGGACAACCGCATCGTCGCCAACAAGGGCGGCGCCGGGATCATGCTCACCGGCGACGATGGCGCGGGCAACCCCACCGCCACCACCACGAACAACAACAAGGTGCTGCGTAACCAGTTGATCGACAACGGCGACGGCCTGGAGCTGACCCGTGGTGCAGCTTTCAACCTGGTGGCCGACAACCTGTTCCGCTCGACCCCGGCCAACCCCGAGCCGTCCCAGGGCATCGAGATTCTCCTGGGCAATGACAACAGCGTGGTACGCAACCGTTTCGAGAACTACTCCGACGGCCTGCAGATCAACTGGGGCAAGCGCAACTACCTGGGCGCCAATACCTTCAGTGGCAACTCGATCGGTGTCAGCGTCACTGGCGAGGGCAACATGCTCGACGGTAACCTGATCCACGGCAACCGCATCGGCGTGGCACTGCGCCCCGAGCCTGACGTCACCGCTACCCGACTGAGCGGCAACCGCATCTGGGGCAACAGCCAGGACATCCGTCGCTGCGAGGCCGGTGGCTCGTGCGTGCCAGACCAGCGCACCGGGGCGATCATTTTCGGCGTTCCAGCCCAGGCCCATGCGCTGTACGTGGGCTCGCGCGGCGTAGGCGCGGACCTGGCGAAGAAGGACCAGGCCGTCATCTGCGATGGCAACGGCGCCCCGAAGCCCTGCCAACCGCTGCCCAACCACAACCAGCAGCCCCCCCGGCTGTTAGCACTGCAAGGCAATGTGCTGCGCGGCGAAGTCCAGGGGCCGGCGTCCAGCCTGCTGCGCATCGAGCTGTTCGGCAATGCCGAGGCGGATGCGACCGAGGCGGAGCAGTATCTGGGCGAAGTGCTGGTCAATAGCGATGCCAAGGGCCAGGCGCGCTTCGCGCAGCCCTTGGAGAATGCCGGTGGCCTGAACAGCTTCACCGCGACGGTGACCACCGCCGACGGCGCGACCTCGGAGTTGAGCCCGCCGATTCGTCGCTGAGGCCACAGCCCCTATCGCCGGCTTGCCGGCGATAGGGGCATCACTCACAATGCAGCTCTTTAGCGTCAACCCGCAGGAACCTGCATGAAACTCGACAAACCCGCCGCCATCGCCCGGCGTAACGAAACCCTGAACCGACCGGTGCTGACCCGCGACAACACCCTGTTCGCGATCCTCGACCGCAAGCGCAACCTTTGGTGGTTCGAAGTGCCGGTGGCGCTGCTGCGCAAAGGGCAGCCCGACTGGGTCAACCTGCTGCTGCACACCCCGGAGAGCGACGAACTGCAGCACCTCAAAGTGCCGACCAACTTCCTGCGGGCTCACCAGGAACAGATGGAAATCCGCAACCCCGGCAAGCGCCGCTCGACCATTAGCCTGGCGCTGAGCGCCGACCGTGATTCGCTGCTGCGCGACACCCGCCCAGGAGGCGAACAGCTGGATTTCGCCCCCTTCGTCCAGGCCTGATCAGGCCTGCTCGATCCGATCGTCATGGATGACGATACGGCCCTGCTTGAACAACGCGCCGATCGCCTTCTTGAAATTGCCCTTGCTGACATTGAACAGCTGGCTGATCAGTTGCGGATCGCTCTTGTCGCACACGGCCAGGGTGCCGCCTTCGGCCTGCAGACGCGCCATGATCTGCTCCTGCAGGCTGTCGCCGAGGGCCTTGCCCACCGGCTGCAGGCTCAGGGCGATCTTGCCGTCATGGCGAACTTCCTTGATGAACCCCTCCACATGCATCCCCGAGCGCAGGAACTTGAAGACTTCGTTCTTGTGGATCAGGCCCCAGTGCCGGCTGTTGATGATCGCCTTGAAGCCCATCGGCGTCTCACCTGCCACCAGCAACTCCACCGGCTGGCCGACGCTGTAGTCGGCCGGGGTGCGATCGAGGTAGCGATCCAGGCGGGCAGTGGCGGTAATGCGCCGGGTGCGTTTGTCGAGGTAGGCATGGACCACGCAGTAATCGCCGATCTTCAGCGGTCGCGACTCTTCCGAATACGGCATGAGCAAGTCCTTGGACAGGCCCCAGTCGAAGAAGATGCCGGCGTTGTTGATGTCCTTGACCTTGAGACTGGCGAAACCGCCGACCTGCAGCTTGGGCGTTTCGGTGGTGGCGATCAGCTGGTCTTCGCTGTCCAGGTAGATGAACACGTTGAGCCAGTCGTCGATCTCGGTCGGCGTGTCCTTGGGAATGTAACGTTTGGGCAGGAGGATCTCGCCATCGGCACCGCCGTCCAGGTACAGGCCAAATTCCACGTGCTTCACGATTTGCAAACTGTTGTAACGCCCAAGCAGAGCCATTTCCGATGTTCCTCAAGACAAGGCGGCTATTCTACACCTGAAGCCGGCGCGCTGCCCGACCGCTGATTCGGTTGAACCGCGTTGCCGCACCCTGCGTCTACCGATTGGCCCGCACCTGTCAGGATTCGCACATGCCTTCACGCCTGTCCAAAGCCCTGCTCATCACCTTCGGATTCATCGTCGCGCTGGCCGCCTGTACCCGCATCGATCTGGCCTACCGCAACCTCGACCGCTTGGTGCCCTGGTCGCTGGACGACTACCTGGACATGAACAGCGAGCAGAAGGCCCTGCTCGACGATCGCCTCAAGCAACACCTGGCCTGGCACTGCAAGACCCAACTGCCGGGCTACCTCGACTGGCTCGACCGGGTACGCGACATGGTCGCCGACGATCAGGTAACCGACCAATCCGTGCAGCAACGCACCGACGAAGCACGCCAGGCCATCGGTCGGGTGGCAGAGGCCATCACGCCGTCGGCCGTCGAACTGCTGCGCGGCATGAGCGACGCCCAGGTTGCCGAAATGCGTGAAACCTTTCGCGACGACATCAGCGAGCGGCAGAAGAAGTACGTCGATACGCCTCTGGCCGAGCAGATCGCCCGGCGCGCCGAGCGCATGGAAAAGCGCCTGACACCCTGGTTCGGCGAATTGACCCCGGCGCAACAGCAGCGGGTGCGGGTCTGGGCACAGGCATTGGGTGATCAGAACCGCGAATGGATCGCCAACCGTGCGCACTGGCAGCAACAATTGCTGCTGGCGATGAACCAGCGTAACGACGCCAGCTTCGAGCCGCGCCTGGCGACCTTGTTGCAGCGCAAGGAAAGCCTGTGGACCCCGGCGTACAAGGCCGCGTACCAGAACACCGAGCAGCAGGCGCGTAGCTTGCTGGTGGACCTGGTACAGCAGAGCACACCGCAGCAGCGGCGGTTTCTGCAGGATCGGCTGAGCAAGGTGCGAGCGGACTTCAGTGGGTTGAAGTGTTTGAAGAGTTGAGCGCGTACATCAGGACCGGCCTCTTCGCGGGCAAGCCCGCTCCCACAGGTTTACCACAGCTATCGAGCGCTGTGGCGATCCTGTGGGAGCGGGTTTACCCGCGAAGAGGCCGGCACAGTCAACCTCAATCACCGCCCCCTGCGCCGATACGGAAACACATCGATCACCCTCCCCTCACGAATCGCCGCCTGCAACCCCTTCCAGTAGTCAGCGTCATACAGCTCCCCATGCAACCGGCTGAACAACCGACGCTGGCCCATGTCAGCGAACAGAAACGGCGGAAACTCCTCGGGAAACACATCGTGCGGCCCGATCGAGTACCAGGGCTCGCCCGACATCTCATCCTCCGGATAACGCGGCGGCGGGATGTGGCGGAAGTTCACCTCGGTCAGGAAACTGATCTCGTCGTAGTCATAGAACACCACCCGACCATGACGGGTGACGCCGAAGTTCTTCAGCAGCATATCTCCGGGAAAGATATTGGCCGCGGCCAATTGCTTGATGGCCAGACCATAGTCTTCCAGAGCCTCCAGCACCTGGGCCTCGCTGGCATGCTCCAGATACAGGTTGAGCGGAGTCATGCGCCGCTCGGTCCAGCAATGACGGATCAGCACCGTATCGCCTTCGAGGACCACGGTCGACGGCGCCACCTCCAGCAACTCGGTCAGGCATTCGGGCTCGAACTTGGCAAGCGGAAAGCGAAAGTCGGCGAACTCCTGGGTGTCGGCCATGCGCCCGACCCGGTCGACCCCCTTCACCAGACGGTACTTGGCGATGACCGTGGCACGGTCCACGGTCTTGGAGGGGGAAAAGCGATCTTTGATCACTTTGAACACGGTATTGAAGCCCGGCAAGGTGAACACGCTCATCACCATCCCGCGCACCCCAGGGGCCATGACGAAGCGGTAGTCGGTGCTGGCCAGGTGGTTGATCAAGGCGCGGTAGAACTCCGACTTGCCATGCTTGTAGAAGCCGATCGAGGTGTACAGCTCGGCGACATGCTTACCCGGCAAGATGCGCTTGAGGAAGTTGACGAACTCGCCAGGCACCGGCACATCGACCATGAAGTAAGAGCGGGTGAAGGAGAAGATGATCGACACCTCGGCCTCGTCGGTGATCAGCGCATCGACCTCGATGCCGTGACCTTCGCGATGCAACAGCGGAATCACCAACGGCCATTGTTCATCCAAGGTGTGCAGGCGACCGACCAGGTAGGCGCCCTTGTTGCGGTACAACACCGAGGAAAACAGCTCCACCGCCAAGGCCGGGTCCTTGCACACCCAATCCGGCAGGCTGTCGCGCAACTGCCCCTCGAGCCGGCTCAGGTCCGCCTCCAGGTTGGCGTAGGGCACCTGGAACACATGCTCGGTGAAAATCGCCCGCAGCAGCGCATGCAGCCCGGCCTCGGGCCGATAAGTGCGGGTCTGCGCAGCGCGCTGGTGAGCTCGCAGGGAAGGCCGGGTGGTGTGGATGAACATGCAGCCATCGCTGATCAGGTCATGGCTGAACAAGCTGCAGAACAGCGAGTTGTACCAGGTTTCCGCCAGCTCATCGTCCAGGCGCGGGTCGATCAACTGGATATAGGCATGCTTGACCAGCGGCCACTGCGCGACGTCGAGCAATACGTCGTCAGCGAACGCCTGACGCAGTCCGCCATTGACCTCGACCACTTTCTCTTCATAGAGATTGATGCGGGCAGCGGCGGCCTGCTGGATGTCCTGCCAACGCGCCTGCTCGAAACGAGCCTGGGCGCCGAGGGTGATGCGCCGGAAATGTTCGCGGTAGTCGTCGAAGCCGACCAGGATCACTCGGGCGATCTCGGCGGCGGGCCAGGTAGGGGGCATGCGGGGTGCCTCGGTGCCAGGGTTGGGAATATTCAGCTTAGACATTCCAGATAGTGGCGAGCGGCGATAGCCCGTGACTGATGCGCAGCGCAAGAAAGCACAAGAACCCACCGCCCACGTCACGTAAACTCCCCGCCCTGCCTTGTTCCTGGAGACCGCCGTGAGCCCCATCGCCCTAGCCCGCCTGCTGACACTTGCTGCCGTGTGGGGGGCGAGCTTCCTGTTCATGCGCATCATCGCCCCAGAACTGGGCACCGTGCCAACGGCCTTCTTCCGGGTCTCGATCGCCTGCCTGGGGCTGATCGCGTTGCTTGCCATCGGCCGCGTGCGCTGGACATTCAACGGCAAACTCGGGGCCTGCCTGGTATTGGGCATGATCAACTCGGGCATTCCGGCCACCTTCTATTCAGTGGCAGCCCAAGTCCTGCCGGCCGGCTATTCGGCGATCTTCAATGCCACGACGCCGCTGATGGGCGTGCTGATCGGCGCGCTGTGCTTCCGTGAGCCGATGACCTTGCCCAAGCTGGCAGGCATCTTCCTCGGTCTGCTCGGTGTCGCCATCCTCAGCGGCGCTGGCCCCGTGGCGCTGGACGCCGCCTTGATCAAAGGCGCCCTGGCCTGTCTGGCTGCCACCACCTGCTACGGCTTTGCCGGGTTTCTCGCCCGGCGCTGGATCAACGGCCTGGACAGTCGCCTGGCAGCGCTGGGCAGCATGCTCGGCGCAACACTGATGACCACGCCCCTGTTCGCCTGGAGCGCGATCACGCAACCACCTTCGAGCTGGGGCGGCTGGCAGGTCTGGTTGTCGCTGCTGGGGCTGGGGTTGCTGTGCACGGCGCTGGCCTACATCCTCTACTTCCGCTTGCTCGATGAAGTCGGGCCGGTGAAAGCCAGCACCGTGACCTTCCTGATCCCGGTATTCGGCGTGCTGTGGGGCGCCTGGTTGCTGGATGAGCCGTTGTCGATGGCGCACCTGTATGGCGGCGTGCTGATCGGAGCGGCGCTATGGCTGGTATTGCGTCCAACGCGGCGTTGATCCGTTTTACCTGCGAATCAGGACTTTCCCTTCGTTACCTGCGACCGCCCCATCCCATGGCACGGTCACCCCGCCGTGCGCATTTTCGTGCCACATAAGAAACCTTGTTTCATATATAAAACAATAGGAAAGTGCACTCGTCTTTATAAATCCATGAAATAAAACGACTTTTAATTTTAATGAAGGATTAGTTTCACCTGGCATTGTTCATGCACTAAACGGCGTATCACCTATAAAACAGACCAGAGAGTTCTCCCATGGCTGTGAAAGAGATGTACGCAATCGCTCCGCAGTGGACCCCGCCACACTCGAACAGCGAGCCGGCACCCACCGAAATCGAATTTCGCAACGTCGGCAAGGCCTTCCCCCGCAAAGGGCAGACGGACGCTGCTTTCGCCATACAGGGGGTGAACTTCCAGATCCGTCGCGGTGAAGTGGTGTCGATCATCGGCCCCTCCGGCTGTGGCAAGAGCACCATCCTCAACATGGGGTCCGGCCTGTACCGCCCAAGCGAAGGCGAAGTGCTGGTCGGCGGCGAAGTGGTCAAGGGTCCGGTCCCCAAGGTCGCATTCATGTTGCAGAAAGACCTGCTGATGCCTTGGCGCAGCATCCGTCGCAACGTTGAACTGGGCCTGGAGATCCAGGGCATGGCCGCCAGCCAGCGCAAAGGCATTGCCGAGGATCTGCTGGCGCGCTGTCACCTGCAAGGCTTTGCCGACCACTACCCGTTCCAGTTGTCCGGTGGCATGCGCCAGCGCGCCGCCCTGGCCCGCACCCTGGCCATCGACCCACAGGTGCTGTTCCTCGACGAGCCGTTCTCGGCGCTCGATGCCCAGACCAAGATGATTCTCCAGCAAGACCTGGCGCGCATGCTGTTCGAGGAAAAAAAGACCGCGCTGTTCATCACCCACGACCTGGTCGAAGCCATCGCCCTGTCCGATCGCCTGCTGGTCATGAGCGCCCGCCCCGGCACCATCATCGAAGAGATCGAGATCGACCTGCCCCACCGCGACAACCCTCTCGAGCGCCGCAAGCTGCCGGAAATCGGCCCGCTGGCCGGCCGCCTGATGGACCTGTTGCACGTTGGCGCTGACCACCAATTGCATTGACCGACGTTCACTACCCCCAGCCCCCGGGAGTCAGCATGTTCAATACACCGTTCAAACGCATCGCCACCGCGGCCATCGCCGCCCTGGGCCTGGCAGTGGCCCTGCAGGCTCAGGCCGAACCGACCAAGGTCACCTATCTGCTGCCAGCGCCACCGAGCCTGCCGGCGTTCGCGCCGTGGATCATCGCCAAACAGAAAGGCTACTACCAGGCAGAGAACCTGGACCTCGAATTCATCGCGGCCAAGGGCGGCGTGGACGTGGCCAAGCAGATCGGTGCCGGCAACGCATTGGTCGGCGGCGCCATCGGCGACACGCCGATCATCGTACGCCCCAATGGCATTCCGGTCCGTGCCGTGGCCGTGCTCGGCGGCGGTGGGGTCACCATGGTGGCCACCAATGCCGATGCCAAGATCCGCGACATCGCCGATCTCAAAGGCAAGACCGTGACCGTGATGTCGTACTCCGACACCACCTACTACGCCCTGCTCGCCTCGCTGCGCAAAGCCGGCCTGGGCAAGGACGATGTCGACATCCAGGCCGCCGGCCCCTCCGGGGTGTGGCAGTTGTTCTCCGCCAACAAGGCGGTGGCCATGGCGGGGGTACCGGACTGGGTGATCAACGCCGAGGACGCCGGCCTGAAGTACCAACTGATCCCACGCGAGCAGGTGTTCGAGAGCATGGCCCAGGCGATCCTTGCCTCCGACGACGCCATCGAACACCACCCGCAGCTGGTGCGCGGTGTGGTCCAGGCCACCCTGCGCGGCCTGCAGGACATCGTCGACGACCCCAAGGCCGCCGCAGCCACCTTCGTTCAGGCGGTACCGGCCTATGCCGGCAAGGAAGCGTCCCTGGAAAAGATCCTGCGCCTGTACGTGGACTACGTCTACGCCGGCCAGGCGGTCCCAGGCCGCGTCGATCCGGCGCGCCTGGACGCGGTGCGCAAGTTCTACGTGAGCGAAGGCATCGTGCCGCGCGAACCTGCGCTCGAGGAGCTCTACAGCAACCAGTTCATCGACACCCAGACCGCGGCCCAATGAAGGCCCTGGCAACCAAGGTAGACGCCTGATGAAAAGCCTCAACACCTCCATGCTCGGCAGCCTTGCCCTGCTCCTGTTGTTCCTCGTGCTCTGGCAATGGGGCCCGCGCCTGCTCGGTATGCCCGAGTTCGTCATGCCACCGCTCAGCCGCGTGGCCGAAGAAAGCGTGCTCATGTGGCACAGCGGCAATCTGCTCGAACACACCCTGATCACCGCCTTCGAGATCGTCGTCGGTTTCGCCCTGGGGGCCTTGCTCGGTATTTCCATCGGCGTCTCGCTGGGCCTCTCGCCGTCGGCCGAAGCCATGCTGTCGCCGTACATCCTGGCCCTGCAGATCGCCCCCAAGGTGGCTTTCGCACCGCTATTCGTGATGTGGCTGGGCTACACCATCTACCCGAAGATCCTGATCGCCATCCTGATCGTGTTCTTCCCGGTGATGATCAACGTGCTGTCGGCCATCCGCACCGTCGACCCGGACATGATCAATCTGGTGCGCACCATGAACGCCAGCCGCTGGCAGATCTTCCGCCTGGTGGAATTCCCCTCGGCCATGGCCGCGCTGTTCTCCGGCCTGCGCATCGCCTCGACCCTGGCGGTGATCGGCGTCACCGTCGGTGAGCTGGTCGGCGGTAACCAGGGCCTGGGCTTCCTGCTGGTGGACGCCGAAGGCCAGGGCAATACAGCCGGCGTGTTCGTGGCCATCGTCATGCTCACCCTGATCGGCGTACTGGCTTACGGCGCCGTGGTCTGGGCCGAGAAGCGCGTGCTGCATTACCTCCCCAAAGCCATGCTGAGTACTTCGTGATGACGCATTACAACAACCTCCTCGAAGGCCGCCGCGTATTGGTGACCGGTGGAGCCCGCGGCCTGGGCTACGCCTTTGCCCAAGCCATCGCCCAGGCCGGTGCCCGCGTGGTGATCGCCGATATTCTCGCCGGGCGTGTGCAGCAAGCTGCGTGCGAGCTGAGCGAACAGGGCCTGGACGTCAGCGGCGTGAGCCTCGACCTCGGCGACCCGGCGTCGATCACCAGCTGCATCGAGCGCACCGTCAAGCGCCTGGGTGGCCTGGACGGCTTGGTCAACAATGCCTCGATCACCAATTCCGGCGGCAAGACCTGCGAAGAACTGGACATCGAAACCTGGGATCAGGTGATGCAGGTGAACGTGCGCGGCACCTGGCTGATGACCCGTGCCGCCCTCCCTGCCCTGCGCGAAAGCGGCCGTGGGGCCATCGTCAACCTGGCCTCGGACACCCCGCTGTGGGGCGCGCCGAACCTGCTCGCCTACGTCGCCAGCAAGGGAGCGCTGATCGCCATGACCCGCAGCCTGGGTCGCGAACTCGGCGCCGACAACATCACCGTCAATGCCATCGCCCCCGGGCTGGTGCAGGTCGAGGCCACCGCCTACGTGCCCGAAGCCCGCCACCGTCTGTACATCGACCAACGCGCCATCCAGCGCCCACAACTGCCCGAAGACGTCAGCGGCGCCGTGCTGTTCGCCCTGTCCGACCTGTCGCGCTTCATCACTGGACAAACCCTGCCGGTCAACGGCGGGTTCGTCATGCCCTGAGCAAGGAGACTGCCATGACCGACCTTTCCCTCCAGCCCCAAGCCGCTGCCAGCGATGCCCCGAAAAGCTGGGACCGCCCGGCAGGCGCGGACCTCGCCGAATGGATGCAGACCCGCATCGCCCGCTATGAAACCCGCCGCTACGACTGGGATGCGCTGAAGTTCCAGGCCGACTATGACCCCAAGTACCGCCGCGCGCAGATGCGTTACGTGGGCACCGGCGGCACCGGTGTGAACAGCGACATGAACACCATCGCCTCGGAGCATTTCACCTTCTCCACCATGGTCATCCCCGCCGGGCATGAAGGCCCACCCCACCTGCACACCGACGTCGAAGAAGTGTTCTTCGTGTTGCGCGGCAAGCTCAAGGTGGTGATCGAAAAAGACGGCGAGCGCTTCGAGACCATTCTCACCGACCGCGACCTGATCTCGGTACCGCCAGGGGTGTACCGCGAAGAAATCAACATCGGCGACGAAGACGCGCTGATGTGCGTGATGCTCGGCGCCAAGAAGCCGGTCACCCCCACCTACCCGCCAGCCCACCCGCTGGCCTCGATCAAGCGCGGATAAGCCCATGTTGCCGGTTGCCGAAACGCTTACCGTCCCCTTGCTGAGCCAACTTGCCCGGCAATTTCCCGAGCGCCTGGTGCGCTTGGGCGACAGCCAGCAGGCGCTGCGCGAAACGGGCAGCGGTGCGGCCATCGTGCTGTTGCACGGCATCGGTTCGGGCGCGGCGAGCTGGTTGCAGGTGGCCCAGGGCCTGGGTCGCCACGCCCGGGTGATCGCCTGGGATGCACCAGGCTACGGCAACTCGTCGCCGCTTGCCCAGGCCTGCCCCGGCGCCGACGACTATGCCGTACGCCTCGGCCGTCTGCTCGACGCCCTGGGCATCGAGCGCTGCGTGCTGGTCGGCCATTCGCTCGGCGCTTTGAGCGCCGCCGCCTTCGCCAAGACCAACCGCGAACGGGTCAGCCGCCTGGTGCTGCTCAGCCCGGCACGCGGCTACGGTGCCCCGGCGCAAGCCGAGCAAGGTCGCTCGGTGCGCGCCAAGCGTCTGGACGATCTGGCCCGCGTGGGCATCGAAGGCCTCGCCGAGGCGCGCAGCGCCAATCTGCTGTCGCCGAACGCCAGTGCCACGGCCCTGGCCTGGGTGCGCTGGAACATGGCCCGGTTGAATCCGCAAGGTTACCGCCAGGCCATCGAACTGCTGTGCGGCGACGCGTTGCTGCACCACGCCCCCACGGGCGTGCCGTGCGAAGTGCACTGCGGTAGCGCCGACGGCATCACCCGACCGGAAGACTGCCGCGCGCTGGCCGAAGCCATCGCGGCGCCCTTCAGCCTGATCAACGGTGCCGGCCATGCCTGCGCCATCGAACAACCCGAAACCGTGACCCGGCGCCTGGCCCGGGCACTGCAAGCCTCACTCACAGGTAGCCTGCAATGAACGATATGGATGCCTCGAAGGAAAATCAGGACAAGTACATTGTCCCCGGCCTGGAGCGCGGCCTGTTGCTGCTGTGCGAATTCAGCCGGCAGAACCGCACCCTGACCGCCCCCGAACTGGCCCGGCGCCTGTCACTGCCACGCTCGACCATCTTCCGCCTGTTGACCACCCTGGAAACCATGGGCTTCGTCAACCGCAGCGGCAACGAATACCGCCTGGGCATGTCGGTGTTGCGCCTGGGCTTCGAATACCTGGCCTCGCTGGAATTGACCGAACTCGGCCAGCCACTGCTGGCAAGACTGTGCGACCACCTCAACTACCCCAGCAACCTGGTGGTACGCGATGGCCGCTCGATCGTCTACGTGGCCAAGGTCTCGCCGCCGTCGGTGTTCTCCAGCGCCGTCACCGTCGGCACCCGCCTGCCCGCCCACGCCACCGTGCTCGGCCGCGTGCTGCTGGCCGACCTGAGCCTGGCCGAACTGCGCGAGCTGTACCCGGAAGAGCATTTGGAGCAGTACTCGCCGAGCACGCCGAAAACCGTGCTGGAGTTGTTCGACCTGGTCCAGGCCGACCGCCTGCGCGGCTACGTCAACGGCGAAGGTTTCTTCGAATCGACCATCTCCACGGTCGCTGCGCCGGTGCGTGATGCCAGTGGCCGGGTCGCCGCCGCCCTTGGCCTGACCATCCCCACCGTGCAGATCGGCCACGTCAACTTCGACAATCTGCTGGGCCAGGTACGCAGCAGCGCCGACGAACTGTCGCGCTTGCTCGACTACCGCCCAGGCGCGGGCCACGTCACCGCATTGATGAGGGATTGAAATGAATCTCTATACACTGCATGACAGCACCGCCATCGTCACCGGCGGCTCCTCCGGCATCGGCCTGGCGTGCGTCGAATTGCTGCTCGAAGCCGGCGCCCGGGTGGCCTTCTGCGGGCGCAACGACGAACGCCTGCGCAGCGCCGAAGCCAGCCTGCGCGAACGCTTCCCCGAGGCGCGCCTGCTGGCACAGGTCTGCGACGTACTCGATGCCGAGGCGGTGCGCGCCTTTGCCGCAACCAGCGAGGCCGAACTCGGCCCGGCACGGGTGCTGATCAACAACGCCGGCCAAGGCCGCGTGTCGACCTTCGCCGACACCAGCGACGATGCCTGGCAGGAAGAACTGCAGTTGAAGTTCTTCTCGGTGATCAACCCGGTGCGGGCCTTCATGAGCCAGCTGCAAGGCCAGTCCGGCGCGTCGATCGTCTGCGTCAACTCGCTGCTGGCCAGCCAGCCTGAACCGCACATGGTGGCCACCTCGGCCGCCCGTGCCGGGCTGAAGAACCTGGTGCGCTCGATGGCGTTCGAGTTCGCCGAGCACGACATCCGGGTCAACGGCATCCTCATCGGCCTGGTCGAGTCCGGTCAATGGCGCCGCCGCTTCGAGGCCCGCGACGAGCGCGAGCTGGACTGGCGGCAATGGACCACGCAACTGGCCCGTCGCAAGCAGATTCCCCTAGGCCGCCTGGGCCTGCCCAAAGAGGCCGCCCAAGCGATCCTGTTCCTCGCTTCGCCACTGTCGTCCTACACCACCGGCAGTCATATCGACGTTTCTGGAGGCCTGTCCCGCCATGCGTAATGAAAACACCGTCACCGTGGGCGCGGTCATCACCGCGTTCCTCGAGCAATGCGAGGTCAAGGCCGCGTTTGGCGTGATCTCCATCCACAACATGCCGATCCTCGATGCCTTCGCCGTGCGCGGCAACATCCGTTTCGTCATGGCCCGCGGCGAAGCCGGTGCCACCAACATGGCCGACGCCTATGCCCGCAGCGTCGGCGGCCTGGGCGTGTGCCTGACTTCCACCGGTACCGCCGCAGGCAACGCCGCCGGTGCCATGGTCGAGGCACTGACCGCCGGCACGCCGCTGCTGCACATCACCGGTCAGATCGAAACGCCGTACCTGGACCAGGAGTTCGCCTACATCCACGAAGCACGCGATCAGCTGACCATGCTCAAATCGGTGTCCAAGGCAGCATTCCGCGTGCGCAGCGTCGAGACCGCCCTGAGCACCCTCAAGCTTGCCGTGCAGACCGCCCTCACCGCGCCGACCGGCCCGGTCAGCGTGGAAATCCCGATCGATATCCAATCCACTTTCGTCCCCATGCCCACCGACCTCACCCCGCTGCCGGTTCCGGTCGCGGTGCCTGCGCCGGAAGCGCTGGAACAGTTGGTCGCCCGCATGCTCAAGGCCAAGCGCCCGCTGCTATGGCTCGGCGGCGGCGCCCGGCATGCCGGCAAGGCGGTCAAACGGCTGATGGACATGGGCGTGGGCGTGATCACCTCGACCCAGGGCCGCGGCGTGGTCAACGAAGATGACGAGCGTTGCCTGGGCGCGTTCTCGCAGAATCGCCTGGTGGAAAACTTCATGCAGGGCTGCGATGCCCTGCTCATCGCGGGCTCACGCCTGCGCAGCAACGAAACCTTCAAGTACGCGCTGAAACTGCCGGAAAACACTCTGCGTATCGACGCCAATCCGGCTATCGAAGGCCGCAGCTACTCAAGCGACCTGTTCGTCTGTGGCGACGCCGCACTGACCCTCGACGCACTGGCCGACCGCCTCGAAGGCCGCCTGCAGACCGACCCGCAGTTCCTGACCGAACTCAAGGACGTACGCGGCAAGGCCCGCGCCGCGCTGGTCGCTGACCTCGGCCCGTACGCGGCGATGGTCGAGCAGTTGCAAGGCCTGACCGGGCGCAACTTCACCTGGGTGCGCGACGTGACGCTGTCCAACAGTATCTGGGGTAACCGTCTGCTCGACCTGTACCACCCACGCGCGGGTGTGCATGCCCTGGGCGGCGGCATCGGCCAAGGCCTGGCGATGGGCATTGGTGCCGGCGTCGCGGCAGCCGAATACGACCCGCAGCGCAGGGTCTTCGCCCTGGCCGGCGACGGCGGCTTCATCCTCAATCTGGGCGAACTGGCAACCTTGGTGCAGGAAAAAGCCAACGTGGTGATCCTGCTGATGAACGACCAGCGCTACGGGGTGATCCGCAATATTCAGGACGCCATCTACGGCGCCCGGCATGCCTACGTCGAACTGCATACTCCGGACTACACCCAATTGGCCGAATCCATGGGCATTCGCCACGGCCTGGTGCGCGACCTCAAGGACTTCGGTGACGTTGTGCAGGACGCCCTCAGCCAACCTGGGCCGTTCCTGCTGGAAGTGGACATGCTCGCGGTCGGCAACTTCGCCACCCAGTTCGCCGGCCCACCCAACAGCGAAACCAAAGCCCAGAAGGTTACTGCCTGAGGATCGCGCCATGCTGCATATCACCATGATCGGCTGCGGCGCCATCGGCGTCGGCGTGCTCGAACTGCTGGAAAACGACCCGCAGCTCTGCGTCGACGCCGTGATCGCCTCGGCACATTCGGCGGACCTGGTGCACCAACGCCTGGCCAGCTTCAAACGCCCGCCCGAGGTACTGACGGCGCTGCCCGATGATGCGCGCCCCGATCTGCTGGTCGAGTGCGCCGGTCATCGCGCCATCGAGGAGCATGTGCTGCCGGCCCTGGAACGCGGTATCGCCTGCCTGATCGTCTCGGTGGGCGCCTTGTCCGAGCCCGGCCTGGTGGAGCGGCTGGAGGCGGCCGCCGAACGCGGCAACACCCGCATCGAGCTGCTGCCAGGTGCCATCGGCGGCATCGATGCACTGTCGGCGGCAAAGGTCGGTGGCCTGGATGCCGTCAGCTACACCGGGCGCAAACCGGCCAAGGCCTGGAAAAACACCCCCGGTGAACAGGCCTGCGATCTGGACAGCATCCGCGAGGCCACGGTGATCTTCCAGGGCAGTGCCCGCGACGCCGCACGCCTGTATCCCAAGAACGCCAACGTGGCCGCCACCCTGTCGCTGGCAGGCCTGGGCCTGGACCGCACCCAGGTGACCCTGATCGCCGACCCGCTGAGCGAGGAGAACGTGCACCAGGTCCACGCCCGTGGCGCCTTCGGCGGTTTCGAGATGAGCCTGCGTGGCAAGCCGCTCCAGGCCAATCCGAAAACCTCGGCGCTGACCGTGTACAGCGTGGTACGCGCCCTGGGCAACCACGCCCATGCCATTTCCATCTAGGGGATTGCCCATGACACCGGAACAAAGCTTACCCATCTGCATCGCCGGCACTTGGCGCCAGGGTGGCGGCGAGCGCTACGCCACCTGCTACCCCGCCACTGGCGAGCCGGTGGCCTGGCTCAACGCCGCCAGCCTGGACGACGTCGAGGCCGCGGTGCAGGGCGCCCATCAGGCCTTCCTGCACAGCGGCTGGGCCCAGCGCAAACCGCACGAGCGCGCCGCCGTGCTGCTACGCATCGCCACGCTGATACGCGAACGCGCCGAGGAGTTGGCGCAGTTGCAACGTCAGGACAATGGCAAGCCGATCGCTGAGACCCGTGCCCTGGTGGCCAGCGCCGCCGGCACCTTCCAGTTCTTCGCCGCCGCCTGCGAAACCCTGGAGGAAACCATCACGCCATCGCGCGGCGACTTTCTCAGCATGAGCGTGTACGAGCCGATGGGCGTGGTCGCGGCGATCACGCCGTGGAACTCGCCGATCGCCAGCGAGGCGCAGAAGGTGGCACCGGCCCTGGCCGCCGGTAACGCCGTGGTGATCAAGCCAGCGGAAATCACCCCCTTGCTGGCCCTGCAACTGGCACGCATCTGTGACGACGCCGGCCTGCCCAAGGGACTGGTCAGCGTGCTGCCGGGCAAGGGCTCGCTGCTGGGCGACGCGCTGACCCGCCACCCGCTGGTCAAGCGCGTGTCGTTCACCGGGGGCACCCGCACCGGCAAGCACATCGCCCACATCGCTGCCGACAAGATGATGCCGGTGTCGCTGGAACTGGGCGGCAAGTCGCCGACCATCGTGCTCGATGACGCCGACCTCGATCATGCAGTCGCCGGAGTGCTGTACGGCATCTTCAGCTCATCAGGCGAAGCCTGCATCGCCGGCTCGCGGTTGTTTGTCGCCCGCACCCTATACGAGCCGTTCATGGCCCGCCTGAGTGCCGCCGCCGCGCAACTGCGGATGGGCGATCCAGCCGACGAACGCACGCAAATGGGCCCGCTGATCAGCGCCGCCCACCGTGAATCGGTAGAGCGCTACGTGGCCCTGGGCCTGGCGGAAGGCGGGCGTCTGCGCTTGGGCGGCGAGCGCCCAGGCGGGGGGTTGTTCGACCACGGCTACTTCTACCCGCCAACCATTCTCGAAGGCCTGGGTAACCAGCAGCAGGTCTGCCAGGAAGAGATCTTCGGCCCGGTGCTGGTGGCCATGCCGTTCGACGACGAAGAACAACTGATCGAGCAGGCCAACGACAGCCTGTACGCGCTCGCCGCGGGCATCTGGAGCCGCGACTACAAGCGCGCCTGGACACTGGGGCGCAGGCTCCAGGCCGGCACGGTATGGGTCAACACCTACAAGCAGTTCTCCATCTCGACGCCGTTCGGCGGCTGGCGCGACAGCGGCCTGGGCCGCGAAAAGGGCCGGCTGGGCATCCTGCAGTACATGGAACAGAAAAGCCTCTACTGGGGCATGAACGAACAACCGCTGGCCTGGGCCGGCGTGGAGGCAGGGCAATGAGCGTACTGGGCATCGATGAAGTCACCTATGGGGTCGAAGACCTGGCCACCTGCGCTCGTTTCTTCGCCGACTGGGGGCTGACCCTGGTCAGCGAAGCGAACGACCAGGTCGTCTTCGAGACCCTCAATGGCTGCCGCGTCGTCGTGGCAGACATCGACAAACCCGGACTGCCGCCGGCGATCGAGCCCGGTTCGACCGTGCGCGAGGTGGTCTGGGGCGTGGAAAGCCAGGCCGACCTTGCGCTGTACAGCCA
The DNA here is from genome assembly GCF_004357765.1 of Pseudomonas putida. Taxonomy (GTDB): domain Bacteria; phylum Pseudomonadota; class Gammaproteobacteria; order Pseudomonadales; family Pseudomonadaceae; genus Aquipseudomonas; species Aquipseudomonas putida_U. Next base: position 119,896 of record NZ_SMTE01000007.1, on the reverse strand, counting down.
GCGCATCGCCAACGACCCGGGCTTCGTCGAAAGCAATGGCCGGATCGGCTGCACCGACCCCAACGGCCTGGCGATTCGCCTGCAGGTGAGCCGCAAGCGGCCACTGGAGCTCGAGTGCAGCGGCCACAACACCTGGCAGACCAAGGGCCGAATCAACAAGGCAGCGCCGATCTACGAACGTGCCACCCCCATCGAAGTGGGCCACGTGGTGTTCTTCGTCAAGGACGTCAACGCCTGCGAAGCGTTCTACCACGAGCGCTTCGGCTTCCAGGCCTCGGACCGCTACCCCAACCGCGGCGCCTTTCTGCGTACCGCCGAGGAAGGCGGTCACCACGACCTGTTCATGCTGCAGCTACCGGCGCCGCGCGCCGGGCTGAACCACGTGGCGTTCACCGTGCGCGACCTGCACGAAGTGTTCGGCGGTGGCATGCATATCTCCCGCTGCGGCTGGGCCACCGAGATCGGACCGGGGCGCCATCCGGTGTCCTCGGCATTCTTCTGGTACTTCAAGAACCCGGCCGGTGCGCTGGTGGAGTACTACGCCGATGAAGACCAACTGACCGGGGAGTGGCAACCCCGCGAATTCGAACCCGGGCCGACGGTCTTCGCCGAGTGGGCGATTGCCGGTGGTATCGACGGCAACACCCGGCGCCAGCAGCACGTCGAGGCGCCACAAGGCAAGTTCCTCACCGACAAACCCAAGAACAACTGAGGGCCATCCCATGAGCGACACCGAGGTTTACCTGCAACCCCATCAAGCGCGCAAACGTCCCAACACCCCGTTCGAAGACCTGCTCGGCGACTCGATCGAACGCGCTTACGGCAACGGCGTGAGCGAACTGAGCGAACTGCTCGCGCACCTCGACCTGGCCGGTCCACCCTGCCCGCTGACCAGCGGCGAGTGGACCGAAGATGCATTCAAAACCCTGATGGCACGGCTGGGCGAATGACCCGCTGGAGGTAGAACAAGATGAACATGCATGTATCCGTGGACCCTGTTGAACAACACCTGGCCAATGGCCTCAAAGACCTCTGGTTCCCCGTGCTGCCGTCGGAGTTGCTGACCGACCGACCACGCTCGATCCGTCGCCTGGGCTACAAGATCGCCCTGTGGCGCGACAACGACGGACGCGTCCACGCCCTCGAGGACCACTGCCCGCACCGCGGTGCACCGCTGTCCCAGGGGCCGGTATTGGGTGACCGCCTGCAATGCCCTTATCACGGCGTCGAAGTGCGCTGCGACGGCACCGTGACCAAAGTCCCCGGCAGCCCTGGCTGCAAGCTAGAGGGCAGCCGACCGACGCGGATGTTCCATACTCGCGAGGCTGCCGGCGCAATTTTCCTGTTCAACGCCACCGACCCGCACATCGCCGAACCACCGGAGTTGGTCTTACCCGAAGAGCTGACCTCTCCCGAGTGGAGTCACTTCCTCTGCTACACCGAGTGGAAGGGCGACTACCGCTACGTGCTGGACAACGTCATGGACCCGATGCACGGCACCTATCTGCACAAGATGTCGCACTCGATGAGCGAGGGCGAGGCCACCGCCAAGTTCGTCACCCGTGACACCGAGCAGGGCTTCTTCTTCGAGAAAGAAGGCCAGCGAGGGGTCAACTTCGACTGGACCGAATTCCTCGACAACGGCTGCCACTGGCTGCGCCTGGAAATCCCCTACCCCAAGACCGGCGGCCCCGGCGGCAACTTCACCATCATTGGCAGCTACACCCCCAGCAGCCGCGCGCTGTCGGCGGTGTTCCACTGGCGTGCCCGCCCTCTGACCGGCTGGCAGCGCGACACTTGGCGCTTCCTCTACAAGAACCGGCTGGAAGCGCGCCACTGGGCAGTGCTGGAGCAGGATCGGGTACTGCTGGAGTTCATGGAATTCGACGCCAATCAACGCGAGAACCTTTACCAGCACGACCTGGGCGTAGTGCGCCTGCGTCGCTACCTCAAGGGCAAGGCCAAGGAGCAACTGGCCCTGATCGAAGCGAAACAACTGGCCTGAGGTGCACGATGTCCAATTCCTCCGTTATCAGCGCCCTGGTGCACACCCTGCGCTACGAGGCCGATGGCATCATCAGCGTCGAGCTGCGTCCGTGGGGCGATACCGTGTTCGCACCGTTCGAGGCCGGCGCGCACATCGACCTGCACCTGCCCAATGGGCTGGTGCGCAGCTACTCGCTGCTCAATGCGCCCAGCGAACAGGGGCGCTATGTGGTCGGTATCCTGCGTGACCGCGCCAGCCGTGGCGGTTCGCGCTACGTGCACGAACAGTTGCGTGTGGGCATGGAGCTGAAGATCTCCCAACCGCGCAACAACTTCGCCCTCGACACCCAGGCCAGCCATAGCGTGCTGGTGGCCGGCGGAATCGGCATCACGCCGATCTTCTGCATGTTCAACCAGTTGCTGGCGCAGGGCCGCTCGGCCGAGCTGATCTACTGCGCACGCTCGCGCCGTGAGGCGGCGTTGCTGGAGCCGCTCGCCGCGCTCGGGGCGCAGGTGATCTACCACTTCAACGACGAAAAAGGCGGGTTCCCTGATCTCGCCAAATACCTGGCAGGACGCCAGGTCGACAGTCACTTCTACTGCTGCGGACCGACTCCAATGCTCGAGGCGTTCGAGCAGACGTGCGAGCGACTGGGCTATGCCCATGCGCATATCGAGCGGTTCAGCGCAGTGGAAGTGGAGGCATCGCAGGATGCCCTGGCCAGCTACAGCGTCGAGCTGAGCAAATCGGGCAAGACGCTCAGCGTCGAGCCTGGCTTGAACCTGCTGGATGTGTTGCTCGAAGCCGGCTGCGACATCGACCACAGCTGCCGCGAGGGTGTGTGTGGTTCGTGCGAGACGCGTGTGATCGAAGGGGACATCGACCACCGCGATGGCGTACTGACCAAGGCCGAGCGAGCGGCCAATGGCTCGATGATGGTGTGTGTGTCCGGGTGCAAGAGCAAGCGCCTGGTGCTCGACCTTTGAATCGGTGCTGGCCTCTTCGCGGGACCAGCCCGCTCCCACAGGTGAGTCACGATAGCTGATACCTGTGCTGTACCTGTGGGAGCGGGCTTGCCCCGCGAAGAGGCCAGCACATCCACCCCAAAACCAAAATAACAACCCCCAGTCTTTCGCTTTCCACAGCCACTCCCGTTCAACACCCCCGTCCAGGGGGAGGGATAGCTGTTGCCTGCGAAAACTGCTCCAACCTTGCAGGGCATAGCATGAAACGATTTGTGATTTCCCTTGGTCTGGTTCTAGGCAGTTGCACCACCTTCGCGTCCGAGCCCGGCCCCGCCGCCCCGGACCAGCCACCGACGGCACGCAAGCCGTTCCCACACGTCGCCTGGCGCAGTGACGACGGTCAAAGCAGCCTGGACATCGGCGGCGCCCTGCGGGTCAACTACCGCGACGAGCATTGGGACACCACCGAGAACAACGGCCGATTCCTCTTCGACACCTTCCGTATCGACGTGCAGGCCACCCACCGGCAACTGTTCAGTGATGTCGGCTACTGGTTCCAGGACGACGGCAAGCGCTCCATCGATCGCGGCTTCGTCGGCTATCGCTTCGACGAGCGCTCCAACCTGCAGTTGGGCGCGCCGTTCAAGCCATTCGGCCTGGAGCCCTATCCGCAGTTCGGCTGGAGCTATCACATCCCGTTCTTCATGGGCTATGGCGTCAGCGCCGGCACTGGCCTGAAATACAGCTACAAGGACAGCGCCTGGGACCTGCAACTGGGCTACTTCCCGCGCATGCTACCGACAGGCATCCGCTACTCGCCGGAAATCGGCCGCTACAGCGACCTGGACGACAACGCCGTGGCCTTCACTCAGTCGCGACAGGACAACGAGAAGCGCCACCAGGTCAACGCTCGCGTCGCTCGCACCTTCACCGGCGAAGGCTGGAAAACCGAAATCGGTGCCTCGCTGGCAGCCGCCGACCTGTACAACGCCACCACCCATGACGACGGCGATTACTGGGCCGGCGGTGTCCATGCGTTGGTCAACAGCGGTCCCTGGACCGTGACCGGCCAGGCCATTCGTTACGAGTACGATCCGAAGAACCCTGTCGGCGTCAGTGACGATGCCGTACTGATGGGCGGTAACGGCCTGACCCCGGCCTACCTGATCGCGTCGAAGGCGACCATCGCCGCGCTCAACGTTGGCTATGACGTGTTCACCCCGCGTCTGGGGCAGTTGAAGAAAATCAAGTTCTACACCGACTACAGCCGCATGATGAAAGACAAGAGCGGCTGGGACGACTCGCAGATGTTCACCGTGGGCGCGCAATTCCTGGCGATGCCGATCATGGCCTGGATCGACCTGACCTGGGCACGCAATGCCAATCCATTTGGCGGCGCGGAGAACGGTACCGGCTGGACCAGTACCAATTCGGTGGGAAGCAACGACTGGTACTACCGAACCAACATCAACATCGGTTACTACTTCTGAAGCCGACAAGGCCCCATCGTCGACTTGCCGGCGATGGGGCCGCTACAGACAACCTTGCCAAAGCCGACTACGATAGCCCGCACCCCACAACTGAACCGCGAACATGCCCTGCGACCACAAGATCGTCCTCTGGCGCCTGCAACAAGACGCCCAGGGCTACCCTCCCGCCTCGATCGAAGGCCTGTGGGTCAAGCGCTCCGAAGCCGGCTATGAGGTCGACGGTATCCCGTTCTACGCCTACGGTATCGCCCCTGGTGATACCATCGTGGTGGTCGAGGAAGGTGAACAGTTGTGGTTCGAAAGCCTGCGCTGCAGTGGCGGAGCATCGGTGTTCCGAATCCTGATCAAGACCCCAGGCACTCTCGACCAGGTGCGTGCGGCTGTCGAAGAATTCGGCTGCCGGTGCCAGGCAGAACCTGCAGTGAGGATGCTCGCCGTCGAGGTCCCGCCGTCACGCGCCCTCGACACCCTGCTCTACTACCTGCTGACCCAGCGCGACGCCGGCACCCTGGACTTCGAGGAAGGCGTGTTGCGCCACGCCATCCCCGAAGAGTTCCGCTAAGGTCTCAAGCCTGGGCCAGACGCGCCGCGGGCTTGCGGAACACGAACAGCAAGCCGACCACGATCAGGCCCATGCCCAGCAGGCTGAGCGGTGCCAGACGGTTGCCGAAGATCAGCAGGTCCATCACCGCGGTCACCGCCGGAACCAGGTAGAACAGGCTGGTGACGTTGACCAGGTTGCCCCGGGCGATCAGCCGATAGAGCAACAGGGTCGCCAGCAGCGAGACCACCAGTCCCATCCACAGCAGCGCCGCGACGAAGTCGGCGCTCCATTGGACATGCAAGGGCTGCAGTGGAGCGAACAGCGCGCACATGGCGAACCCTGCCAGGTACTGCAGCGGCAAGGTCCCCATGGGATTGTCGGTGATGCGTTTCTGCAGGATCGAGCCAAAGGTCATGCTGGCCAGCGCCAGCAGCGCGAACAACATGCCAAGCAGCGATACGCCGCCCAGGTTGATGCCCTGGTAGACCACCATCACCAACCCGCACAGGCCCAGGCCCAGCCCGAAAAGGCGGCTCCAGGAGCGCTGACGCTCCATCAGCACCACGGTGAGGATCGGTTGCACGCCCATCACGGTCGCCATCACCCCAGGGGTGACTTGAGTGTTGAGCGCCAGCAGGTAGAAGATCTGATACGCGCCGAGCAGCACGCAACCCGTGCCCAGGGCCCGCAGTACCGCGCCCCGGCTGCGCGGCCAGCGTAGGCCGAGCAACGGTCCGATCAGCAGCAGGCCGGTCAATGCCAGCGCCGAACGCAGCAGCAGGAAGGCGAAGGGGCTGGCCAGGGCCAGGCCGAGTTTGGAGACGATCGCCCCACTGCTCCACAGCAGGACGAACAGGGTGGTAGTGGCCGCCGAGGCCACCGAAGCTTTATTGAAGACAGACATGTATTGCCACCTGATAGTAGGCGAATGAGCCAAACGGCGGGCGCGAGCTTCAGCGGAGGAAGGTGCCGACCGTGTTCAGTAGGTTGCGTAGGTGAAGGGTTGCGGCGTGAAGCCGATCAGCCCAACACGACCACGCAAGGAGGCGGAGCTACGCCGCCTACGACGCCACTGACAGGTGGTGGGTAGTGACTGATCATGACCGGCTGCGGGCTGCCGCGCACGACCATGCCCGCGACTGGCGCGAAGGCAAAGCTTGTGGTGGCAGGGGTGGCGGGCATGATGGAGGACTTTGCAGATGGAAGTGGTCTGGAATATAGCGGTGAATCTGGGGTTGGGCAATAGCCAGCTTTTGTGTTGCTTGACCGGGCCTCTTCGCGGGACAAGCCCGCGAAGAGGCCGGTCCTGCAATCAGAACAACCAGCGATACAACAGGAACGCCACCACCACCGCCAGCACCGGCCGCAGAATGCGGTAGGCCTTCGGGTTGGCACGTTTGAACTGCTTCACACGGGTGCTGATCTTGTTGCTGAAGCGCTTGCTCCAGGCATAGGCCTGGTTGATCCCGCCCACACGCTCGTCATCGGTGTTTTGCGGCGCAGTGGCACGACCGAGGAAAGCACTGACCTTGCGGTTGATTCGGGTCATCAACGGACTGCTCAGCGGTCGCTCGATGTCGCAGAACAGGATCACCCGGGTCACGTCGGTTTCGTTCTTCACCCAGTGCACGAAGGTTTCGTCGAACATCACGTCTTCGCCATCGCGCCAGGCATACGGCTGGCCATCGACGTAGATGCGGCAGGCGTCGGAGTTCGGTGTGGACAGGCCCAGGTGATAACGCAGAGAGCCTGCGAACGGGTCGCGGTGGGGGTTCAGGTGGCTTCCGCCAGGCAATAGGGCGAACATCGCCCCCTTTACATTGGGAATACCGCTGACCAGTTCGACGGTTTTCGGGCACAGCGCCTCAGCCGAAGGCAGTGGTTTGTCGTACCACTTGAGGTAGAAGCGCTTCCAGCCCTTCTTGAAGAAGGAGCCGAAGCCTGCGTCATTGTCCTTTTCCGCCGCGCGGATGTACCCCTCATCGAACAGGCGCATGGCCTCCTCGCGGATCACCTGCCAGTTGTCCTTGAGCACATCCAGCTCGGGGAAACGCTCACGGTCCAGATAGGGCTTGGACGGCACGCCGGAAAACAGGTACATCAGGCTGTTATAAGGGGCGAACAGCGCCGAATGATTGACGAACTGGCGCAACACCGGCAGGCGGGCCTTGCCGCGCAGGTGCACGAACAGCACGCTGCCGAAGAACACCAGCAGGACACCCGCCTTGGCGACGAAGGAAAAGGTCATGCAACACTCCTTGGAAAGGAAGCAGGCCAGCGCCGCCGGCTCCCAGAAAAATCATCCGGCCATCATAAACCCATCCCGCCCCGGTAAAAACAACCTGGGCGGGATCTCACTGATGAAGATTTTGCAATGAACCCGGCCACCGAATGTTGCGCCGGATCAGCGCCACGGCTGATTACTGCTGGTTTTCCTGCTCGCTGAACAGATCGCTGAAGAGCATGCTCGACAGGTAACGCTCACCGGAATCCGGCAAGATTACGACGATCGTCTTACCCTGCATCTCCGGCTTTTCCGCCAGGCGCACCGCCGCTGCCATCGCTGCCCCGCAGGAAATACCGCACAGGATACCTTCCTCTTGCATCAGACGGATGGCCATGGCCTTGGCCTCGTCATCGGACACCGTCGCCACCTGGTCGACGATCGACAGGTCGAGGTTTTTCGGGATGAAGCCTGCGCCGATCCCCTGGATCTTGTGCGGGCTGGGGGTCAACTCCTGGCCGGCCAGGGTCTGGGTGATCAACGGCGAGCTCACCGGCTCCACCGCCACCGACAGGATCGGCTTGCCCTGGGTGTGCTTGATGTAGCGCGAAACGCCGGTGATGGTCCCGCCGGTGCCTACGCCCGCCACCAGTACATCGACCGCGCCATCGGTATCGTTCCAGATTTCCGGGCCGGTGGTCTGCTCGTGGATGGCCGGGTTGGCCGGGTTCTCGAACTGGCCCGGCAGGAAGTACTGCGCAGGGTCCGAAGCCACGATCTCATTGGCCTTCTCGATGGCGCCCTTCATGCCCTTGGCGGGCTCGGTCAATACCAGTTCGGCGCCCAGGGCCTTGAGCACCTTGCGTCGTTCCAGGCTCATCGAGGCCGGCATGGTCAGCATCAGTTTGTAGCCACGTGCGGCGGCGACGAAGGCCAAGCCAATGCCGGTGTTGCCGGAGGTCGGCTCGACGATGGTCATGCCCGGCTTGAGCCTGCCACTGCTCTCGGCGTCCCAGACCATGTTCGCGCCGATCCGGCATTTGACCGAATACCCGGGGTTGCGTCCCTCGATCTTGGCCAGGATGGTCACCCCACGCGGAGCGATGCGGTTGATCTGCACCAGCGGTGTATTGCCGATGGAGTGGGCGTTGTCTGCGTAGATACGGCTCATGGCAGGGTCCTTGAACATGAGAAGAAGCAGGGGAAAGACCTCAAGGGTAAGCCTGCCCCTTCAGCCCGTAAAGCCCCGAGAAGACCGTTCGAACTCCACCGAACGGCCGGCGGTCAACCGCTTGACCCGTTGTGGAGATTCCCCCGATGAAAGCTCGCTATCGCTGGCCGCTCGTCGGCCTGGCCGGCCTGATCGTGCTGCTGGTGGCCCTGCACCTGGCACTGCCTTATCTCGTGCGCGATTACCTGAACGACAAACTCGCCGACATGGGCGAGTATCGCGGCCAAGTCACCGACGTCGACCTGGCCTGGTGGCGCGGTGCTTACCAGATCAATGGCCTGCAGATCGTCAAGACCACTGGCAAGGTGCCCGTGCCACTGCTCGATGCGCCATTGATCGACCTGGCGGTGAGCTGGCACGCGCTGTGGTACGACAAGGCCGTGGTCGCTGAAGTGACCTTCGTGCGTCCCGAGTTGAACTTCGTCGACGGCGGCAACAAGCAAGCCTCGCAGACCGGTCAGGGCACAGACTGGCGTCAGCAGCTGGAAAAACTGCTGCCCATTACCCTCAACGAAGTGCGTATCGACGATGGCACCCTGACCTTCCGCAACTTCAACTCCAAACCGCCGGTCGACCTCAAGGCCACCCGACTGCAAGCGAGCATCCGCAACCTGACCAACGTGCGCGACGAGAAAGGGCGGCGCGACGCCAGCTTCGAAGCGACCGCCCTGCTGCTGGGCGACGCCAAGGTCGAGAGTCGGGCTACCTTCGACCCGTTCAGCGACTTCGACGATTTCGAATTCCGCCTGCGCGCCACGGGGATCGAGCTACGCCGACTCAACGACTTCGCCAGTGCCTACGGCAAGTTCGACTTCAACGCCGGGCATGGTGACGTGGTGATCGAGGCCCAGGCCGAACAGGGCCGGCTGACCGGTTACATCAAGCCGTTGCTGCGTGATGTCGACGTATTCGACTGGCAGCAGGATGTCGAGGAAAAGGACAAGGGTTTCTTCCGTTCGGTATGGGAAGCGCTGGTGGGGGCATCGGAAACAGTGCTGAAGAACCAGCCGAAGAACCAGTTCGCCACTCGGGTCGAACTCAGTGGCAGTGTGCACAATCAGGACATCAGCGCCTTCGAGGCGTTCTTGCAGATTCTGCGCAATGGCTTCATCCAGGCGTTCAATGCACGGTATGAGCAGCCCGCGCCGGATACCGATTAGACCCGCGTGACCCGGTATTCAGGGTCTGAATGCCGGGTCTGCGTTTTCAGCCGTCAAACCCCGCGTTATAGTCGGGGGCAAATCAACAAATAAGTTGTCTGTTCTGGCCCTTTCGCGGGACAAGCCCGCTCCCACAGCTTTCACCTCGGATTTCTGGAACGGTGATAGACCTGTGGGAGCGGGCTTGTCCCGCGAAAGGGCCGGGTCAGGCACCCCGCAGAGGAACCCCCCATGAAGTTCGAAGGCACCCGCGACTACGTCGCCACAGACGATCTGAAACTGGCGGTCAACGCGGCCATCACCCTCGAACGCCCACTGCTGGTCAAGGGCGAGCCGGGGACCGGCAAGACCATGCTCGCCGAGCAGCTCGCCGCTTCCTTTGGCGCCCGCCTTATCACCTGGCACATCAAGTCCACTACCAAGGCCCATCAAGGTCTTTACGAGTACGACGCGGTGAGCCGCCTGCGCGACTCGCAACTGGGCGTGGACAAAGTCCACGACGTGCGCAACTACCTGAAGAAAGGCAAGCTGTGGGAAGCCTTCGAGGCCGACGAGCGAGTCATCCTGCTGATCGACGAAATCGACAAGGCCGATATCGAGTTCCCCAACGACCTGTTGCAGGAACTCGACAAGATGGAGTTCTACGTCTACGAAATCGACGAGACCATCAAGGCCAAGCAACGTCCGATCATCATCATCACCTCCAACAATGAGAAGGAACTGCCCGACGCCTTCCTGCGCCGCTGCTTCTTCCACTACATCGCCTTCCCCGACCGCGAGACCCTGCAGCGCATCGTCGATGTGCACTACCCGAACATCAGCGAGTCGCTGGTCAGCGAAGCACTGGACGTGTTCTTCGATGTGCGCAAAGTGCCTGGGCTGAAGAAAAAGCCCTCCACCTCCGAACTGGTGGACTGGCTCAAGCTGCTGATGGCCGACAATATCGGCGAAGCCGTGCTGCGTGAACGCGACCCGACCAAGGCCATCCCGCCGTTGGCCGGTGCGCTGGTCAAGAACGAGCAGGACGTACAACTGCTCGAGCGCCTGGCCTTCATGAGCCGGCGCGGCAACCGCTGACAGGAGGCGGGCCATGTTGCTCAACCTGTTCAATGAAATGCGTGCGGCCAAAGTGCCGGTTTCGGTGCGCGAACTGCTCGACTTGCACCATGCCCTGCAAAAGCGCGTGGTGTTCGCCGACATGGACGAGTTCTACTACCTCGCCCGCGCCATTCTGGTGAAGGACGAACGCCATTTCGACAAGTTCGACCGGGCCTTCGCCGCCTACTTCAAAGGGCTGGAGAACCTCGACCGGCATATCGAGGCACTGATCCCTGAAGACTGGCTGCGCAAGGAGTTCGAGCGCTCGCTGAGCGACGAAGAACGCGCACAGATCCAGTCCCTGGGAGGTTTGGACAAGCTCATCGAAGCATTCAAGAAGCGCCTCGAAGAGCAGAAGGAACGTCACGCCGGCGGCAACAAGTGGATCGGCACCGGCGGCACCAGCCCGTTCGGTTCGGGCGGCTTCAACCCTGAGGGCATCCGCGTCGGCGATGCTGGCAAGCGCCAGGGCAAGGCTGTCAAGGTGTGGGATCAGCGCGAGTACAAGAACCTCGACGACCAGGTCGAACTCGGCACCCGCAACATCAAACTGGCGCTGCGCCGCTTGCGCAAATTCGCCCGCGAGGGCGCCGCCGAGGAGCTGGACATTGATGGCACCATCGACCACACCGCCCGTGACGCCGGGCTGCTGAACATCCAGATGCGTCCCGAACGGCGCAACACGGTCAAGCTGCTGTTGCTGTTCGACATCGGCGGCTCGATGGACGCTCACGTACGGGTCTGCGAAGAGCTGTTCTCGGCCTGCAAGACCGAGTTCAAGCATCTGGAGTACTACTACTTCCACAACTTCGTCTACGAGTCGGTCTGGAAGAACAACCTGCGCCGCACCTCAGAACGGTTTTCCACCTTCGACTTGCTGCACAAGTATGGGGATGACTACAAGGTGGTGTTCGTTGGCGACGCGGCAATGGCGCCCTACGAGATCACCCAGCCCGGCGGCAGTGTCGAACACTGGAACGAAGAGGCCGGGTATGTGTGGATGCAGCGCTTCATGGAGAAATTCAGGAAGATCATCTGGATCAACCCGTACCCGAAACAGGCTTGGGAATACACGGCCTCGACCCACTTGGTGCGCGATCTGATCGAAGACAGGATGTACCCGCTGACCCTGCAGGGGTTGGAAGATGGGATGCGCTACCTGTCCAAGTGACTGGAGGTTCTAGGTTGGTCTTGGGTTTTGCGGGGGTGCGGATATCGAGCGCCGCCGCGCGGGCGGCGCTCGATATCCGCCACACTGCAACACTCCAGCCGACCTCAGCGCCAGCTCTCTTTCACCGCCCGCCGCCGCCCACCGAGAATCACCCAGCCGATCCCCAGCAGCAGGCTCTCGACCACGAACGCCAGCACGAATCCAACACCGATGCCCCAGCCGATCGCCTCGGGCACCAGCAGGATCTGATAGCTGTAGCCCTTGAGCGTCTCTTCGCGCAATTGCGGGTCGGCCTGGGTCAGCACATGCCAGGTCCGGCTCAGCCACGAACCTTGCAACGCCTGCCACTCGTCCTCGAACAACTGGTTGCGCAGCAACAGACTCTCGATGCTGTTGGCATCGCTGATGAATACCGGGTCGTCACTGCTGCGGTAATGCCGCAGCAGTGCCTGCAGGTCGCCCTTGAAGAATCGTTCGGCAGTTTGCTTGAAACCATCGAGCGCCTGGCGCGACTCGAACAGGTGCGCCTCGACCCGCTGGCTGTAGTCGGTGATCAGCCCCGGGATCTGGATACCGGCCAGCAGGCCGAAGGTGAACAGCAGCAACCGCAGGTAACTTCTGAACATGCAGCATCCTTAGCTCTGGCCGTGGGCAACGCACTCCCCGTGCCGCCACAGGGCCCACTGGCCCGGCTCGTAGCGGTGCCAGGTCTCGTTCTCGGTGAGCGGCTCGGTGGCGATCACCGTGACCACGTCGTTGGGGGTGGTTTGCGTGTGGAAATCGACGATCAGGTCGACATCCTTCAAGCGCGCAGCGCCAAACGGGGCACGACGGGTGATGTGCACCAGTTTGCTCGTGCAGAAGCAGAACAGCCAGTCGCCGTCGCTGAGCAGGCAGTTGAAAACGCCTTTACTCCGGTAATGCGCACAAGCTTCGACCAATACCGGCAGCAGCTGTTCCACCTCGACGGGCTCGGGGAAAGCGGCGCGGATGCGGTTGAGCAGATCACAGAACGCCGCTTCGCTGTCGGTGTCGCCCACCGGCCGGTAGAAGGTCGTCTGGGCGGTGAAATCGGCCAGTTGGCCGTTGTGCGCGAAGCACCAGTTGCGGCCCCACATCTCGCGTACGAACGGATGCGTGTTGGACAGGCACACCCGACCGACGTTGGCCTGGCGGATGTGGCCGATGACCACCTCGCTCTTGATCGGGTAACGCTGTACCAGATTGGCGACTTCCGACTCGCTGCTCGCCGCCGGGTCCTGGAACAGACGCAGGCCGCGGCCTTCGTAGAAGCCGATGCCCCAGCCGTCACGGTGCGGGCCGGTACGCCCGCCGCGCTGCATCAGCCCGGTGAAGCTGAAGACGATATCGGTGGGGACGTTGGCGCTCATGCCCAGCAGTTCGCACATGGTGCTGACTCCGCTTACAAACGCGGCTCGACCCGGCCACCGACAGGCGCGGCTGCGGGCGGGTCGTCGCGGTAACGGTTGCGTGGCTCGGCGGCCAGCGGGGCGTCGACCAGCACCTGCTCATCCTCCTGCGCCCGGCGCGCTGCGGCAGCCTCGGCGTTGGCGCGGCGCTCGCGGGCGCGTTTCTCCAACGGCCAGCGCAGCAGCACGAACAGCAGGTACAGGGCAAAGGCGATCAGGCCGTACATGGCGAAGTCGGACACCGCACGCCAGGCGTTGTTGCCGACCTTGAAGGCAACGTCGAGCGTGGTGATGGCAAGGGCCGGCGCGAAGGCTTCCTTGACCGGGTCGACGATGGTCGGGGTCAGCAGCAATACCGCCACGATCACCCGCAGCGGTTCACGCAGCCAGCGCCACATCCAGCCGGTGAGTTTGAAGCTCACCCACAGGCAGCCCAGGGCGGCCACGAGGTACAGGCCCCAGGCCAGGGTATAGTCGTTCTCGGTCATGGTGTTCGTGCAAGCCAGGCAAAGAGAGGCCTATGATAAACACTTTTACGGGCGCAGGCAGTGTTTGCCTGCCCCCCGCCTACGAGATCACCGATGCCGACCAAGCCCCAGCCCCCCGTCGCCCGCCAGGAGCAGGCCGCCGATCCTTATGCCTGGCTGCAGCGCCGCGACAGCCCAGAGGTGCTCGAATACCTGCAGGCCGAGAACGCCTACCAGGAGGCCTGCCTGGCCGACCAGGCGGCCCTGCGCGAGCAATTGTTCGAGGAAATCAAGGGCCGTATCAAGGAAACCGACCTGTCGTTGCCCTCCCCGTGGGGGCCTTACCTCTATTACACCCGCACCACCGCTGGCGACGAATACCCGCGCCACTATCGCTGCCCGCGCCCAGCCGATGACTCGAACACGGTCGATGAAAGTCATGAACAGTTGCTGCTCGACCCCAACGTCCTGGCCAACGGCGGCTTCCTCGCCCTCGGTGCCTTCAACGTCAGCCCCGACCACCGACTGCTGGCCTACAGCCTGGATACCAGCGGCGACGAGATCTACACCCTCTACGTCAAGGACTTGGAAAACGGCAAGCTGACCACCCTGCCCTTCGACGACTGCGATGGCAGCATGACCTGGGCCAACGACAGCCAGACGCTGTTCTTCGCCGAACTGGATGACACCCACCGCCCCTGGCGCCTGCGTCGTCACACCCTGGGCGAAACCGGGGCCCACGACGTATTCGAGGAGCCGGACGGCCGTTTCTTCCTGCATTGCTATCGGACCAGCTCCGAACGCCAATTGGTGTTGCTGCTCAACAGCAAGACCACCAGCGAGGCCTGGGTACTCGACGCCCAGACCCCGCAAGCCGCGTTCGTCTGCCTGGCCCCCCGGGTCGAAGGCCATGAGTATTTCCCCGATCACGGTCAGCTCGAAGGCCAGTGGCGCTGGTTCATCCGCAGCAACCAGGCCGGTATTAATTTCGCCCTCTACCAGGCGCCCGCTGATCAGCCGCCGTCCCGCGAGCAGTGGCAGGTACTGGTCGCCCACCGCGACGATGTGATGCTCGAAGGTCTGAGCCTGAATGCCGAAGCCCTGACCCTGAGCCTGCGCGAGGGCGGCCTGCCGATCATCGAAGTACGTCCCGAGGGCCTGCCGGCGTACCGGGTCGAGCTGCCGGACGCGGCCTACAGCCTGTATGTCCAGGACAGCCTGGAGTTCGCCAGCCACCGTATCCGCCTGCGCTACGAAGCGCTCAATCGCCCGGCCCAGGTCCGTCAGCTGACATTGGCCACGGGAGAGCAGGCAGTACTCAAGCAAACCCCGGTACTCGGCCCCTTCGATGCCGACGACTATGTCAGCGAACGCCTCTGGGCCACCGCAGCGGACGGCACCCAGGTGCCGATCAGCCTGGTACGCCGACGCCAGGATGTCGGCCAGGCCGTGCCACTCTATCTTTATGGCTATGGCGCTTATGGCGAAAGCCTCGACCCGTGGTTCTCCCATGCCCGCCTGAGCCTGTTGGAGCGTGGCGTGGGCTTTGCCATCGCCCATGTACGCGGCGGCGGTGAACTGGGCGAGGCCTGGTACCGCGCCGGCAAGCAGGAGCACAAGCACAACAGCTTCGGCGATTTCATCGCCTGCGCCGAACACCTGATCGCCCAGGGCGTGACGAGCGCCGAGCGGCTGGCCATCAGCGGCGGCAGCGCCGGCGGCCTGCTGATGGGCGCGGTGCTCAACTTGCGCCCGGCGCTGTTCCGCTGCGCCATCGCCGAAGTGCCGTTCGTCGACGTGCTCAACACCATGCTCGATCCCGACCTGCCGTTGACCGTCACCGAATACGACGAATGGGGCAACCCCGAGGACCCTCAGGTGCATGCGCGCATCAAAGCCTACGCGCCATACGAGAACGTCAAGCACCAGGATTACCCGGCCATGCTGGTGGTGGCCGGCTACAACGACAGCCGTGTGCAGTACTGGGAAGCGGCCAAGTGGGTGGCACGCCTGCGCACCTGCAAAACCGACGACAATCTGTTGCTGCTCAAGACCGAGATGGGCGCAGGGCACGGTGGTATGAGCGGACGCTACCAGGGGCTGCGCGACGTGGCCCTGGAATATGCCTTCGTACTCAACGAGCTGGGTGTGGTGTAACGCCGTCAGTCATCGTCTTGGACCGGCGCTTTCGGCGGGTCCTGGTGCAAGCCAGGCAGAGGCTGGTCCCTGGGCGGCCCTGGGACCGGCATCGGCGGCAACAGCGGCGCTCCGGGCTGGCTGTCGTAGGCCTTGGGCGGCGTGCTCGGAGTGATCTGCGGGTAAGGCGTGGGCGTCGGAGTACCGGGTGCGCCCGGCACTGGCGTGGTGAGCCGTGGTGGCGTGGCCGCTGCCTGGGCAAATGAGACGCAAGCCACGAGCAACGCGGCGAGGATCGCACGAAACATCAGCAACCTCCTGTCGGTAACCTTCCTACAGGCTACGCCGATAATCACCTTTTCGCCTGTCCGACGGCCCGGCAAGCGCGCTAGACTCAAGCCATAACCGTCATCGCCTGAATACAACGAAGGAAACACCATGAGCTCGGCCTCCACTTCTGCCGCCACCGCCCGCCTCGACCGCATCCTCGCCGACGCCAAGCGCGACAAGGAAATGGGCTACCGCGACAAGGCGCTGAAAATGTACCCGCACGTCTGCGGCCGCTGCGCCCGCGAGTTTTCCGGCAAACGTCTGAGCGAGCTGACCGTGCACCATCGCGACCACAACCACGACAACAACCCGCAGGACGGTTCCAACTGGGAGCTGTTGTGCCTGTACTGCCACGACAACGAGCACTCGCGCTACACCGACCAGCAGTACTTCAGCGAAGGTTCCACCAGTACCCCGAGCATCGCCAAGGCCACCCACAACCCGTTCGCCGGCCTCGCTGGCCTGATGAAGAAAGACTAGCCGTCACCACAGCCCCCCGCTGGCGCCGGCCAGCCCGTATAATCGCGGTTTTTTCGTGAAGGGCCCCGGCACGTGGCAAACAAACGGTACAGCTGCATCGGCCTGTTCAACCCCAAGTCTGCAGAGAACGTCGGTTCGGTGATGCGCGCGGCGGGTTGCTACGGCGTCAACTCGGTGTTCTACACCGGCAAGCGCTATGAGCGGGCGCGTGACTTCGTCACCGACACCAAGCGCGTGCACTACGACATTCCGCTGATCGGCATCGACGATCTACAGCGCATCATTCCCTTGGGCTGCACGCCCGTCGCCGTGGAACTGGTCGAGGGCGCACGGGCCCTGCCCGAATATACCCACCCCGACCGTGCCATCTACATTTTCGGACCAGAGGACGGCACGTTGAGCGAAGAAGTGCGTGGGTGGTGCGAAGAGACGATCTACATCCCCACCGAGGGCTGCATGAACCTGGCGGCTACGGTGAACGTCGTGCTGTATGACCGGCTGGCCAAGGGTCTCAATACCCGCTCAGGGCCAAAGTTCAAGTAAACGAAAGCGGCCGACCCTTCGGTGTCGGTCCATCACCCGCCAAAAAATAGGGACCGCGTACCATTTGGCACGCCAAAGGAACGCCAGCGTCGCCCTGCAGGTCAGCTGCTTACACTTCACAAGGAGACCTCGCCATGCTGGATATCCATAGCGCTGCAACCTCGCGGGACCACAACGTCCATGGGCTGGAACGAGCAAGTTCACTGGCCGGGGGAGCCCTGATGATCAGCAAGGGGCTGCGCCACGGCGGCCTGCTGGGGCTGCTGCAAATCGCCGTGGGCGGCCTGGCTCTGGCCCGGGGCGTCAGTGGACATTGCTCGACCAAGGCTTGGTGGCAGCGCCATCGCCAGGAGTACAACGGTTTGAAAGCGGACATCGAGCGCAGTGCCGAGGAACTCAAAGCCTTGAAGGACAGCGCCAAGGCCGCGACCGAAGGGGTGACGGTGACCGGCAAGGACCCATTGCCGGGTATGTGATGGTTCAGTGCCTGTGCCCTACCGCAACACCTTGCTCTGCAACACCTCGGAGTGGCGCCCCAGCACGCTTTCGCTGATCTGCACGAACTCCTCGGTGCTGACGCTGGGCAGGCGCATCAGGGCCTGGGCCACATCGTCCAGCGAGCGCTTGGCCTGGGTATGGATACGGATTTCCTTGTCCAGCGCCTGCAACAGCAAGATGCCCCGCGCCACTTGGCCCGGGGTCGCCTGGGCGGCACGCAGTTCGGTGACTTTGGCGGCGCGCTTCTGCAGGCGCGCCTGCCACACCTCATAGCGGTCATCGCTGATGCCCCCTGCCCGGCGCAACAATTCGTTGGCGTAATAGTCGGTCAGGCTTTCGCCTAGCCAGTCGCTGCCAGTACGCGGGCGAATTTGCGCGAACAATTGCACCACTTCCCGCAGCAGAGGGCTGCTGCCGTTCTCGCTGACCATCGGCCTTGCACTGTGCAGGTACAAGGAACCATGCGCCGCCATTGCGCCGCGCCACATGCCGTCGCGCGCGCCAACCAGGAGCAGTTTCGGCGGATTGCGCGGGAATACAGCCTGCAAGTGCGGCCAGACGAAAGTGAGCAGGGTCAGGCTATCCATCCTTCGCATCCCCTGCCCCACCGGCGCCGCCACGGTGACGTCGGTATCACCCAGGCGCGCGCGACGGCTGCCCAGGTCGCCTGCCAGCATCCAGCCGGTCGGGCGGTCGAACAGCCGCGAGACGTTGTCGACGCGGAATTTGTCCTTGCCGATGCGTGGCCAGGAGGTTTCGATGCTCTTCCAATCGTCGGGCAGGTCGAAAGCCAGACGCGCTACCAACTCGGTGCCGTCCTGTTGATCGAGGCGTGCCGGTGGCACCAGTTGGTCGCCGAGGAACAGCGCCCAGTGCGGTGTGATGCGTGAGGAATAAGCGCCGCTGCGCAGGCGCTGGTCCAGCTGTACCCGGTAGCTGAGGCTGGTCTTGCCCGCTGCCGGGTGCCATACCCCACGCTCGCCCTTCTCTTGCCACTGGCCGTCGGCGAGAAAACCGCTGTAGGCCCCAGCCTTGCCCAGGTCGAAGTCCAGGCTGCGCACGGCACTGCCCTCGGACAGGGTCAGGCGGACTTCAGCCTGACCATTGGCCGGAAGCAGGCGCACTTGATAGTCCAGATCGACTTTCTTGGCCCAGGCCGGCGAACAGGCCACCAGGCAAAGGAGCAACAACCGCTGGCTACGACGCATTCAGAAACTCCTTGTTTCGCGCAGACGAAGTCCGCGCCGATCAGCTGGCGCGGAAAATCAGGTGGTCTTCCCAGTCGTCCTCGTCCACCTCATGTTCGCTGAGCATACGCCCCGACTGGGAAATACGCTGCTCATGCACTTGCGAACGATCGCCGCACACCAGGTGATGCCACGCCGGCAGGTCCTTGCCTTCGCTGACCAGGCGGTAGCCACAGGTGCTCGGTAACCACTTGAACTGGTCGGCCTTGCCGGGGGTGAGCTGAATGCAGTCCGGCACCTGGGCGAAACGGTTCGGATAGTCGCTGCACTGGCAACTCTGCAGGTCGAGCAGCTTGCAGGCGATGCGCGTGTAGTAAACGCTGTTGTCGTCCTCGTCCTCGAGCTTTTGCAAACAGCACAACCCGCAGCCGTCACACAGCGACTCCCATTCTTGCGGGTCGAGTTGTTCGAGGGTCTTGCGCCGCCAGAACGGCGCGCTGTCAGCGTTCATCACACGTATTTCCTGCGTCATCTTCAGGCCGCGGCGTGCGGCGGCGCCAGTCTAGAGCCTGGCCTGCGGCAACGCCAGACCGCTTGTCAGTGTCCGTCGGCGGCCCGCTTCCGAGTCAATAACCGCGCTCGAAGTCCACTTCCCCCCTTATCGCCTGCCCGGCCGCGAAGGCCTGCGCATTCTCGACGAACAACCGCACCATCGCCTGTGGCGAAGTCGGCGCCGAGCTGTGCCCGGTCAGCAGCAGGCCCCAGGCCGTCCAGAATGGGTGGCGCTGGGGCAGAGGTTCCTGGCGGCAGACGTCGATCACCGCCCCTGCCAGGTGCCCCTGCTTGAGTGCCTCGACCAGATCGGCGTCGACCACCGCCACCCCACGCCCGGCATTGATGAACAACGCGCTGGGGTTGAAGCACTTGAACAAGGCAGCATCGTAGAGGTCATGGGTGGCCGGGGTATCGGGCAGCAGATTGAGCACGTAGTCGACCTGGCCGACCAGACGCGGCAACGCCTCCAGCCCGGCCACCTCGACGAACGGCGCCAGCTCGCGGGCGCTGCTGGCCACGCCATACAGGGTGACGCCGAACGGCTGGAGGAACTGCGCCACGCGCTGGCCGATATCGCCGGTACCGACGATCAGTACCCTGCGCCCTTCCAGGCTGACGCCCGGTCGATCGTCCCAGCGTCGCTCCACCTGACTGACCAGACGCGACAGCACCTCGCGCTCATGACCGAGCATGTAGGTGAGCATGTACTCGGCCATCACCTGGCCAAAGATGCCCACGGCGCGGCTCAAGCGGTAATCGCGAGGCAGTCCTTGGGCCAGCAACGGGGTGATACCGGCCCAGGTCGACTGCATCCACTGGGGTTTGTGGCCTTGGCGCAGCAAGGTCGCCAGCAGGTCGGGCTGGCCAAGCCAGACCGGACATTGCGGCGCCAACTGCGCCAGTTCGGCGGAGTCGCCGCTGGTGAGGATTTCCAGGTCCGGTGCCGCCTCGCCCAGCAGGCGAGCGTAGTTGGCATGATCCTGTTCGACGATCAGAACGCGCATCGAGAAAACAACCTTGGCAGACACGACGACGGCCCGACACGCGGGCCGCCAGACAAAAGAGGTGATCCGCCGGGTCAGGCCGGATCGTTACGGCGCAGCAGCTCTTCGGGGAGGTGCTCGATGTAGTCGTCTTCCGGCGGCGGCATCTGCAGGTGGTAACCCTGCGTGTCGAGGTTCTCCAGCACCTTGGCGATGTCCTCGCGAGCCAGCTTGCGTTCGGGTGAGAGCACTAGATCGAAAGCATGGACAGGGGTGCCGAAGAACGGCAGCAAGCCTTCGGGCACGCGCTCCAGGCCCTCGGCCTTGAGCACGTAGAGGTACATCTCGTTCTTGCGGGGGCTCTTGTAGATCGAGCAAATACGTTTCATCGGGTCTCTCCGGCACCTGCCAGGTCATCGAGCAGGGCCTGGCCCATGCGCTCACGGCGCCAGCCGCGCAGCGAATCGGGCAGTTGGTAGGGGCCATTGGGATAGCCGCTCTTGAGCAGGGCTTCCAGGGCTTTCTTGCGTAGCATCAGCTCGGGGGCGATGCCCAAGCGCTCGCCTTCGGCCTGGCCGATGGCGCGCAGACGCTTGAGGATGCCGGAGGCTTCGATCGGCAGCGGCTCAGGCAACGCCTGCGGCCACTGCTCGGCAGGCAGGCTGGCGGCGTGCTTGATCAGCTTGAGCAGCGTCTCGCCGTCCTGGCGAATGGTGCGCGGGTGCATCTCGTCGATCTTGGCCAGAGCCGACAGGTTGTCCGGCTGGTACTTGGCCATGGGCCACAACGAGTGCTCCTTGAGGATGCGGTTGCGCGGTACGTCGCGGCTGCGTGCCTCGCGTTCGCGCCAGGCGCAGAGCTCGCGCAGCACTGCCAACTGTTGCGGTGCCAGCTTCCAGGCCAGCTTGACGTCGCGGTACAGGGTTTGTGGCTCGACTTCGCGGCGCAGGGCCGCGACCAGTTCGGCGCCATCCTCAAGTACCCAGGCGTATTTGTCATCGGACAGGCGCGGGCGCAGGGCAGTGAACAGTTCGGCCAGGTGCACGGCATCTTCGGCAGCGTAGCTGACCTGGGTATCGGACAGCGGGCGCTGCAACCAGTCGGAGCGGGTTTCGCCCTTGGGTAGCTCGATGCCCAGTACCTCCTGCACCAGGCGCGAATAGCCCATGGAGAACCCCAGGTTCAGGTAACCGCCCGCCAGTTGGGTATCGAACAACGGTTGCGGCAGTTTGCCGGTCAGGCGCAGCAGCACCTCGAGGTCTTCGCTGCAGGCATGCAGTACCTTGACCACACCGCTGTCTTCGAGCAAATCGGCCAGGGGCTGCCAGTTCCTGATGGTCAGCGGGTCGATAAGAAAGGCGCGCTGGCCGTCACCGACCTGCACCAGGCCGGCCTTGGGGTAGAAGGTATCGACCCGCATGAATTCGGTATCGAGCGCCACGAAGGGCAGGTCGTGCCAGGCACGGCAGTGTTCGGCCAGGCTCTGGTCGTCACGGATCCAGTGTATTTCGATGGCCACGAGGCTCTCCCACTATCATTGGCGCGCAGTATATACGGCGCAGCCACTGCGGGTGAAACCTGCGCCATCCCTTGCTTCGATAAACGGCATCCCTGCAGGCGGATGCCCCGCCCCGACACCTCAGCGATCGGCCGCCAGCCATGGCCGGCAACTGGCGAACATGTCCAACG
This sequence comes from Pseudomonas putida, assembly GCF_004357765.1. Classification (GTDB taxonomy): domain Bacteria; phylum Pseudomonadota; class Gammaproteobacteria; order Pseudomonadales; family Pseudomonadaceae; genus Aquipseudomonas; species Aquipseudomonas putida_U. The sequence continues at coordinate 97,728 of NZ_SMTE01000007.1, read as the reverse complement.
AACGCTGGTAGACCTCGGTGCGCACCTGCAACAGCCCGAGCATCGAATGGAACAGGTTGTCCTGGGACAACGGCGCATCGCTCAGGCGAGCCAGGCAGCCGGTGTCCAGACCGAAGTCCTGTTGGTAACTGTCGGAAAACCAGGTCAACAGTGGCACATGCTTCTGCTGTTCCGGGGCCATCATGTAGGGGGTGCCGTGCAGGTACAGGTTGTACTCCCCCAGCGACTCGCCGTGGTCGGACAGGTAGATCATCGCCGTGTCGACCTTGTCCTGGTGACCGCGCAAGGTATCGATCAGCTTGGCCAGGAAGCTGTCGGTATAGGCCAGGGTATCGTCGTAGGCGTTGACGATCTCGTCCTGGCTGCACTGATCCAAGGCATTGCTGCGGCAGACCGGGGTGAACGGCTCGGCGCCAGCGGGATAGCGCTTGTAGTACTCGGGGCCATGGCTACCCATCTGGTGCAGCACCAGCACGGTGTCTTTGTCGAGGTTGTCGATCAATTCGCCCAAGCCCTGCAGGAGGATTTCGTCGTGGCACTCGCCGTCGCCGCACAGCGCCGGGTCCTTGAGGTTGCTGACATCGATGAACTGCACCCGGTCGCAAGTGCCTTTGCAACCGGACTGGTTGTCCCGCCACTGCACGGCCAGGCCGGCACGCTGGAGAATGTCGAGCAGGCCCTCGCGGTTCTTGGCTACCCGGGCGTCATAGTCCTTGCGACCCATGCCGGAGAACATGCAAGGCACCGATACAGCGGTCTCGGTGCCGCAGGAATGGACATCGGTGAATGCCAGCAGGCCTTGCTCCTGGGCCAGTTTGGGCGTGGTGTTGCGGGCATAGCCGAGCACGCCGAAGTTTTCCGCCCGCGCACTTTCACCCACCACCAGAACCGTCAACGACTTGCGTTCGTGGCGTTGCCAGGCGGCGTCGCGCCGGGCGTCCTCGCCATAGGCCTGGAACGGCCGGGCCGCCGTGCCCACGCGCTCGCTGACATAACTGAACGATGCACCGACGATGTTGCTGGGGGTGAGCATCAGGCGCAGTTCATGGTGATTGCGCAACAACGACGACAGCCCTTGATAGTTCACCAACGCCACTGCCCCCAGCGCGACCACGCAGGACGCGCTCACCACCAGCTTGCCCAGCAGCTCGCGGTGCCAGGCGCGGTAAGCGATAGGCGCCTTCCACAGCAACACCGAAGGCAATACACCGAGCAGCAGGATATAGGCGAAGAACTTGAATGATAATAAGTCCCGAACTTCCGCAACATTGGTTTCGGCAATATTGCGGAACATACCGGAATCAATCAGCACGCCGTATTGATTCATGAAATAAGCCACACCCGCGCCACTCATGAACAATAGGATCAGCACCGGCTTCAACACATATCGGAATGCCAATAAAGTGAGGATAAGGTTGAACGCGAACAGCATCATCACGGCGAACGCCAGGCTCAACCAGAGTCCGGTCAACCCGGCAGGCACGACCTGTTCCAAGTGTTGCCACAAGAACACGTTGAAGCCAATCAGCAGGTAAAGACTGGCCAACAGCGTGACCCATTCAGTCCGCAGGGATTTGAATTTGTGCATGGACATTCGCATTCGAGAGTGATTATCAACCCACGGAAAAACACGCACCGCGGAAAGTTGGGCGAACTCTAGAAAGCGTGCCATCAATATTTCGTGAAAAAGACGCCAACAAATTCGTGAGTGGCGTCTGGGTTGGATTAAATGTCGTTCATTCAGCCGGGCAGGCGCAGCTTGACGTAGCTGTCGCGGTCCATGTCGAGGACCTCGACGCACAGTTGCAGGTCCAGACCGGCCTGCGCCGGAATCGCCTCACGCAGCACGTCGAGCAGCCCCTCGGAAAGTTGTTTCTTCAGCGCCGGCGAACGCCCGCTGAGAATGGCCAGCCGCACATGAGCGAAGGCCCGCTGGACGGGCGCAGTGCCTACGCGAAACTGGCTGAAGGCTTGGGCGCGGCTCTTGATGTCCGCTTCATCGGCGAACTGGCCGCTGCCGACCAGGGCATGGTTCAGGCGCAACAGCAGAACGTCGACGTTCAGTTCGGGCAGGTTGTCGCTGTATTCCAGGTTCAGGTGGGGCATGGCGCGGGTTCCAGGCTCTGGGAGATGCGACAGCCTACCCCAGTCCCCCAGCTGCGCAAAGACGGCTATCCTCAAAGGTCAGGACACCTACCGACAACCCCTGACAGAGGTGAAGAAATGCCAGTTCCGCATGATTTGCTCGCTGACCTGCACGTTACCGCTGACCAGTTCCAGGCACTGATCGACAAGGACCCATCGCTGCATTTGCTGCACAAGGAATACAACGCCAAGGACAAGGAGGTGGTGGCCGCCGAAGGCAATGGCACCAGCGACGAAGCCGTCAATCGTCTGCGCAAGGAGCGGCTGCTGATCAAGGACAAGATCGAACGCATCATTCATCCGCCGAAGTCCTGATGGTCCTTCATTGAATTCACCGGTCCCCTCGCCCGCTTGCCGGCGAGGGGACCCACAGCTTCATCCTGCTACCGAAGCCTTGAGCGCCCCGTCCAGGTCCTCGATCAGATCCCGATAATCCTCGATCCCCACCGACAGCCGCAGCAGGTTCTCGCTGATGCCCATGGTCTGCTTCTGCGCCGGGCTCAGCGACACGTGCGACATGCTCCAGGAGTGGTTGATCATGCTCTCCACCCCGCCCAACGAATCGGCCAGGACGAAGATCTGCAGCGCCTCGACCAGGCGGTTGAGTGCCGCCCGATCGCCCTTGACCTTCATCGCCACGACCGCCCCGCCGCTGCGCATCTGCCGCTTGCACAAGGCATGCTGCGGGTGGCTCGGCAGCCCTGGGTAGTACACCTGCTCGATCTGCGCATGGCCTTCGAGGAAGCGTGCGACCTCCAGGGCATTGGCGCACTGGCGCTCCATGCGCACGTCAAGAGTCTTCAGCCCGCGTAAGGCCAGGTAGCAATCGAACGGCCCCTGCACCGCCCCCACCGCCATGCTGATACGGCGCAGACGGGCCAGCAGCGCGTCGTTGGCCGCGACCACCACGCCGCCGGTCAGGTCGGAATGACCGCCGATGTACTTGCTCGCCGAATGCATCACCAGGTCCACGCCCAAGCTGATCGGGCGCTGGTTCCAGGGCGAGCAGAAGGTGTTGTCGATGCACGTGAGAATGGAGCGGGCGCGCGCCAGGTCGCACACAGCCTTGATGTCGACCAGGTGCAGCAGCGGATTGGTCGGCGACTCGATCCAGATCAGTTGGGTTTCCGGCCTGATCGCGGCAGCGATGGCGTCGAGGTCATTGAGGTCGACATAGGTGGTAGTCAGGCCCGACGTGCGCCCACGGAAGTCTTCGAGGATGCGGAAGGTGCCGCCGTACACGCCGTTCATCACCACCACGTGGGCGTCCTTGGGCAGCAACTCGAGCACCGTGGCGGTGGCATTCACGCCCGAGGCGCAGGCCACCGCGCCAACGCCTTCCTCGAGTGACGCCACGCAGGTTTCATACGCATGCCGCGTAGGGTTGCCGACGCGGCTGTAGGAGTATTCCGGGCGATCGTCCAGGCCACGCTTGATGAACGAACTGGCGGTCACGATGGCAGGGAAGATCGCGTTGTCGGCGACGCTGAACTGCTCGCCGGCGTGAATGGTGCGGGTGGCGAACTGGCGCGGCTTGTCGGACATGGTCGGGCCCATTGGCAGGAGTGGATGTACAACTATCGCACACGCACGGGGCAGCGGGCCGGTGGAGGATATTTTTCTCCCGCTGGAGTAACCTGAAGAATATCTTTGCGACGACCAGCCCTCTCCATGGACCGTTTTGACCAGCATATCCTGACCCTGCTGCAGCGCGACGCTTCCCTTTCGCTCAAAGAACTGGCCGAGGCGGTCAACCTGTCCACCACGCCCTGCTGGAAGCGGGTCAAGCGCCTGGAGGAAGACGGCTACATTCTCGGCCGCGTGGCCTTGCTCGACCCGGCACGACTGGGCCTGGGCCTGACCGTGTTCGTCCAGCTCAAGACCCAGCGCCACGACAATGCCTGGCTGGAGCAGTTCGCCACGACGGTGCGCGGCTTCGAGGAAGTCATGGAGTTCTACCGTATGTCCGGCGACTGGGACTACATGCTGCGGGTGGTGGTGAGCGACATCGCCGCCTACGACCGCTTCTACAAGAAACTGATCACCAGCACTGAAGGGCTTTCCAACATCACCTCCAGTTTTGCCATGGAACAGATGAAATACACCACGGCGTTGCCGGTGCACCGGTCTTGAGCGGCGTTGAATGCTTCGCGGGTGAACCCGCGCCTCCCGGCAACGCAGGGTTTCCGGGAGGCGCGGCGGCCCGGGCAGCCGATCAATCAGCCGCCAGCACCGCCTCGATTCGATTCCCGACCTTGGCCTTCTCCAAGCGAATCGCCACGAACTTGGAAGTTGGCGTGTAGGTCCCGTCGCCATAGCTGTCCAGGGGCACCAGCGGGTTGGTCTCGGGATAGTAGGCCGCTGCCTGTCCGTCGGGAATGTCATAGGGCACCAGGCGGAAGCCCGACACCCGCCGCTCGACGCCATCCTCCCACAGCGACACCAGGTCCACATGCTCGCCCGGCTCGAAGCCCAGCCGGCGGATGTCCGCCTCGCTGACGAATACCACTTCACGCAGACCGAACACTCCACGGTAACGGTCGTCGAGGCCATACAGGGTGGTGTTGTACTGGTCATGTGAACGCATGGTCTGCAGGATCAGGTCCGGTTTGTCGCCGCGCGCCAGTACCTGGGCATTGACCAGTTCCTCGGGCAAGGCATGGGGCATGAAGCGGGCCTTGCCGGTGGCGGTGCGCCAGCTGCGTTCGGCGGCACTGTTGCCCAGATGGAAACCACCGGGATGTTGCAGACGCTGGTTGAAATCGCTGAAGCCTGGAATGACGTCGGCGATCATGTCGCGAATGCGGTCATAATCCGCCACCGCATATTCCCAGTCGATCGGCTGGTTACCCAGCGTGGCCTTGGCCATACCGGCAATGATCCAGGGCTCAGAGCGCATGTGCGCCGAACGCGGGCGCAGTTGCCCGTTGGAGATATGCACCATGCTGAACGTGTCTTCCACCGTCACCCCCTGCGGCCCTTCGGCCTGCAGGTCGATCTCGGTACGGCCCAGACATGGCAGGATCAACGCATCGCGGCCGGTGACCAGGTGCGAGCGGTTGAGTTTGGTGGAAATCTGCACGGTCAGCGCGCAGTTGCGCAGCGCCGCATGGGTTCGCGGGGTGTCCGGCGTGGCCTGGGCGAAGTTGCCGCCCAGACCGATGAAGACCTTGGCCCGCCCCTCCTCCATGGCCTTGATCGCCAATACCGCGTTATGCCCGTGGGCACGCGGCACACGGAACTGGAAGCGCTGCTCCAAGGCATCGAGCAGCGCCGCCTTGGGCTTCTCGTCGATGCCCATGGTGCGGTCGCCCTGCACGTTGCTGTGGCCGCGCACCGGTGACAGACCGGCCCCAGGCTTGCCGACGTTGCCGCGCAGCAACTGCAGGTTGACGATTTCCTGCACGGTCGGTACCGAATGGCGATGCTGGGTGACGCCCATGGCCCAGCACATGATGACGCGCTCGGCCTTGCGGTACATGCGCGCGGCCAGCTCGATCTCGGCCAGGGTCAGGCCCGACTGCTTGACGATATGCGCCCACGGGGTGGCATCCACCGCCGCCAGATAAGCATCGACGCCCGAGGTATGCTCAGCGATGAAGGCATGGTCGAACACTGCCGGCTCGCCCTTGGCCTGGGCCTCGCGCTCCCATTGCAAGAGGAACTTGGCCATGCCGCGCAGGGCCGCCATGTCGCCGCCAAGGGCCGGGCGGAAGTAAGCGCTGGTGGTCGGCTCGGAGCCGTTGCTGAGCATCTCCAGGGGATGCTGGGGGTGCTGGAAGCGCTCCAGGCCACGCTCCTTGAGCGGGTTGAAGCACACCACCTGAGCCCCGCGCTTGACCGCCTCGCGCAGGGGTTCGAGCATGCGTGGGTGGTTGGTGCCTGGGTTCTGACCGATGACGAAGATCGCGTCGGCCAGTTCCAGATCATGGAACACCACCGTGCCCTTGCCGACGCCGAGGGTTTCCGCCATGCCGGCACCGCTGGCCTCATGGCACATGTTCGAGCAGTCGGGGAAATTGTTGGTGCCATAGGCGCGCACGAACAACTGGTAGAGGAACGCGGCCTCGTTGCTGGCACGCCCGGAGGTGTAGAACTCGGCTTCGTCGGGCGAGTCGAGCGCGCGCAGATGGCCGGCGATCAGCTCGAATGCCTCTTGCCAGGAAGTCTCGACGTAGTGATCGGTGGCCGCGTCGTAACGCATGGGGTGGGTGAGACGACCCTGGTATTCGAGCCAGTAGTCGGTCTGGTCGCGCAGCGCGCTGACGCTGTACTTGGCGAAGAACGCCGGGTCCACCGAGCGACCGGTGGCTTCCCAGTTGACGGCTTTGGCGCCGTTCTCGCAGAACTTGACCATGTCGCTTTCCGGCGATTCGCCCCAGGCGCAGCCGGGGCAATCGAAGCCACCGTTCTGGTTGGTCTTGAGCATGGCCCGCAGGTTCTTGAAGGCATTGTCGCTGCCCAGCCAACTCTTGGTCACGCTCTTGAGTGCGCCCCAGCCGGCGGCAGGGCCCTTGTAGTCCCTGATGTGTTGGTCCTGGCTCATACGGTGGTGTCCTCACGCTCGGTGCTTTTATTCAGCCTATTGAGCGCGGGTGGAGGCCGTCCAATCGAAATACCTTACGGCGTGATAGGCGGTTTCGATCATGGGTTTTCAAAGTTTGTCATGGCATTTTCAGGGCCTGAGCGACCGAGCGCCGCCCAGGCGCTGCAAATCCTGCCTCAATCGATAGACGCCATTGATCAAGCAGTCGGAGAAAGCAATTTGACGGGTGTGGCCACAGGTTATAGCTTGGACCCAATGGTCCTGACCCCTACTCGAGCGAACACGTGGAACAGAACAGTGGCGCCCTGATCGACGGTTTCAACCGGAAAATCGACTACCTGCGGATGTCGGTCACGGATCGTTGCGACTTTCGCTGCGTCTACTGCATGGCCGAGGACATGCAGTTTCTGCCGCGCCAACAGATTCTCAGCCTCGAAGAACTGTTCCAAGTGGCCGAACGCTTCGTCGCCCTGGGCACCCGCAAGATCCGCCTGACCGGGGGCGAGCCCTTGGTGCGCCAGGGCATCGTCGATCTCTGTCAACGTATCGCCGCCCTACCGGGTCTGCGCGAACTGTGCATGACCAGCAATGGCTCGCAGCTCGACCGCCTGGCCCAGCCGCTGTTCGATGCCGGCCTCTCGCGCCTGAACATCAGTCTCGACAGCCTCGATGCCGAACGCTTCAAGCAGTTGACCCGCACCGGCGACCTCCACCAGGTGATCGCCGGCATCGACGCCGCTCGCCGCGCCGGCTTCCAGCGCACCAAACTCAACTGCGTGGTGCTCAAGGGCCGCAACGACCATGAACTGGTCGATCTGGTGCGCTTTGCCATCGACCGCGAACTGGACATCACCTTCATCGAAGAGATGCCCCTGGGTGTGATCAGCGAACATGAGCGCGGCGAGTCGTTCTGCTCCAGCGACGATGTTCGGGCGCGCCTGGCCGAGCAGTTCACCCTGATCGAATCGACCGAGTCTTCGCAAGGTCCGGCCCGTTACTGGCGGCTGGCCGAAGCCCCGCACATCCGCGTCGGCTTCATCTCACCGCACAGCCATAATTTCTGCGCCACCTGCAACCGCGTGCGCCTGACCGTCGAAGGCCGGCTCCTACTGTGCCTGGGCAACGAACATTCGATGGACCTCAAGCAGGTATTGCGGGCCCACCCAGGCGATGCCGAGCGGCTGGACAACGCCATCCGCGACTCCCTGCACCTCAAGCCCTACCGTCACCACTTCGAAGTCGGTGGCGACGTGCAGATCCTGCGCTTCATGAACATGACCGGCGGCTGACCGGCTGCCTCTGGAACACCATGATCGTCCACCCCCGCCCCGATGTGCTGCGCGTGCTGTTCACCCTCAAGGGGTCCATCGTCAAGCGCATCGCCCTGCGCTGTCTGATGATCACCTTGCTCGCGGCGCTGATCGTGCTGGTCGAGCGGCATTTCCCGGCATTCTTCTACCCGGTCAGCGCCACGCCGTTCACCTTGCTCGGGCTGTCGCTCTCGATCTTCATGAGCTTTCGCAACAACGCCTGCTACGACCGTTGGTGGGAAGGACGCAAGGCCTGGGGACAATTGATCATCGAAGTGCGCTCGTTCGCCCGCGAAAGCGTGGCGATCGCCGACCCACAGCAACGCCAGACGATACTGCGCGCCTTGTGCGGCTTTGCCCATGCGCTCAACGCACGCCTGCGTGGCGAGGACGAGCTGGCCGTGGCCCGGCCCTGGCTGGCCGAACCCTCTGCAATCGGTCCGCACAATGTCTGCGACGGCATCCTGCGCGACGTCGGCGCGCAGTGCTCGCGATTGGCCGAACAACAGTTGATCAGCGAATGGCGCTACACCCTGCTGGAACAACGCCTGGTGGGACTATCCCAGGTTCAGGCGACATGCGAGCGGATCAAAGGCACGCCATTGCCGTTTCCTTACACCCTGCTGCTGCACCGCACCATTTACATCTTCTGCCTGCTGCTGCCCTTCGCCCTGGCCGAGCCGCTCGGCTGGCTGGCGCCGCTGTTCACCACCATCGTCGGTTATACCTTCTTCGGGCTCGATGCCATCGGCAATGAGCTGGAGGACCCGTTCGGGCGAGACGAGAACGACCTGCCGACCGATGCCATGGTGCGCACCGTCGAACGGGATGTGCTGTCGGCGTTGGGAGAGGCGGCGCTGCCGCCGGCCTTGCAGCCGGTGGAGTATGTGTTGAGCTGAGCGGCGGCCCTTTCGCGGGCTTGCCCGCGAAAGGGCCGCTGCAATTCAACCCCGGCTGCCACAGGCTCCGATGGGCTTCAAGTGCTTGACGAAATTGCAAGGCCGATGCCGCGCATCAAGCTGTTCCGCAAGGATTCCTTCCCAGGCCGTGCGGCAGGCCCCGGTCGAGCCGGGCAGGCAGCACACCAGGGTGCCGTTGGCCATGCCAGCCAATGCCCGGCTCTGCACGGTGGAACTGCCGATATCGAGAATCGACAAGGCTCGAAACAGCTCGCCGAACCCATCGATACGTCGATCCAGCAAGCACTCCACCGCCTCCGGCGTGCTGTCGCGCCCCGTGAAACCGGTGCCACCGGTGATCAGCACGACCTGCACCTGGTCATCGGCAATCCAGGTAGCGACCTGGGCGCGGATCTTGTAGAGATCGTCCTTGAGCAGCGCGCGCGCCACTAGGCGGTGGCCGACTTCCAGCGAGCGGCTGGCCAACAGTTCACCGGAAGTGTCGTTGTCGTAGGTACGGGTGTCGCTGACGGTCAGCACGGCGATGTTGAGCGGTACGAAGACCGCATCAGGTTGGACGCGCACGGTGGAACTCCTTCAAGGGCATTGTCGCCACGCTAGGCCGATGGCCATGGGGCGTCCAATCGATATGACGTACCGACCGATCAATGACATCTATCGCAGAGCTGGGTTAAGGTCTGCACAACCAGACGCCAGGCATCTCCATGGACATCAAGCAGCTCAAGTTCCTCATCGCCCTCGACCAGACCCGCCACTTCGGCCAGGCCGCGGCGCTGTGCCACATCACCCAGCCGACGCTGTCGATGCGCCTGCGCAACCTGGAGGATGAACTGGACCTGGTACTGGTCAAGCGCGGCCAGCGCTTCGAGGGCTTCACCGAGGCCGGCGAGCGCATCCTGGCCTGGGCCCGCACCCTCCTCGCAGCCCACGATGGCCTGCAGGCCGAGGCCGCCAGCTGTCGTGGCCAGGTGGTCGGCAGCCTGCGCCTGGGCACGGTGCCGCTGGCCAGTTTCAATCCGATGCACCTGCTGTTGCCGCTGCGCGAAAAATACCCCGAATTGCAGTTTCAGCTCAGCTCCCACAGTACCGAACAGATCATTGATGGCCTGAGCCGCAATCAGCTCGACCTGGGTATCTGCTACCTCGACCAGGTCAATGCCAGCTTCTTCGAAGTGATCGAACTGGGTACCACCACCATGGGCCTGTTGCACGACACCCGGCACTTCTCCTTCGAGCAGGAGCAACTGCAATGGAACACCCTGACCGACATCCCGCTGGGGTTGCTGAGCAAGGGCATGCACTACCGGCAATCACTGGACCTGAGTTTCCGTAGCCGGGGTCTGGAGCCGCTTGCCGTGCTCGAAAGCGACTCCAGCTTCCAGCTGATCCAGGCCATCACCACCGGCGTCTGCTGCGCGGTGATGCCGCTGGACTGTGGCCTCGAAGACCTCAGCGAGCACCTGCGCATCATCCCCATTGCCGATGCCAGCATTCATAGCCAGGTCGGCCTGCTGTTGCGCCGCAGCGAGCCGCGTTCAGCCATCGCCGAGCAGTGTTTCGCCGAAGCCCGTACGCTGTTTCAGCCCGACTGATCGGCGGTCGCCTGGCGGTACTGGCGTGGCGTGAACCCGGTCAACTGCTTGAACTGACGGCTGAAGGCACTGTGGTCGGTGTAGCCGCAGCGCAGCGCCACCTCGGTGATCGGCAGGTCCGAGTGCAGAAGTCGATGGGCGTGCTCCAGGCGCGCCTTGTGGATCATCTGCCGAGGCGTGAGGTGAAACACCCGCTTGCAGTAGCGCTCCAGCTGAGCCACGGAGATTCCGGCGATACGCGTCAATTCGCCCATGCTGATCGGCTGGTGGAAGTGTTGGCGGATGTGCTCGTCCACCGCGGCCAGGCGCTGGTACGCCGGGTGACTGTCGGCGGCTGACTGCAGATCGACCGAGATACCTACCAAGCCAATGATCTCTCCTGCCGGGTCGCGCAGCGGTCGTTTGTGGGTGAGGCACCAGCCGGCCTCACGGCTGCCGTACAGGTGCAGTTCGAGCTGGTCCTCCAGTACCCGCCCCTCTTCCAACACTCGACGGTCCTGCTCGGTGTAACCAGGACCCAGCTGCGCCGGAAACACCTCTGCACTGGTCTTGCCCAGCAAGGGCTGCAGACGCTTGAGACCACAGCGCTGGACCAGGGTGGTGTTGGCCAGCACATAGCGGGCCTCGGCATCCTTGATGAAGATGGCCGCATTGGGGATGGCATCGAGGATCGGCAAGAGCAACGACACGCTGGCCAGCAACGCCTCCAGCGTGGTGGGACGTAGATGGTCGAGGGACTGGTATAGGGTTGCCAACGGGGGGTTGGTCATCAGCTTCATCTCGGGTGGCTGTCCTGGCCTATTCGCGGGCAAGCCCGCGAATAGGCCGGCACTAGGTATAGATCACTCAAACCCTTGCACGGTATGCCCTCCAGCCTATCTACCTACTTCCCCCAACCGCCAGTGTTTTTCGCAATTGTGCCGATTTCGTCACGCCCCCTGCCGAAAACCATCAAGAACACTGCCCCCTTGTCGGTTCACTCTATGCCCCACGCAAGCCGCCCAACACCGACGAGAGCGCGGCGCAGCAAACCGCAAAACGTGACATCAGACCTGCCTATCCAATAACCAACAAAAAGGCGAACCCATGTCAGGCAAATTCAAGAAACAGCTGTCATTGCTCGACCTCACCTTCATCGGCCTCGGCGCCATCTTCGGCTCCGGCTGGCTGTTCGCCGCCAGCCACGTCTCGGCCATCGCCGGTCCGGCGGGTATACTTTCGTGGTTCCTCGGCGGTTTCGCCGTGCTGTTGCTGGGCATCGTCTATTGCGAGCTCGGTGCCGCCCTGCCGCGTGCCGGTGGCGTAGTGCGTTACCCGGTATATTCGCACGGGCCGCTGCTCGGCTACCTGATGGGCTTCATCACCCTGATCGCCTTCTCCAGTCTGATCGCCATCGAAGTGGTCGCCTCGCGCCAGTACGCCGCAGCCTGGTTCCCCGGGCTGACCAAGGCTGGCTCCAGCGACCCCACCGTGCTCGGCTGGCTGGTGCAATTCGCCTTGCTGGGACTGTTCTTCTTCCTCAACTACCGCAGCGTGAAGACCTTCGCCAAGGCCAACAACCTGGTCAGCGTGTTCAAGTTCATCGTGCCGTTGCTGGTGATCGGCGTGCTGTTCACCTTCTTCAAGCCGGAAAACTTCACGGTCCAGGGCTTTGCCCCGTTCGGCCTGTCCGGCGTGGAAATGGCCGTGTCGGCCGGCGGCATCATCTTCGCCTACCTGGGCCTGACACCGATCATCTCGGTGGCCAGTGAGGTCAAGAACCCGCAACGCACCATTCCCATCGCGCTGATTCTCTCGGTACTGCTGTCCACCGCGATCTATGCCTTGCTGCAGTTGGCCTTCCTCGGCAGCGTACCGACCGAAATGCTCGCCAATGGCTGGGCGTCGGTGACCAAGGAGCTGGCCCTGCCTTACCGCGACATCGCCCTCGCCCTGGGCGTGGGTTGGTTGGCCTATCTGGTGGTGGCCGACGCGGTGATCTCGCCCAGCGGCTGCGGCAACATCTACATGAATGCTACCCCGCGCGTGGTGTATGGCTGGGCGCAGACCGGAACCTTCTTCAAGTACTTCACCCGCATCGATGCACAGTCGGGCATTCCGCGTCCGGCGCTGTGGCTGACCTTTGCCCTGGCGGTGTTCTGGACCCTGCCGTTCCCGTCCTGGGAAGCGCTGATCAACGTGGTCTCCGCCGCCCTGGTGCTGAGCTATGCCGTGGCCCCGGTCAGCGTCGCCGCACTGCGCCGCAACGCGCCCGACATGCCTCGCCCGTTCCGGGTCATGGGCATGGGTGTGCTGGGCCCGCTGTCGTTCATCATCGCTGCGCTGATCGTCTACTGGTCTGGCTGGAACACCGTGTCGTGGCTGCTGGCCCTGCAGATCCTGATGTTCGTGCTGTACCTGCTGTGCGCTCGCTTCGTGCCGACCCAACACCTGTCGCTGGCCCAGCAGGTGCGCTCGTCGGCCTGGCTGATCGGCTTCTACGCCGTGACCATCCTGCTCTCCTGGCTGGGCAGCTTCGGCGGCCTGGGCGTTCTCGGCCACCCGTTCGACACCCTGGCCGTGGCGGCCTGTGCCTTGGCCATCTACTACTGGGGCGCGGCGACAGGCGTGCCGGCACACCTGGTGCGCCTGGAGGGCGAAGATGAAAGCGAAGCCTCCAGTGACACCTATGCCGGCCGCCCCGCCACCGCTGCCTCCTGATTCTTCATTCAATGGACTCGCCCATGAAACAGATCCATGTCATCGACTCGCATACCGGCGGCGAACCGACCCGTTTGGTGATGAAAGGCTTCCCGGCACTGCACGGGCGGAGCATGGCCGAACAGCGCGACGAGCTGCGCGAACTGTACGACGCCTGGCGCCGCGCCTGCCTGCTGGAACCACGCGGCAACGATGTACTGGTGGGCGCCCTGTACTGCCCACCGGTGTCGGCGGATGCCACCTGCGGCGTGATCTTCTTCAATAACGCCGGCTACCTGAACATGTGCGGCCACGGCACCATCGGGCTGGTCGCCTCGCTGCAGCACCTGGGCCTGATCGAGCCCGGCGAGCACAAGATCGATACCCCGGTCGGCCAGGTCAGCGCCACCCTGCACGAAGACGGCTCAGTGACCGTCGGCAATGTGCCGTCCTACCGCTATCGCCAACACGTGGCGGTGGACGTCCCCGGCCATGGCGAGGTCAAGGGCGATATCGCCTGGGGCGGCAACTGGTTCTTCCTGGTGTCCGAGCACGGCCAACGTATCGAGCTGGCCAACCGCGAAGCCCTCACCGATTACACCTGGGCCATGCTCAAGGCCCTGGAAAGCCAGGGCATCACCGGCGAGAACGGTGCGCCGATCGACCATATCGAGCTATTCGCCGAAGACCCGCAGGCCGACAGCCGCAACTTCGTCATGTGCCCCGGCAAGGCCTACGACCGCTCGCCGTGCGGCACCGGGACCAGCGCCAAGCTTGCGTGCCTGGCCGCCGACGGCAAGCTCGCCGAAGGCCAGACCTGGGTCCAGGCGAGCATCACCGGTAGCCAGTTCCAGGGCCGCTACACCCGCGATGGCGAACGTATCCGCCCGTTCATCACCGGCCGCGCCTACATGACCGCCGACAGCCAGTTGCTGATCGACGAACAAGATCCCTTCGCCTGGGGCATCTGACCCGGCGTCTTCTCAACCCGAATACCGTTAGGAGTGACAACCATGACCCAGAATATCTTCACTGGCTGCATGCCCGCCTTGATGACGCCCTGCACCGCCGAGCGCAAGCCGGACTTCGACGCCTTGGTACGCAAGGGCCGCGAACTGATCGAGGCCGGCATGAGCGCCGTGGTCTACTGCGGCTCGATGGGCGATTGGCCGCTGCTGACCGAGGCCGAGCGCCAGGAAGGCGTGGCACGCCTGGTGGCTGCCGGCATTCCGACCATCGTCGGCACCGGTGCGGTGAACACCCGTGAGGCGGTATCGCATGCCGCACACGCAGCCCAGGTTGGCGCTGCGGGCTTGATGGTCATCCCCCGCGTGCTCAGCCGCGGCGCCTCGCTGATCGCCCAGAAGCACCATTTCTCGGCCATCCTCGCCGCTGCACCGAAGCTGCCGGCGGTGATCTACAACAGCCCCTACTATGGCTTCGCCACCCGCGCCGACCTGTTCTTCGAACTGCGTCGTGAATACCCGAACCTGATCGGCTTCAAGGAGTTCGGTGGTGGCGCCGACCTGCGCTATGCCGCTGAGCACATCACCTCCAAGGACGACGACGTGACCTTGATGGTCGGTGTCGACACCCAGGTGGTGCATGGTTTCGTCAACTGCAACGCCACCGGCGCCATCACCGGCATCGGCAACGCCCTGCCCCGTGAAGTGCTGCAATTGGTGAGCCTGAGCAAGCAGGCTGCCAAAGGCGATGCCAAGGCCCGTCGTCTGGCGCGCGAACTAGAATCGGCACTGGCGGTACTGTCGTCGTTCGATGAAGGCTGCGACCTGGTGCTGTACTACAAGCACCTGATGGTGCTCAACGGCGACCGCGAGTACAGCCTGCACTTCAACGAAACCGACGCGCTCACCGATGCCCAGCGCAACTATGCCGAGCAGCAGTACGCCCTGTTCCGCACCTGGTACGCCAGCTGGTCGGCAGAGCAGAACCTGGCCTGAGGCAAAAGCACAGGCTCTGTGGGAGCGGGCTTGCCCGCGAAGCAGACACCGCGATGGATGGCACGGGCCTCGCCCGTGTTCTCGGGACACATCGGGTCATCGAACCGCCATTCCCACAGGGTCCGCCTCAGCTTCTAGATCTTCACTTCCGAACTCAAAGGACGCTCCATGACCCTGACAGGCAACCTGCTGATCGGCCAGCGCAGCGTGACCGGCAATCAACCCTCGATCCGCGCCGTCGACCCGACCACCAACCAGCCACTGGAACCCGCCTACCCCGGCGCCAGCGGCGAACACGTGGCCGAGGCCTGCGCGCTGGCGTGGGCAGCTTTCGACAGCTACCGCGAAATCCCACTGGAGCAACGCGCCACCTTCCTCGAGACCATCGCCAGCGAAATCGAAGCGCTTGGCGATACCCTCATCGACCGCGCCGTCGCCGAAAGCGGCCTGCCCAAGGCGCGTATCCAAGGCGAACGCGGCCGCACCTGCACGCAGTTGCGTACCTTCGCCCGTGTGGTACGCGATGGCGAATGGCTCGACGTGCGGGTCGACAACGCCCAGCCGGAGCGCCAGCCCCTGCCCCGCGCCGACCTGCGCCAGCGGCAGGTGGCCCTGGGACCGGTGGCGGTATTCGGCGCCAGCAACTTTCCCCTGGCCTTTTCGGTGGCCGGCGGCGATACCGCTTCGGCCCTGGCGGCCGGCTGCCCGGTAGTGGTCAAGGCCCATGGCGCGCACCCGGGCACCAGCGAACTGGTCGGCCGGGCCGTGGCCCGTGCCGTGCAACGCTGCGGCCTGGCGGAAGGGGTATTTTCGCTCCTCTATGGCGCTGGCACCGCGATCGGCACGGCACTGGTCAGTGACCCACGGATCAAGGCCGTAGGCTTCACCGGCTCGCGCAGCGGCGGTATCGCCTTGAACCAGGTGGCCCAGACGCGGCCGGAGCCGATTCCGGTTTATGCCGAAATGAGCTCGATCAACCCCGTCTTCGTTTTCGACGCCGCACTGCACAACCGTGGCCCAGCTCTGGCGCAGAGCTTCGTCGCTTCGCTGACCCAAGGCGCCGGGCAGTTCTGCACCAACCCTGGCTTGGTCATCGCCCGCCAGGGCGCCGCCTTGCAGGGCTTTATCGAGGCCGCCGGCCAGCACCTGCGCCAGGCGCCCGCTCAAACCATGCTCACGCCCGGTATCTTCAGCGCCTATGAGGCCGGCGTCGCCGACCTGGCCGGCAACCCCAACGCCACGAGCGCAGCCAGTGGCCAGCCAGCGCACGGCCCGAACCAAGGCCAGGCGCAGTTGTTCACGACCCATGCCGACGCTTTTCTCGCCGACCCTGCGCTTCAGGCCGAGGTGTTCGGCGCCGCATCGCTGGTGGTGGCCTGCGCCAGCGATGAGCAAGTCCGCCAGGTGGCCGAGCACCTGGAGGGCCAGTTGACCGCCACGCTGCACCTGGACGAAGGCGATATCGAGCAGGCCCGCGGCCTGTTGCCGATACTGGAACGCAAGGCCGGGCGGCTCCTGGTCAACGGCTGGCCCACCGGCGTCGAAGTGTGCGATGCGATGGTCCACGGCGGGCCGTTCCCGGCCACCTCCGACGCCCGCAGCACCTCGGTGGGCACCGCAGCGATCCTGCGCTTCCTGCGTCCGGTGTGCTACCAGGATTTCCCCGATGCCCTGCTACCCACCGCCCTTCGACAGGACAACCCGCTGCACGTGCGGCGTCTGCTCGATGGCCAAAGGGAAGCCTGAACCATGGCCGATGCCCCGTTAGATACCGATGTCGCCGTGGTAGGCGCCGGCATTGTCGGCGTCGCCTGCGCCCTGCAACTGGCCCGTCAGGGACGTCGGGTACTGCTGATCGATCGCAATGAGCCTGGCCAGGGCGCGTCCTATGGCAACGCCGGACACCTGGCCACCGAGCAGGTGTTCCCGATCGCCGATCTGTCGATCCTCAAGCGCCTGCCACGCATGCTGCTCGACCCCATGGGCCCGCTGCGTCTGGACTGGAAATACCTGCCCAAGGCCATGCCCTGGTTCGTCCGGCTACTGCTCAACCTGCGCCCGGCGCCGTTCCAACGCAGCGTGGCAGGCATCCGCGCGCTGAACGAAGGCAGCCTTGGGGCTTGGCAGCAACTGCTCGAATCAATCGGGCACAGCGCATTGTTCAAGGAAGACGGCTCGCTGCTGGTATTCGAAAAGCCTGCGTCGCGCCCAGTGCTCGAGGCCCTGGCTGCGCGCATGCAAAGGCAGAATGTCGCGGTGGATCTGTGGTCGGCCGAGAGCGTGCGGGCAGCCGCCCCTCAGTTGAACCCGGCCTTGCTCGGCGGGCTGTTCTTCCCCGGCACCGGACACTTCATCGACCCGTACCGCGTCGTCTGCGAAGTGTTCGAGGCGGCCAAGGCCAGTGGGGTACGTTTCATCCGCGCCGAGGTCGACGGCGGCCAGCCCAACGCAGCCGGCGTCAGCCTCACCAGCAGCCAGGGCAGATTCCAGGCGCGCCAGGTGCTGGTCAGCTGTGGCGCTCATTCGGCACGACTGACGGCGGCGCTGACTGGTAAGCACGTGCCACTGGATACCGAGCGAGGCTATCACCTGATGTTGCCGGCTGAGCATCAGCGCTTGCCGTTCGCCGTCACGTCACTGGAGCGCAAGTTCATCATGACGCCGATGGCCGAGGGCCTGCGCCTGGCCGGCACGGTGGAGTTCGCTGGGTTGGACGCAGCGCCGAGCATGCAACGGGCTTGGCAGTTGCACCGATTGAGCACGGGGTTGTTCCGCGATGAACTGAGCACCGAGGGCGCAACGCCGTGGATGGGCTTCAGGCCGTCGCTGCCGGATTCTCTGCCAGTGATCGACCGGGTCTGTGATGGCCGTGTGCTGCTCGCGTTCGGGCATCAGCATCTGGGGCTGACCCAGGCGGCGGTGACGGCGCAATGGGTGGGGCGTTTGGCGGAGCAGTCCGCAGGGCCCGAGATGCAGGCCTACCGGCTGGATCGGTTTTGAGCGCGGGGCCGCTGTGCGGCCCCGAGCACCTCAGCGATAACGCTCGAGCCAGTGGGCGTAAGGTGCCGGCAAGGTCCAGGAAGCCTTTTCCACACCCAACTCCTTGGCTGCGAAATACGCCCAGTGCGGATCGGCCAGGTGTGCCCGGCCCACCGACACCAGATCGAGCTGGTTGGCCTGCAGCGCACCTTCTGCCAGTTGCGGGGTGCCAAAGCCCCAGGCCGAAGTCACCGGCAAGCCCGCTTCGCGGCGCACGCGCTCGGCAATCGGCCCCATGAATGCCGGGCCCCACGGGATGTTGGTGTCGGGGATGGTGAACCCGACACTGACGCTCAGCAGGTCAAGCCCGCCGGCCTTGAAGCGACGAGCCAGTTCGATCGACTCCTGCAGGGTCTGCTCGTCGCGACCGTCGTACTCCAACACACCGAAACGGGCAGTCAGCGGCAGGTTCTCTGGCCAGACTTCGCGCACGGCAGCGAGCGTTTCGAGGAGGAAGCGGCTGCGGTTGTCGAAGCTGCCACCGTAGGCATCGGTACGCTTGTTGGAGTGCTCGGAGAAAAAGCTCTGGCCCAGGTAACCATGGGCGAAATGCAGTTCGATCCATTCGAAACCGGCATCGCGGGCACGGCGTGCGGCATCGACGAAATCCTGTTTGACCCGGGCGATATCGTCCAAGGTCATCTCACGCGGCACTTTCGGCAGGTGGGCACCAAAGGCGATGGCCGAAGGCGCGATGGTGTCCCAGCCACGGGCATCGTCAGCGGCGATGTGGTCATCACCTTCCCAGGGACGATTGGCGCTGGCCTTGCGCCCGGCGTGGGCGATCTGGATGCCCGGTACCGAACCGGCAGCCTTGATGGCCTGCACCACGGGGACGAAGGCCTGGGCATGGGCATCGCTCCAGATGCCGGCGCAGCCGGGAGTGATGCGCCCTTCCGGCGCCACCGCAGTGGCCTCCACCACCAGCAACCCGGCACCGCCACGGGCCAGGCCGGCCAGGTGCACGTGGTGCCAATCGTTGATCATGCCGTCCTCGGCCATGTATTGGCACATCGGGGGAATGGCGATGCGGTTGCGCAGGGTGACGTCCTTGAGGGTGTAGGGTTCGAACAGTACGGACATGGGCAAGCTCCCGGTTGGCTTGAATACGATAGTTCGATCATAATCGAACTATGGCAATAATGGAAACCCTCGTTATCATGTCGACCATGCGAGCCTACAAACATCCCAATCCTGAAGACCTGCTACTCGAACGCGTGCTCTACGCCTTGAGCGACCCGGTGCGCCTGGGTATCGTCCGCCACCTGGCCGGCGTGACCGAGGCCAGCTGCGGCGAGCTGGACGGTGGTCGACCGAAGTCGAGCATGTCCCATCATTTTCGCGTGTTGCGTGACGCGGGGCTGGTGCATACCCGCAATGTCGGCACCACGCACATGAACTCCTTGCGCAGCGAAATGCTCGAGGAGCGCTTTCCGGGTTTGCTCGACTGCATTCTGCGTCAGCGCTGATGCCTGTTCCGGCCACGGCCAGCTCATCGATTTTCAGCCAACAAAAAAGCCACGAGGTCACCCCCGTGGCTTTCGATCACAACCGGTCGCCGCTTACAGCGCCATGTCGTTTTCAGGGTTGCTTTCAACCGGCTTGCTCAGATCGGTGCTGGTGCCGACGCTCTGGTCGATCACCGGCGGCTTCTGCAGCTGCAACACTTCGGCAGTGTAGTTCCACTCTTTCTGGGTGGCCGCTGCCGAGTCGTTCAGCTTGGTGCCGTAGCTCGGTACGATTTCCTTGATCTTGGCCTGCCACTCTGGAGTCGCGACCTTCTCCTTGAACACGGTTTCCAGCACGTTCAGCATGATCGGCGCGGCAGTCGAGGCACCTGGCGAAGCGCCCAGCAGGCCGGCGATGGTGCGGTCCTGCGAGGCCACCACTTCGGTACCCAGCTTCAGCACGCCGCCCTTCTCTGCGTCACGTTTGATGATCTGCACACGCTGGCCCGCCTGCCACAGCTTCCAGTCTTCCTTCTTGGCGTTCGGGAAGTAGGTGCGCAGCGCCTCGAAGCGGTCGTCATCCGATAGCATCAGCTGGCCGGCGAGGTACTCCACCAGCGGGTACTGGTCGATACCGACCTTGGTCATCGGCCACACGTTGTGCAGGGTGGTGCTGCCAAGCAGGTCGAAGTACGAACCGTTCTTCAGGAACTTGGTCGAGAAGGTGGCGAATGGCCCGAACAGAATCACGCGCTTGCCATCGAGCACGCGGGTATCGAGGTGCGGAACCGACATGGGTGGCGCACCGGTCGAGGCGATGCCGTAGGCTTTGGCCATGTGCTGCATGGCGATGGTCGGGTTCTCGGTGACCAGGAACGAGCCACCTACCGGGAAGCCTGCGTACTCCTTGGCTTCCGGAATGCCGGACTTCTGCAGCAGCTTCAGCGCGCCGCCACCGGCACCGATGAACAGGAACTTGGCGTCGGTGGCATGCTCGGTGCCATCCTTCAGGTTCTTGTACTCGACGTGCCAAGAGCCGTCTTCGTTGCGGCTGATGTCCTGCACTTCGCTGGAGAGCTTCAGGTCGAAGTTCTTTTGAGTCTGCAGGTGGCCGACGAACTGGCGGGTGATCTCACCGAAGTTGACGTCTGTGCCGATCGGCGTCCAGGTCACCGCGAGCTTCTGGTTCGGGTCGCGCCCTTCCATCATCAGCGGGACCCACTTGGCGATCTGCGCGTGGTCCTCGGAGTACTGCATCGGGCGGAACAGCGGGCTGGCCTGCAGCGCGTCGTAGCGCTTCTTGAGGAACTTGATGTTGTCGTCGCCCCACACGAAGCTCATGTGCGGAGTGGTGTTGATGAACGAGTGCGGGTTCTTCAACACGCCCTGGCGAACCTGCCAGGACCAGAACTGACGGGAAATCTGGAAGGCTTCGTTGATCTCGATGGCCTTGGAGATGTTGACGTTGCCGTCTTTGTCTTCCGGGGTGTAGTTCAGCTCGGCCAGCGCGGAGTGGCCGGTACCGGCGTTGTTCCAGCCGTTGGAGCTTTCTTCGGCGACGCCGTCCAGGCGCTCGACCATCTCCATCGACCAGCTCGGCTCCAGCTCGTGCAGCCACACGGCCAGGGTGGAGCTCATGATGCCGCCGCCGACCAGCAGCACATCGACTTTCTTGGTGTCTTCGGCATGCGCCTGCATGAAGCTTGCGGCGACAGCGAGGCCCAGCAAGGTTTTGCCAGCTTTCTTGAACATTGAAAAATCCAGTCAGTAGAACAGGTAGGTGGGCCTGTGGCTGGCCCAAGTGTTTCGTGTTCTTCCGCGCAGGCTTTTTGTGGTCATTGTTCAGCGGCTAGAGAACCAGAAAATGACTCAGGCTTTTGTCGAATTGACCTACAGCGCTGAATCGTTTCGGCGATTGTAACTGAAATGCCAGTACAAACAAATTGCCTGGCCGGGCGCAAGGCGACAGGTTGTCTCATGGCCACGTGCCACTTATCGGGCGATTGCAGTATTGATCAGTCGCCCCTACTATTGCGATCATTTCTCATTCGCACCAGCTATGCGCTTGCGCCGGATGCCCGCCGTGGTCTCGATACCTGAGTTGAACAGCTCCATTCACAGCCTCTACCAGAGCCATTCGGGCTGGTTGCTTGGGTTTCTCCAGCGGCGCCTCGGCAATCGCCCCGATGCCGCCGACCTGGTGCAGGACACATTCGTGCGCATCCTCCATCGACCGCGACAGTTCGACGGCCAGGCAGGTGAGCGCTCGTACCTGGCGACCATCGCCCGCGGCCTGTGCATCGACCATTGGCGCAGGCAGAAACTGGAGCAGGCCTGGCTGGAGCACCTGGCGTTGCAGTCCCCCGCCCTGCAGCCCTCCCCCGAACAACGTGCGCTGATCGTCGAGACCCTGCACGAGGTCGACGCCATGCTGCTGCGCCTGCCGTCCAAGGTCCGCCAGGCTTTCCTCCTGGCCCAGATCGACGGCCTGGGCTACCGCGATATCGCCGCGCATATCGGCGTGAGCGAACGGATGATCAAGAAGTACCTGGCCCAGGCGTTCCTGCATTGCGCCATCCTCGAGGCCGAACTCGACGGCCTGCTGGTGGAGTGACGCCATGACCCGCCAGCCCCCCACGCTCAGCCACGCAAGCCTCGAGCAAGCTGCTCACTGGTACGTGCAACTGCAAGACGAGCACGCCGATGCGCAAGTGCGCACGCAATGGCAACGCTGGCTCGACCAGCACGATGACCACCAGTTGGCCTGGCTGTACGTGCAACGGGTCGGCCAGCGCTTCGCTCCGTTGCAAGGCCCAGGCAACAGTGCCGGGCGAGTGCTGCGCGACCAGGATGCACGGCGCTTCAGCCGCCGCAGCGGGCTCAAGACCTTGCTGGTGCTGGGCGCCAGCTCGCTGCTGGGCTGGCACGCCTGGCGTGGGGCGCCGTTGTCGGGGTGGCGCGCGGACCTGGCCACGGGCATCGGTGAAACCCGAGAAACCCAACTGGCCGATGGCAGCCAGCTGTGGCTGGGCGCACAAAGCGCTGTCGACCTGGAGTTCTCGCCGCTGTCGCGGGTGGTGCACCTGCGCTTCGGTGACATCCTGGTGGAAACCGCACACGACCCTCGGCGGCCGTTCTTCGTCGAGACTACCCAAGGGCGCATGCAAGCCCTAGGGACCCGCTTCAGCGTGTTGCAGCAGGACGAGACCACCCAGCTGAATGTCTATGCCGGCGCCGTCGAGGTGTGTACTGCCCTCAGCGAGCAGCGCTGCGTGGTACAGGCCGGCCAGCAACTCGCGTTCAACGCCCGCGGCTTAGGTGCCATCGGCCCGGCACTTAGCGCGGGGGAGTCCTGGATTCACCGGCGGCTCAATGCCGAGGGCATGCCCCTGGCAGACTTGCTGCAGACCCTGGGGCGCTATCGGCATGGGCATCTTGGCTGGCACCCGGCAGTGGCGCAGCTGTCGGTGATGGGGGCGTTTCCCCTCGACGACACCGACCGTGCGCTGGCATTGCTGCAAGCGGCCTTGCCGATCCGGGTACAGCGATTGACGCCTTGGTGGGTCACTGTGGAGCCCGCGTGAACGGCGGTTCGAGAAAAAATAGCAAACGGCTGGTTCCCTTTTTCCCGTCTCGTTCGGTTTACCTCCCGTAAGCCACATCAACCCACCGTAACGATTCCAGGGATCCGCATGCCGACGCCTTTCCACCCCGCGTTTCGCCTGGCGCTTGCCGCGCCGCTTTCTCTTTGCGCCGCCGCGCCGCTGATGCTGCCGGCATCACCGGCCCTGGCCGAACAGGTAGTTCACGCCGAAACCCTGTTCGACATCGCCCCCGGCTCGCTGGCAGCCGCTCTCAACCAATTCAGCAGCCAGGCCGGCATCTACCTCGCGGGCAGCAACGAACTGGCCGCCGGCAAGAGCAGCCCTGGCCTGCAAGGTCGCTACAGTGTTGTCCAAGGACTGGCCCAACTACTCCAGGGCAGCGGCCTGCAAGCCGTGCCTCAGGGCAACACCGGTTACGTGCTGCATCCGCTCGCCGAAGACAACGCCCTACAACTGGACGCCACCGCCGTCAACGCTGCCGCACTGCTCGCCAGCAACGGTCAGGGTGACAGCGGCTATCGCGCGGTCGCTAGCAGCACCGCCAGCAAGACCAGCAGTGCCTTGGCCGACACGCCGCGCTCGGTCTCGGTGGTGACCCGCCAACGCATGGACGACCAGCAATCGCAAACCCTGACCGAGGTGCTCGGCTACGTGCCGGGGATTTTCTCGCCACCCTTCGCCGGCGGTGATGGGCAGGCGGGTGACCTGTTCTTCATCCGCGGCTTCAATGCCACCGACTATGGCTATGGACTGCTGCGCGACGGCCTGCGCGTGCAAGGCAACCGCTACGACACCAGCAGCGAACCCTATGGCCTGGAGCGGGTGGAGGTGTTCCGCGGCCCGACTTCGATCCTGTATGGCGAAAACGCTCCAGGCGGCGTAGTCAACCTGGTGAGCAAGCGCCCGACCGCCGACCCGCGGGGCGAAGTGCAACTGAGCTACGGCTCGCACAACCGCCGGCAGCTGGGTGTCGATGTGTCTGGGCCCCTGTCCGATTCAGGCAACATCCTCGGCCGTCTGGTGATGATGGGCCGCAAGTCCGACACGCAGATCGACCACCAGCCTGATGACCGCCTGTACCTCGCCCCTTCGCTGACCCTGAACTTCGACGACTTCAACAGCCTGACCGTGCTGGCCACCTACCAGCGCGACCGTACCCTGATGGAGCTCGGCTACCCGGCCGCCGGTACGCTGTTGCACAACCCCAACGGCAAGATCGACAAGGATCAGCTTTCCGGCAACCCGGACTGGGACAATTTCGAGCGTGAAACCTGGAGCCTGGGCTACGAGTTCAGCCATCGTTTCAACGACACCTGGCAATTTCGCCAGAACTCGCGCTACCTGCAGTCGCGCATCGACCGCCAGGAAATGTGGCCGGGCACCCTCGACGAGGGTGGCTTCGGTACCACGCTTACCAACCAGGCCTATGATCGCTACAACAAGTCCATCGCCTACTCCCTGGACAACCAACTCGAAGGCCACTTCACCAGCGGCGCGTTCGAAAACACCGTATTGATGGGTGCAAGCCTGGACCGCACCTCGTTCAACCAGGACTGGGACGCAGGCTTCGGCGGCACCATCGATGTCTTCAACCCGGTCTGGGGTGGCAAGCCGAGCACCCCATTCGCGGTGCAGAACGCCCTGCTCGAACAGACCATGTATGGCCTGTACAGCCAGCTGCAAACCAAGGTGGACAAGTGGGTGTTGCTGCTGGGCGGGCGCCTCGATCGGGTCAACAGCCAATTCCGCAACAAGGCCGGTACCCTCAATGCAGAAGCCGACATGGACAGTTGGGACAGCAAGTTCACCTGGCAGACCGGGGTGATGTACCAGTTCGAAAACGGCCTGTCGCCGTACTTCAGTTATTCCACGGCCTTTGCGCCGACCCAGCAGATCGAAAGCAGCAGCGGGCCGC
Source organism: Pseudomonas putida (assembly GCF_004357765.1). GTDB lineage: Bacteria > Pseudomonadota > Gammaproteobacteria > Pseudomonadales > Pseudomonadaceae > Aquipseudomonas > Aquipseudomonas putida_U. Next base: position 72,568 of record NZ_SMTE01000007.1, on the reverse strand, counting down.
TCGATCCGACCACCAGCGAACAGTACGAAGTGGGTATCAAGTACGAGCCCAAAGGCTGGAACACCACCGTCACCGCTTCGGTGTACGACCTGCGCAAGAAGGACGATGTGCTGTTCGACTCGGCCGTGGGCGATTACCGCCAGATCGGCGCCAGCCGCTCCAAAGGCGTGGAACTGGAACTGAACAGCGACATCACTGAAAACCTCAACCTCACCGCCGCCTACACTTACACGGATTCGCGCATCACCAAGGACGTGGCCGGGTCGCTGTACGAGGACCATCAGATGACCGGCGTGCCGCGCAACCAGGCGTCGGTATGGAGCACCTACCGATTCCGCGACGGCTTGCTCAAGGGGCTCCAGATCGGTGGCGGCGTGCGTCACTTCGACAGCACTTTCGCCTACACACCTGCAACCCTGTACGGCACGCTCGACACCGGCGACGTGACCCTGGTGGACGCCAAGGTCGGCTACGAGATCGACGAGAACTGGTCGGTGGAGGTCAATGCACGCAACCTGTTCGACAAGGAGTACGTGGCCGGCTGCAACAATGCCGGACGTTGTTACTGGGGCGAGGAGCGCACGCTGCTAGGGACCGTTTCGCTGCACTGGTAACCGGTCACTCGCGCAGCAACTACCTAAAGTGCGACAGCCCCCATGAATCATGGCTTGTGGCCTGACGGGCAACCGAAAGCACGATAATCTAGGTGCTTTCGCACTGCCCTACAGGAGTTTCCATGCTCGGCGTCACCGACTACGGCGCGTTCGTCATTGCCTTCATCATCGTCCTGGCCATTCCTGGCCCAGGCAACTTCGCCCTGATCACCGCCACCGGCAAGGGCGGTATCAAGGCTGGCATGGCCGCGACCTGTGGGGTGATCCTCGGTGACCAGGTGCTGTTGTGGCTGGCGGTGGCTGGCGTGGCAACCTTGCTCGCCGCCTACCCTGCCGCGTTCCACGTGGTGCAATGGGCCGGCGCGGCCTACCTGGCGTACCTGGGCCTGCGCATGCTGCTGAGCAAGCCGGGCGGCGCACCGCGCGCCAGCCGCATGGACCACGGCCATTACTTGCGCCAGACGATGATGATCACCTTGCTCAACCCCAAGGCGATCATGTTCTACATGGCGTTCTTTCCCCTGTTCGTCGATCCGGTCAAGCACCAAGGGTTGGTGACCTTCGGCTTCCTGGCCCTGACAGTGGCCGTGGTGACCTTCTTGTACGGGCTGCTCGCCGTGGTGCTGACCCACCTGTTGGCCGAACGCATGCGCGCCAACCCACGCATTGCGAACCTGTTCGAGCGGCTGGCGGGGGTATGCCTGCTGGGGTTTGGCATCAAGCTGGTGGCGATGCGCTGAGGCATTCCCTCGGGAATGGTATTCGGCGTTCAGCCACGCTGCACGATGCGGAAACTGTCCACCAGGCGGCGCAACTGCGCCGAGCGCCCGTCCAAGCGCTCGCACACCTGCAACGCCTGCTGCTGGCTGGCCTGCACCTGTTGATTGAGCGTCGAAATCTCGCCCACCTCGCGACTGATCGACTCGACTACCGTCCGTTGCTGCTCGGTAGCGGCAGCCACTGACTGGTTCATCTCGTCGATATCGACCAGACGCCCGATCACCGTGCCGATACCGTCGCAGGCCTGCGCGATGACCGCCACGCTGCTCTGGGCATGGGCGTGACTGGCGACCATCGCGGCAACCGACTCACGGGCACCAGCCTGCAAGGCTTCGATCATGGTGTGGATCTCCTGCGCCGAGCCTTGGCTGCGATGGGCCAGTTGTCGCACTTCGTCGGCCACCACGGCGAAACCACGACCAGCCTCCCCGGCCCGCGCGGCCTCGATGGCCGCGTTGAGGGCGAGCAGGTTGGTCTGCTTGGCAATGCCGTGGATGACCTCGAGAATCTGGCCGATGGCCTCAGTCTGGCCACCCAACTGCTCCATGCTGGCCCGGGCGCTGTCGACCTGGGCGGCCAGGGCATCCAGCGCAATCGAGCCCTCACCGAGGATGCGTTGGCCTTGCTCGGCCTGGCTACGCGCCTCGGCACTCTGCAGCGAAACGTTGGCAGCATTGCCGGCGATTTCCTGGGCGGCTGCTCCGAGCTGCTCGATGGCAGCGGCGACACTGTCGCTGCGTTGCACCAGAGCGTCTGACTGGTGCAACGTGCTCTGACTGGCCTGGACCACGCTGCGCGCACCTTCATCGACGCCGACGCTGCCGCTGGCGACCTGGCCGATGGTGCTCTGCATCCGCTCGACGAAGCGGTTGAATGCTTGCGCCAGCAGCGACAGCTCATCACGTCCGGCAGCAGGCAGACGCTGGGTCAGATCGCCTTCGCCTGCAGCGATGTCCTGCATCGCCACGGTCATGTGCAGAAGCGGCTTGAGCAGCAGGCGCAGCAACGCGCCAAGGGCCAGCATGACCAGCAGGACGGAAACCAACATGGCGATCATCGCCGAGCGACTGAAGTCACGCAGGGACTGGTAGGCGAGATCCCGATCGACCGATAGCCCGACGTACCAATCTGCCCCCGGCAGGCCCGCGACCGGAATGAAGGTATCGACACGAGCCCGGCCAGCGACTTGATGTTCCTGCAACTGCCGACTGACCTTGAGCGGCTGCGCCGGGTCCAGTTCATCCAGACGGCGGTTGATCAACTCGGTCTGCGGATGCACCAGGATCTTACCGGCACCGTTGACCAGATAGGCATAACCTTTGCCCTGCAGATCGACACTGCCGATGATCTGCACCAGGGTATCGATAGGCATGCCGGCGCCCACTGCCCCCACCAGTTCACCGGAGCGCACCACGGGGGCAGCGACGGCCATGATCATTTCCTGGGTGGCGGCGTTGACATAGGGCTCGGTCAACACACTGTCGTTGCGTGCCTGTACGCGCTGGTACCAGTCGCGCTGGCGAGCATCGTAGCCGGCAGGCATGTCCTGTTGCGGGCGGATGCTGAAACTGCCATCGGCACGCGCGAGGTAAACCATATTGAACGTACTTTTCAGGACATCCTGGTCGAACGCCTGCTCCACCGCCGCCTCGCCGGTATCGGCCGACAGACGTTGCGCCAGGCTTTCCACCAGCAACACACGGCCACCCAGCCAGTTCTGAATGCTCTCGGCAGACAGCGCACCGACTTCGCGGAGCTGGCTCTGCAGCTCGCGAGCCAGCACGCGCTGCTGCCACAGGTAGTTGAACAAGGTGAACGAGGCGAATGCACTGATCACGACCAGGGCAGCGGCCAGCAGGATCTTGTGGCTGAATTTCATCATCAAACGCTCAAAAATGGACCGCGCAGGCAGCTGCGCGGCCAGACATCCCCACCTGCACGTCAGGCGACCCGACCACCCAGGTACAACTCGCTGACTTGAGGATCGTGCATCAACTCGCGGGCGTTGCCGGTCAACGCCACACTCCCCAGCGACAGCACGTAGGCGCGGTCGGAGATCCGCAGGGCCTCCATCGCGTTCTGCTCCACCATCAGGATGGTCACGCCCTCCTGGGCGCGAATCAGCTCGATGGCTTCGAACACTTCCAGCAAGACCTTTGGCGACAACCCCGCCGAGGGCTCGTCGAGCAGCAGCAGACGCGGCCTCGGCATCAGCGCCCGCGCCAGTGCCAGAATCTGCCGCTCGCCTCCGGACATCGACGCGGCCGGGGCGTTGAATTTCTTCGCCAGAATCGGATACGCCGTGCACAGTTCCTCGATGCGTTGCTGATTGTCCTGCTTGCCCTGATGATGGCCGCCCACGTTGAGGTTCTCGGCAATGGTCAGGTTGGCGAAGACATTGTCGGTCTGTGGCACGAAGCCCAACCGGCAGCGACGGATCTTCTCGTGCACCGGCACCCGCGACACATCACGCCCCTCCAGCAGCACCTGGCCTTGGCGCGGCAGCAGGTAGCCGGCGATGGTCTTGAGCAGGGTGCTCTTGCCACAGCCGTTGGGCCCCAGCAAGGTGACGATTTCCTTCGCCTTGGCCTGCAAGGTCATGCCTCGCAGGATATCCACCTCGGTGCTGTAGCCGGCGACGACGTCCTTCACTTCGATCATGGCGCATTCTCCTCGAGGGCTTGTGGGGTATGGCGACCACCCAGGTAGGCCTGGATCACCCGCTCGTTGGAGGCGAGCTTGTCCGGCTTGCAGCTGGCGACGATCTCCCCCCGGTCGAGCACTACGCAGCGGCTGCAGACATCGCGAATGAAGTGCATGTCGTGCTCCACGATGACCAGCGTCATGCCCTGGCTGTTGAGGCGCTTGAGTGCCTGGACAAGATCACGACGCAGGTTGGGATGCACGCCGGCGGTCGGTTCGTCGAGCAGTACCAGTTCAGGCTCACCCATCAACGCGCAGACGATCCCGAGCAGTTTCTTCTGCCCACCCGACAATGCCGATGCGGGTAGATCGCGTACCGCCCCGAGCAATAAAGCGTCGATCAATCCTTCAGCCTTGATCCGAGCTTCTGCCTCGGCGCGGCGCAGCGCCGGCGTACCCAGCAATGTGGCGAACACGCCGTGCTGAGCGGCGCTGGCCGCCAGCGCCACTTCGAAGACCGACATCTTGGTGGGCATCGATGGCAACTGGAACGTGCGAGCGACACCGTGGCGGACGATCCGGTGAGCGGGCAACCGCTCGATGCGCTGACCGCCCAAGGCGATGACACCGCCATCGACCGCTTCGAAGCCGGTGATGCAGTTGAGCAAGGTGCTTTTGCCCGAGCCGTTGGGACCCAGCAGGCCGACGATTTCGCCTCGCTGCACATCGAAGCTGACGTCACGCAGCACCTGATTGCCGCCAAACGCTTTGGCGACCGAACGCACACTGAGCAGGTTGGTGCGAGAAGCACTCATGCGATCTTCCTTACTTTTTCAGGGATCAGGCCTTCGCTGCGCCACATCAGGCAGACCAGCAGGATCACACCGATCAAGCCCAGACGCAGGGCACCGGCCAAATCGGAATCGAAGCCCAGGTAGTCCTTGGCGAACGGCACTAGGCTGTAGGCAGCCTGGACCAGCAACACGCCCAGCAACACACCGCGCAGATTGCCCAGCCCGCCGATCATCAACATGGTCCAGAGCAGGAAGGTCTCGGAGGCGAGCAGGTAATCAGGGCCGACATAGCTCATGAAGTGGGCGTACAGCGAACCGGCGATGGCGGTGAGCGCGGCACCGGTCATGATCGCCCGCGACTTCAGCGACGTCAGGTCATAGCCCATGCAAGCCGCCAGTTGCGGCTCCTCGCGCATCAAGCGCAAGGCACGCCCGAAGCGTCCATCGGCCAGACGCCGGCACAGCAGCGTGGCCACGCAAAGCAACGCCAGCATCAATAACAGGAAGCCGCCGCCCTCGAACAAGGTCGGGATGGCGCCTATTCCCTGGGCACCGCCGGTCAGCCAGCCTTCGTTGGTGGCTACCACGCGTAGGATTTCGGCAATGGCCAGCGTGGCGATACCCCAGTAGTCCGAGGCCAGGCTGCGCCCCAACCGTGCCACGCATGCGCCCAGCGCCATGGCCGCCAGTACGCCGATACTCATGCCCAGCCACGCTGAATAGCCCGCCTGCACGGCGATGCCGGTGGCGTAGGCCCCGAGTCCGGCGAAGGCGATATGGCCGAAGTTGAGCAAGCCGCCATAGCCGGCCTGCAGGTTGAGCCCGAGCGCCATCAGCCCATACAGGCTGGCGAAGGTCAGCGCTGAAACGAGGAAATCAAACACGGCGGACCTCCCGATCGAACAAGCCGTAAGGCTTGAACAGCAGTGCCAGCAGCAGGATGAGGAACGCTGCACCACTGATGTACGAGACCGGCAGGAAGGCCATCTCCCGACCCACCAGCCAGCCGAAATCGAGGTTGGTGACCAGGGTCTCGGTCAGGGCGATCAACAACGCGCCTGCGACCGCGCCCAGCGGATTGCCCAAGCCTCCGAGAATGGCCGCGGCGAACACCGGCAGCAGCAGATCATGGCCAAGGTTGATATGGGCGCCGGTCGATAGCGCCAGCAGCCCACCGCCGAGCCCGGCGACGGCGCCGCTGGCGAAGGTGACCATCAGGGTGATGCGCGCAGCATGCAGGCCACAGGCATTGGCCAGTGCCGGATTGCCCGCCAGCGCCCGCATGGCGCGGCCCAGGCGGGTATGGAACAGCGCCACGGTGAACACCGCGAGCAACACCAGGGTCGTGAAGAAGAAGTACAACTGGGTATGAGTGATACGCGCATCGCCCAGCACCAGCGGCGCCTGTAGCGGCAACTGGAACATGCGCGGGAAGCTACCGGCCCAACCTTGGACGGTCGCGACCAACAGCATGGCGATTGCCAGCGAGCCGATCATGGCGATGGCCGGGCCACTTTTGAGCAGACGCTGGAACACCAGGCGCTGCAACGCCAGAGACAGTGCACCGACCAACAGTGCGGCCCCCAGCAACGCCACGGGCAGCGGCACACCGACCCCATTCAGACCGTAGGTCAGGTACGCGCCGAGCATGGCGTATTGCACATGGGCGATATTGGGAAACTTGACCAGCCCGTATACCAGACTGAGGCCGAAAGCGTTCAGCGCCAAGTCGGTTGCCCGAAGCAAGGTATCGATCAGGAACTGCAACATGGAAAGCACTCCGCAAGAGCAGGCAGAAACCGCCCGGCGGACCGGGCGGGTGTGTTGCGTAGTTATCGAGGCACGACCTTGCCGCCGTCGTACTTGAGCTTGGCGTAGGGTGGGTCGATACGCTGACGGCCATCGTCGAAGGCGACCTTGCCGGTCACGCCGTCATAACCCTTGCCCACATCCTTGAGCGCGGCCTGCACGGCAGCCGGGTCGGTGGAACCCGCTTTGTCGATGGCCTTGGCCGTCATCAGCACGGCATCGTAGGCATAACCGGTGTACGAGGTTTTCATGCCCTCCTTGTACTTGGCGGCGAACGCATCGGCGTAGGCCTTGCCGGTCGGACCGACGAAAGAGCCGACTTCCATGCCCAGTTGGCCTTGGGCGATGTTGGCCGGGGTGTCCGACAGGCTCATCGAAAGCAGGATCGCGTACCACGGTTTATCCCGCAGCCCCAGCTCCAGAGCCTCACGGTTGATGACCGCCGATTCCTGGCCATAGGCGGTGTAGATGTAGGCATCCGGTTTGGTCCGGGCGATCTGCTGCAGCTCGCGGCGGTAGGTGGACTGACCCGCGGTGTAGAGGGTCTCGTTGACGATCTTGCCGCCGAGCTTCTCGAACTCCGCACGGAAACCATGGGCTACACCCTGGCCGTAGGCATTGTTCGGAGCCAGGATGGCGACATTCCGAAAGCCCAGGTCCCAGGCGTCCTGGGAGGAGAACTTGTTGCCCTTGTCTTCCAGGCCGATCAGGTTGAACGAACTGCTGCCCAGGTCGCGGACCTTGACGCTGGTGCTGGCGATGTTGATATGCACCACGCCTTCCTTGACCAGGTACTGGCCCATCGGAATGCTGATTCCCGATGAGTACTCACCGATCACCACCGGCACTTTGTCGACACTGACCAGTTTGCGGGCAGCGTTGATGGCGGTCGTGGGGTTGCCGCCGGAGTCCTCGACGATGACTTTGAAGGGTTTGCCGAGCACACCACCGTCGGCGTTGACCTTGTCTTCGGCGAGCTTGACCGCCCGCCGCACATCCTCGCCGACGGTGGCGTTGGGCCCGGTCAGCGACAGCACCGCGCCCATCTGCACAGCATCGGCGGCATGGGCGAATGGTGTCGCCAGCCCGAGGGTGAACAACACGGACATCGAGGTAAGCATGGAGCGGAACTTGAATGGCATAACTGTCTCCTTGGAATGATCGTGACGGCGCGGGCCGTCGCTCACTGCGTCATGCAGCCCCCGGCATTTGCGGGGCAAAACAGCTCAAGTACCGGTGCTCCCCGAGTCGCTCGTGGCGAATCGCAGATGCACCGCTCCGGTCCTCCCGGGGTGCCGGGCGGGGGGAGGATCTGACGTGATCGCGTCGGGTGCTTACCAGATTGGCAAGGTGTAGCTGATGGTCAGGCGGTTGTGGTCGATGTCGCCGAGCACGTCACTGCGCAGCATCCCGTTGCGCCAGGCAACGCCTACGCCCTTGAGTGCGCCGCTCTGCACCACATAGCTGAGCACGATGTCGCGCTCCCATTCCTCGCGGTCGGAACCGACGGCGGTCTTGATCTGGTCGCCTTTGAGCCAGGTGACGCTGGCATTGAGGCCGGGCACGCCCAGGGCGGCGAAGTCATAGGCGTAACCGCCGAGAATGGTGCGCTCACCGGCGTAGGTGAAGTTCTGCACCAGGCTGTCGGTGATGACATAAGTGCTGGCGCCACCGGCCCCTTCGTTGGGCAGGCCTCCCTGGTTGAGCTGGGCAAAAATGCTGTCGTCCGAGACCTGCTGGTAGCCCAGGCTCAAGGCATGGCCACCCAAGGCGTAGGTGAACTTGGCACTCCAGGTGGTGTTGTCCAGCTCACCGTCGTTGCCACTGCCGCTGGTGGCCGCCCGATAACCGGCAGCGAGGTCGGCGTTCTTGCCATCGGAGGTGGTGCGGAAGTAGCGCAGGTCGGTCTTCAGCACGCCCGGACCCACCGGCAGGCTGTGCAATGCACCGAGGAAATGCTGGTCGTAGTAGTCCTCGAGGTTGGCAAAGTAGTACTGCAGAGTCAGGTCCTTGATACCCTTGTAGTCACCGCCGACGAAACGGAACTGGTTGCTCTGCTGGGTACCACCGGAGATCGACATTCCGGTGAAGTTACTCGACATCCGTCCAACCACGTGTTCGATCTGGCCACCGGTAAGGGTCAGGTTGTCGATCTCGTTGCTGGTGATCTGTCCACCCTCGAACAGTTGCGGCAGCATCCGGCCATCGTTGGACCAGAGAATCGGCAACTTTGGGGTGAGGATGCCGTAGCGGGCCTCGGTCTTGGAGAACCGGACTTTGCCGGTCAGCCCGCCGCGGCTGAAGTTGTCCACCGCCTCCCCGTCGGAGTCGGCCGGGAATATCGACCGTGCCCCGGGTGCATCGAGTTTGACGCCCAAGGTATAGGTGGCATCGGCGCCAAAGCCGACGGCGCCTTGGGTGAACCCTGACTGAACGTTGAGCAAGAACGCCTGCCCCCATTCGTCCTGGGTCTCGGTGTGCGTGTCGCGGAAGTCGTGGTTGAAATAGAAGTTGCGCAGCTCGAGCTTTGCACTGCTGTCTTCGATGAATCCTCCGGCCAGCACCTGCCCGCCGAAGCCCCCCATGGCCGAAAGAATGGCCAGGCTCAATAGTTTTTTCTTCATGTGAAGCGACTCTCCCTTGTGTTTCTTTTTTTTCAGGACGCACTTGTCCACAAGGCAGGCCAGCGTGGCTGCCTGGGTCAAGGATGCGGAGTGGCGACAGGTCAATCCGAAGTGCGAACTCTTCGGTTACTGCATACAGACGTGGCTTGTGGGCCGACTATTTTTCTTAGTGGTCATAGGCACACTACTCGGCGAGGTATTACCGGGTAGCACCTTGCTAGAGGATCCTAGTTTTCTGAAGGCTATAGGTGCAACCACATACTTTTTCATAGGTATAACCAAACCTACGAATCAGCCGCCATTGCACCAGTATGGCGCATGGATGATCAGGGCCAAACGTTTGCTGCTCATTGATAAGACATCATTGTTTTTATTGAACAAACTTCCAATTAAAAGATGAGTGTCAATTTGGTTGCACCAGGTTGCACCTTGATTCGCACCAGGTTTAATCTTCGCCTCATGGCAATACGCCAGACTCTTTCCAAGAAAACAAAAAGCCTATGAAGCTCCATCAACTGAAGGTGCTGATCACGATCTGCGAGAGCGGCAGCATCCAGGAAACTGCCCGGTTGTTGCATCTTTCCCAGCCCGCTCTCTCGAAAACGATCAAAGAGCTGGAAGCGTCGCTTGGCGTACCCCTGCTGGTGCGCTCCAACCGAGGTATCACCACCACCGAATACGGCGAGCGCCTGGTGCGCAGGGCACGCCTGATGCTGGAGGAGGCCCGCCGCGCCCGCGAAGAGATTGCCGTGCTCAAAGGCGAAACCGGCGGCACCGTATCGATCGGTATCTCCCCGGCAACGCCAAGAACGCAGATGATCACGGCAATCAACCAGTTCATCGAGCGCAATCCTGAAGTACGCCTGCGCATCCATGAGATGCGCCCTTCCAAGTTGATGGAGGGCCTGCGTGAAGGGCAACTGGACCTGGTGCTGTCGTGCCAGCCGGCCAGCCGCTACGCTGATGGCTTCCAGTGGACGGCGCTGTATAGCCAACCCACCGTACTGGCCGTACGCTGCGGCCACCCGCTACGCAGCGCCCATTCCCTGCGGCAGTTGCGTGACCAGCGATGGCTGCTGCAGGAGCCGCTGGACAGCTCACGGATCGGCTTGATGTTCACGCACTACCAGTTGGCGCCACCCGAGGACCTGCTCGAATGTTCAGCCGGGATCATCTTCTGTGAACTGGCCTGCAGCACGGATGTGATCAGCTACTGGCCGCTGCGCATGTTCGATTACATGAACCGCAGCGGTCCGGTGCTCGAAGCACTGACCATCGAGGAAGAGGTGCCGGGTCTGGATATATCGATGGTCTATCGGAACCGGGAGTTGATCACCCGGCCGGCCAGATTATTGGCCGATGAGTTGGAGTATGTGTTTACTCATCCGCGTACATTTGACGAGGGAGCAGACCCGACAAAGCGCAAAGGGCTGGTGTCTATTGGCCCCGCTTAGAGCCGTTTCGCTGACCTGTTCGCGCCCTCTATAACGGCTCCGTTTCCCAGCTATTCCCACCTGCTGAATGAGCCATAACAATGGCGCCAGAAATGTATATCCATGATAAATCACAGGATATATACTCCGCGCGCCTCCAGCATGGCCATTGGCCACCTATGCAAGGCGGAGCCATGCAAGGAAGCTTTCTCAAATCGATGTCAAGGAATGAAAAGTGGCTGTCGTTAACCTACAAAAAACGCTCATTGCTCTCGCGATCACCGCCGCAGCACATCCCGTCTATGCTGAAACTATCGCACTGACCAACGCGGGCGTGCAGATAGAAAACGCCTCCTATGCAGACCACGTGGAAGTCAATGGCGCGTTCTCTTCGAACAACAGCGACTTGGACGCCATCGAATTCAACAGCGTTACCTTCAACAAAGACCTGGTGATCAACGCCACCGTCAAGGCGAATGGCACTAACTCCGATGGCCTGGACCTGTCCATGGCAGGAGAGGACGAAGACCCTTCATCGTTCGGCCCGGCCACTGAAATCCTGGGCAATCTGGTGAACAAAGGCAGCATCACGATGAGCGGCGATGGTGTGTCGGCGATGCTGGTCGACCCTGCCATCATCCACGGTGACCTGATCAACGAAGGCACCCTGAGCGTTAGCGGTAATGAATTCGAAGGTGATGGCATCCGAGCCTTGGAATTCTCCGGACAGTCGGAATTGCATGGTGATCTGATCAACGCCAGTACCGGGCAGATTCTGGCGAGCGGCACCAACGCCAAGGGCATCTTGCTGGAAGGCGGCGAGATTGACGGCAAGCTGATCAACAACGGTTTGATTCAGGTCAGCGGAAAGAACGCCACTGCATTGGATGCCACTTCCAATGAGTACTTCATCTACACCGATCGGGTCGATATCGGCGGCATTGAAAACAATGGCCGCATCATCGCCACAGGCGACGACGCCGTTGGCGTAGAACTTGACGGTGTGAGCTTTACTTCTTCGTCCGCCCAGCTCATCAACAATGGCCTGATCCAGGCAACCGATGCTGCAATTGAAATCGGTGGTTTTGACCTCGATGGTGAAGCTGAAGGTAGCGCGCTCACGCTGGTCAACCGAGGCACGCTGATTTCAGAAGATGAAGCGATCGACGCATCCGAAGCGTCCGATACCGTGGTGCTGGACTGGCAGGGTGGATCGATTACCGGCAACCTGATCGACCTGGACCGCATCTATGTCACCGGTGATGCATTGTTCAAAGGCACCAACACTGATGCCGATGGCTACAACATCCGGATGTTCGACAATGGCCCGCTGATGATTGGCACCGAGGGTACAGCCGGCCATCTGCAGCTGGTCAATGCCCACACCTCTTTGCAGGGTGATCTGCTGGTAGGTAACGGTTCATCGCTGGACCTGAACCTCAGTAGCGCGACGGATGCCAGCAAAGCAGTGCTGAGCGTCGATGGCACGGCCACATTCGAAAAGGGTTCGCAAATTACCCTCGCTGCCCAAGGCAGCGATTTCAGTGCCAACGGCAGCACCTACACCTTGGTCCAGGCAGACTCGCTGGACAACCAGACCGAGGACGGCAAACTGGTCAGCAGCCGCTCCTCGCTGCTGAATGTCGACACCTATGTCATCGAAGGTAACCAGGTCGTTGCCACCGTCACCAGCAAATCGGCTTCCGAAGTCGGCGAGGTGATCAAGGACATCGGTGGCTCCAACAATGCCCAGCGCGCCGCTTCCGCATTCAGCAATGTTGCCGCCCAACTGGCTACACTGAACCCGCAGGACAAGGTGTTCCAGTCCTATGTCAATGCTTCCCAGGACGCGAAGGCACTGCGCGCACTGGCCGAACAGCTGACCCCCGAGGTCAACGGCGGTGCGACCCAGGCGGCCACTACCGGCCAGACCCTGATCAGCAACGTCACCGGCGCCCGCACCTCCGGCGCACGCGGTATGTCTTCTGGCGAAGGCTTCAAGGAGACCGGGGTCTGGGTGCAAACCCTGTACAGCGATGCCAGCCAGGATCTGCGCGACAACGTCGCCGGCTATAACGCCTACAGCCGTGGTATTGCAGTGGGTGCCGACGGCAAGCTCAACGATCAGGTGACCTTGGGTGTGGCGTACAGCTACCTGAACACCGATGTCAACGGAAAGACCGGTGACAAAACCAAGGTCGACGGACACGCCTTCACCCTGTACGGCGGTTTCGAGCAGGGCAACTACTTCGTTGATGCCAGTCTGACCTATGGCTTGAACGACAACGAAAGCAAACGCAGCATTGCCGGCACAACCGCCAAAGCGGACTACGACAGCAATCTGTTCGGTGTAAATCTGGTCGGTGGCTACACCTACCACATCTCCCCTTCGGTTCTGGTCGAGCCACGCCTTGCCGCGCGATACAGCCTCGTGGATATCGACGGGTACCGTGAAAAAGGCAGCTCCGCCGCACTGAAGGTCGAAGATCAGCGTTTTGAAGTGGCGGAATTGGGTGCGGGTCTGCGCGTTGCCGGCAGCTTCCCCCTGGGCAATGGTACATTTGAGCCGCAAGCCAAAGTCATGGCCTACCACGACTTCATCGGTGACGAAGTCAGCAGCACCTCGACCTTCGTCTCGGGTAATACGCCTTTCGTGACCAGCGGTGCCAGTGCCGTACGCAACAGCTATGAAGCGGGTGTAGGCGCCGATTATCATCTGGGCGCTGTCACGGTCGGCTTGAACTACGACTATGTCGGCAAGTCGGACTTCGAAGCCAACACCTTCACAGCCAAAGTGCGCTACGACTTCTGATGCCCCTTGCAAAACTCGGCCCACTGCGCTGGGTTGGGATTTGCCTGCAAGGCACGGCACTGATGTTCAGTGCCGTGCTGAGCGGATGCCAGTCGCCTCAGCAGGCACTTCAGGCGCTGGCAGCCAATCATGGCCAGCATCTGGAAATTTTGGCCACCCGCCCTTTTCCTCTGGCGATGGTCGCTGCGGTCAAGCAAGAGGCCCCCACCCACCTACGCATTTATCTGGAAGGTGATGGCCGCGCCTGGGCGACAGCAACGCAGCCAAGTACCGATCCCAGCCCCCGACAACTGATGGTCACGCGATTGGCGCTGAATGATCCAACGCCATCAATCTATCTTGCCCGTCCCTGTCAGTTCGTCAGCGTACCGACATGTACGAACGAGATGTGGACAAACCAGCGATTCTCCGAAGAGGTCGTTGCCAGCCTTGACCAAGCGCTCGATCTGTTCAAAGCGCGTTATCACAACAAGAGTTTCGAACTGGTTGGCTACTCCGGTGGCGCCGCAGTGGCTCTGCTACTGGCCGCCCGACGCGATGATGTCAGTCAGATACAAACACTGGCCGGCAACCTTAGCCCGACAGAATGGGTTCGAATACACCAACTCTCACCTCTGACCGGCTCACTTGAGCCCTTGCAGTACCGCCAGCGCTTGGCCAAGATTCCCCAAAGACACTTGTCAGGCGCTGACGATCGGGTGGTTCCTGCAGCGATCGAAGTCTTCTATCGCCAACGATTAGAGCCTGCCGCATGCCTCGAAACCGTCGTGATACCCGGTGTCACGCATGAAAGCGGATGGGATCGAGTGTGGCAGTACTGGCGAGAACAATCGATCCAGTGCGATGGACGACCGAAAGGGCAGTGACCCCCAGAGAGCAATGAGTAACTGCTCAAAGCGTCCACAACGGATCGTTCGCCATCAATGCCGCCACCCAATCTGTGAACGCCCTCACCCTGGCCGAAAGGTGCCGGGTTTGTGGATACACGATGGAAAGCGGCATGCTCGCCATCTGCCAATCAGGCAATACCTCGATCAGCGTACCGCTTCGGAGATATGGCCGGGCGTGCGCAGTAGGCAAGAATCCGATACCCAGTCCGGCGAGCAACGCTGCTGCCGTGGCGCCTCCGTTGTTGAAGTAAAGAAAAGGCGGCAGGTCCAGGTCAAATCGGACCTCCCCGGATGTGAGAGTGGGAACATAGCGCCTGCCGGTGGCCGGAAACTTGAAACCGAAGTGTTTATGGGTCGCCAGGTCCGCAGGCGTGCGAAGAACACCTGCGCCTTCGAGGTAAGCAGGAGCGGCACAGAGCGAAAAACGCATCCGACCTATGGGCCGGCATACCAGATCCTGGTCGGCGATCACGCCGCCACGAATCGCACAGTCGACGCCTTCCTGGACCAGATCGACGACACGTTCGCTGCAACCGATGTCCAGATGGATCTGCGGAAATCGAGCAATGAAGTCACCCAGGCCAGGCACTACACAGAGCACGCCCACAGGCGAAGGCATTTCGATGCGCACCCGCCCATGCACCATGTTTCGGCTATGCGACACCGAGGCTTCCAGCTCATCGACTTCATCGATGACCGTACGGGCCCTTGCGTAGTACGCCGCGCCTTCGGTCGTCGGCGAGACTTTCCGGGTGGTGCGATGCAGCAGCTTCATGCCAAGCAACGCCTCCAGCGCCTGCACTTGCCCTGAAATCGTGGTTTTGGCCACCCCCAACGACTGTGCGGCAGCGTTGAAGCTGCCAACTTCCACGATCCGGCAAAACGCGCGCATTGCCTCCAATCGATCCAGCGCCATTATGCGAAAACCCGTACAAATAAACCGAGATCAGCCAGTTTATCCGAGATCTTGTTTTACCTACAGTGCGCTCAGCCGAGGCTTTCCAATCAACTGCTGGAGAACACTGATGAACAATGCCCGCATCAATTATTACGAAGCTGCGCCTGACGCCATGAAAGCGATGATTGGCCTTGAGAAAGCCGCCTCCCAATCCGTCTTGCCTGCCGCGCTTCGCGAACTGGTGAGGATCCGCGCTTCGCAGATCAATGGCTGCGCCTATTGCATCGATCTGCACACCAGCGATGCGATCAAGGCTGGAGAAACGCCCCGGCGCCTGATGGCCATCACCGCCTGGAAGGAAACACCTTTCTTCGACGCCCGCGAACGCGCGGCCCTCCTGTGGACCGAAACGCTGACACTGGTGGCACAGCGGCAAGCGCCTGATGACATCTACGAAGAAGTGGCCGCGCAATTCGATGAACAGGAATTGTCGGAGTTGACCTTTGTGATCGCAGCGATCAACGCGTGGAATCGCTTCGGTGTTGGGTTCGCCATGCAGCCCAAGTAGGTCGCAGGAAAGAGCAAGCTCCCGACAGGCAGGCCGCGAACACTGCGATAAGTGATGTGTCGTTTGGGCAGGCCCGCGAAGGGCGCTGCTCGACGATGCCGAAATCGGACTCGTGAGATCAAACACCCAATAACGAAAAAGCCCCGCAGACGTTAATCTGCGGGGCTTCTAGATGTATGGCGGAGAGATAGGGATTTGAACCCTAGGTACTGTTGCCAGTACAACGGATTTCGAATCCGTCCCGTTCGACCACTCCGGCATCTCTCCAATGCCGCGCATCATACCAGCGAAATCTGAAAACGCAAACCTTTATTTGCAAAAAAATCGCGTGGTATCAGGCGCTTGCGTGAACCAACCGCTTACAGCGGCACGCCCAGGCGCTTGGCAACTTCTTCGTAGGCTTCGATCACATCACCCAGCCCCTGACGGAAGCGGTCCTTGTCCATCTTCTTGCGGGTTTCCTTGTCCCACAGGCGGCAACCGTCCGGGCTGAACTCGTCGCCCAGCACGATCTGGCCATGGAACACACCGAACTCCAGCTTGAAGTCGACCAGCAGCAGGCCTGCGTCGTCGAACAGCTTGCTCAGCACTTCGTTGACCTTGAGCGACAACTTCTTCATCTCGGCCAACTGCTCGGCGGTACCCCAACCGAACGCCATGACGTGGGATTCGTTGATGAACGGATCGCCTTTCTCATCGTTCTTCAGGAACAGTTCGAAGGTGGACGGCTCCAGCTTGATGCCCTCTTCCACACCCAGGCGCTTGACCAGGCTGCCGGCGGCATAATTACGCACCACGCATTCGACCGGGATCATGTCGAGCTTCTTCACCAGGCACTCGTTGTCGCCCAGCAGCTTGTCGAACTGAGTCGGCACGCCGGCTTCTTCGAGCTTTTGCATGATGAAGGCATTGAACTTGTTGTTCACCATGCCCTTGCGATCCAGCTGTTCGATGCGCTTGCCGTCGAACGCCGAGGTGTCGTTACGGAACAGCAGGATCAAGCGGTCGGCGTCGTCGGTCTTGTAAACCGATTTGGCCTTGCCGCGGTAGAGTTCGTCGCGTTTTTCCATGATGGGCTCCGCTTGCTTGAGTGGTTGGGCTAGGCGATTTCGCGCCAGTCGAGCCCGTGTTCCTGATTTGCCACCTGGAGCCAGTCCGGGTCGCACCCGAGGGTGTCGACAAAGCACTGGCGAGCCAACTGTGGCAGGTTGTTCTTGCTACTGAGATGGGCCAGCACCAGGTGCTGCAGGTTGCTCCAGCCCAACTCCTCCACCAGACGCGCGGCCTGGTGATTGTTCAAATGCCCTTGGGCCCCGCCTACCCGCTGCTTGAGGAAGTAGGGGTAATGCCCTCGGGCGAGCATGTCGCGACAGTGATTGGCCTCGATCAGCAATGCGTCCAGCCCCTGATAGCGCTCGAGCAACAACGCATCGTACGAGCCCAGGTCGGTCAGCATGCCGAAACGGCGCCGGCCATCGCTGAACACGTATTGCAAAGGCTCGTAGGCATCATGCTCGACGCGTGCGGCGCTCACTTGCAGCTCGCCGATTTCCAGGCGATCGCCACAGGCAAGAAAACCGGCGACCTCGACCGGCTTGCGCAAACCACGCAAGGTCCCTTGGCTGAGGTAGACCGGTACATTGTAGCGCCGCGCCAGCAAGCCCACCCCATGCACGTGGTCGGCATGTTCGTGGGTGACCAGCACCGCGCTCAGTTGCGAGGCCTGTACCCCGAGCAGCGCCAGGCGCCGCTCGGTTTCACGCAGGGAAAACCCGCAATCGACCAGGATGAACGTGTCACCCCGAGCGATCAGCGTGCCGTTTCCCTGGCTGCCGCTTCCTAGTACCGCGAAGCGCACTTAGCCCAGGTGGTCCTGAATGGCGCTCAGCACACGGCGGGCGACATCGGCCGGGGCCACGGTGTTGATGTTCTTCTCGACGGTGACCTGCACGGTCTCGCCAACCTTGGCCAGACGCACCTGATAACGCTCGGCACGGGCCTCCAGCTCTTCCTTGGTCGGCTCGCTGCCGAACAGACGGCTGAAGAAGCCAGGCTCGTTCTGCTTGTCTTCAGGTTTTTCGGACAGGTTGATGTAGTACAGGCCCAAGCTGCGGTTGATGTCCTCGACCCGCCATTGGCCGCCCTCTTCCAAGGCGCGACCTACGCTGGACCAGGCGCGATCCAGGTCGGCGCCGACGAACAGCACCGGGTTGCCGCTGCCGTCCTCGCTCAAGGTAACGCGGCTCGGTGCATCGAAATCGCGCGCGGCCAGCAGGGAAACCGAACCGCCCTTCTCGGCGCTGCGGTTCATGCTGGCGAGCATTTCGTCGACCAGCAGGGCGTCTGCGCCCGTGTTGGTCGACGTGGATGGGAATGCAGGCTCGGCGGTGCTGCCAGCCGGCCGCTCGACGCTGACCACATACACCTCGGAGGTATTGCGCTGTACGCCAGGCTCCATGCGGACACGCACGCGGACCTCGCTGTCGCCGCTGCTGGCGGTGCTCGCCAGGCGCTGACCGAGGGCGGCCGAGAGTTCGTCGAAACGCTGCCAGGTGGTGCTGAATTCACCGGTCTGCGGACGTTCTTCGGCAATACGGAAGCCGTTGTCCTCGAAGAACTGGTGGGCCACCGGCCAGACTTCGGCTGGCGAGCGCTGGGCCAGTACCCAGCGGCTGGAACCGCTGCGCTGCAGACTGAAATCGCTGACTTCGGCAACACTCGAAAGCGGCTGCGGGCGCGGCACCTCGAACTCGCCGGTGGCGTGGTCGTCGGCAACGTTACGCGGAATCGGCAACAACGGGTCAAGACGCTTGACGTTGCTGGCGTCCGGCGGCAGTTGCATCGGCGCGGTCGGGTGCGCCTGCAGGTAATCGCTGCCGCGGTCGCGGAAATAACCCTCGTCGCCCCACAACCAGCCACACCCGCTGGTGCTGGAGATGATCAGGGCAAGGGCGGAAAGACCAGCCAGTCGCTTCATGCGGTGTACTTCCTCGTTTAAACCAGTACGCCGGACTGGCGCAAGGCAGTACGGACTTTTTCGTGACAACCTTCGCTCAGCCAGGTCAGCGGCAGGCGAATGCCCTTGTGCATAAGGCCCATTTCGACGAGCGCCCACTTCACCGGGATCGGGTTGGCTTCGCAGAACAGGTCTTTATGCAGCGGCATGAGTTTTTCGTTGATGGCGCGGGCCTTCTCGGCGTTGCCCTCGAGGGCGGCCTCGCACATATCGGCCATTTCGCGCGGGGCGACGTTGGCGGTAACGGAAATGTTGCCCTTGCCACCGAGCAGGATCAGCTCGACAGCGGTAGGGTCATCGCCGGACATGACGATGAAGTCCTTGTCGACGCCGTCGATGATGGCCTTGGCACGGACCAGGTCGCCGGTGGCTTCCTTGATGCCGATGATGTTCTTGACCTTCGACAGGCGGATCACAGTCTCGGCCTGCATGTCGCAGGAGGTGCGGCCGGGTACGTTGTAGAGGATCTGCGGAATGTCGACGGACTCGGCGATGTGCTTGAAGTGCTGGTACAGGCCTTCCTGGGTCGGCTTGTTGTAGTACGGGACCACCAGCAGGCAGGCATCGGCGCCGGCGTTCTTGGCATTCTGGGTCAGGTGCACGGCTTCGCTGGTGGAGTTGGCACCGGTGCCGGCGATGACCGGGATACGCCCGGCGACACGCTTGACCACGAATTCGATGACCTTGATGTGCTCTTCGACGTCCAGGGTGGCGGACTCACCGGTGGTGCCGACAGCGACGATCGCGTGGGTGCCCTTTTCCAGGTGGAAGTCTACAAGTTTGCCCAGGCTGTCCCAATCAAGACGCCCTTGTGCATCCATGGGTGTGACCAATGCCACCATACTGCCCGCAATCATGTAACTGCTCCTGCCGGAAAAAGAGAGCGGTAATGGTACTGGCGCCTTCGACCTTGCACAAGCGAAGCAGGCAGGCGGAGCATTCCCCTCGGCGCCTTATTTCGCTACCCTTGATCCTTTGATCGGTGCAGCGCGGCCCGCCGGGCCGTCGACCCCGCTCCGGGCCAGCGTCCTCCCCCTCGCATGCGAGCCCCGGGCCCTGCCGACTGGAGGCTTTCGCCCGTCCTGCGCCGACCGCTCATCGCTTTAGGAATGCTGCATGTCCACCCCCACCGTCCGCGAACAATTTCTCGTCATCAGTGCCTTGGGGCCGAACCCCATGGAACTGGCCAACGTCCTCAGCCGTGCTGCGTTCGAAAACCGCTGCGCGGTCATTACCTCGCGCCTGAGCCGCCACGGCGAGACCAGCGCGCTGGTACTGCAGGTCGGCGGTAGCTGGGACGCCCTTGCGCGTCTGGAGTCCACCCTGCCGGGCCTGGGCAAGAAGCATGGCCTGACCCTCGACGTAGTGCGCAGCGCCGACCAGGAAGTCCGCCCCCAAGCCCTGCCCTACGTGGCCTACGTCAGCGCCGCCTACCGACCGGACATCATCAACGAGCTGTGCCAGTTCTTCCTCGACCACCGCGTCGAGCTCGAGGCGATGACCTGCGATACCTATCTGGCGCCGCAGACCGGTAGCAGCATGCTCAACGCCCAGTTCACCGTGATCCTGCCGGCAGGCACCCAGATCAGCTGGCTGCGCGACCAGTTCCTCGACTTCGCCGACGCCCTGAACCTGGACGCGCTGATCGAACCCTGGCGCCCACAGAACCCCGTGTAAGGAAGCCACCATGGCCGTAGAACTGAACCAACCCGTCGCCGACTTCCAGGCCCAGGCCACCAGCGGCCAAGCCGTGAGCCTCGCTGAACTCAAGGGCCGCCAGGTGGTGCTGTACTTCTACCCCAAGGACAGCACCCCGGGCTGCACCACCGAAGGCCAGGGCTTCCGTGACCAGCACGCGGCCTTCGAGGCGGCCAACACCGTGGTGTTCGGTGTCTCCCGCGATGGCCTGAAGTCGCACGAGAACTTCAAGGCCAAGCAGGGCTTCCCCTTCGAGCTGATCAGCGACAAGGACGAGGCTCTGTGCCAACTGTTCGACGTGATCAAGCTGAAGAAGCTGTATGGCAAGGAGTACATGGGCGTCGACCGCAGCACCTTCCTGATCGACAAGAATGGCGTGCTGCGCCAGGAATGGCGCGGAGTGAAGGTGCCGGGGCATGTCGATGCGGTGCTGGAAGCGGCGCAAGCCCTGAACAAGGCTTGAGAGCGATGGGGCCGCAACGCGGCCCCTTTTCATTCAGAGCAACGGCGAAACGCTAGGCTCCTGCCTCGGCCAGGCATCGAGCACCGCCTTGATCAGCGTCGCCAGCGGGATGGCGAAGAAAATCCCCCAGAACCCCCATAGCCCGCCGAACAGCAGCACTGCGCAGATGATCGCCACCGGATGCAAGCTCACCGCCTCGGAGAACAGCAGCGGTACCAGCACGTTGCCATCGAGCGCCTGGATGATCGCGTACACGGTCATCAAGTAGATGAACTGGTCGCCCCAGCCCCACTGGAACAGGGCGATCAAAGTCACCGGCACGGTTACCACCACCGCCCCGACGTACGGCACCACCACCGAAAGCCCGACCAGCAACGCCAGCAAGGCGGCATAGTTGAGCCCCAGACTGATGAAGGCGATGTAGGTGGCGATCCCGCAAATCAGGATCTCGATGCCCTTACCGCGGATGTAGTTGGCAATCTGCCGATTCATCTCGCTGCCCACTCGGTTGAGCAAGGCGCGCTGGCGTGGCAGGTAGCCACTGACCCAACGCCCGATCAGTTCACGGTCCTTGAGGAAGAAGAACACCAGGATCGGCACCAGCACCAGGTAGATCATCGCGTTGACCAGCAGCGGTAGGCTCGACAAGGAAAAGGTCAACGCCCATTGGCCGAACTTGCCGATCTCCCCGCGCACCGATTCGATGGCATGCAGGACCTGCTCGTCCGAAACCAGGTGCGGGTACCGCTCCGGTAACAGCAACAGCAGCGACTGCCACTTGCCGAGCATCCCGGGCAGTTCGTTGAACAGGGTGATCAACTGATGCCAGAGTAACGGCACCAGCACCAGCATGAACACCGCCAGCGCCCCGACGAACAGGGCGAATACCACCACCACCGCGACTCGAGTAGGAATGCGCAGCCGCTCCAGGGCATTGACCAAACCCTGCATCAGGAACGCCAGGACCATACCCGCCAGCACGGGCGCGAGCATGCCGCCCAGGGTGAGGACCACGGTGAACGCCACCGCCAGCAACACTGCCAGCACCACTGCCTCCTCGTCGGAGAAGTAGCGCTGCATCCAGTCGCGAAGCACTTTGAACATTGACGATCCTTGGTTGGGGCTCAGGCCTTGCGCAGCCAGTAGGTGTAGGTGCCGGCCTCGGCGGTTTCATGCAGCAGGGTATGACCGGAGAGCTTGGCGAAAGTGCGGAAATCGCGCTGCGAGCCGCCGTCGGTAGCGGTTACCTTGAGCACCGCGCCGCTGGCCAGGCGATTGAGTTCCATCTTCGCCTTGAGCAGCGGCAGGGGGCAGTTGAGCCCGCTGGCGTCGAGTTCGGCGTCGCAGGTCGGGGTATCACTCATTACAGATCTCCACAGGCGAACAAGCCAGTCGGCTTTCAGGCTCGCTAGGATAGCGCCACTGGTCCCCAAGGTGCGAGCGGGCTACAGTAGTGGCTTTGATCCGACGCGAGCTTCACGCATGAATCTACTGCGCCCTACCCTGTTGACGCTGGCCTGCCTGATGGCCCTCCCCGGCCATGCCGACGACCTGCCGTCCCTGGGTGACGCCAGTTCCGCGATCGTTTCGCCGCAACAGGAACACCAGCTAGGCCGAGCCTGGCTGAGCCTGCTGCGCGGGCAGGTCAACCAGCTGAACGATCCGCAGCTCAAGGACTACGTCGAAACCAGCGTATACAAACTGGCCGAGACCAGCCAACTGCAGGATCGGCGCCTGGAATTCATCCTCATCGACAGCCGTGAGCTCAACGCCTTCGCCGCCCCTGGCGGCATCGTCGGGGTCAACGGCGGCCTGTTCCTCAACGCCCAGACCGAAGGCGAGTACGCCTCGGTCCTGGCCCACGAACTGGCGCACCTGTCGCAACGCCACTTCGCCCGCGGCGTCGAGGCCCAACAGCGCATGCAACTGCCGATGATGGCGGCGTTGCTGGCCGGCATCGTGCTGGCTGCCGGTGGTGGTGGCGATGCCGGTATCGGTGTGATCGCCGGCACCCAGGCGGCGGCGATTCAGGAGCAGCGGCGATTTTCGCGGCAGAATGAGCAAGAGGCCGACCGTATCGGCATCCAGAACCTCGAACGCGCTGGCTACGACCCACGTAACATGCCGACCATGTTCGAGCGTCTGGCCCGGCAATACCGCTATGACGCCAAGCCACCGGAGTTTCTGCTGACTCACCCGGTCACCGAATCGCGTATCGCCGACACCCGCAACCGCGCCGAGCAGGCTCCCAAGGGTGGCATCGAGGACAGCCAGCGCTACCAACTGATCCGCGCCCGCGTGGCCCTCACCTACGAAGGCACGCCGGGCCTCGCCGCCAAGCGCTTCCGCGCGCAGCTCGACGAAAACCCCAAGCTCGATGCCGCCCGCTACGGCCTGGCACTGGCACAGATCAAGGGCGGCCAGCTCAACGAAGCCCGGGAGAATCTCAAGCCGCTGCTCGCCGCAGCGCCAAACGACATCACCTACAACCTGGCGCAGATCGACCTGGACATTACCAACAACCGCCTGGCCGACGCCATGCAACGTGCCGAGCGCATGCGCGGGCTGTACCCGAACAACTACCCTCTCAAACAGGTGCGAGCGGACCTGCTGGTCAAGCAGAACAAACCGGCAGAGGCGGAAAAGGTACTCGACGACCTGCTCAAGAGCCGACCTGACGACCCGGACGTGTGGTACGACGTGGCAGAAGTTCGGGGCCTGTCGGGCAATACCATCGGGCTGCACCGGGCACGGGCCGAATACTTCACGCTGGTGGGCGACTTCGACCAGGCGATCCAACAACTGGATTACGCCAAACGTCGGGCAGGGGGCAACTTCCCGCTGGCATCGCAGATCGACCAGCGCCAACGGGAAATCATGGAACAGCAGCGAATGGTGCGGGACCTGATGGGACGGTAGACCGTGTGGGCCGCCCAGCGGCCCCAACGGTATCAGGCGTTACCCGACAACTTCAGGCGCGCTGCCAGGGTAAAGTCGAGCATGCGATTGAGTGGCTTGATCGCCTTGGGTACCAGTGCAGGATCGACGAAGATCTCGTTGCTGCCCTTGCGCAGGCAATCGAGCACCCGCTCCAGGGTATTCATCGCCATCCATGGGCAATGCGCACAACTGCGGCAGGCCGCGCCGTTCCCCGCCGTAGGCGCTTCGACGAACACCTTGTCCGGGCACAGCTGCTGCATCTTGTAGAAGATGCCGCGATCGGTGGCGACGATGAAGGTCTTGTTCGGCAGAGTCTGCGCCGCCTTGATCAGCTGACTGGTCGAACCCACTGCATCGGCCAGCTCGATGACCGCTTCCGGCGATTCGGGGTGGACGAGGATCGCCGCGTCCGGATACAGCGCCTTCATGTCCGCCAGCTGGCGCGACTTGAATTCTTCGTGGACGATGCAGGCTCCGTCCCACAACAACATGTCGGCGCCAGTCTGCTTCTGGATGTAACGACCCAGGTGTTGGTCGGGCCCCCAGATGATGGTCTCGCCGTTGTCCATCAGGCTTTCGACGATTTCCAGCGCACAGCTGGAGGTCACCACCCAGTCGGCCCTGGCTTTGACCGCTGCCGAGGTATTGGCGTAGACCACCACGGTGCGCTCGGGGTGCTTGTCACAGAAGGCCGAGAACTCTTCTACCGGGCAGCCCAGGTCGAGCGAGCAAGTCGCTTCCAGGGTGGGCATGAGCACGCGCTTCTCGGGGGTGAGGATCTTGGCGGTCTCGCCCATGAACCGCACGCCAGCGACGATCACCGTTTCGGCGGGATGGTTCTTGCCAAAGCGGGCCATTTCCAGGGAGTCGGACACGCAACCGCCGGTTTCCTCGGCGAGCGCCTGGATGACCGGGTCGCAATAGTAGTGGGCTACCAGCACAGCGTTTTGCGCCTTGAGCTCGGCAGCGATCGCCGCACGGTAATCGGCCTCCTGCTCGGCGGTCAGCGGATTGGGCTGCTTGGCGTCAAGATGCGCCTGAACCAAAAGGCGTTCGGAAATCTGGGTCATGATCGCTGGACCTGCGGGCGCGCATGCGCGTCTGTCGAGTGTACCACCCGGCCCTGACAGATCGGCTAGGGGTGCCGGACGGCTGGCGCGCCATCACGGCCCTCTGCGGGCACGGATTATTATCGGAGGCCGAAGGCTACAGACAATCGAGGGAATTCAAAAGCGGTTTTTATACACCCGGTAGCGGCCCGCCAACGAGAGGGCCGCCATGGGATCAGAACATCAACCCTGCGGCTGCAGCGCTGCCACGTGGGCGTTGAGCAGCGCGACGAACTCGTCCAGGGTCATCTTCTTGCCGTTGAAATCGACCATGCCATCGGCATAGTGCAGGCTGGACACCACATCGCTGCCCTGAACGGTCGCCATGCCACTCTGCACCGCCAACATGCCGACCATCTCGCCGGCCTGGCCGGCTTGCTGGGCAATGGTCTGCGCATCGCTCTGTCCCTGCACGAGAGCTCGCAGCGTGGCGAGGTCGCCGATCATTGGCTTGGACAGGGTCAACTGGCTCTTCACCTGGGTAATCAACTGCTTGGCCAACTGATCGGCTGGCAGGTCGAAGGAAGTCGGGCTGGCGAAGTCCATTCCCAGGTTGAAGCGGCTTTCGCCATTGGCGGTTTTCAGCGAGAAATTGTCGATCGCCATTTTCGGTTTCGCCGCCAACAGCTTGTGCAGGTCGCTGTGGAAGCGGGCCTTTTCTTCCGCGCCCATGTCGATCTCGGGGAACGGCTGACCAGCGGCGGCAGCCTGCTCGAACTCATGCTGATGGACCTGGTACCACTGCGATAGCGCTTGCAATGCCGGCGCATTGAGCGACTGCAGACTGACGCCCATCTGCATGCTGCCGACCGCGTGATCATCCCAGCTGATGTCGGCGATCTTGTAGTCCACCCGCCCACCCAGGGTTTCGGCACCATCAAACGCCTGCGAGGCATTCTGCTCCAGCCCCTTGAGCAGCAGCACCTGTTGCTTGGGCCCCAAGGTGGCCTTGGCTTCACCCAGGTGGAGGTCGACGTTGCCCACATATACGGCATCGTACTGGGTCGTGGCCAGCTTGCCGTCGACTTTCAGGCCTTTGAGTTCGAGGGTAGCCGGGGGATGATCGGCGCCCACCAGCTTGAATACGAAGCTGTCGGCGCCACCCTTGAAGGTCGACGCCCCTTCCCGGTCCTCGGAGGCCTGCAGGTGCATGCCGGAGAATTCGATGCGGGTGCCGGTATCATCCTGAATGCTTACCGGTGCCACCTGCATGTCGCTGTCGACGCTGCCATCGAAGCCCAGGCTGGTCTGCGCCGACAGTGGCGCCTGCCCGCCCGCGGCTTCGAACCAGGCGGCGGTCGTGTCGTCTTTTTCCAATGCGCTGTTGCTGGTGGCCAGCACTGGCAGCAGCTTGAATGCCTTGACCCGCGACCAGGGGAACGGGCCGTGTTCGATCTGATCGATCACGCCCACTTCGAAATCGAGCGTCTGGCCGTCCTGTAGCGGGATGTCATCGACTTTGACGCGGTAGTGCGCCGTGCTGGTGAAAAAGTGCTGATCCAACGAGGCGAGTTCGAACGTCACACTGCCACCGACACCGACCAGCGCCCGACGCATGTCCTGGTTGACGCCCGCGATGGAGCGTTCGAGCTCTGCGGGCAGCTGCTTGCCGGTGTACCAGGCGCCAGCGGTGGTTGCGACGGCGATGGCGACGGCCAGGCCGGAAAGAATGCGGATTGATTTCTTCATGAATAGAACCGATTGCTGTCCGTAGGGGCTTCCACACAGCCGGGTTGCCACGTGGGGCTGGAAGAATATCACCCTCGCGAACGTGCAGTGGTGGCCGGGCAGCGCAAAGCAGCCATTTGGGAATCGCCCGACATCGGATACGGCACAATTCCGCATCGTAAATTTTAACGGACACTCGAATCGTTCAAAATCGCAAAAAAACGCAGAAATATCGAACAAATCAAGCCTTCAGCCGATAAATATTTCAGTATTGCAACATCTTGTCATGTTTAACTTGACACGGATCGGCCCATCGTTTTTTATTTTCATCACTTTGCACAGCGCCCGATCCACCAAGAAAAACAGTCGCGCCACGATGATGCCCAAACAGCCCTATCCGCTCGCTTCGCCCTCCTAGCACCATCCCGCCGGACCCCGACACGGGCGCGCTGCTCGCGCCTAACTCAGCTCCAACAAAAAAGGTGAACAACATGGAGCCCATCCGCTCGCCCTTGCCGCATGCGCAGCTCAGCACGCCCGCCGTCCACGCCTACGTTCAGGAGCCGCGCCAGCATGCAGCTTGACCACAGCGCTCCGGACAACACCCAGTTCCGCAAATCCCTGCGCCTGTGGCACGTGGTGATCATCGGCCTGGCCTACCTTACGCCGATGACCGTCTTCGACACTTTCGGCATCGTCTCCGGGATCACAGCCGGTCATGTGCCCAGCGCCTATATCCTGGCCCTGGTCGGCATCCTGTTCACCGCCGTGAGCTACGGCACCTTGGTGCGCCGCTTCCCGCAATCTGGATCGGCTTACACCTACACCCAGCGTGCCATCAACCCGCATGTGGGCTTCCTGGTCGGATGGTCGTCGCTGCTGGACTACTTGCTGCTGCCGATGGTCAATGCCCTGCTGGCCAAGCTTTACCTGTCCGCCATGTTCCCCGAAGTGCCGGAGTGGATGTGGGTAGCGGGCTTCGTCACGCTGATCAGCCTGATCAACATGCGCAGTATCAACCTGGTTGCACACTTCAACCTGCTGTTCGTGATTGTCCAGGTGGCAATCATCGCGGTGTTCATCTACCTCTGCGTACGTGGTCTGGATCAAGGCGAAGGGCTGGCCACTACCTGGAGCATGATCCCGTTCGCCGATGACCAGACCCAGTTCGCCGCCCTCGCCGCTGGCGCGACGATTCTCTGCTTCTCGTTCCTGGGCTTCGACGCGGTCACCTGCCTGTCGGAAGAAACCCGCGACCCAGGCAAGACGATTCCACGGGCCATCTTCCTCACCGCCCTGATCGGCGGCGTGGTGTTCATCCTGGTGTCGTACTTCATCCAGGCATACTTCCCGACCATGGCTCGCTTCCATGATCAGGAAGCGGCCCTGCCGGAAATCGCCCTGTACGTGGGCGGCAAGCTGTTCCAGTCGATCTTCATCGCCTGCACGGTGATCAACACCATCGCTTCGGGCCTGGCGTCGCAGACCAGCGTCTCGCGCCTGCTGTATGTGATGGGTCGCGACAATGTGATTCCGAGCGGTGTGTTCGCCCGGCTGCATCCGCGCTTCAAGACACCGGTGGTGAACATTGCGGTGGTCGGCCTGGTGTCGCTGTCGGCGATCTTCTTCGACCTGGTCACGGCCACCTCGATCATCAACTTCGGCGCACTGGTGGCCTTCAGCTTCGTCAACCTGTCGGTCATCACCCACTGCTATCTGCGCGAAGGCAACCGCAACGGCTTCGCCGACCACGTCAAGTACCTGGTGTTGCCCACCATCGGCTTCTGCATCATCGCCTCGCTGTGGCTCGACCTCAACGAGCATTCGCTGATGTTCGGCGGTCTCTGGGCTGCCCTCGGGTTGCTGTACCTGGCCTGGCTGACCAAGGCATTCCGGGTCGCCCCCCCGAACTGCCTGGCTGACTGACCCCTGCCACCGAACAACGCCCGCCTGAACGCGGGCGTTGTCATTGATCGAAAAGGAAAGCCCATGCCGCTGCGTCGCCTCTCCATCCAGTGGAAGATCACCCTGCTCGCCGGCCTATGCCTGCTGGCCATCGTCGCCCTGCTGGTCGCCACCTCGCTGCTTCAGTCGGTGCGCAGCGCTGCTCTGGTCAACCAGGCCAATACCGAAATGCTCGACCGGAGCGCACGCCTGCGTTTGCAGGCACAGGCCGAAGTCCAGGCCCTGCGGGTGCAGCGTTACTTCATGGACGCCTACCAGTACAGCAATGGTTTCGCCCACTTGGTCCAGGTGCTCAAGGCCAAAGGGAGCGACGACCTGCGCGCAGAATTGACCCGCGAGGCCCGCGCCAGTCTGGCGGGCAATCCAGCAATCATCGGGCTGTACGTGGTCTTCCAAGCCAACGCACTGGATCATCAGGACAGTCGGTTCGTCGGTCAGGCAAGCGTCGGCAGCAACGACAGCGGGCGCTTCTCGCTGTATTGGTCGCAGCCCAGCCCCGGCACCCTGGAACAGGAGGCGATGCCTGAATCGATGCTGGCCGACGCCACCCTGGGCAGCAACGGCATTCCCGGAAATCGCTGGCTGACCTGCCCTGAAGAGACCGCCGCGACCTGCGTAGTGGAACCGTACCTTGACGAGGTCAATGGCCGTCAGGTCCTGATGACCAGCATCGCCCTGCCCCTGCTGGAGCAAGGCAAGGTGGTCGGCGTGGTCGGCGTGGACATTGGCCTTGCCAATCTGCAGCAAGTCAGCCTCGAGGGGCGCCAGCAACTGTTCGACGGTCAGGGCCAGGTCAGCATCGCCAGTCCTACCGGCTTGCTGGCAGGGCACAGCCGTGATGCCAGCCGCCTGGGCAAACCGCTGGATCAGGGCATCGCGCCAGACACGCTGCGTGTCGCCCGTGCCTTTGCGCCAATACCGGGCGCAACGCCCTGGCAGGTGCTGCTGGAAGTGCCGGAGGCTGTCCTGCAAGCACCCGCGCGGGCCCTCAATCAGCGGCTCGACACGCACAATCAGAACGCCAACCTCACCAGCCTGCTGATCGGCCTGGGCGCCGCGGTGCTCGGGCTGCTGCTGGTCTGGCTGACCGCCCGGGGCGTGACCCGGCCAATCCTCGCCGTGGCTGCAAGGTTGCAGGACATCGCCAGCGGCGAGGGCGACCTGACCCGACGCCTGGACTACGCACGCGTGGATGAACTCGGGCAACTGACCGGCTGGTTCAACCGTTTTCTCGACAAACTGCAGCCGGTGATTGCCCAAGTGAAAAGCTCGCTGCAGGATGCCCGCGGCACCGCCGATCAGTCTGCAGCCATCGCCAGCCAGACGAGTAGCGGCATGCAACAACAGCAGCGCGAGATCGAACAAGTGGCCACCGCCGCCAACGAGATGAGCGCCACCGCCCAGGATGTCGCCCACAACGCCGCGCAGGCGGCCCAGGCTGCAAGAGGCGCCGACCAGGCCAGCCGCGAAGGCCTGCAACTGATCGCCAGTACCCGCCAAAGCATCGATCGACTGGCTGTCGACATGAGCAACGCCATGACCGAAGCCCGCGCCCTGGAAAGCCGCAGCGAACAGATCGGCTCGGTATTGGAGGTGATCCGTGCAATCGCCGAGCAGACCAACCTGCTGGCGCTCAATGCCGCCATCGAAGCCGCTCGAGCCGGTGAGGCAGGCCGTGGCTTCGCCGTGGTCGCCGACGAAGTCCGTAGCCTGGCCCAGCGCACCCAGGTATCGGTAGGTGAGATTCGTCAGGTGATAGAAGGCCTGCAGCAAGGTACACAGGACGTGGTCGGTGCCATGCACGAGGGTCAACGCCAGGCACAGGACAGCGCCACGCGCATGGAACAGGCGGTCCCGGCGCTGCAGCGCATCGGCGAAGCCGTGACAGTGATCAGTGACATGAACTTGCAGATCGCCTCGGCCGCCGAGGAACAAAGCGCCGTGGCCGAGGAAGTGAACCGCAACGTGGCAGGTATCCGCGACGTGACCGAGGCGCTGTCCGGTCAGGCCGACGAATCGGCGCGTATCAGCCAGGCCCTGAATCGCCTGGCCAACCAGCAACAGGCATTGATGGAGCAGTTTCGCGTCTAGCCTGTAAAGCCAGGGCGCCTGCTTCGCAGGCACCGGCAATCTACCTTCTCACCGAGTTCTACCCATGGAAACAACCCGCAAACCGCCCTTCTTCGACATCGCCAGCGAGCAGGGTCTGCTGCGCACCTCGATCGCCGTGACCCTATTCATCGCCACCATCGGCATCGGCTTCGGCCTCGCGTCCGGCTCGTTCTCGATCGTCTTCGACGGCGTCTATTCGCTGGTCGATGCCAGCATGAGCGGTCTGTCGCTGGTGGTGGTACGCCTGATCACCTCGCACACCACCAGCCTGCATCTGTCGCGCAAGCTGCGCGAACGCTTCACCATGGGCTTCTGGCACCTTGAACCTATGGTACTGGCGCTCAATGGCATCCTGCTCAGCGGTGTGGCCATCTACGCGCTGATCAACGCCATCGCCAGCGTACTCGAAGGCGGTCGTCACCTGGAGTTCGGCATTGCCATTGGCTATGCAGTGCTCACCGTGATCGCCTGCGTGACCATCGCCGTGATCGAAGCACGTGCCAACCGCAAGCTGCGCTCGGATTTCGTGAGCATGGACGTCAAGGGCTGGGTGATGTCGGCCAGCATCACCGCCGCGCTGCTGATTGCCTTCTGCTTTGGCTATGCCGTGCAGGGCACGCCATGGGAGTGGATGTCGCCCTACATCGACCCAGCCGTTCTGGCACTGGTCTGCCTGGTGATCATTCCCCTGCCGTTATCAGTGGTGCGCCAAGCGCTGTCGGAAATATTCCTGGTCACTCCCGGCGACCTGAAAGTCCACGTCGACGAAGTCGCCCGCGCTTTCGTCGCCCGCCACGGCTTGCAGTCGTATCGCGCTTATGTGGCCAAGGTTGGCCGCTCGCGCGAGATCGAGCTGTACTTCATCGTACCCAAGAGCATGGGCGCCAAGAGCATCGAGGAATGGGACGCACTGCGCGACGAAGTCGGCGAGGCGGTGGGCGGCGAAGGGCCTAATCGCTGGCTGACCGTGGTGTTCACGGGCGACCCGGAATGGGCCGAGTAAACGGCCCGAGCAGCAACGAAAAAGCCCGCCACCGTTACCGGTCGCGGGCTTTGACTTACTGCATATGGTGGGTCGTGTAGGATTCGAACCTACGACCAATTGGTTAAAAGCCAACTGCTCTACCAACTGAGCTAACGACCCGTTGGATGGCGCGTATAATACTGATTTCTAACGGGAAATCAACACTTCACAGGCAATTTTTTCAAAAATAACGTGTTGGGTCCTCCACGCCGGCGGCCTTGAAGCCTTCGGCGCGCAGGCGGCAGCTGTCGCATTTACCACAGGCACGGCCTTCGTCATCGGCCTGATAGCACGAAACGGTGAGGCTGTAATCGACGCCTCGTGCCAGGCCGGCC
Organism: Pseudomonas putida; assembly: GCF_004357765.1. Lineage (GTDB taxonomy): Bacteria > Pseudomonadota > Gammaproteobacteria > Pseudomonadales > Pseudomonadaceae > Aquipseudomonas > Aquipseudomonas putida_U. The sequence continues at coordinate 40,373 of NZ_SMTE01000007.1, read as the reverse complement.
TGGACAATCTGAGCCTTGCTCATGTTCTGCAGCGGCGCCTGGATACGGAAGCCCTGTCCTTCCACGCCAGCCTTGGTGGCAAGATTGGCCATGCGTTCGAACGCTTCGACGAATTCAGGGCGGCAGTCGGGATAACCGGAGTAATCCACGGCGTTTACGCCGATGAAGATATCACGCGCCTCCAGCACCTCAGCCCAGCCCAGGGCCAGAGACAGGAACACGGTGTTTCGCGCCGGAACATAGGTCACGGGAATCCCATCGCCCGGCGTCTCCGGCACATCGATGCTGCTGTCGGTCAAGGCCGAGCCACCGATGCCGTCGAGGTTCAGACCGATCACCTTGTGCTCGACTACACCCAGGTCACGGGCCACACGGGCCGCAGCGTTCAACTCGGCACGATGACGCTGGCCATAGTCGAAACTCATGGTGTAGCAGCTGTAGCCTTCGGCCTTGGCCATGGCGACGACAGTAGCCGAGTCGAGGCCACCGGACAGCAGGATTACCGCGCGTTTCTCAGTCATGTCTGTTTACTCTCAATCAACGTCCGGGTTCGTCGTTCCACAGCAGCTTGTGCAACTGCAGCTGCAGACGGACGGGCAGGTTGTCGGCGACGATCCAGTCGGCCAGGTCGGTAGCGCTCACCTGATGATGGCTCGGCGAGAACAGTACCTCACCCGCGCGCTCGGCCAGGTTGTACTGGATCAGCTTGGACACTGCCCAGTCGTAGTCTTCGCGCGAACAGATGACGAACTTGACCTGGTCGTTGCGGGTCAGCAACTCGATGTTCTCGTAGCGGTTGCGGTGCGACTCTTCCGACCCAGGGGTCTTGAGGTCGAGCACACGGCTGACGCGCACATCGGTGCCGGCGATATCGAGCGCACCACTGGTTTCCAGTGACACTTCGTAGCCGGCGTCGCACAAACGCTGCAGGAGTGGCAACGCATTCGGCTGAGCCAGTGGCTCACCACCGGTGACGCAGACGTAGCGCGGCTTGAAGCTGGCCACCTGCTCGAGGATCGAGTCGAGGGTACGTAAAGTGCCGCCACTGAACGCATACGCGCTGTCGCAGTATTGGCAGCGCAGGGGGCAACCGGTGAGGCGCACGAATACCGTGGGCAGCCCCGCCGTTCGTGTTTCACCCTGCAACGAGTAAAAGACTTCGGTGATGCGTAATGTATCTTGCATGATCGCCACGGGCGTGACAGCTAAACAGGCTGTCCGCCTCCGTCAGGCACCACCCCAGACTCGACATCGCGTTATCCGGGGCAGCGTGTTGAACAAAAAGGGCACAGATTCTAACGAAAAAACCCGCGACAAGCGCGGGTTTCTTTCAAATGGCTTAACTCTTTCCTACAAACTCAGAGTTTTTGCAGATCACGTTGCGCCAACTGCGCAGCGGAAGTGCCAGGGTATTGAGTAATGACCTGCTGCAAAATGCCCTTCACCTTGTCGGTATGGCCCATGCGACGCTCCACGTCCGCCAGCTTGTACAGCGAATCAGGCACCTTGCTGTGTTTCGGGTACTTCTGGCTGACTTGAGCGAAGGCCTGGCTGGCGCCTTGCAGGTCACCCTTGGCCAGATTGACCTCACCCAACCAGTATTGGGCGTTGCCGGCGTACTGGCTATTGGGATATTTGCGCAAGAAGGCATTGAACGCCTGGCTGGCCTTGTCGAAGTCTTTCTGTTTGATCAGGTCGAAAGCAGCATCGTAATAGAGCTTCTCTTTCGCCGGATCACCCGGCTCGCTGCTGGCGGCCGGTTGTTGGGCAGCGGCGCCGGCGGCACCTGCTGCTGCACCGGCGGCATCGGAAGCACCACCGGCGGAAGAATTATCAGGGTTCGCGGCAGGCGCGCCACCACTGTTGATGCGACGATCCAGATCCTGGTAACGCTCCAGGTTTTCCTGCTTCATTCGGGCGACATCGTTCTGCAGCTCTTCGATGATGCCCTGCTGGCGGGAGATCTGATCCTGCATCTGTTGCAGCTGCATGAACAGCTGACCCTGTGCAGAGGCAGGGGCCGAAGCCCCTGACCCGGCATAGGCGCCGCTCGTGCCATAACCCGACGGCGGATAACCACCGGCGTTGTCATCTACTACAGGAACCGCAGCCCACGCCGAAAACGGAAGGCTGAGTGCGAGGACGGTTACAACACGACGGCACATACGCATAAGAACTTACTTACGCAGTTCTACGCGACGGTTCTGAGCCCAGGACTGCTCGTCGTTGCCGGTGGCAACTGGACGCTCTTCGCCGTAGGAAACCAGTTCCAGCTGAGCAGGGGAAACGCCCTGCAGAACCAGGTAGCGCTGAACGGCCTTGGCACGGCGCTCACCCAGAGCCATGTTGTACTCGCGGGTACCACGCTCGTCGGTGTGGCCTTCCAGGACAACGCGGTTGCCGTTGGCTTTCAGGTCCTTGGCGTGAACGTCCAGGGCGCGCATGGCTTCTGGCTTCAGATCCGAGCTGTCGTATTCGAAGTAGAAGGTGGTGATTGCGCGCAGGGCAGCTTCTTCGCTCAGGGAACCGTCAACGGCACCGGTGTTTGCACCGTAGCCAGCGTTCGGATCGACAGCAGCGCCTTCACCAGCGTTGTCGCCGCCCTTCGAGGAGCAACCTACAGCTACGGCCATGGCCAGAGCCAGCGCAGCGAATTTACCAAACTTCAGCATTTCCATCGTGAAACTCCTAATGAAACCCCAGTGTGTTAAGCAAAACGTATTACGCCGCAATCAGTTCAGGTAAGGGGACCAGGACGGTTCTCTGACTTCGCCTTGAGCGGTAGGAAGTGGGAGCCTCACGCGTCCATTAAGCGACACGAGCATCAAGACTCCCCGGCCCTGCTGGCGGGTGGCGTAGATTAGCATGGTGCCGTTTGGCGCAACAGTGGGAGACTCATCAAGACTGGTCTCGGAGAGAATCTTTACACTTCCGCGCTGCAAGTCCTGAGCCGCCACCTTGAAGTTGGTGAAACCTTGTTGGCGATGAATCATTACTAGAGTCTTTTCATCGGCCGAAAGTTTCGGGTTGGCATTGTAGTTACCGACGAACGTCACACGCTCGGCACCACCCCCGCTGACCGATTGTTTGTAGATCTGCGGTTTGCCACCACGGTCGGAGGTGAAGTACAGGGTGTTGCCATCCTTGCCCCAGAACGGCTCGGTGTTGATACCGGGACCGGCAGTGACACGGCTGATCTGGCGCGAACCCATGTTCATCACATAGATGTCCGGGTTACCGTCCTTGGACAGCACGAACGCCAGGCGCGAACCATCCGGCGACCAGGCAGGTGCACCGTTGAGCCCCTCGAAGTTGGTGATCTGCTCGCGACGACCGGTGTCGATGTTCTGCACGAAGATGCGAGGACGCTTCTGCTCGAACGAGACATAGGCGATGCGCTTGCCATCCGGGGCGAAACGCGGCGACAGAATCGGTTCACGCGACTGCAGCAGGGTCACCGCACGTGCGCCGTCGTAGTCCGAACGCTGCAGGGTGTAGCGAGTGTTGTTGGCGGAAAAACGCTCGGCGGTGACATAAAGGATGCGCGTGGAGAACGCGCCCTTGATACCGGTGAGCTTCTCGAAGGACTGGTCGGCAATGTAGTGCGCCATGTCGCGCAACTGGTCGGTACCGCCGGTCACGCTGCCGGTCAGCACTTGCTGCTCGGTGGCGACGTTGAACAAGGCGTACTGCACCTGGAGCCGGCCGCCCGCAGGCACGATATTGCCGACCATCACGTACTGGGCGCCCAGGGCTTTCCAGTCACGGAAGATCACTTCGCTGGCCTGGGTCGGCTGGCTGATCATGTTCTGCCGCGGAATCGGCGAGTAATAGCCCGAGTTACGCAGGTCGTTGCCGATGATATCGGCCATGTCTTCCGGCAGCACGCTGCCACCCTGCATCCCGAACGGCACGACCGCGATGGGCGTGGCCCGATCGCTGCCGCTGGTGACCAGGATGTTCTTTTCCTCTGCCATGGCCATGCCAGCCACGCAGCAGAGCATGACCAGCATTCCTCGAAGGAGTTTAATCACAACGCTAGATCCTCAGGTGTAAATGTCATCTTGAACGAACGGTACGGATTGAACTCGTTCGGTTTCAAGCCCTGCATCTCGGTCAAACGACCAATGTTTCTCACGGCTGCAACCGCCGAACTGTCGAACGGACCATCGCCACTGGAGCGCGATACGCTGACATTGGTGATTGTGCCATCCGGCAGCATGTTGATCTGCAGGACTACCGTCATGCCCTTGCGCGCTGAAGGCGGACGTGCCCAGCCTTCGGCGGCGCGCATGCGGATCAGGTCGTCGAAGTCGCCGGCCACCTGGTCACCCTGCTCGTCAGCCAAGGCCTGCTGGCGCTCGGTGGTGTCGGACAACAGCTCGGCCAAAGCCTGGGCTTTCTTGTCTTCCGCCGCCTTGCGGGCTGCTTCCTGTGCCTTTTTCTTCTGGGCATCTGCAGCGGCCTTTTTCTTGGCCTCTTCAGCTGCCTTCTTCTTCGCTTCCTCGGCCGCCGCTTTCTTCTTGGCGTCCTCGGCTGCTTTTTTCTTCGCTTCTTCAGCGGCCTTCTTCTTGGCCTCTTCTGCAGCTTGTTTCTTGGCTTCTTCGGCGGCCTCTTTCTTGGCCTGCTCCTCGGCTTTTTTCTTGGCGATGTCAGCCTGCTGCTTCTCGGCGGCCTTCTTCGCCTCCTCGGCCTTCTTGGCTTCGGCAGCTTTCTTGGCTTCAGCAGCCTTGGCGGCCTCTTCGGCCTTCTTCGCCTCGGCGGCCTCACGCGCTTGCTCGGCCTTTTGAGCGGCATCGGCCTTCTTTTGTTCCGCGGCCTTGATGGCCTCCTGCTCGACCTTCTTCTGCTCCAGCTGCTCGACTTCAGTCTGGCGCGAGGCGGTTTTCTTCGCTTCCCCGGCAATCTTCTGATTGGTCTGGGTAGTCGCCTGGCTCTTGGACTTGAGCTGATACAGGGTAGCCTGAACGATCGGCTTGGAAGGCGGCAGCTCCGGCGTCATGGCGAAACTGACGAACAGCATTGCGAACACCAGCACATGCAGGCCGATGGCCCAGACAGTGGGCCAGAAGTAGCTTTCCGAGGCGGATGGCTCTCGCTGTTGCATCAGGGCGCCTCGGTAATCAGGCCAACGTTACCGACACCGGCTTTCTGCAACCCGCCCATGGCACCCATGACCGCGCCGTAGTCGACAGCCTTGTCGCCACGAATGAAGACCTGAGTCTGCTTGCCCTGGTCGCGACCGGCGGCAATGATCTTGGTCACTGCGCTGGTCATTTCCGGCAAGGTCATGGCCTTGTCCATCTGCTTGTCGGTATCGACTTCGCTGCCGAGGTTCCAGTAGTAGGTCTTGTCGGCCTTGATGGAGATGGTGAGGATCTGGACGTTGTTGTCCTGCGGCAGGGCTTCGCTGGAAACCTTGGGCAGGTCGACCTTCACGCCCTGGTTGAGCATGGGAGCCGTCACCATGAAGATGACCAGCAGCACCAACATCACGTCGATGTAGGGCACCACGTTCATCTCGGCGACCGGCTTGCGTTTTTGGCGAACTCGGGCCATGGGGTTAATACCTGCTTACTCTTCGCTGGTGTGCACTTTACGGTGCAGGATCGCCTGGAACTCGTCGGCGAAGGTGTAGTAGCGACCGATCAGCACTTCACTGCGTGCGGAGAATCGGTTGTAGGCAATGACCGCGGGAATAGCCGCGAACAGGCCGATGGCAGTGGCGACCAGGGCTTCGGCAATACCCGGAGCAACGGTGGCCAGGGTCGCCTGCTGGGCGCTGGCCAGCCCGCGGAACGAGTTCATGATGCCCCATACGGTACCGAACAGGCCGATGTACGGGCTGGTCGAACCCACGGTTGCCAGGAACGGCAGGCTCTGCTCGAGCTTTTCTTCCTCACGCGAGATGGCCACGCGCATGGCACGGCCAACGCCTTCCATCACCGCATCCGGATCGACGCCCGGTTGCTGACGCAGGCGCGAGAACTCCTTGAAGCCGGCGCGAAACACTTGCTCGACACCAGAGTCCGGGTCCGGATTGCTCCCGGCCTGGCGGTACAGCTTGGACAGGTCGATGCCCGACCAGAAGCGTTCCTCGAAGGCATCCAGCGCTCGACGACCGGCGCGCAGCATGGTGCTGCGCTGGAAGATCATGATCCATGAGGTGACCGAGGCGGCCACCAGGGTCAACATCACCAGCTGCACTACCACGCTGGCATTGCTGACCAGACTCCACATGGAGGTATGGTCGACGACGTTAGCTTCCACGCTTATTCTCCTGCATTCGATTGAGTACCCAAGCCGTCTGCCGCAAAGGCGTCGCGCAGCTCCGGGGGTATGGCTCGGGGTTTGAAAGTATCGGCGCGCACGGCGGCCACCAGGAACTGCCCTTCGCAAAGCAGCGTTTCATCCTTCTCCCGCCACACCTGCTGCACGAAGCGCAGGCTGGCGCGATTGAGTTCAAGAACTTGCGCGGTTACCCGAAGCTCGTCGTCCAGGCGCGCCGGCGCGTGATAGCGCGCCTCGCTGGAATGGACCACGAACAACAGATTGTCCTCGGCCAACTGCGACTGGGAAAAGCCCAGGTGCCGCAGGCGTTCGGTGCGCGCGCGCTCCATGAATTTCAGGTAGTTGACGTAATACACCACGCCGCCCGCATCGGTGTCTTCGTAATAGACGCGACAACGGTGAGCGAACGGTTCCAGGCCTTTTTGCGCGCGCATACTCTAGTGCTTACTCCTCAGATTGCCAATCCGCTGCGGCAACTGTTTTTTCTTCATCAATGTCGTATTGCCAGCACCTTTGCGGCATGCCAGCGGTAGGACCACGAAAAGCCGATTTCGATCTGTCATTCATCGCCCTGATCGGAAAAATCTCCCCCTTCGCCCAGGCGACCGGGCACATTCAAACCGAAGTGCAGATAGGCATGCCGAGTCACCACGCGACCGCGTGGGGTACGCATGATGTAGCCCTGCTGGATCAGGTAAGGCTCCAACACATCCTCGATGGTATGGCGCTCCTCGCTGATGGCCGCGGCAAGGTTGTCGACGCCCACCGGGCCGCCGTCGAACTTCTCGATCATGGTCAGCAGCAGACGGCGGTCGGAGTGGTCGAAACCGCGCTCGTCGACATCCAGAAGGTTCAGCGCCATGTCGGCGACCGCCTTGGTGATCTGACCCTTGCCCCGCACCTCGGCATAGTCGCGCACGCGGCGCAGCAGCCGGTTGGCGATCCGCGGCGTACCTCGGGCACGGCGGGCGATCTCGAAGGCGCCCTGATCCTCGATGGCCAGGCCCAGAATGTTCGCCGAGCGGCTGACGATGGTGGCAAGGTCGGCGTTGCTGTAGAACTCCAGGCGCTGGACGATACCGAATCGGTCGCGCAGCGGATTGGTGAGCATACCGGCACGGGTAGTGGCACCAACCAGCGTGAACGGCGGCAGGTCGAGCTTGATCGAGCGGGCCGCAGGGCCTTCGCCGATCATGATGTCGAGCTGAAAGTCCTCCATGGCCGGGTACAGCACCTCCTCGACCACCGGAGACAAACGGTGAATCTCGTCGATGAACAGCACGTCATGGGGCTCGAGGTTGGTCAGCATCGCCGCCAGATCACCCGGGCGCTCCAGAATCGGGCCCGAGGTACTCTTGACCGAAACACCCATTTCCTGGGCGATGATGTTCGCCAGGGTCGTCTTGCCAAGGCCGGGCGGGCCGAAGATCAGGGTGTGGTCGAGGGACTCGTTGCGGCCACGGGCAGCCTGGATGAACAGCGCCATCTGCTCGCGCACGACCGGCTGGCCGATGTATTCGTCGAGGCGCAGCGGACGGATAGCCCGGTCCTGGACCTCTTCACGGTCGCGCCCGCTGGCGGCGATCAGGCGGTCAGCTTCGATCACTTGGAAATCATCCCTTTAAGGCTGCGACGAATCAGTTCTTCGCTGCTCAGACCCGCCTTGTCCTTGATCGCCGACACGGCCTTGCTGGCCTCTTGCGGTTTGTAGCCCAGGGATACCAGGGCACTGACCGCATCGGCCTCGGCCGTAGAGCCACTGCTGACGGGCAGCGGGCCGTCGGATACCAAGGTGAACATGGCCGGAGAGGTTTCCCAGGCCTTGAAGCGATCCTTGAGCTCGACCAGCAGGCGCTCGGCGGTTTTCTTGCCGACGCCGGGCACACGCACCAGGGCCGAGGTGTCCTGGGCCTGCACGCAGCGCACCAGCTCGTCGACTTCCAATCCGGACATCAGCGCCAAGGCCAGTTTCGGCCCCACCCCATTGAGGCGGATGAGCTCACGAAACAGCTCGCGCTCGCGTTTTTCGGCGAAACCGTAGAGCAGGTGGGCGTCCTCGCGTACCACCAGGTGGGTATGCACGGTCACTGGTTCGCCGACCTTGGGCAGGCGATACAAGGTCGTCATGGGCACTTCCAGCTCGTAGCCCACGCCATTGACGTCGATAATCAGGTGCGGCGGCTGTTTCTCCGCCAGGGTGCCGCGCAAACGTCCAATCACGTTCCGATCCTTCCTCTCGGGGAGCCGGTCGAAGACCGCTCAACCCTATCAGCAAATGCAACGGGTGAACGCTTCACCCGGACAAAATGTGTATCAGCGCATGAAGCGCTCAAAGACGCAAGCGCCCGCCGCGCCGCCGCGCCGTGGCCAGGCCATGGGGTACCAGGCTGGAACGGGTATGGGCATGGCACAGGGCGATGGCCAGCGCGTCGGAGGCATCGATCTGGGGCTTCTGGGTGAGTTTGAGCAGGTGCATGACCATCATCATCACCTGCTCCTTGTTCGCACCACCGGTGCCGGCGACAGCCTGCTTGACCTGGGTGGCACTGTATTCGGCGATTTCCAGACCAGCCTCGGCGGCAGCGACGATGGCTGCTCCCCGGGCCTGGCCCAACTTGAGCGCCGAATCGGCGTTGCGCGCCATGAACACCCGCTCGATGCCCATGGTCATCGGGCCATGCAGACGGATGATCTCGCTGACTCCACGAAAAACGATCTGCAACCGCTCGTGCAGCTCGCCGCTGCCGGTGCGGATGCAGCCCGACGCCACGTACTCGCAACCACGGGCAGTCTGGCGTACCACGCCATAACCGGTGATGCGCGAGCCGGGGTCGATACCAAGAATCAGAGTCATAACGCCTGTTTTTTCAATATGTAATGGCCTATTCGCGGGCAAGCCCGCTCCCACAGGGGCAGCACTCAATCTGACATCGGCGCAGTACCTGTGGGAGCGGGCTTGCCCGCGAATAGGCCCTTAAGGCCAAACGCAAAATCTTAGCCGAGATTCTCCATGATCTCGTCAGAAATCTGCGCATTGGAGTAGACGTTCTGCACGTCGTCCAGGTCTTCGAGCATGTCGATCAGCTTGAGCACCTTCTCGGCACCCTCCTGATCCAGCTCGGCACTGGTGGTCGGCTGCATGACGATTTCAGCGTCCGCGGCCTTGAAGCCGGCTTCTTCCAGAGCGTTGCGCACCGCATAGAAGCTGTTGAACGAGGTGAACACCTCGAACGAGCCGTCTTCGTTGGCCACTACGTCGTCGGCATCGGCCTCCATCGCCGCCTCCATCAATGCGTCCTCATCGACGCCTGGGGCAAAGCTCAGCTGCCCTTTGCGCTCGAACAGGTAGGCCACCGAGCCATCGGTCCCCAGGTTGCCGCCACACTTGGTGAAGGCATGACGCACGGCAGCGGCGGTACGGTTGCGGTTGTCGGTCATGGCCTCGACCATGATCGCCACACCACCTGGGCCGTAGCCTTCGTAGCTGAGCTCTTCGACGTTGTCGCTTTCATTGGTACCGGCACCACGGGCCACGGCGCGATCGATGATGTCGCGGCTCATGTTGGCGCCCAAGGCCTTGTCCAGGGCCAGGCGCAAGCGCGGGTTGGAAGCCGGATCACCGCCACCCTGCTTGGCAGCGACGGTCAGCTCGCGAATCCACTTGGTGAAGATTTTGCCTCTCTTGGCATCCTGGCGCTCTTTGCGGTGCTTGATGTTCGCCCACTTGGAATGACCAGCCATAACGACTCCGAATCCTTTGAAACACAAACAACTGCGCCCCTGACGGGGCGCAACGAAAAATCCTGCGCCGTAACGCAAAGGCGCATCCATGTGGATGCGCCCGGGGCCCGCTTACTCGACCTTGGTCTGCTCACGCAGGCGGATATGCAGCTCACGCAGGGCCTTGGCGTCGACCATACCCGGGGCCTGGGTCATGACGCAGGCGGCGCTCTGGGTTTTCGGGAAGGCAATCACTTCACGAATCGACTGGGCGCCAGTCATCAGCATGACCAGGCGGTCCAGGCCGAAGGCCAGACCACAGTGGGGTGGAGCACCGAACTTCAGGGCATCGAGCAGGAAGCCGAATTTCTCTTCCTGTTCAGCCGCCTCGATACCCAGCAGACGGAATACCGCCTGTTGCATCTCCTTGCGGTGGATACGGATCGAACCGCCGCCGAGCTCGGTACCGTTGAGCACCATGTCGTAGGCACGCGACAGCGCGGTGGCCGGGTTGGCCTCGAGCTCCTCGGGGGTGCACTTCGGCGCGGTGAACGGGTGGTGCAATGCGGTGAAGCTGCCGTCCTCGTTCTCTTCGAACATCGGGAAGTCGACCACCCACATCGGTGCCCATTCGCAGGTCAGCAGCTCGAAGTCGTGACCCAGGCGGATACGCAGCGCGCCCAGGGCTTCGCTGACGATCTTGGCCTTGTCGGCGCCGAAGAACACGATGTCACCGTCAACGGCACCAACGCGATCGAGGATGGTGTTGAGGTTCGCCTCAGGGATGTTCTTGACGATCGGCGACTGCAGGCCTTCGACGCCCTTGGCACGCTCGTTGACCTTGATGTAGGCCAGACCTTTGGCACCATAGATGCCGACGAACTTGGTGTACTCGTCGATCTTGCTGCGCGGCATGCTGGCACCACCTGGCAGGCGCAGGGCGGTGACGCGGCACTTCGGATCGTTGGCAGGACCGGCGAAGACCTTGAAGTCGACGTCCTTGAGCTGATCGGCAACGTCGACCAGTTCCAGCGGGATACGCAGGTCCGGTTTGTCGGAGCCATAGCGGCGCATGGCCTCTTCGTAGGTCATGTGCGGGAACTCGCCGAACTCCAGGTCCAGGACTTCCTTGAACAGCTTGCGGATCATGCCTTCGGTCAGGCCCATGATCTCGCTTTCATCGAGGAAGCTGGTCTCGATGTCGATCTGGGTGAATTCGGGCTGGCGATCGGCACGCAGGTCTTCGTCACGGAAGCACTTGGCGATCTGATAGTAGCGGTCGAACCCGGCGACCATCAGCAACTGCTTGAACAGCTGCGGCGACTGCGGCAAGGCGAAGAAGCTGCCGGCGTGGGTACGGCTCGGTACCAGGTAGTCGCGAGCGCCTTCCGGGGTAGCACGGGTGAGGATCGGTGTCTCGACGTCGAGGAAGCCGTTCTCGTCCAGGTAGCGGCGGATACTGCTGGTGATGCGCGAACGCAGACGCAGCTTGTCGGCCATTTCCGGACGGCGCAGGTCAATGAAGCGGTAGCGCAGGCGGGTTTCCTCGCCAACGTCGGAATATTCGTTCAGCGGGAACGGCGGGGTCTCGGCTTCGTTGAGCACGTTCAGCTGGTAGCCGAGGATTTCGATGGCACCGGAGGCCATGTTGGCATTCACCGCACCGTCGGGGCGCTTGCGCACCTTGCCGGTGATCTGCACGACGTACTCGCTGCGAACGCGGTCGGCGGCAGCGAAGGTCTCGGCGCGATCGGGATCGAACACGACCTGGGCCATGCCCTCGCGGTCACGGATGTCGAGGAAGATCACCCCGCCGTGGTCGCGGCGACGATGGACCCAGCCGCAAAGGGTGACTTCCTGGCCGTCCAGGCTCTCGTTCAGTTGGCCGCAATAATGGCTGCGCATCATGATGGTGGTTTCGCTTCTCGTGATTCGTGTAAATCGGTAAGGCCTTGGCCGCCCCTTGGGACTGTTACTGCAAGACCCGGCTAATGCACTTCAAGTCAGTCGGCGCTGTCGCCGCCTGCCAGATTCTTCTTCGCCCCGGTCTTGAAGTCGGTTTCATACCAACCGTTGCCGCTCAAGCGAAAGCCGGGTACCGACAGTAGTTTTTTCAATGCCGGCGCCTGACACGCCGGGCAGTCGGTCAACGGTGCGGCGCTGATCTTCTGCAGTACTTCCATCCTGTGATCGCAGGATGCACATTGATAGTCATAAAGGGGCATGGGTGTCTCTCGTCAACCACAACGCTGGCTGCCAAGGCAGCAAAAAGCGGGATTATATATGGTTAAGGAGCGCTGCGCAGCCCGCCCGGCGATTAGCGCAAATGGGGTGGGTCGAGCAGCCAGGCAACGCAGATCACCCGGATCAGTCCGCTGAAGTTGCGGACACCACCCTGGCGCAGATGCACCTCTCGGTCAATGTAGGACAGCACGGCACTGACCGAACAGCGGTTGACCTCGGCAATGCCCTCGAGAATACGCCAGTAGACGGTTTCCAGGCGCAGACAGGTGGAAAAACCGTTGAGCCGCACCGAGCGCGACACCGGCAGAGCCTGACGCATGTCGAAATCGGCGTCGAAGGGATCGACGCACTGACGCCCAGGCCAAGGCCCCTGTCCGCCCCTTCCTTTATTCGTTTGTACTTTGCATTCCACCAGCGCTCTCCATGATCAGCGGTTACAGTCCGCTCATGAAGCGCCCTGGCTCGTCCCGAGTGCAGCGGCAAAATGTTCCCGCTCAGGCAAGAGCGCCCGGAGTAACCGGACGCTCGCAGCGTGACGAAAACGCCACTCACTGGTCTTCGAGCAACACCCTCAGCATCCAGGCGGTCTTCTCGTGCACTTGCATGCGCTGCGTCAGCAGATCGGCGGTCGGCTCGTCACTGACCTTGTCGACCGCCGGGAAGATGCTTCGCGCAGTGCGCACGACCGCCTCCTGGCCCTGAACCAGTTGCCGGATCATCTCCTGCGCAGGCGGCACACCAGGTTCTTCCTCGATGGAGGAATGCTGGGCATAGAAGGCATAGGAGCCCGGGGCCGGAAAGCCCAGCGCGCGAATGCGCTCGGCAATCGAGTCGACGGCCAGGGCCAGTTCGTTGTATTGCTCCTCGAACATCAGGTGCAGGGTGCGGAACGAAGGGCCGGTGACGTTCCAGTGGAAGTTGTGGGTTTTCAGGTATAGGACATAGGTGTCCGATAGCAACCGGGAAAGCCCGTCGACGATGGATTTGCGATCTTCTTCACTGATACCGATATCAATTGCCATGAAGCGCTCCTTTCCATATGGCTTGGTGATCAAGCGGGCATCGCACACTGTAGCAACAGATGCCAACCCCTGCCCGTGACCTGAGGCAACGCGACCGCAACTGGGGCATCGGTTTGAGAAGCCCCCGGCTTTGCGGTTAAATAGGCACCGTGCCACCCGTGCGGACTGTAAATGCCGGGTGCATAGGCTGGCCCATCACGTTTTCGCGCGTCTATACCTCATGCGCACCGTGCCGCCAGCTTTTTTCTGTGACCGGCCTTATCGAGTGTGAGCCAATCCCATGTTCAAGATCGTCCATCTAGTGACGGGCGTAGCGGCCTTGCTGCTGTCGCTCATTCCCAGCCTGAAAACCGATGCTTCACCTTTTCTGCAGCAACCCGAGGCGGTGTACCTGGCCCTGCTGGGCCTGCTCAACCTGCTGCTCGCCCCCGTGGTTCCTCTTTACTACCGTGGCGCACGGCAACAGCTGCAACATTTGGCCAGCGCGCTGCTGGTCGTGGCGGTGGTGTTGCAGACCCTGACCCTGCTGGCCCGCCCGGAACTGGGCAACCTCGCCGCACTGCTATGTGCTGCCCTGGCGGTGTTCCTGCATCTGGCAGCCAGCTTCACCCGCACCGGGCGCAAGGCCCGCGCCACCCAAAGCACGCCGCAGGAAGCCGGCAAACGCGATACGGGCACGGTGAAGTGGTTCAACACATCCAAGGGTTTTGGCTTCATCTCCCGCGACTCCGGTGACGATATATTCGTGCACTTTCGCGCCATCCGCGGCGAGGGCCACCGCATCCTGGTCGAAGGCCAGCGCGTGGAGTTCTCCGTGATGCACCGCGACAAAGGCCTGCAGGCCGAAGACGTCGTGGCGGTACCGCGCCGCTGATCCCATCCGGCCCCGGAGCGAATCCGGGGCCTTCCGCTGCCAATGCCCGCCCGCACTTGCAGCGCCTGCATCAATAATGAGGCGGCGGCGCTTCCTCACCTTCCTCGCCCGCGCCATACTGACCGACCACTTCCTCATAGCGCCTGATCAGTTCGGATACCTGCATCTGCAGCCGCACGATCGCCTCGCCTTGCGCGGCAATCACGTCATTGAGCGCCTGGATGGTGTCGTCCTGAAATGCCTGACGCATCTCCAGTTCGACGATACGATCTACCTCTGCCACCTCAAGCCTCCTCGAAGCGCGCATCGAGTACCGCACGCAGGCGCTGACGAATGCCCTCGACTTGTTCATCGGTGTATGCCCGGGCCTCACATCTGCCCCATACCGGTGCGGGCCACGCCGCATCGTCGCGATAACGCACGATCACATGCATGTGCAACTGGCCGACCACGTTACCCAAGGTAGCGACGTTCATCTTGTCAGCGCCAAACGCCGCCGCAAGCGCCTTGGCCAGGTAACTGGTTTCATTCCACAATTGCTGCTGATCCTCGGCATCAAGGTCGAACACCTCGCTGACTTCGGCACGCTGCGGCACCAGAATGAACCAGGGGTAATTGGCATCTCTGCTCAGCAGTACCTGGCACAACGGAAAACTGCCCAACACCAGGGTATCCTCCTGCAAACGCGAATCCAGGACGAACACGGGAAACCTCCTTGAGGAAAATCTGGCCAGCGACACTGGCGACCTGCGCGCAAGGATACTCCTCTGTGGGCGATTAGGGAGGGGCGTGCACGAAGGCGGTAACACAGCGCTACTTTTCGCACCAAAATGAGGCCTCGGTGAGGCCCTGACTGCATTTACCGCCACATTCCCCACGACGAATCAACAGTTTGCGGTAACACATTGAGTTAGCTGGAAGCTTTACCAGGAAAGCAAGCAAGCTAACTATGGCACACCATCAGACAAGCAAAACCCCGTGTTTTCGGTGGGTTTACCCACTTGCGCCCCCATTTTGTGAAAATTTCATGAAACGTTGGGTATTTTGAGCACGCTTGTTGCATTCCTTTCACGCCAAGTCGGCACGACACCTGCATTGTCAGGTGAACGCGACAAATGACTACAGCGTCGTCGGTTACCCAGGGAGTTTTCCGAGCCCGAAGCGTTCTTTACAGTTTCGTTACGGTGGAAGAAACAGCGCTGGCGTTATGCACCCGCTAACTAAGGGTGTGATTTGCGACATGGAAATACCTGAATGCGACATGCGAATAAACTTACCGAAAGGATCTTTTTCGTCATATCGCCAATAACAGTCAGCGTGCTATAAATCTTCGCCGACATAACAAGAAAGAGCTGCCCCTATAACTAAAACATGTTGGGTGCAGCGGTACTCTTCCTAAAAACCAAAGGAGCAAATCACGATGCGCGTGATGAAGTGGAGCATGATCGCCCTGGCAGTATCGGCAGGGACCTCGCAGCTGGCATTCGCCTCTGCTCAGGATGAATCCAAAGGTTTCATCGAAGACAGCACGCTGAGCGTCAAAACCCGCATGCTGTACTTCAGCCGTGACCGTCGCAACAACGACACCGGCCCAAGCCGCAGCGAAGAGACCGGTCTGGGCTTCCTCGGCACCTACGAGTCGGGCTTCACCCAGGGCACCATCGGCGTAGGTCTCGATGCCATCGGCATGCTCGGCCTGAAACTGGACAGCGGCAAAGGCCGCGCCGGTACCGGCCTGTTCCCGACCGGCTCTGACGGCCGCTCGCAAGACGACTACTCCAAAGGCGGTGCGGCGGTCAAATTCCGCATTTCCGACACCGTACTGAAAGTCGGCGATCAATTCACCGCGCTGCCTGTGTTCGCCACTGACGACAGCCGCTTGCTGCCAGAAATCGCACAAGGCGCATTGATCACCAGCAGCGAGATCAAGGGCCTGACCCTGAACGCCGGTCGCTTCACCAGCCTGACCGCGCAAGAGCAAACCAACCGCGACAGCCTTCAGTTGAAGAGCGCCGACGTATTCGGCGGCACCTATGCCTTCACTGACAACCTGTCCACCAGCCTGTACTACTCCAAGGTCGAAGACTACTGGCGCAAGTACTACGCCAACATCAACTGGGCCCTGCCGATCTCCGATGATCAAGGTCTGGTGTTCGACTTCAACATCTATGACACCAAGAGCGATGGCCAGGGCCTGCAGCGCGCCGCCAAAGACGACGCGACCAAGCTCGACAACCGCGCCTTCAGCCTGTCCGGTGCCTATAACATCGGCGCCCACACCTTCACCCTGGCCTTCCAACGTGTCACCGGTGATGGCGACTACGGCTATGGCGTAGACGGCGGCGGCACTGTATTCCTGGCCAACTCCGTGGCCCGTTCCGACTTCAACGCCGAAGACGAAAAATCCTGGCAGGCTCGCTACGACCTGAACTTTGCCGAGTACGGCATCCCAGGCCTGAGCTTCATGACTCGTTACGTTCGTGGTACTGGCGCCAACACCGCCACTACCAACAACGGCAAGGAATGGGAGCGCGACGTCGACATCAAGTACGTGCTGCAGGAAGGCCCGGCTAAAGACCTGAGCTTCCGCGTGCGTCAGGCTACCTACCGCTCCTCCGATGGCGTCTACTACGGTTCCTCGTCCATCGACGAACTGCGCCTGATCGTCGAGTACCCGCTGAGCATCCTGTAAGCCTGGCTTATAGTGCCCCGCACCTGAAAGAGCCCGGCTATCCCGCCGGGCTTTTTCTTGGCTGACAAGCGCCCCGCCCTGGGGCATCCTGTACGCCTTCGTTTCGCCCCCGTACAATGCGGGGTCATTTCAATGTCTTAGGCAATCGACACGGCCCACCATGCGCACCAGTCAATATTTGCTCGCCACCCAGAAAGAAACCCCTGCCGATGCAGTGGTCATCAGCCACCAGCTCATGCTGCGCGCCGGCATGATCCGCAAACTGGCCTCCGGCCTGTACACCTGGCTGCCGATGGGCTTGCGGGTCATGCGCAAGGTCGAGAACGTGGTCCGCGAGGAAATGAACGCAGCGGGCGCCCTGGAAGTGCTGATGCCGAGCATTCAGCCTGCCGAACTGTGGCAGGAATCCGGTCGCTGGGAGCAGTATGGCCCAGAGCTGCTGCGCCTGAAGGACCGCCACCAGCGCGACTTCTGCGTAGGCCCGACCCATGAAGAGGTCATCACCGACCTGGCCCGCAACGAGCTGTCCAGCTATAAACAGCTGCCGCTCAACATGTACCAGATCCAGACCAAATTCCGTGACGAGATCCGCCCACGCTTCGGCCTGATGCGCGGACGCGAATTCATCATGAAGGACGCCTACTCCTTCCATGCCGACCAGGCTTCCCTGCAGGAAACCTACGACCGCATGCACCAGGCTTACACCAACATCTTCACCCGCCTGGGCCTGGACTTCCGCCCGGTGCAGGCCGATACCGGCTCCATCGGTGGTAGCTACTCCCACGAGTTCCACGTGCTGGCCGAATCCGGCGAAGACGACGTGATCTTCAGCGACAGCTCCGACTACGCCGCCAACATCGAGAAGGCCGAGGCCATCCCGCGTGAAACCGTACGCCCGGCGCCTACCGAGGAGCTGCGTCTGGTCGACACCCCAGATGCCAAGACCATCGCGCAACTGGTGGAAAACCACGGCCTGCCAATCGAAAAGACCGTCAAGACCCTGATCGTGCGCGGCGCCGAGGAAGGCAAGCTGGTCGCCCTGATCGTCCGCGGCGACCACGAGCTGAACGAAATCAAGGCTGCCAAACTGGAGCAGGTCGCCGACCCGCTGGTCATGGCCACCGATGCCGAGCTGCGCGAGGCCATCGGTGCCGGCGCAGGTTCGCTGGGCCCACTGAATTTGCCTCTGGAGTGCGTGATCGACCGCTCGGTCGCCCTCATGAGCGACTTCGGCATCGGCGCCAACATCGACGACAAGCACTACTTCGGCGTCAACTGGGAGCGTGACCTGCCAGTTCCTCAGGTCGCCGACCTGCGCAACGTCGTGGAGGGCGACCCGAGCCCGGATGGCCAGGGCACCCTGGTAATCAAGCGCGGCATCGAGGTTGGCCACATCTTCCAGCTCGGCACCAAATACAGCGAGGCGCTCAAGTGCCAGGTGCTTGGCGAAAACGGCAAGCCGGTTACCCTGTCCATGGGCTGCTACGGCATTGGCGTATCGCGCGTGGTCGCCGCCGCCATCGAGCAAAGCTACGACGACAAAGGCATCATCTGGAACGACGCTCTGGCACCGTTCCAGATCGCCCTGGTACCGCTGCGCTACGAAACCGACGTGGTCCGCGAGGCGACCGACAAACTGTACGCCGAACTGACCGCCGCCGGTTACGAAGTACTGCTCGACGACCGCGACAAGAAGACCAGCCCCGGCATCAAGTTCGCCGACATGGAGCTGATCGGCATCCCGCACCGCATCGTCGTCAGCGACCGCGGCCTGGCCGAAGGCAACCTGGAGTACAAGCATCGCACCGAGCAGGACGCCCAGGCGCTTGCGCTCAATGAGGTGCTGACCTTCCTGCAGGCCCGCGTCCGCCGCTGATAATCAATGCACGAGTGATCATGTCCAAGCGAAGTACCTTTACCCTGGGGGGGGCCGCCTTGTGCGGCACCCTGCTCGTCAGCGGCTGCGCCAACCAGATGTCCCAGCGCAGCGAGCATGAGGAGCGCGTCGAGCGCAAGCTGCTCGAACATACCCTGCAGATCGATGTCGGCGAGCCGAAGGTAATGGAGCTCCCGCAACGGCGCGTGCGTGTCCATGAGGAAAAACGCTTCGAAGTCACCGAGTTCGAAGTGACCCGACGCTACGATCGCTACACGCCTTACCAGCCCTGGCGCGAGATCTACGAGATTCCGCTGGGCGCGGTGGCCGTGGTGGCCGGTGTCGGCGCCAATGTGGTCAACGTGTTCGCTTTGGGGAACCTGCCGGAAAGCGTGACCCATGACTGGCTGAGCTATGGTGTGGCTGGACTCAACCCGTTCATGAACGTGCAGTCCAATGGCCGCGCCCAGCAGAACCTGGCTGCGGTCAGCGAAGTGCAGAAGGACAAGCGTGAGGAGTCCAGCAGCCTGCCGTGGAGCGAGCGACTGGTGGAGGTCAAGGCTGGCAAGATGACCCACGAGCTGACGACCGACCGTAATGGCGTGCTGCGCCTGAACCTGCTCGACAGCCCGTTCTCCGAGCAGAACCTCAACCACGTCGGCACCTTGCATCTACAGGTACTCGACGAGGACAACGCGGTACGTGGCGATGCCAGCCTGCTGGTCAGCGCCAACTTGCGAAACAAGCTGCTCGAAGCCCATGAACTGATCTTCGATGATCTCGAAGACGACGACGTGGGACAGTGGGTGCACAGGGTCAAGCGTCTGTCCGAGCTGGGTCTGGAAGAGGAAGCCAGCGAGATGGAGCAAAGCCTCATCGAACTGACCCGCAACGACCCGGAACTGCAGGAGGATTTCCTGCAGGCCTTGACCAAGGCCACCGGGCGCCTGGTAGCTGATCCCGGCATGCAATGATCAACGAGGGCCGCGATGCGGCCCTTTTCATTTATAAGGAAACAGCTCCAACTGCTCATGCGCCCCGCGCAGATCGCGCAGCCTCACCCCCACGCCGAGCAAGCGCACCGGTTTGCCGCCTCGGGCGAATGCCTGCCCCAGCAACTGCCGATAGCTTTCCAAGTCGCGACCGGCCCCGGCCTGTTCCAGGGTCGTCTGGCTGAAATCATGGAACTTGACCTTGACGAACGGCTTGTCCGGACGGTAGCTGCTGTCCATGCGTTCGATCCGCTCGTTCAGGCTGGCCAGAAGATCCGGCAGGCGCTCCAGGCAACTGGCCAGGTCTGGCAGGTCAGCGTCATAGGTGTTTTCTACACTGACCGATTGTCGACGGCTGTCATTGTGTACGGCACGCTCATCAATGCCCCGCGCCAATCCCCATAAACGCTCGCCAAAGGTGCCGAACTCCCGCACCAGCGACAATCGCGGCCAGTCACGCAACTGCAGGCAATTATCGATGCCCAGCCGCGCCAGCTTGTCGGCCGTCACCTTGCCCACGCCGTGCAGCCGGGCGACCGGCAAAGCAGCGACGAAGGCTTCGACCTCTCCCGGGGTGATCACGAAAAGGCCATTGGGCTTACGCCAGTCACTGGCGATCTTGGCCAGGAACTTGTTAGGCGCCACCCCCGCCGAGACGGTGATATGCAAGGTCCGGGCAACCCGCCGACGGATGTCCTCGGCAATGCGTGTAGCACTACCGGAAAACCACTGACTGTCGCTGACGTCGAGGTAAGCCTCATCCAGCGAAAGCGGCTCGATGATCTCGGTGTAGTCGCGGAAGATCGCATGGATCTCGCGGGAAGCCTCACGGTAGGCATCGAAACGTGGCTTGACGATCACCAGGTCCGGACACAACTTGAGCGCATGCCGAGAGGACATCGCCGAACGCACACCATAAGCGCGCGCCTCATAGTTGCACGTGGCGATCACGCCACGGCGGTCCGCCGAGCCGCCCACCGCCATCGGGCGGCCCGCCAATTGCGGGTCATCGCGCATCTCGATCGCGGCGTAGAAGCAATCGCAGTCGACATGGATGATTTTGCGCAATGACATGGATGCTCGCCAGCACTGTAAATTCATACAGATAGTACCGCATGGAGCTATTGCCAAGACAGTCCACGCACAGCGCGGCACGACAATCGGCCTACAAGCCCCGTGGCGCCTGAGCTGCAAGCCAGATTTCGGCGCTAAGTTTCTGAACGAAAAAGGTTTTTTTCACATTAACGCTTGACACCCCAGCGGAAATCCGTAGAATTCGATTCCACAGGCGCGGGATGGAGCAGCCTGGTAGCTCGTCGGGCTCATAACCCGAAGGTCGTCGGTTCAAATCCGGCTCCCGCAACCAGATTCAAGAAAAGGCCACTGTTCAGACAGTGGCCTTTTTCTTTGCCTCGCCAAAAGGCGCAAAAAAAAATAGCGAAAAATCAACAGTTAGCGCTTGACACCCATCAGCCAAACTGTAGAATGCGCACCACTGACGCGGGATGGAGCAGCCTGGTAGCTCGTCGGGCTCATAACCCGAAGGTCGTCGGTTCAAATCCGGCTCCCGCAACCATATCGTCAGAACAACGCCCACACTGTGAAAACAGCGTGGGCGTTGTTGTTTTCGTCATTTGAAAATCCCACGCCCCTCTGCCCAGCACCTGGCTTGAAGATCTGCCCTGAGCATGAACTATCTTTAACCCGGGCGGACAGCTGAAAGCGTCTCCGCCAGGAGTAATATCTGGATACGTTTTCCAAAGGGATTTTCAATTGGCCGCACCCTCCCCCAACCTCGCGCTTCAGGCCCGGGGTAACCCATGACTTCCAATCAACCAGAACATACGACGCCCTTGGCTGCCGCGCTTCCTGCAGTTGCTCAACGCCTGCCATTGCTCGAGCGCGTCAGTCGCTACCGGCAACCCATCGGACTGGCAGTCACCTTGCTGCTGTTCGCCCTGGCGTTGATCGCCTGCCGTCACCTGCTCAGCGAACTTGACCTGGACGCCTTGCACGACGCCATGCTCAGCGTGCCGAGCGCATCGCTGCTGGGCGCCTTCCTGGCTACCTTGGTCGGCTTCGCGATTCTGCTTGGTTATGAATGGTCGGCCAGCCGTTATGCCGGGGTGAAGCTGCCCACGCGCAGCCTCCTGCTGGGCGGCTTCAGCGCCTTCGCTATCGGCAATGCCATTGGCTTGTCGATGCTTTCCGGTGGATCGGTACGCTATCGCCTGTATGCGCGCCAAGGTCTAGGCGCTGCAGAGGTCGCACGCATGACCGTGTTCGCCAGCCTCTCGCTCGGCTGCGCACTGCCGCCACTGGCAGCCCTTGCAACCCTGAGTAACCTGCCGGCAGCCGCTGCAGCATTGCGCCTACCCGCCAGCGTGCTGGCCGGCATCGCCATTGCCGTACTGGTCGCCACTGCCGCACTGGTTATCGGCCTGTACCGGAGGCGTCTGACCGAACAACCACTCAGCGACACCCTGCTGGTGCAACTGGGCCGGCGCACGTTGCGCCTTCCGGGGGCACGTTTGGCCGCATTGCAGCTGCTGATCACCGCCCTGGACGTCGCCGCCGCCGCCACCGTGTTGTATCTGCTTCTGCCCGAAGCGCCACCGTTCGGCGCCTTCGTGCTGGTCTACCTGCTGGCCCTGGCCGCTGGGGTGCTCAGCCATGTGCCCGGGGGCGTCGGCGTTTTCGAGGCGATCCTGCTGGCTGCTTTTGCCGACCAGCTGGGTGCCGCGCCGCTGGCTGCGGCCTTGCTGCTGTACCGCTTGATCTATGTCGTGTTGCCTCTGCTGGCGGCGTGCGTGTTGCTGCTCGCCAACGAGGCCCGGCGCCTGCTGTTCACCCACCAGGCGATCAAAGCGGCATCGGGCCTGGCGGCACCGATCCTGGCGATCCTGGTGTTTCTTTCCGGTGTGGTGCTGCTGTTCTCTGGCGCTACGCCGGAAATCGACACACGCCTGGAGCATATGGGCTTCTTGGTGCCGCATCGGTTGATTGATGCTTCGCACTTCGGCGCCAGCCTGATCGGCGTGCTTTGCCTGCTGCTCGCCCAAGGCCTGCGCCGTCGCCTGTCCGCCGCCTGGCTGTTGACCACTGTGCTGCTGCTGGTCGGGGCACTGCTTTCGTTGCTCAAGGGCTTCGACTGGGAAGAGGCCTGTCTACTGACCTTCACCGCCGCCCTGCTCGCCTTGTTCCGCCGTTCGTTCTACCGCCCCAGCCGCTTGCTCGAACTGCCCTTCTCGCCGGTGTACCTGGTGGCCAGCGCTTGTGTGGTCGGTGCTTCGGTGTGGCTGTTGCTGTTCGCCTATCAGGATGTGCCTTACAGCCATCAGCTCTGGTGGCAGTTCACCCTGGACGCAGACGCGCCACGCGGCCTGCGAGCGGCGATGGGCAGCGCCGTGCTGCTGGTGATCGTCTCGCTGACCTGGCTGCTGCGCACCGCACGACCGACCATCCACCTGCCCGATGACGATGAGCTGCATCGGGCCAATCGTATTCTGCTGGCCTCGGACCAGCCCGACGGCGGCCTCGCCCTGAGCGGCGACAAAGCCTTGCTGTTCCACCCCAACGACAACGCCTTCCTCATGTATGCCCGCCGTGGTCGCAGCCTGGTGGCGCTGTACGATCCCATCGGCCCGGCCCAGGAGCGGGCCGAGATGATCTGGCAGTTCCGCGACCTGTGCGACCTGCACCATGCACGCCCAGTGTTCTACCAGGTACGGGCGGAGAACCTGCCGTTCTACATGGACATCGGCCTGACTGCGCTCAAGCTAGGCGAAGAAGCACGGGTCGATCTGCGCCGCTTCGACCTGGAAGCCAAAGGCAAGGAGATGAAGGACCTGCGCTACACCTGGAATCGCGGCGGGCGGGATGGTTTGACGTTGGAAATCCATGAACCCGGCCAGGCTCCTCTGGACGCACTCAAGGAAATATCCGATGCCTGGCTCGGCGGCAAGAACGTCCGCGAGAAAGGCTTTTCGCTGGGACGCTTCAGCCCCGATTACCTGCAGCACTTCCGTATCGCCCTGATCCGCTTCCAAGGGCGGCCGGTGGCCTTCGCCAACCTGCTGGAGACCCATGGCAACGAACTGGCCAGCCTCGACCTGATGCGGGCCCATCCCGAAGCGCCGAAGTCGACCATGGAGTTCATGATGATCGGCCTGATCCTGCACTACAAGAACCACGGCTACGCACGCTTCAGCCTGGGCATGGTGCCGCTGTCGGGCCTGCAACCCCGGCGCGGCGCCCCGTTGACCCAACGCCTGGGCTCGATGGTGTTCCGCCGGGGCGAACAGCTCTACAACTTCCAAGGCCTGCGGCGCTTCAAGGACAAGTTCCAGCCGGACTGGGAACCTCGCTACATGGCCGTGCCAGCCGGGTTGGACCCATTGGTGGCACTGGCTGACACCGCCGCCCTGATCGCTGGCGGCCTGACTGGACTGGTGAAACGTTGATGATCCGACGCTATTGGCTGTATGTACTGATCCCCCTGCTGCTGGCTGCTGCGGCCGGTGCCGTGGCCTTTTGGCTATGGACCCGCCCGGCTCCCGAGGCACACCTCGAACAACTGACCGTCAACGGCCTGCAAATGACCCGCGTGACGCCGGGTGTGCACGCCAAGGCCCGGGTGGCGATAGGCGTCCCCCAGGAACAGGCCTTGACCGACAAGCAACTGCTCGATTTGAGCCAGGCTGGCGAAGCGCAACTGGTACAGGTGATCCTGCCGCCCAACGACTGCATGCAGCAACAGCAGGCCGTGAACCAGGCGATCGGCCAACTGGCGGGCCAGCCGACCGTGGTCGCCGGCATCGGCGCAGGCGCGTCCCAGGCCTGGCGCTGGTTGACCAGCCAGTCCGACGACAAGGCCCGGGCCATTTCCGTGGACTTCAGCCTCGAGCAACCGGGCTGCACCGCAGCGCTGCCAAAGGCGGCGGCGCACGGCCATTGGAACGTGGCCTGGAACGACAACCCGGACGACGCCAGTGCCGCTTTCGTGCGTGACCAGGCCAACGCTGAAACCAGCATCAGCGACTACGACATTCATCTGCCACAGGTGCTCAAGGCCCAGCTGACCCAAGCGCTGGTCGGCCGTGACGGCAATGCCTTGGCCATTCCGGTGGTAGAGGTGCCCGCCGGTCAAACCACCGACACCGTGACCCTGTTTCTCTCCGGCGATGGCGGCTGGCGCGATCTGGACCGTGACGTGGCCGGCGAAATGGCCAAGCTCGGCTATCCGGTCGTGGGCATCGACACCCTGCGCTATTACTGGCAACACAAGACCCCAGAGCAAAGCGCTGCCGACCTGTCAGAGCTGATGCAACACTATCGTCAGAAGTGGGGCACCAAGCGCTTCGTGCTGGCGGGCTACTCGTTCGGTGCCGATGTGCTACCGGCGATCTACAATCGTCTGCCGACCGAAGACCAGCAAAGGGTCGACGCGGTCGTGCTGCTGGCGTTCGCCCGCAGCGGCAGCTTCGAGATCGAAGTGGAAGGATGGCTGGGCAAGGAAGGCCAGGAGGCCCCCACCGGACCGGAGATGGCCAAGCTGCCGGCGTCCAAGGTGGTGTGCGTGTACGGGGTCGAGGAAGCCGACGAGAGTGGCTGCACCGACAAGACCGCAGTGGGTGAACGGCTGAAGTTGCCCGGTGGCCATCACTTCGACGAGAACTACCCGGCGCTGGCCAAACGCCTGATCGGCGAAATCGATACCCGCCAGGGCAAATCCAGCGTGGCCGAGCAGAACTGAGCGCAGCCGGTCGTCGGCAAAGCCGGCACCTACACGGACGCTGAACATCCTGTAGGAGCCGGCTTGCCGGCGATCACGGCATCACCTAGATCTCGACCTGGGTTCCCAATTCGATCACCCGGTTCAACGGCAGGTTGAAGAAACGCAGATTGCCGTTGGCATTCTTCAACAAGAAGGCGAATAGATTCCCGCGCCAACGCGACATGCCTTCCAATCGTGAAGCGATCACCGTTTCCCGGCTGAGGAAATAGGTGGTGCGCATAGGGCTGAAGTCCAGTTCCTCCAGATGGCACAACTTCAAGGCCGCCGGTACATCCGGCTCGTCCATGAAGCCGAAGTGCAGCAGCACGCGGAAGAAGCCGTCACCGTATGCCTCGACCTCGAAACGCTCCTGCTCCGGCACGCGTGGCCGATCTTCGCTCACCACCGTCAAGAGCACCACCTGGCTGTGCAATACCTGGTTGTGCAGCATGTTGTGCAACAGCGCATGGGGCACGGCATCGGGCCGCGCGGTCAGGAATATCGCCGTGCCCTCGACCCGGTGCGGCGGCTGCACACGGATGCTGGCGATGAAAACCGGCAGCGGCAGTGCAGCTTCATCGATGCGCTCGACCAGTATCTGTTTGCCACGCTTCCAGGTACTCATCAACAGGAACAGCACACCGCCAGCCAGTACCGGGAATGCGCCGCCCTGGGCGATCTTCGGCACGTTGGCGGCGAAGAACAGCCCATCGACCAGCAGAAAACCCAGCAGGATCGGCACCGCCAGCAGCGGCGGCCATTTCCATTGCAGCAACATGACCGAGGCCACCAGGATCGTGGTCATCAACATGGTGCCGGTCACGGCCACGCCATAAGCTGCCGCCAGGGCGCCGGACGATTCGAAGCCGATCACCAGCAGTATCACGCCGACCATCAGTGTCCAGTTCACTGCACCGATGTAGATCTGTCCCTGCTCGGCACTCGAAGTGTGCTGGATCTGCATGCGCGGGATGTAGCCAAGCTGAATCGCCTGACGGGTCAGGGAGAAAGCCCCGGATATCACCGCTTGGGAGGCGATGACCGTGGCCATGGTCGCCAGCCCGACCAGCGGCAGCAGTGCCCAGCTCGGTGCCAGCAGATAAAACGGGTTGCGCGCGGCCTCTGGGTCTTGTAGCAGTAGCGCTCCCTGACCGAAATAGTTCAGCACCAATGCCGGTAACACCAGGGCGAACCAGGCGCGGGCGATCGGCTGGCGGCCGAAGTGCCCCATGTCGGCGTACAGGGCCTCGGCGCCGGTCAGCGCCAGCACCACGGCGCCGAGAATCGTCACGCCCAGGCCGGGATGCACCACGAAGAAGTTAACCGCCCACGCCGGGTTGAACGCCTTCAATACTTCAGGGCTCTGGGAGATGCCATGCACTCCCAACGCGGCCAGCACCAGGAACCAAGTGACCATGATCGGGCCGAACAGCTTGCCGATCTGCTCGGTGCCGTGTTTCTGCACCAGGAACAATGCGACCAGCACCAGCAGCGACAGCGGCACGACCCAGTGGTCGATCCCATCGACGGCCAGACCCACCCCTTCGATTGCCGAAAGTACCGATACCGCTGGGGTGATCATGCTGTCGCCGTAAAACAGCGAAGCGCCGATCAGACCGCAGATGACCATCAACCCGCGCAGCCGCGGGTGGGCCGCCGTCGCGCCGCGGGCCAGGGCGGTCAGTGCCATGGTGCCGCCCTCCCCCTGGTTATCGGCGCGCAGGATGAACATCACGTACTTGAAAGACACCACCCACAGCAGCGACCAGAGAATCAACGAAAGGATGCCAAGCACACCATCATGATTCACCGGCACGCCATAGCCGCCGGTAAAGACCTCCTTGAGGGTATAGAGAGGGCTGGTCCCGATATCGCCATATACGACCCCTACCGCTGCCACGAGCAGGCCGATCGACCGCGCCCCACTGTGCTTCCCAGCCTGCCCGCCTTCGGCGTGACTGCTTGCCTGAACCATCGACCACTCCCGCAGACGGCCATCAAGGCCCTTGAAATTCTCCTGTCGCCGAGGCCTTGCAGAACCCTGGGCGCAGTGCCGCGAAGCATAGCGCAGCGTTCGTCGTAATTCTGCTGGTCAAGCGGCCGTTGCCCTGCCAAATCAAAGCGCTTAGCAAATCGTTGCATACTCCTGAGGGACGCCCTAAAATCTCTGTACGCCAATGGCGCACACAAAGGGACTGCATGATCTTCATCGAAACGCCGGTTTTCACCTCAGAGGTGAAGGAACACCTGGATGATGAAGCGTATCGGGCATTGCAGGCATACCTTGCAGAGCATCCGGAGGCAGGGTCGCTCTTAGAGGACACAGGTGGTCTTAGGAAAATCCGTTGGGCTGCCAAGGGCAAAGGCAAAAGCGGCGGTGTTCGAGTGATTTACTACCATGTCACAGCAGCCCATCAGATTCGAATGATTCTGATCTATCGCAAGGGGATCATGGATACCTTGACCAATAGTCAGAAAGCGCAACTTCGCGCGCTCAACAAAGGGTGGAAATAATGGAGAAGAATCTCTTCGATCGTCTTGTGGAAAGCATGACTCAGATGGATGAGATCGATCGGGGTGAGCGTCAGCCATCGCGTGAATTCCACGTAGACGCGCTTCAGGTCAAAAAGATTCGTCAAGCTACCGGCCTTTCCCAGGCTATGTTCGCCAAACGTATCGATGTCGCAGTAGGGACATTGCGTAATTGGGAACAAGGCCGTCGCGAGCCTGAAGGTCCGGCTCGGGCCTTACTCCGGGCGATTCATAACGATCCTGTGCATGTACTTGCGGCCTTGAGCTAGGTACTCAAAAGCCCGCAGTCGCGGGCTTTTTCATGCATCCAATTACAACTGTCGGTTCAGTTCTGCCGTTTAACCATAAGCCTCGAACACAGCGGGTTCCCA
The DNA here is from genome assembly GCF_004357765.1 of Pseudomonas putida. GTDB lineage: Bacteria > Pseudomonadota > Gammaproteobacteria > Pseudomonadales > Pseudomonadaceae > Aquipseudomonas > Aquipseudomonas putida_U. Next base: position 11,983 of record NZ_SMTE01000007.1, on the reverse strand, counting down.
GTTAGTTATTACTCATTCGCCGGCTGAGTTCCGCTTTCTTTCTCGCAGGCTACCGTTGCACGGCGGCGCGACCAAAGCGGCAGCACGGTATATCCAGCCGTTGTGATAGTCGGAGTATGCACGCCGCTGCAGCGGCTCAGCGTTCGTCGTAATTCTGCTGGTCAAGCGCCCTCCTGCTCGCTAGAATTGCGCACTTTTTGATCAGAGGCGCCAGCAGCGCCCGTCGAGATCGCCCCCGTCAGCGGCCGGGCGACCTGCATTCAATACCGAGGTTAGCCATGTCCACCACTCCCGCCACGCCGAAGGTCGGCTTCGTTTCCCTGGGTTGCCCGAACGTAACTGAATCTATACCTCAGGTCTCGTCGCTGCTGTTTTCCGCTTCGGCGCGTAGTCTCCGTCCATTCAGCTCACGCTGATCGAGCGAATCGGCATCGAGGCCCGCCCTTTAGGCACCCCCAGCGCACTTGGCATCGCGCGGAGCGGTAGCCAGGCAAACGCATGCTCATACTTATTTACAGTTTGCATTACTAACCTCCCGACTCATTACTTTTACGTTTAAATATATCCTTTACCTTGTCCAACGAATTACTCAATACAGCAACTGTCTCCAGCATGTGATTAAAATCATTTCGCGTAGTAGCTTGATAGCTCGGCCATTTGACGTCCTCATGCAAGATCTCAAGCATCTTATCTCTAGCACCCACCCCTCCAGAATCAAATTCTTTTAGCGCGTAAAAACTCAATAAATAGCGGTCATATACAGACCTAACTCGCAAACATGACATCGATACATCAACATAGTAACGATACTGTTTAAAAAACCACGCAGCTAGAAATTCGATCACGAGAAATGTAGTCGAACAGGCGATCATACCAATATACAAAAGATGCTCTACCGGGCTTGCCAACTTCGCATAAAACTGCCAAGCAACAATAGCTACGACATAAAAGAGCAACCCGCCCGCCATAAATGCCACACCCTTTTCAAGCAACTTAGCAGCTGTCTCCTCTGATCTGGATGCGTAACTAGACAATGACTTTAATATTCCTGTTATATATCTTTCAAAGAGAGTATCTTGCGACCCCGCCTCATAATCGAAGGGATGCATGATCTTGTCGATAGCTTCACTTACACTTCTGTCATAGATCTTATTTTCACCATCAGCAGAAGCCGCATTGCTCTTTTGAAAATAAAAATCCCTAGCTAACTCCTTAGTCATCTTCAAGTTGGAGCCGGCGAAATCAGACTTACCTAAGAACGATATCCACACACCAAACACAATGAAAATAATTCCACCGCCCAACCCTAAAGCAAGAACTGCTGATTTATTTGAAGTTAATAAAACTAACTTAGCCGGATCATAAAATGACAAATACCCGTAGGTAATCAGGCTGGTTGCGACAAACGAAATCACAGTAGAGATTAACGCGATACCTAGAGCGCGCCATGCTGATGTCCTTTTTTTCATCCTCCATCCTTCCCTGTTCTTGAGCTCTTCCCATGACGGCAACCCCATAACTTTCCCTCGTGCGTATGACAGTCAATAACTATAATAATTATGCACGTTTCTCGGCCTCCATACAGACCAGGACCTCTCAAGTTCCGCCTAGACCTTGGAGCGCCATATGGGGGCGACTCACGCAGCGCCATCATACGGCATATGTGTCGCGGAACCATGACTCGTATGCATATCGGTGAGTATGCCGCTGTGCAACGCTCAACTGATACCGACCGTGCTGACAAGCACGTGGCATGGGGCTCACGCGTTGAGCGCTCAACGAAATCAGTGCGGCTAGGTAGGGGTTGATTGGAGCCGAACGAATTTTCAAAATTGCCCTGACAGGGGGTTTTAGCCAAGTAATGCAGGGGTTCCTGGATCTCATTTTTTTTGGGATGGACATGGAGACCAATGCAAGCTCGTGACATTTCCTTGCATAACCTTGCACACAGTGCAATGCGGATACTCGCGCCTGGGCCCTCAACCAGCCTTGCCGCGCCCCACGTTGCAACCAAGCTAAGCTTTGCACTATTTCGCGAGGGAAAGCGCGTCGGCGGGAGGGGGATAAGTGTTTCGTTCCCTTGATTTTTCTTGCGGGTCAGATTTTCACGAACGGAAGCCTACCTTATGCTTAACGCCCGAACCAGCTCGTGATCGTCTTCCAATTCTGATACATCGAATTCTTATCCAGTCCAGTGGGGGACCAATCCACAGCGATTACTGCCAGGAATACTTGCATCACAACCAGCAAAAACATGATGAGCGAGTAGCGCTTCATCCAATGTAAATTGGAAACCTGTACCTCAGCATTAGCTATATCGTGTCGAGCCCGTATCGTCTCTCGCAGGCCCTTTGCATGGATGCACAACAAGTTAAGATCGCGTCGATTCAGTTCAACATACTCTCTATCAAACCAGTGCTCCCCCTTGCGCAACGCTTCGATATGCTCTTCTATCAACGTCAAGGTGAGCCCCTGACGGATAAGCGTTTCTAAATGTTTTTTACTGTCATAACCACTACCACTGAAAGACTCAATAACTTCATCACCACAGGCAGCTAGCTTTTTTTTGAGCAACAATGTGTATAGCATTCCAGCGTATTTATCCTGCCCGCCCTGCTCTGACATCAAATACCCATCGGATCTTGGAGTGATCGAGTAATCCTCACTGTGAACAAAAATCGCATCAACTCCAATTTCCGCAGGAGCATCATAGGTCAGCCATTCCTCATTCGCAGTATTCGATGGATTAGAGACGAGACTTATCCTAGAGGGATTTACAACCTGGTAATGATCTAAGCCAAGCTCACGATCTCGAGAAAAATAGGGATGCGCGGAGTCCCGAGAAAAATCCGCAACCGTTGCCAACTCCACTGGTTTTTTCTTCACACCCCATGACCGCAGCATAACAAGCACCGCGTCAATTGCATCCTTAGTAACACCCAAGGCTGCACCAGCGATATAATCATGAACAGCATTTCTCTTATCATGAAGTATGACGGTACCAAAACCTGCAAAGGGATTGAATGAGTCGTACTCCTTATAGCTTTTAATAAACGAAACATCGACACTAGTAATCCTGCTCGAAACAACAACATCTAGCCGGACATACATACTTAGATACATCGCACCACTGGTTAGCGTCAGCAGGGTAACATTGCAGTAGCTAGGAGCATCTGACTTAAGTGCAACCTGCATAGCCGGAAACATCAATTCATTCTTAAAGTCGACTACTCCCAGAGTACGCCAAGCACTGTAAAAGTACCCCGTATCTTTCTTGGGCGGACGACGCAGAGCGTATGGACTAGTATGTTTCGAGAACGACTTTTTAACTCGCTTCGCCTCATCATTACTCACAGGGACAAGCACATGCACTCCACGCCAGATCGTTCTTTCATCTAACAGGCTTGCCTTGGTTAAAGCCCCCTCATCCTCCTCTATTCGGAGGCGAGTTGCGGATTTAGAGTTATGGAATCTAGCTGCGCGCCCCAATCTCGACGGGAAAAGATATGGAAAGCGATTAACCAATTTTAGAATTCTATCAGTAATCTTTGCTTTTAGTGGGACCATAGTACACACCCTAAAACTGTCGTAACGCCTACACTGCTAGAATTTATCAGAAATGGCAAGAGGCCAGCTTCTTCGTTTCGCTCTTTCATCAATGACCACCCATGAGAAAAAATCACCCTCATAGACACCTTAAGCCTTCAGAAGAACACGCCCAAGACTTCTAGCGTCGGCTCAGTTAGAAACTAAATATTTAAACAACCTCTTAATATTAAACAGATGTTTAAGCCTGTTTATGAATCACGTTGCGCGAGAGTAATTGACTGCGAAGACAGACCCGTCGACCTATTGCCAGATCGCTTCAGATCAGGCAAGCACCGGACGTCACCGGTGGATATCGATGTTTTTTGCCACCGCTACTGAACCCTTCGTCCAGAAGCCCTAGGCAAACGAGACGCCGGCAAGTACTGTATGCCCATACAGCAACCCAGGAACACCCACCATGACCGAAATGACCCCGCCTCGGATGTCAACTGATGAGTGGCATCTGCTGCTAAACAACACTGCGGCATTGCTTCAAGCACCAATAAAACACCACCGCGAGCTGCTGCATCAGGCCTATGCGCTCCGGGATGCGCATGACGTCGACGCCGACACCCTAGCCGAAATGTTGGAGCTCGCAGACGAAGCGTTGATGTATGCCCACGATGTCCAAACTGATCAGCACTGGTAGGCAAAGAATCGTTAAGAAGGGTTAAGAAAGGCTAAGAAAATGCACGTTCCTGGTGGTATAGTCCGCCCACCGCAATCAGTCGTCAAAGTCGACAAAAGAGACGTCGGCTCTGTAGGGGAACGCTAGTGGCATATATGGACTGGGAGAATCTGAAAAGATTCTGGCGCATAGAAGTAATGGGTGACGAAAACAAAAGCTTTAAGCTGAAGAGGATACTTCGACGCCTCCAACAAAAAGAACAAGAACATTACCTGTTCTGGTTTAGACTTGCGCAATACTTCCATCGCCGCCCCAAAGGCATATTAAATTACCCCAAAATTGCTCGGCGAATTCATGCCAGGTTGGTGCGAATCCACGGCATCGACATAATGCTGGCTGCAGAGATCGGCCCTGGCCTGAGCTTCGCCCACCGAGTAGGCATCGTTATCGCCGACGCTGCGCGGATCGGAGAAAACCTATTCATCCGGCAGAACACGACCATTGGCGTGAAAACCAGCGGGCAGAAAGGCCTCATCTACATCGGCGACAATGTAGAGTTAGGTGCCAATGTCTGCATCATCGGTGATGACATCAAGATCGGAAATAATGTACACATTGGGGCCATGGCCTTCGTCAACAAAGACGTTCCCGATAACAGCACCTGCTACACTAAGCACGTAGCTACTGTCATCCAGAACTAAAAAAGCGGGGCCGAATAATTCAGGCCCCGCTCTTCAAATCCTCGACCAGGTCGTTCAAACCAACTACGCAGTAATTGGCTTTAGCTGCATGCCCAGGGCTTGGGCTGCAGCCCCTGCGGCAGTGAACGCGGCAGCATTGGTGGGCGCAGGGCTGGAGCCATGAACGTGACCAGCGACCTGAGCGTTCATCTGCTCTACCAGGTCCAGAAGGTCGCACAGCACCTGCAGCACGTTCACTCCTTCTGAGCCCAACCAGGTCTTGGGCGCCTGCAGGTGCTGGCTGACATTGGTCACACTCCGACGTAAGCCCTGGATCTGCTCCTGCATGTCACCACCGACCGTGGAGTTGTACTTCTGCCCCACTACCAGGTTCAGATCGCGCCCAGTCGCCTGGTGCAGGTCATCGACCGAGGCCAGGCTGGCCGAACCTCCTGAGAGCAGTTTGAGCGCGCCCAAGGCCTCGATCTTCTTAACCCCGCCCACCGACTCGGTCGAGTGGTCGTCGACGCTGGTGGTGTGGCTTTGATACCGCTCAGTGTTGGTCAGCGACTCCACCTCTCGCTCGAGCGCCTTGTCCTGGATCTTTCCATCCGTCTGGCGCAGCCAGTTGCCATCCGCGTCGACGCGCTGTTGGCAGGCCTCGCTGTGCTGCCAGACCAGATCTCCCTTAGGAACCCGAGGAAGGCTCAGGCCATGAGGCAGGATCTGCTGGATGAAGGGTTTGTGCGGCAGGCCATAGGCAAAGGACACCACCACGGTAGTGCCCTCCTCGGGGAAGCCGAACATACCGGCCTCCTGGCCGCCCATCGGCGCCGGTAGCGGCAGGCTGTTGAACACCGGCAGGTCAGGGTCAGGCTCGCCGTCTGGCAGCAAGATCTGCACGTCCACGCCGAAGCGCGGGCGGAAATCGTCGCAGAGGCCTTGCGCCTGCGGCGCGTCCGGTACCGCGACAACGCGGCCAAAGCGTGGCAGGTGGTAGCCGCCGGTAATTTCGGGGAATTGGCGCTCTACTGCGCGGCGGATTGCGTCTTCCATCGGATAGCCATCTGGTTGCCGGTACACGCGTTCACCTGGGCTGGTTGATGCGCTAGGTGAAAGCCCGGAAGGGCTGCAATTTTCGCGCTCTGGTTGCCTTGGAGCCGTCCAAAAAAGGAAGCAGTAGGGTGCCCCCGGGAAAGAGCTGTCCCAAGAGCTGCCCCGAGCATCGGACAGTCGCTCTGCCGTATACGCAAAGCGCCATAGCTGCAGCCTACGACGGACGAGGAATAATAAGTCGAGTTCCGCCTGTCCGCAGAGTTACGAACGTTCTCTGAAGAGCGAAGCTTCAGCGACATGGAAGAATGCGACATACGAATGACGCATACAAAGCCACGGCAGCGTCGTGCTTCCAACTGTAGAGATAGTCAGACCGCACGCCTGGCTGCAGCGGCTCAGCGTTCGTCGTAATTCTGCTGGTCAAGCGCCCTCCTGCTCGCTAGAATTGCGCACTTTTTGATCAGAGGCGCCAGCAGCGCCCGTCGAGATCGCCCCCGTCAGCGGCCGGGCGACCTGCATTCAATACCGAGGTTAGCCATGTCCACCACTCCCGCCACGCCGAAGGTCGGCTTCGTTTCCCTGGGTTGCCCGAAGGCCCTGGTCGATTCCGAGCGCATCCTGACCCAGCTGCGCATGGAAGGCTATGAAGTCGTGCCCACCTACGAGGACGCCGACGTGGTGGTGGTCAACACCTGCGGCTTCATCGACAGCGCCAAGGCCGAGTCGCTGGAAGTGATCGGCGAAGCGATCAAGGAAAACGGCAAGGTCATCGTCACCGGCTGCATGGGTGTCGAGGAAGGCAATATTCGTGACGTGCACCCGAGCGTGCTGTCGGTCACCGGCCCACAGCAGTACGAGCAGGTGGTCAACGCCGTGCACGAAGTCGTGCCGCCGCGCCAGGACCACAACCCGCTGATCGACCTGGTGCCGCCACAGGGCGTCAAGCTGACCCCGCGTCACTACGCTTACCTGAAGATATCCGAAGGCTGCAACCACAGCTGCAGCTTCTGCATTATCCCGTCCATGCGCGGCAAGCTGGTCAGCCGTCCCGTCGGCGAAGTGCTCAGCGAGGCCGAACGCCTGGTCAAAGCCGGCGTCAAGGAGATCCTGGTGATCTCCCAGGACACCAGCGCCTATGGCGTGGACGTCAAGTACAAGACCGACTTCTGGAATGGCCGCCCGGTCAAGACCCGCATGCTCGAGCTGTGCGAGGCCCTGAGCAGCCTGGGCGCGTGGGTGCGCCTGCACTATGTGTACCCTTACCCGAACGTCGACGACGTGATCCCGCTGATGGCCGCCGGCAAGATCCTGCCGTACCTGGACATCCCGTTCCAGCACGCCAGCCCCAAGGTGCTCAAGTCGATGAAGCGTCCGGCTTTTGAGGATCGCACCCTGGCGCGTATCAAGAACTGGCGCGAACAGTGCCCGGAGCTGGTGATCCGCTCCACCTTCATCGTCGGCTTCCCAGGCGAGACCGAGGAAGACTTCCAATACCTGCTCGACTGGCTGACCGAAGCCCAGCTCGACCGCGTCGGCTGCTTCCAGTATTCGCCGGTCGAAGGCGCACCGGCCAACGACCTGGGCCTGGAGGAAGTACCTGATGACGTCAAGCAGGATCGCTGGGACCGCTTCATGGCCCACCAGCAGGCGATCAGCGCCGCACGCCTGCAACTGCGCATCGGCAAGGAGATCGACGTGCTGATCGACGAAGTCGAGGAGCAAGGCTCGGTTGGCCGCAGCTTCTTCGATGCACCGGAGATCGACGGCAGTGTGTTCATCGATGGCAACCATGGCTTCAAGCCAGGCGACAAAGTCCGCTGCCGCGTGGTCGATGCCGACGAATACGATATGTGGGCTGAGCCTATCTAAGCCGGTAGCCGGACTGAAAAGCCCCTGGCCCCGCACGCTTGAACAAAGCGGTGCGGGACCAGGGGCTTTTCCGTGTGGACCCGACCCATTGCATCAGAATGTATGGAACAGCATCAGGCCGCCCTCGCCATCCGGGCTCGCATCGGAAAAGCCCTTGACCGCGTACAACTGGATCTTCCACTGCTGGTTGAGCTTGTGGGTGAGAAACAGGGTCAGTTCCTTGATCTGTGATCCTGTGGAAACCACTTTCTGCCGCCAATCGTAAGAAGCGCCTGCCGTGGTGCCAGCCACCAGCGGAAAGGCGAAGCCCAGGCTGGCGAAGATCGGATCATCGAAATCACTGCCGGGCGGATCGCCGTATTTCTTCCAGCCCAAGGTGGCGAAGCCTGTCACCGGGCCAAACGCCTTGGCGAGATCGACCTGGGCGGTGTAGTCGTATTCACCGGTACCCAGGCACTGATCCTCATCTGCTGTGGGAAACTTGACCTTGCCAATGAGGTCGAGAAAAACGCCATTGCGGTTGCCATCGAGCAGTGCATAAGCGGCGCTGGCGACAGTGTCACCCAGTCCACTTTCGACATCCCGACAGCCCCCGGGCAGTGGATCGCCATCGGGCCCGACTTCAGGATTGGTGATGTGCAGCCAAGGTACGGTGACTTTATAGGTCATGGGACCGGTTTCGTACTTCGCCACCACTGGCAGGTACCAGATTTCCGACGTGGTGCCAGTACCATAGTCGCCACTGGAATAATCCAGGCCTACAGCGGTGCTGAAGGTATCGGCGGAGGCCGACAGGCCGATGCCCGACAACAGGCCGGCCAACAGAGGAAGCATGGGTCTCATCTGCACCTCGATATCCTGTCAGGAAGTGGTGTCGGATGTACCCAGCCTAGTTGCTAATCGCTGGCCTGGAAGGCGTCGCCAGGTAGAAACTAACGCCCGGATCGTTCGGGTCGCTCGAGCTTTTCGTTTTTTTCGACCTTGTCAGGCCTTTCGACTTTTTCCACCTTCTCGACTTTCTCTACCTTTTCAACTTTCTCCACCTTCTCGGGCTTTTCTACTTTCTCTACTTTCTCTACTTTCTCTACTTTCTCGACTTTCTCGACTTTCTCTACCTTCTCAACTTTCTCGACTTTTTCAACCTTCTCGGCCTTTTCCGCTTTTTCGACCTTTTCCGCTTTTTCGAACTTCTCGGCTTTCTCGATCTTTTCCGCCTTCTCAACTTCCTTGCGTTCGGCCTTCTCGATCTCCTCCGCTTTCTCGACCTCGACCTTTTCCCCCCTTTCAGAACGACCACTTCCGCTGCTTCCAGAGTGATCTACAGCCTCGGGGTGCCCAGAACGACCCGATGTGTCCCCGATTTCTGACGGGCCATGATCGTCATCCACGTCCTGCGAGCGTCCATCCACGTGCCTCTCACTGCTGCCACTGTGCGCACTGTGACCACTGCCACTAGCACCGCTGTTGCTCGAGTGGTCCGAACTCCTGTCATCCTGCTCGCCTTGGTGCCCGCCCCGGCCTCTTGCCGAACCGTCGATACGGGCTTCATGGAACTCCACGCGCGTGGCGCGAATTTCCCGCGAACCACTGAACACTCCGCTGATCCGCAATCGTTGATCGACGGCTAGGGCGGCGGCGTGCTTGCCAACGAATACAGTGTCGCGCCCCAATGTCACTTGAACCCCAGCGACCACCAGTTGGCCATCTTGGCGGCGCTGTACCAGGCCTTCGATGACCGCCTGATGCACACGACCGGTGAATGGCAGGCTCGGGTCGGGACGGCTTTGCGCGACCTGTAGCTGGCCGCCGGTCCACTGCCCGCGGACCAGCACGTCAGCCGTCGGCGCGACTCGGCTTCCCAGTTTCAGACCCTGGAGGGTTCCGCTACGGTCGACCGAACCAATGGCGCTGGCCTGTTTGAGCCCTGGTGCTCGGGCGATACGACTCGCCACCACAGCACCACTGGCATCGCGTAGACCACTGACTTTGACGGGATCGCCCGGGCGTAGCCCTTCGGCGACCCGCGCCCCTGGCGCAAGCCGCACCGGCTGGCCCATCACCCGCAGCGGAGCCGAAGCATTGGGCATCGAGGTCAGGGGCCCCTCGAAGACGTTCAGGATGGAAATACGCCCCGCTTGCAGACCACGATTGCTGGCAAACGCTTCCACTGCGACCACCTGCCCTATCGCCAGGTGATCAGTGCTGGAAGCGACGCCATTCTCACTGACCGGCACATCCTTGCCGAAGTGCACTTCCAGGCCGTTCACACAGATCGAAGCAAACCCGGTGATGGTGCCGACGATACCGGTACCGCCTGTGCCGCCTGGGCTGAGGATGGGTGCACCGGTGCCGCCGACTCCGCCGTTGTCACGCTCGTAGACACCATCATCCACACCCTCGGCCACCGCCCCGGTACCGCCGGTGCCACCAGGACGTTTGCGCAATGGAGCGCCAGTGCCACCCACGCCATCATTATCAGTACGCGCGCCCGTACCGCCGCTACCGCCCGGATACTGCATCTGAGCGGCTCCTGCCATGCCTAATTCGTCACGACTGACGCATACTGGCGCGGCCTGCGCAGCCATGGGCGCCCCCAGGCTTACCCCAAGAACCAGGGTCAGGAAGGCGACACTGAGGCGGCGCAGCAGGGCATTCATGGGTTAGGCGACTTCGACGACACTGAGTCGGTCGGTTCGGAATAGAAATAGAGCCCGATGGTGATGCGCTGGCGTTGCTCTGGTGCCGGTACATCGGCGCTTTCGAGGTCCGCAGCGCTGCGGCTGAAATCCAGCAACATGCGCATGCCGTCATGGGCCACGGCCTCACGCAGGATAGCCACACTGGCAGGTGTCAATGCATCGTAGTGCACGCTGCGCTCGAAAAACGGCGGGCCTTCATCGCTCAGGTTGTGCACCGCCGCGCTGGCGTGATCATGCAGGTTGTGGCCGAAATAGGCAGCCTTTTCATCGAAGCCCTTCTGCGGAACGAAGGCCTGGGCCTCGAGGTGTACGCAGTCCTGATCATCGACCCGCACAACACCCAGTCGCAACCATTCATCGAGCACCACCCGCCCACGGATATCCGTGCTGATCCTGGCCACCAAGGCATCGAAAGAAAAGTCCCCACCGACACTGCTCAACCGCGGGAGCGGCAACGCTTGGCCGGCCTCGTTGCAAAATGGTCGGCAGGTGGTCCAGGCAGTCACAAGTTGGGCGCCGAGGGTGATGTTTTCCGGCAGCGTCTCAGGCGCAGCGTCACCCTCGGCGCGCAAGCGCCGGACATCCTTGCGATGTACCCCGGTAAGCAGGCTGATGCGGCTATCACTCGGGACCTTGTCATCCAGACGAAATTCACGGTGGGCCACATCGACGAATACTTCCTTGAGCAGGTCGGCGAACATCGTGTAGGTGACCCCTTTGCGCAACATGAGCCGCACCAAAGGTCGAACGACCCGGCGCAGCGCACTTAACATAGAGGGAGATTGCGTAGGCGGTTGCATTGAGCGCGTTCCTTGACAGACGAAAGCAGTATATGTCGCGGGAAAACATCCCACACGATATGTATCCACTTCCCTCCATAGTTTAGGAATAGGTCGTCAGCGCTCACTGCACTTGTGGTCCAGGCGGCCACCGCCCATCACGGCCTGTCAGCTCCGGCTGTTGTCGTCCCCGGCTTCGCCCCCGGCATGAGCACCGCGGTCATCGCCCGGTTCGCCGCCCACATGATTGCCATGATCATCACCAGGTTCACCACCCACGTGATTGCCATGGTCATCGCCAGGCTCACCGCCAACATGATTGCCATGATCATCACCGGGTTCACCGCCAACGTGGTTGCCATGGTCGTCACCGGGTTCACCACCGACGTGGTTGCCATGGTCGTCACCGGGTTCACCACCGACGTGGTTACCGTGATCATCACCACGCTCAGCATGATTGCTGCTGCGCCCAGAGTTGGAGTTACCGTCGTGGCCGCGGCCCGAATCGTGACCACCGCCACTATCGCCCGAGCCGGCGTGACCACTGCCTCCGCCACTCCCACCGTGACCGCCACTTCCGCTGCCACCGCCGTGGCCACCGCCACCGCTGCCACCGCCATGGCCACCGCCACCGCTGCCGCCGCCATGGCCACCGCCGCCGTGGCCACCACCACCGCCGCCGCC
>NZ_SMTE01000068.1 GCF_004357765.1 Pseudomonas putida | reverse complement strand
GTATGGTTAGAAAGGGAAATATTTGTAGGGATATAATAATGTATTGGATTTGAATATATAGGTTCTTTTGGAGTTTTTTAAGTTTTAGCAGATGGAATAAAATTATTTTTTAAAGAGAATTTTATTTTATTTAGAGGAGATATTTGTTTATTTAGTATAGGATTATTTATATCAGTTATATTGATTATAATAAGTTATTTAGTAATTTTTTTTGGTTATAATTTTGTTTTATTTGATTTGAATATTGGTGTTTTTTTATGGATTGTTATTTTGAGTATTGTTTTTATTGGATTTTTTATGTTAGGATATGGGTTAAATAATAAATATTTTTTTTTGGGTGGTTTATGAGTAGTTGTTTAATTGATTAGTTATGAAATATTATTAATTTTATGTGTGTTATTAATATTTTTATGTGTGATTTGTTGAGATAGAAATTTTTTGATATTATTTGTTATATTTTTTTTTTTATAGTATTTTGTAGTAAAGTAGGAAAATAAATTGAATATATATTTATTGAATTTATTTTTTTTATTATTTTTTGTATTTGGATTGAAGAATTTAATTAGATAGTTATATGAGTGTAATAAAATAGTTTCTTTTGAATATAATTTATAGAATATTATATTATTTATAGTTAATAGAAAAGATGATGATTTTAAATTGTAGTAAAAATATTGAGTTTTATTTTTTATGTATAAGAATTAAGTGAAAAAAATGAATTAAATAGATATATATTTAATTTATTTTTTTATTTTATTATAAAGTATTATAAAGAGAGGGGTATAGT
>NZ_SMTE01000067.1:417-800 GCF_004357765.1 Pseudomonas putida | reverse complement strand
AACCCCATGGGCTCAACCAACTACGGCCGCCTGTCCAACGTCACCCTGTCATGTAAGGTGTCGGACAATGCAAAGACCACCGCGGCGGGCGGTGGCGGCAACGGCTCCGGCTACACGGTAGCCCAAAAGTTTGAACTGGTCGTTATTGCTGTCAACCACAACATCATGAAGATTGCTGACGGCGCCGCAGGCTTCCCTATCCTGTAAAATCGTCGACCTGCAGGCATGCAAGCTTGGCACTGGCCGTCGTTTTACAACGTCGTGACTGGGAAAACCCTGGCGTTACCCAACTTAATCGCCTTGCAGCACATCCCCCTTTCGCCAGCTGGCGTAATAGCGAAGAGGCCCGCACCGATCGCCCTTCCCAACAGTTGCGCAGCCTG
>NZ_SMTE01000067.1:0-342 GCF_004357765.1 Pseudomonas putida | reverse complement strand
TGAATGGCGAATGGCGCCTGATGCGGTATTTTCTCCTTACGCATCTGTGCGGTATTTCACACCGCATATGGTGCACTCTCAGTACAATCTGCTCTGATGCCGCATAGTTAAGCCAGCCCCGACACCCGCCAACACCCGCTGACGCGCCCTGACGGGCTTGTCTGCTCCCGGCATCCGCTTACAGACAAGCTGTGACCGTCTCCGGGAGCTGCATGTGTCAGAGGTTTTCACCGTCATCACCGAAACGCGCGAGACGAAAGGGCCTCGTGATACGCCTATTTTTATAGGTTAATGTCATGATAATAATGGTTTCTTAGACGTCAGGTGGCACTTTTCGGGGAA
>NZ_SMTE01000066.1 GCF_004357765.1 Pseudomonas putida | reverse complement strand
AATTTAAAAACAACAATTATAATTTAAATACTTAAAATTTCATAAATCATCCATACAAATTTTACAAACCTAACTTTATTCTCCTTCCAATATTACAAAAAATCCAAATTTAAATAATATTAAAAAAAAAAATATTCTAAAAAAATTCATAAAATTTAAAAAACTATTTTTCTTAAATGACATATTAAAAAAATATCCAGAAACACATCTACAACACCTACATGCTGAAATCTATAAAAAAACAATCCAATTAATCAAAACACACAACAAAAATCATATAAATACAATTTTACACTTCTCAACAAATATAATTTATTTCTTTATTCTAAACAATTATTCTATTCTTAATAATCAAAAACTTATTCTTATTAACTCTTTAATTCAAAAATTTATATATAATTTAAATAACACAATAAAAACTTTTTCTATTCTTCTATTAACTAATTTATATATAAAATTCCATTCAACCCATAATTAAAAACTAATAATTAATTTCATCTATAAAAATTTTAAATTTACTCAAAATAATCAAATTATATCTAATCTTATTTCCACTTTTCCAATCATTTTAAATACAATTTTAAAATATTAAATTTTTCATTATTTAAATCACATATCTCCATCACTTATAATAATTTATCATTCAATAAATAATTAACTAACAAAATAATTCACTTATCAAATTTTAATTTAAAATTTTTTAACTAAAAAAAAAATAACTTTACTTTTTCCCTTCTTTTTAACCCCCTTAAATAAAAAAAAAAATTCCCCAACTTAAATAAAAAACTATACAAATAACCTACCTAATCT
>NZ_SMTE01000065.1 GCF_004357765.1 Pseudomonas putida | reverse complement strand
GTAGATTATTTGTATGGGGGTGGTGAAGGGAGGGTTTTAATTGGTAGAAAAAAATTTGTAATTTTTTGGGGTTTTTTTGTATTTGGAAGAAGAAGTAGAAAAAGGAAGAAATATAGTGATAATTTGATTTTTTGTTGTTGTATTAAATAGTAGAGAAAATAGAAATTGTTTTTTTGTTTTTATAAGAAAAAGGAGTAATTAATTGTGATATGTTTATTAAAAAAAAATTTTTTTGTAGCGAATTATTTATTAAGAAAAATAAATAAATTTAATGGGTGAATGATGGGAATTGAATTTGTGTATGGTGGATTTATAATTTATTGTTTTGATTTATTTGGTTATATTTGTTTTTATATTATGTAAAAATGATTTATATATAAAATTTTATTTTTTTGTTTGTTATTATTTTTTTTTTTTTTAAGATAGGAAAAATGTTAAAGAATTGTGAAAGAAATTAAAAATTTATGTATAAATATTTATAAATAAAAAGATTATTAATTAAATAAATAAAAGTAAAGGGGTAATATTAAAAAAGTTGATATTGTTTTTTATTTTTAAAAATATGAAGGAATTTTTTAATTATTATTTAAAAATTTTTTTTTTATTATTTTTTTTTATTTTTTAATATGATTTATTATTATGTGATTTGAATTTATAGTTGTAATAGTATGTTGATAAATAATATAAGTAAATTTAAGAATTAATTTTTTAAGTTTTTGTTTTTGTTTAAAATTATGTTTTAGGATAATTAGTAGAGTAAAATGAAATGAAAAGTGTTATTAAGATTGATATAATAAAAGTGTACGTGAAAGAATTTTTT
>NZ_SMTE01000064.1 GCF_004357765.1 Pseudomonas putida | reverse complement strand
CTCCAAACAACACCAAACCACAAAACAAAAAAAAATATACAAAAAAAATAAAATAAAAAACAAAAAATTAAAAAAAATCATAAATATCATATAAAAACACTAAAAAACTTTCAAAATAAAAATTATCCTATAAATACCACATTTATACCTATTCAAAATATAAATCACAATATTCATTCTTATATAAATAAAAATAAAAAACAAAAGATACTCTTTCTCAAAATATAAACAAATAAAAATTTAACTCCTAAAAAAACACTTTATAAAACCTCCCAAAATTTAATTAATTTATTTATTCCCTTTTTACACACAAAAAAAAATAACTTTAATTTAAAAAACAATCAACACAAAATTACTTTACCCCTTTTTACTTTTCATAATATATTAACTAAAAAAAAACTAAAAAAAAAAAAAAAAAAAATAACATTAAAATCCATTTTTATTAACCAATTAAAATTACCTCCCAAAATCTATAATTATCTCAAAAAATCCAATATTCATACATTATTAAAACTTTTAAATAACAATCAAAAAAACCTTCTAAAAATTAAACATTTTCACATAAAAAATATCAAATATATATTAAACTTTTTAAAAATAAAAAAACATTTTGCATAAATTTAAAATCCATTAGCATAAAACTTTTTCAAATTTCTTTTTTTTTTTTTCTACACTTACAATAAAAATAAAAATATATAAATTATATTTAAAAAAATCCTTATAAAAAAATTTATTAAACTTATAACAAAATTTAACTCTAAAAAAACCAAACACAAAAACATCATAATCAAATATATTATTCTCCATACTAACACATCCTAT
>NZ_SMTE01000063.1 GCF_004357765.1 Pseudomonas putida | reverse complement strand
AATATAAAATAAAAATATACAAACAACAACTAAACCCAATAAAAAAACAAAAAAAATAAAATTCATAAATAATACTACTCCCAAACTTCCTAATATAAAACCCAATCCAAAAAAAACTAAAAAAAAATCATATAACAATTCAAACAAATCCATTCTATATAAAATAAAAAATAAATAAATCAAAATTTCATAACCTTATTAATATAACCAAAAAAAAAACTTATTAAATACTAAAATTATCTCCACATTAAATTCCACCAACTCCTAACATAAAAAATATAAATTACTATAAATACAATTATTATAAAATCAATATTATTTCATTCTTTTCTTTCAATAAAAAAAAAATTTCAAAATAAACAAATATATATATATCCATATTTTATTCTTTTTATATTTTATATAAATATTCTATTATTTTAATTTTTAAAAAAATTTTATAATTTTATAAATAATTAATTAAATTTTATTTAAATTGTTCTAATTATATAATCATCAATTACTAACACTAATAAACAACCCAAAACAATTTAATTATAATTCAATTCATAACAATCATAAATTAAAAATTCATATTCTTCAATCATTAATAAACAATTTATTAAACAATATTCAATACAATTACCACAAAATATACAAATTCCAAAATCAATACTATAATTAAACAACTATTTCTTTCAAATATCAATTTCTAATTTCCAATCAACAACAAATAAATCAATAAAACATACACAAACACATACTTCACAAACAATACATTTATCAAATTCAAAATATATTCAACCGCAAAAACATTCTAATAAAATTATTTTTTCATAAAAATATTAAATAATTAC
>NZ_SMTE01000062.1 GCF_004357765.1 Pseudomonas putida | reverse complement strand
GCTTATTTGGTGACAATTCTGTATTGTTCAGATATTGTCCGGTTTAAAGATCTTTCAGTATATTTTTTCTGGTTTTTCTGATCAGGATTTTTCTTTTTTTTTATTTCTTTTTTTTTTTTTTTTATTCAAGTTAAATAATTTTATAATATTATAAATTATATAATATTTATACTATTCTTTTTTTACATTAAATAACATACTAAATATCAATCAAACATTTCTAATATAAAAAAAAAATATAAAATATAAATTTATTTATTTTAATAACTTTATCATATAAATTTTTATCATATAATAAAACTATCAAAATAAACAAATTTATATTCTATACCTTCCCAAAATAAAATCTAAAAAAATTTTTAATTTTTATAATATCATTAACAATCATAAAAAAACAATTCTATTTTAATATAACTATTTATACAACTATTTTACAATTAAAAAACAATTACCCCATATATAAACTATATACTAAATTACTATAAATATAATATACTTTAATATTCCCACAAATTACTACATTTATTCAACTAATCCATAAACCACAAAAATCTCTTTTTTTCCTATCTCTATCCCAATAAACCAAAACCAAAACTTTTATTTTCTATTAAATAATCATTCAAATAAATCTTAAATAAACTCCTCAAAAACTTAATATAAATAAACAAATTTTTATCCTTCATTTCCAAACTATATATCCTCATTTAATTCTAATCATTAAATAATTAAAACTTTAATAAATAACTATTTAATTTTTCAATTATTCTTTTCTTCTTACTAATCTATTAATAACAAAAATAAATTCTTCCAATATATAAAAAAAAAATTCCAATAACTCTTACT
>NZ_SMTE01000061.1 GCF_004357765.1 Pseudomonas putida | reverse complement strand
TGTGAAATTTTAAGATATGCCGGAAAATTAAAAAAATATTGATGTACAATCCGTAAGTTTCCGTGATATACCGGAAATTAAATGGAAGTATCGTTGTATAATTAAGTGAGGTTCCGTAATATTCCGTAAGTTAAAAAGGGGATGATTATGTAATCCGTAAGGTTCCGTGATATTACGGAAAGAAAATAAGTATCGTTACGAAATTCGTAAGTTTCCGTAATTTTACGAAAAAGAATTATTAAAAAAAGTTGAGGGGGTGTATTTAGTAAAAATGGGGGTGTAAATAGTAATTAGGTTTATTTGGGTTTTTCAGATTTTTTTTTCAGAAGGCGGTTGTTTCTGGAGGAAGTAATTCTGTTCGTCTGGGCGAGCTGGGTGGTAAGTTTCTTTTCTATTTTGTTATAAATAGGGGGAGAAGTGAAGAAGAAAAGGGTTCAGTTTCTTAGGAATTTTTTTCTTTTTCGAATTTGCTTGGAAAAATTGTTTTCGTGAAGAAAATTTAAGTCGAGGCGTTTCCGAAACGTTTCCGTGGGTGATTTCGCGAAGATTTTTAATCGTTTTTCGTCGTTTTTCGGTTTTTAACCGGTAAGTTTTCGAAATTGAATTTTTTAATTTATTTTATGTATTTTTAGTGGTCTTCATTTGTTTTTACGTGTTTTTATTTTTATTTTATTTATTTTTTGTATTTTTTTTGACGTGCTTTAGTTATTTATTTAATTTATTTTTTCGTTTAATTTAAAAATAAAATAAATTTTTACCGAACGTTTGAATTGTATTATTCGTTAATTTCGGTTAAAATGAATTTCGATCGTTCGGTCGTGTCGTAATTACGTTGGAAATTAAAA
>NZ_SMTE01000060.1 GCF_004357765.1 Pseudomonas putida | reverse complement strand
AAAGTATTAATACCAATACCTTATTCCCTTTTCTAAAAATAAAAAAAAAAATAAAACTTAAAAAAAAATTCTTTATTAATCCAAATTCAAATTTAAAACTTATATAAATAACTTCTTTTTTTCTTTTAATTAACTTCAAAATAATAAAACAAAAAAAAAATTAACTACTAAACCATATAAATCAAAAAATTCTCAAATACAATTCTAAAAAAAAAAATTAACTCACCTATTCCAACCAAGAAAAACAAACCATTCAACAAAAAAACTCAAAAATTACAAAATCTTAATTTAATCAAGCCACTAAATATTAAAAACAAACTATAACCCTAACCCCTAATAATTATATTAAAACCCAAAATTAATTAAAAATCACAAAACATTTTAAATAAAAACACCTTATTTTTTTATTTTTCTTATATTTTCTTCTTAAATTATATCTATCTATCTATAATTCTATCTATATAAATAAATAAATATCTATAATTATCAATTTTTATTTATTATCCCCATCAATCAAATTAAAAACTCTTTTCTATAAAAACAACCAATCACAAAAATTAATTATATCCCTTTCAAATTGTTAAATTAAATACATAATAATACTTTTTCTATATAAAAAAAATAAAATTAATTCCATCTAAAAACTTCTAAATAAAATATAAATACATTAAATTAAACTACACAAAAAATTATTTAACTTCCATTCAAAATTCACAAAAAAAATCTTAAAAAATTAAAAAAATCCATTAAACACCCCACTATTATATCATAATAAATTCAAACACGTACCCCAGATTAACTTCAAAATAATAATTATTCTAATAAATAACTAAAAAAAATAAATT
>NZ_SMTE01000059.1 GCF_004357765.1 Pseudomonas putida | reverse complement strand
ATGTAAATAATAATAAATATGTGTTAATTAAAGTTTATAATATATAGATGAATATTTGAAATTGATTATAATGATTAAAATTATGATTTTTTTTAAAATAAAATATGAATTTGGTTTAGGGATAGGATAAATGGAATTTATTTATTAATGATTTGATGAAATATTTGAATTGGTGAGTATATTTATGTATTAATGAAATGAATTTGGTGTTATGATTAGAATGATTTTTAGATTTAATTTTGAAAGAATGTATTTTATTGATATTGGTTAAATTTAATATGAAAAAATTATTATTATTTTATTATATTTTATTTATTAGGTAAATATTATTTTTTGTTTTTTGATAAGTTATTATGTAAATTATATAAATTATATATTGATGTATATATATTAGAATTTTATTTATATAATTTATATAAATTTATATAATAAGTATATGTAGTAATAATTAGATGTATTAGTTATATTAGTTAGTTTTTTATTTAGGAATTGAATTAAATAGGGTTTTTTTAATTTAGTGGTAGAGTAATGTTATGGTAAGGTGTAAGTTATTGGTTTAAATTTGATAAGGGGTTTTTTATTTTTTTTTTAGAAATAAAGTAGTTGTATTTTTATTTTAAGGAAGAATTGAAATATTGTGGATATTTGGAATAAGTTTTTATTTGTAATAAAAAATTAAGTAATTATAGAATTTTATTAGAATATAGTAAAGAAAGAAATTTAAAAAAAAAGTGTAAAATTTTTAAAAAGGGAAAGATTAATAAAAAGTAAGTGGATTTAATTTATTGAATTATATTTATATTTATTATTTTGATATTTAAATTGGATAAAGATGAAATTTGAATAATGATTTTTTTAT